>JAGCCU010000009.1 GCA_017651515.1 Muribaculaceae bacterium | reverse complement strand
TGCCGGTGAAGCGCATGGCGTGGTACTGCTCCTCTGCATTATCCGACGCGCCCGTCCTGCGGGCCTACACATCCACGTTTGCCACCGAGCTGCCCGTCGCTCCGAAGGTGATGCGGCCGCTCATGGTGCCCGTTGTCTGTGCGAAGCCGATGTCGGTGATATCATTGGGGATGATGGTACCGTCGTCGCACTTGTCCTGCACCGTCACTTGGTATTTGTAGAAGACGCCAGGCAGCGGTGTGTCGTCGGTGTACATCAAGTAGTCCTCATCGCTCGACGTGCGGTAGAGCGTCACCCACTCCTCGTCGTCCTTCTCTGCACGCCGACGTTCCACGATGTAAGTTTTGGCTGCGGTGGAGCCTTGCCGATTGACGTGCCACTGCAGCTTCACCGTGCCGGGATAGGGACCCTTGGTGGCATCAAGCGAGTAGAATAGGGTGCCCGTGCCGATAGCCTGGTTGGTCAGCGGTTTGGTATTGCTGAGCACTTTGTCGCCGATGACACCCACGATGTGGTATTTGTGTGGCGTGCAGGCGTTCAGCGGCTCCTCAGTGTAAGGCACACCAGTCGTCGCGTCTGTAAAGCTCTGACGATCGCTGTGCTTGTCAGTGGTGCGGTGCTCCCACTGGAAACTCGTCTGCCCGTCTGTCGGCGTAATAGTATAGATAGGCTCCGTTTCGTCATCCACATAAATCTTGAACTGATTGCCCCAATTTTCGGGATAGCCGTCCGATGTCCAAGTGAATACGATGCGGTCGTTCTGTCTAAAGGCATTTAAGTTGTTCACCGGAACCCTTCGCGTGGTGTTCACCGTTACAGATGTTTTATAGTCATCGCGCATTGAGCCTCCGCTCAACACGAAATAGACATCATAGTTGACATCGGTCTCGTAAGGGAAATTGGTTTCTGTTTTTGTATTCGTATCTTCATAGGAAAAGTCTGCGGACTCGCTATTAATGGACGTAAACGACTGCGAACTGATCTGCGTGCCATTACGATAAATGTAAAATGTGCCATTTGGCAGACCCTTTTTCACCTTCCATGTCAGTGTAACCTTGCGCTCAGTTTGACTGAAATTAGCCTGCAGGTCATCCGCTATCTTCACCCATTGTGCATACAGCTCTACGTTACCTTTCTGATCAGAATTAGCAATGATGGTCGCTTTGTCGGCATAGGCGGTGCCGCTGCCGTCTGACTTGGTGTTCCATCCACTGAAGTAGTAACCATTGCGGGTCAGGGTGTTGGCCTGCAGATTGCCACTATTCTCAATGGTCTGCTTCGACATGGATCCGCTGCCGCCATTGCTGTTGAAGGTAATATATTTATAGTAATAATTCTCCCATGAGTAGCTGATATTCTTGAAACCGCCCCATTGATGCACAGATCTACCACTGCCGGCGTTTTCGATGGTATGTGTCAGCAACAATGCCCAAGTCATGTTCTTCGCAGAGCCGGAATTTCTATTGTCAAACTGGAAGTTTTTTGTATCCCCTTGAGAATTCGTCCCCGCCCAAGTTTGGGTCATACGACTCAAAAGATACTGTGATCCGCTCCCATCTGTATATCGCACAGTGAAATCTACCCACGTGCTCTGTAGCGCATCAAGATTGTCTCTGGCATATAAGGCTGTGGTCTGATAATGGTCGGATTTCGCCCTCAATTCATAGCTCCATATCAGAACCTTTCGCGTGTAAGCCGGAACATTCTCAGTATGCGTATAAATAGAGAATACGCCATGCTTGGAATTGGACGCAGATTTTCCATCAGACGTGAAGCCGATGCCGTCACCGTCATGGTACAGATAGAGATTGTAATTACTCCAGGCAGTGGCATTGCCCAGGCCGCCAAAAGGTATGTTAGGGATATCGCCGGCGCCGCAGCAACCATAGCGATGTGAATAGTACGTCCACGGCCCTTCAGTCTGTGCCCACGCCGAGGCGGTCGTGAGCACCATGAGTAGCGTCATTGCCGCCCTCACTCTTCTTGCTCCGGCCAGCCATCCGCCAGCCCGCACAAATGTAGTAGTAATAAAGCTTTTCATAAAAGTGAAATTTTTTATGATTAATACTGTTATTTGTTATTCTCTTGTATGTTGGTTTCCTGTTCCATACAGCACGACAAAAGAAGGTGTGACTCTGTGTCCACTAATCCACCGATGGCCTTCGACTGCCTGAGAAAAGATTAGAAGAACAGCTCACACCCTTGTATGAAGTCAATGGAACGGGCCCAATGATATCAACACCAAGGGAAGAACGTCCTTGTTTTTCCATATTCTCATGAGAGTTGTCGAAGTTCTCGGTGTGGAAAAAGCACAACGCTTCCGATGCTATGCGTTCCTGTTCAGGCACGCTTTCGCGTGCAAAGGTACGCATTCTTCTGCGAATTACGTTTATTGTGAGCTGTATTTTCTTATTTTTTGTCGCTATCGTACACATTATTTATTATAAACGTATTAAAAAGTTACAAAATACCCATGCGCTCTATCTTCCGACGCATCTTTTCGTTCTCGTCGATGAAGCGGCCCAGCGTGGCGTTCTTGTCGCCAATCTGCCACCGCTGGTAAACGATGACAGCCACGAGCACCAGCACGACCACAATCATGGCGGAGGCGAGGGCTACACTGAGGATGATATTTATTTCCATACGCTTTGTGGTTTCGATTGCGTCGGCAAAGGTACGGCAAACTCAGAAGACAGGTGTCTCGCTCCTACAAATCTTTGTCTCAATTCTGCAAAACTTGCATTTCGGGCTGTCTCATGGCGTAAAATAACAAAGCCCACCGTGAAACAGCGGGCTTCGTTTTATCGATGAAATGGGGGATTTTCTACTTTTTCGCC
>JAGCCU010000085.1 GCA_017651515.1 Muribaculaceae bacterium | reverse complement strand
TTGTGTCATTGAAAGCGGTGACGAACTTCTCTCGTTCTTTCTGCGCCTGTTGCTCGGTGATGTTATTCCCATTCATCGGGGTTGAGTCTTAGGTCGGTGTAAACGTCCACTGCAATCTGGAAATAAGCGCAAGCGCACCCGCTGAAGAAATATCGGTCAATTTCGTTGAACGATATGCGCGGGTCCAAATAGATGCAGTGGTTCTCCAGTTTGGTTTTCTCCAGTATGAGCTTCGACATGAACTGCCGGAACACCTCACGCATGATGTCCATGCAGGTGTTGCGTGCCCTCATGTCGTCAATCTTGTGGCGCATGGCGAAAAACACGGTCTCGCCTACAAATCATTTCTTGTATATTTTGCAAAAAAACACTACCTTTGCCATTATTAATTATTCAACTCATGATTGACATCAATAATGGCATAATTAAGCTCGTGCGTTCGCTGGCTTCAAAAAAACACAGAGACATAGAAGGGCTGTTTGTTGCCGAAGGAACAAAATGCGTTCGAGATACGTGGGATGCTTTCAACTGCCGTTGGCTTATTGCCACCCGCTCGTGGTATGAACAACTTGGCACCGCCAGCTTCTACGACAAAATGGTCATCACACCCAAGTCACAGATGGCACGAATGTCTCAATTTGATACTCCCAGCGATGTAATGGCGGTATATGAAATACCAAAACGCACTTTCACTGAGGATGAAGTGCGCAACGGAATGAACATTGTGCTTGACAATATCCAAGACCCCGGCAATCTAGGTACCATCATGCGCCTTGCTGACTGGTACGGTATCCGTAACATCTTTGCAAATCAGACCACGGTGGATGTATATAATCACAAAGTTGTTCAGGCCACCATGGGCGCCATCTCACGAGTGAAAGTACATTACACCGATTTAGAAGAACTGCTTGAGACATATCACGATTTGCCCATTTATGGAACATTCCTTGATGGTGAGAATATCTATAACAAGAAGTTATCGACAATAGGATTTGTGGTCTTTGGCAACGAAGGCCGAGGAATATCTGACAAAGTTGCAAAGCTTACCACCGAACGACTGCTTATTCCTTCTGCTCCTCACAAAGGCAGAGGCAGTGAATCGCTCAATGTGGGTGTTGCGGCAGCCATAACAATCAGTGAACTTATGAGGAATTCTCTAAAATAATTTAGTCATGAAAAAGCTCTGTTTTCTTACAATTGCGTTCATACTTATCTCCATTGTTTCCAACGGCCAGACGATTACAAACAAACAGGCGCATGCTCTACTTGGTAAAATTGTGCTGGATGGCAAGTCACACCTTGACGGTGCAGAAGCCCAAATAATCAATCAAGTTGCAACAGGCAATGGAGGTACGATTGTGAGTATATCACTTTCAAGTGACAATAGTCAAGAAACCTATGTTGCTTCCTGTGATGCTAAAGGACAATTTATCGATGGTATGATTGTAGCTACTAAAGGCGATATCCGTGTTTTGCGTAGTCAAAGGGACAATGAATACATCTGGTTTGTTCCTAAAGGCGAAGCCAACTTATTTATTAGTAGCGATAGCTTAATTGTGGTGAGAAATTATAGCTATGAAATGAAACCCCTGGGTGAGACTCATATGCGGCATTGGATAACTGTCACCAGCCCTTATGTGATAATGTCCGATGGCAAATTTGAGCAATCAGAGCCTTTGTGTGAAGCCTCTCAAATAGAATATGAGCTGGATGAAGCTGGCAATGAATTGCCTGCAAAAAGCCAGAAACGAGTATCGCCAGATTTCAATGAATTATCACTCAAGGTAATGCAGTTGCTCTATGCTCCTGTTTCTGCTTCAGATAAAACCATGGAAGAATGGGCTGAACTTGGAGAGTTTTTTGAACGACGTACAAACATGATGGGAGTTCCCGATGCTGATCTTTGGAGTGCCTATTATTATAAAGAGAACATTCACAGACTCCTGCTACAAGGAGAAGGCCATAATATGGAATGGTTTTACCGTCATCATGACGAGGGAGAGGCCAACTGCATATGGCAAATAATGATTCTGGGCTACAACCATGCAGGTACATCATTTGATAACAAAACAGCATCTTGGATTTTCAAAGAGTTAAATAAATCGGCCAAGCGACTGAAAGACAAAAATGCGCGTGACTGGTGGAAGAATTTCATTAAATAGTTTTTAATAGACAATAAACAAACACTTTGACTCGGAATACAGACAACTGATGACTGAAAACTGAGAACTTAACAATATATGGCTAAGACTGTAAAAACAACATACTTCTGCAAAAATTGCGGTGCCGAGTCACCAAAATGGGTGGGGCGTTGTCCAAATTGCGGAGAATGGAATACTCTTGTTGAAGAACGTGTTGCTACTAAACCAGCTGGCAACAAACGATTCTTCAGCAACGATGACAACAAGCACACACCTGTGACTCCAGTCAAAATCTCTCAGATCAAGGCAGAGGAAATGCCACGAATCAAACTGCCCAGCGGCGAACTCAACCGCGTTCTTGGCGGCGGACTGGTGCCAGGGAGTATCGTACTTATTGGCGGTGAACCTGGAATAGGGAAAAGCACACTTGTGCTGCAGAACGTCATCAGAATTCGTTCGCGTCGAGTACTATACATATCAGGCGAAGAAAGCACCCAGCAGTTACGCATGCGAGCTGACCGTATTGCTCGAAGCAATATGGACTGTGAATGCTACTTGCTGTGCGAGACTTCACTCGAGACGATTTTCAACAGCATCATTGCTTACCGACCCAACTTGATTATCGTGGATTCTATCCAAACCATCGCTAGCGATGAACTGGAGAGCGCTGCTGGCAGCGTAAGCCAGGTACGTGAATGTGCCGCGGCATTTCAGCGTTATGCCAAAGAGACTAACACTCCTGTCATACTTATAGGACACATCAATAAAGAAGGCTCAATTGCTGGGCCAAAAGTGCTTGAGCACATTGTCGATGCCGTGTTACAATTTGAAGGAGACCGACAATACATGTACCGCATCCTGCGGTCAATAAAGAACCGCTTTGGTAACACCAGTGAGATTGGAATCTATGAAATGAAGGAAGACGGCTTGCGCGAAGTGACCAATCCCAGTGAAATGCTGATTTCGCAGAGCGACGAGCCTCTGTCAGGAACAGCCATCGGCGTGACTATGGATGGTGCGCGCCCATTTCTCATTGAGGTGCAGGCGCTTGTAAGCACGGCTGCCTACGGAACGGCCCAACGCTCAGTCACCGGTTTTGACCAACGACGAATGAACATGCTCCTTGCCGTACTCGAGAAACGCGTTGGCTTCAAACTTGCACAGAAAGATGTCTTCCTCAATATTGCAGGCGGCCTGAAAGTGAACGATCCAGCGATGGACCTTCCCATCATCTGCGCCACTCTATCAAGTAACGTGGATATGGCAATAAACAAAGGAATATGCTTCACCGGTGAAGTAGGACTTTCAGGTGAAATCCGTCCAGTCATGCGCATCGAACAGCGAATTACCGAAGCTGCAAAGCTTGGCTTTGACAGCATTGTAGTTCCAGCAAGAAACCTCAAAGGCATCAAGACGGACAAACTGGGTATCAAAGTCATTGAAGTGTCAAAAGTTGTAGAAGCCTTTCGCTATTTGTTTGGATAAATGAACGTCTTCTACTTTAATCCCGACAATGACCTCGCCATTGCCAATGGTGGTGAATATTACACTCCCACCCCGATAGCCGAACAGTTGCGACGTGACCTGCAACTGTTGCCTTGCTGGCTAGCTGATGATGGAGACTGCGTATTGTGCGACTCCAACAAATGGCAACAATGGGTGGAAAACAAGGGATTGAAAGTGAAGCTAATAACGAAAAATGACTTGTCTGTTTTGGACAATGTCACTTTTCGACCCTGGGGATGGAATCCCGCCATACGCAAGCAATTAATTACATGGGGAGCAAACGAGGATTTATTGCCAAGTAAAAGCAATATTGAGCATATACGCAAGTTGGCTCACCGACGGACGACAATAGACATTCACCGACGTTTGACTGAAATAACTGGCATCACATTCTGTCCATCACCTGTCGAACTCGATGATATTGAATTAATCAAGGATTTCGCCCTCCAACATCCAGGTTGCTATGCCAAGGAACCGTGGAGCGGCAGCGGACGTGGTGTGTATCGCGCCCTTGATCCAAATGGACGGGATTTCATCCAACGTTGCCAAGGCGCCTTGAATCGCCAAGGCTCAATGCTATGCGAAGTACCATTTGAAAGAACGCTTGATTTTGCCGTTGAAATGGAATGTAATCATGGCATGACAACTATTACTGGATATTCAATCTTCGAGAGCGACTTTCACCTGCAATATAAATCCGGCATTGTAAAACCACGAACAGAATTGCGGAGCATTATAACGATGCAATACCCTGATTTTCATATAGTAGAAGATTCCATAATTAAAATAATAGATGAAATCGTACAACCACACTTCAAAGGATTCCTTGGAGTGGATATGCTGCTGTTTCACATGCCTGAAGGTAACGTGGGTATCAACCCTTGTGTAGAGTTGAATATGCGCACGACTATGGGTGCAGTAACAGCCGCCTTGGGCGAACGGCATGGTATGAATGGCAAATTTTCAATATGTCCTGTTGAAAAGATTGAGGCTGATGACATATTGCTCACCCCTGTGGATATCAGCACAAAATTTGCGGCCATAATAAAACAATAAACGTAGAAATGGAAACTAACAGCCATATGCAAAACAAAAAGCAGATTATTGATCTGCTCACCACAACGCCAGCTCAAGAACTATTTAATGAAGCCGATAAGGTAAGACAAGAAAACGTTGGCGACGAAGTACACTTGCGCGGACTGATTGAGTTTTCAAACATCTGTCGCAACGATTGCCTGTACTGCGGCCTACGTCGCAGCAACAGCAGTGTAAAACGCTATCACATGGCTGATGATGAAGTAATCTCAACGGCACGACAGGCTGCCGACATTGGCTTCAAGACCATAGTCCTTCAGTCTGGCGAAGATCTTTACTACACGTCTTTGCGATTATGCCATATTATAGAAGCAATAAAGAAATTTGACGTAGCCCTTACTTTAAGCATTGGCGAGCGCAGTGAGAGTGACTATAAGGATTTCCGCAATGCGGGTGCTGACCGTTTCCTGATGCGCATCGAGACCACTGACAAAGAGCTTTATCATCGTCTTAATCCTGGCATGAACTGGCAGCATCGTTATGAATGCCTCATGATTATCAAAGGTCTAGGTTACGAACTCGGGTCAGGCATTATGGTTGGCCTTCCTGGGCAGACCATCGAATCTATTGCTGACGACCTGCTCTTCCTACAAGATATAGCTGTGGATATGGCTGGCATCGGGCCGTTCATTCCCCACCCTGCCACGCCACTGGCAAAGGAAGCTGGAGGAACATTGGAAATGGCCTTGCGCACTATGGCTGTAATGCGCTTGTTACTTCCAGACATCAATATTCCTGCTACGACGGCAATGGAAAGCCTGCACCCACAAGGACGCATCATGGCATTACAGGCTGGTGCAAATGTAATTATGCCTAATGTAACTGATGGTGAATACCGTCAGTTATATGAACTATATCCAGGGAAACCCTTGGCAAATGACACTCCAGCACACACTCAAAACATCATCGCACAAAAAATCCATGCCATAGGACGAACCATAGGGCATGGACAAGGCGGTCACCACGTTGAAATTACAATGCAGTAATCAAATGTATGTTTTTTTAAAATTGATTTATATAGCAGCTATAAGTTCAAAAGGAAGAGCCTGTGTAATCTTAACATCATAGAACTCGCCTAAAGCTAACGGCTGCGTTTTCTCTATCAACACCTCAGGGTCAACTTCGGGAGAGTCCCATTGGGTGCGTCCCACATAATAATCTTCATCTTCGCGGTCAATAATCACGCGAAGAGTCTGACCAACCTTTTCATACTGAATCTCCTGAGAAATTTCCTCCTGCAAACTCATTAGCCGCTGTAAGCGATCATCTTTCACTTCTTGCGGTATATTATCGGTGAAATGATCTGCAGCATAGGTACCAGCCTCTTCACTATAGGCAAATGCCCCCATGCGCTCGAACCGAGCCTCACGTACAAACTGCAGCAACTCATCAAACTCCTCCTCGCCTTCACCAGGGAATCCCACCATAAGCGTGGTGCGCAGATGGATACCAGGCACCTCACTGCGTAAACGCGCAATTAAGTCGAGTGTTTCCTGGCGAGTAATGTGACGGCGCATATTGGTTAACACTTTGTCGCTGATGTGCTGGAGAGCAATGTCAAGATAATTGCACACATTATCATGACGAGCCATTACGGGCAACAAATCGTAGGGGAACTGCGTAGGATAGGCATAATGCAGGCGAATCCATTCCACACCATCAATCTGAGCCATGCGATCTACCAACTCCGACAGACGCATTTCGCCATAGATGTCCAGACCGTATGACGACAAATCTTGAGCAATCACGTTAAACTCCTTCACACCCTTACTAACTAGATTCCGTACTTCACCAAGCACGTCGTCAATAGGCACCGAATGATGGCGTCCAGTGATAAGGGGGATTGCGCAAAAAGCACAAAACCGATTGCATCCTTCCGAAATCTTCAGGTAAGCATAATGGCTGGGCGTGGTGAGTACTCGTTCGCCTGCTAAGTCACGATTATATGACTTGCCTAAATCAACAAGCAGCTCACTCCAGTTAAATTTACCATAGAACTTGTCTACCTCGGGCAATTCCTCTACCAAGTCGGCCATAAAGCGTTCGGCCAGACATCCCATCACAAAAAGTTTACCAATGCGCCCTTCGCGCTTAGCTTGACCAAGTTCAAGGATAGTATTGATGGACTCAACCTGTGCATCGGCAATGAAGCCGCACGTATTCACAACCACAATCTCGCCATTCACGTGCGAGGGGTTGTGCTCAAGCGTGTAGCCAGCCTCCCGAAGCTGACGCATCAGGTGTTCGCTGTCAACTAAATTCTTGCTGCATCCCAGCGAAATTACGTTGATGTGATTTCGTCTCATTTACCGAAAAGTGATCGCACGAATTCCTCGCGACGGAAAATCTGTAAGTGTTCGATACCCTCGCCGAGGCCGATATACTTCACAGGAATCTGGAACTGGTCGCTGATACCAATGACCACACCACCCTTAGCTGTGCCATCGAGTTTTGTGACGGCAAGTGCATTTACTTCGGTGGCAGCAACAAATTGCTTAGCCTGCTCAAAAGCGTTCTGGCCTGTGCTACCGTCAAGTACCAGCAGAACCTCATTGGGTGCTTCGGGAAGCACCTTTTTCATAACGGTTTTAATCTTGGTAAGTTCACGCATTAAACCAACGTTATTATGCAAACGGCCAGCGGTATCAATTATCACCACATCAGCACCTTGAGCCTTGGCACTTGCAACTGCGTCATATGCCACACTGGCTGGATCGGTGCCCATATTATGCTTGATGACAGGAACGCCAACTCTCTGACCCCAGATTTCGAGCTGCTCGTCTGCTGCAGCACGATATGTGTCAGCAGCTCCAAGTACGACATTGTTGCCAGCTTGCTTATAATGATAGGCGAGTTTGCCAATGGTTGTTGTCTTACCCACCCCATTAACGCCCACGACCATGATGACATAAGGACGCATGTCGGCAGGCACATGGAAATCCTCCATGTCGGCATTGTTATTGTCAGCAAGCAACTGTGTGATTTCATCGCACAGCATGTCGTTGAGATCACTAGTGCCGACATATTTGTCTTTCTTTACCCGTTCCTGTATGCGGTCAAGGATTTTGATGGTCGTGGCTACCCCCACGTCACTGGTGATGAATACCTCTTCCAGGTCGTCAAGAACATCGTCGTCGATAGTGCTCTTGCCGGCAACGGTGTGGGCAATCTTAGCAAACAGGCCCTGTTTGGTTTTCTCCAGACCCTTGTCGAGTGTCTCCTTCTTTTCACGTGTAAAGAAGCGGCCCAGCAGAGACTTTTTGCCTTCAGCAGATTGAGGCGTTTGTTCCTCAGCAGTAATTGATTCACTCTGCTCTAGTGATTCTTCAGATGGAGCTGATGGCTGCAACGAACTTTCCTCCGACTGAGGCACTACAACAGCCTGCTCTTCTCCATCTTTCTTCTTGAACACATCAAATAATCCCATAGTAGTATTATATTTTAGCATTATAGCCCTGCGGCACTCTGGCAACAGGGCTAAAAATAATATTTTCTTAATAGGTCATGTCACAGGACACGACCATGTCACTGGAGTTATCTTACTTCTTCAGATATTCCTGAACCTTGTCGTTCTCGACCATACGCTCCTCAAAAACGTATGCACCAGTCTTGGCCGAACGGACCAACTTGATGACCTTGCTGAAATTGCGGCCTTCACCGGTCTGGAGCGTTGCAACTAATTTTTTTGCCATATTCTAAACGTATTATTTAATTTCCTTGTGAACAGTTACTTTCTTCAAGTACGGATTGTACTTCTTGAGCTCCAAGCGCTCGGTTGTGTTCTTGCGGTTCTTGGTGGTAATGTAACGTGACATTCCGGGAACACCACTAGCCTTCTGCTCGGTGCATTCGAGGATCACCTGAATGCGATCGCCTTTTGCTTTCTTTGCCATAATTCTTCGAGTGGTTTAAAGTGCTTTTAATTCAGTTAAATGTCCCTCCTCTGCAGCTTTCTTCAACGCTGCGTCAAGTCCTATGCGATTGATGATGCGAAGACCCGATGCCGATACGGTAAGACGAATCCAAACATCCTCTTCGGGCCAATAGAACTTGCGGTTAAACACGTTCACATTAAATTTACGTTTAGTTCTTCTCTTTGAGTGCGACACATTGTTACCAGTGATCGCCTTCTTTCCAGTGATTTGACAAACCTTAGACATTTTCTTTAATTTTATCCATTGGTTAGTGTAATCGGTTAAAACTCTCTCTTTGGTTTCAAGTCAGACTGCCTCGTGCCTCGCATAGCACAATATTCAGCGCGATTTTCACTCACAAGAAGACTCAATGCGATGTGAGAAGGCATCGACAAGTCCCCTCGGGGTGAACTATTGCTTTATGTAGAGCCGCATTTTTGATGACGGCTACCGGATATCGTCCTACGCTTTATGACTGGCACTTAGCATCATAACCAGCACATCGAAGTTTCAACGATCATGTCACAGAACAGGCTTTAAACGAGTCGCTCGTTGTCAGCTGTCTTGAAATCGGCTGCGAAATTACTACTTTTTTTCTTTTCAGCAAAATTTTTCTGCTTTTCTTCAAAAATTTCATTTGGCGTGCAATGAAAATCATACTGCCCTTCTTCACCAAATAAACATTATCGTAAATATAATTTTAATTATATAAATAATATACACCTAAATTGAATTAATTGGCACGGTTTTTGCTATATTAAATGCCATCATTTGATTCTTAAACTCTGTATTTCGCCTGCGTCTATCAAGACAAATGTGAATCGCAATAGTTGAAAATCAACCAGAAAAACTACTTTTTTATTAATTTTTAAAAACACACGTTATGGACACAAAACCTGAACAAACCAACGTCAATGCCGAAAAACGCACAACAATCTACAACGTTATTATCTTAGACAAAAGTGGGTCGATGACCAGCATCGCTCCGCAGGCAATCAGTGGTGTAAACGAAACTCTTGCTGCCATTCGCTGTGCTCAGCTTAAAGACCCCTCGCTGGACAATCGCGTAACACTGGTGGCATTTTGCGGATGTGAACTGAAAAAAATCTACGACATGACACCCATTGCCGAGGCTCATGACATTTCAGCCAACGATTATTGCCCATGTTGCATGACACCGCTCTATGACGCCGTTGGACAGACCATCACGCACGTGCATCAAGCCACAACAGGCCAGCTCGTAGCCGTAGCTGTGACCATTATCACCGATGGTTATGAGAATGCATCAAGAGAGTTTGACGGAAAAACCATCAAGAAACTCATTGATCAGTACAAGGACGAAGGATGGATGTTTGCCTACATCGGTGCCGACCACGACGTAGAGGCAGTAGCCGCAAAAATGTCGATTGACAACCACATGGCGTTTGACAAAACCGCAGCCGGAACAACTTCAATGTTCTGCCGCGAACGCAGCAGCAAGATGCGATGGATAAACAAAATGAAACAGGCCATCAATTCAAATGAAGACGAAGAGGCTGCACGCAAAGAAATGCGTGAAAACAACTCGGATTATTTCCCATTTTAAAAATGTACCCTGAAAAACACACAAACCTATATTGGTCACGGAGTGCCAGGCATTCCAGCAAGGCGACTCCGTGACCTTGTTTTTTGATTTAGTCTGTAGCTGCGCATTGGTTAAGACCTCGCAAAGCATCACTCAGCTGGGTAGTAACTTCTGAAGCCCAATTGACGTCTTCGCCAAGAGCCATACGAACCACTGGCTGTGACTCATTACGAGTTGTAACAACAAGTTGATATTGATTGTTAAGATACGGAACAGAGGCATTGTTGAATGTAATATCCTCAACTTCAGTGCGCGCAACTTTTTGGCCTCCAATCACTATGTTGTTTTCATAAACTAGAATAACGCCATTCAGTTCATTATTAATCAGCGGATTGGCAATTATAACATTGCCAGGCTCTCCATGCATGGCAATGTAATCCTGAACTTCAGATGCTTCTGATTTTTCAGGATTAAGATCGTCATTTTTCTCTTTTCTTTTGAAATACAGTATTGCCCATCCTATAACTGCGAGCAACACCGCTAATACTATTAATTCAATCGTACTCATAATATATGTTTTTTTGTCTGACGCAAATTTACACATTTATTTTGGTAATCACGGCAAAGAATGTACCATTAGTTTCTGAATTAGTTTCTTTCGCTCGGCAATGTGAATAAAAAGCAAGTTTTTCTTTACATTTCGCTCTCTTAATCGTAACGTTGGCTTCGCCCAAGTTACTCACGCTCGGAAAAGTTTAAATAAATTTGACTTCGTCCTTAATTTTTTTCGCGACTCAGCAAAGAAAATATTATTTCCTTTGCTTTCGCTGCTCAAAATTTTGACATTTCGCTCGCTTAATCGTAACTTTGCACGATTTTTAACGACACCTTTATCACTATTATGGCAGATAACGCATTATTGCAACGACTGGAAGGGCTTGATGCACGGTTTGAGGAAATAGGCACACTTATCACCGACCCCGCCGTGATTGCCGATCAACAACGTTACGTTAAACTCACAAAGGAATATAAGAGCCTGGAAACGCTGCTCCTAGCAACCAATAAATATAAGAAACTGCTTTCCGATATCGACGACGCCAAGCTATTGCTCGAGACCGAAAGCGACGAAGACCTTCGCGCCATGGCCCGTGAGGAAATTGACAACGGAGCACCGTTAATTCCCAAAATGGAAGAGGAAATCAAGCTGCTGCTAATCCCTGAAGATCCTGAAGACTCTAAGAACGTAGTGTTTGAAATACGCGGTGGCACAGGTAGCGATGAGGCAGCACTTTTTGCCGGCGACCTGGCACGCATGTACACCCGTTATTGTGAGACAAAGGGATGGAACGTACAGAATGTCCGATGCAGCATCACGGATCACACTATAAATGTATTCCGCGAATTTTCAGAATCCGTTATCCTTCACTTTATGGTTATCTTGCTGATTTACTGTGTTGCTGTTCATAAGAGTCGATTTGAAACTTACCAGAAGGGTATTACTGTATGTTCACGTTGAAGTCGCTGGAAATATTGAGTCCGTTCCACTGGTCATCGACCACGATGACCTTACCTGCGGCAGCTTTTCATTTGTATCCCATCTTCCTGCACAGGTCACCGTTTATCCTCCACTCTAAGCTGAATGGGTTCTGTGCTTTGATTATGGGTTTATTAGCATTATTATAAGTTGTCCATTGTCAGTTAATTTTTACTTCGGCTCATGGGATATCGAATATTACACCTTTGTAATACCCCTTACTAAGGGAGACCGTCTCTGATGTGTTAACCAGGGTGGGCAGACCGCTTGGCATGCAGTACTTCTTAAAGAATCCTGCAGGGCTCATCAGAATTAATGGCTGGTCTTCTCAGTTAAATCTAATGTGGTCCCTAAGGTCGGTAGATGTCCTGATCATGTTCAATAACTGATCTACATCTTGCACCTCAGCAAACATTTGAAAACATAGACCAGCAACTCCAGTATTTAGATAATTAACGTAAGAAGTAGCATATTTTCATGTTTCTGCTTCAATTTTTCATGTGTTATAGGAATGAGCTGGGAATGTACGTCAAGCAAATAGATTATTATTGTGAAATCATACTGGATATTTACTACTTTCATATATTTCATTAGTTTGATCTATATTTCCATTCGCATTTGTTCAAATCGAAACTATTAGGTGGTTGTTTTGATTATTATTACTTTGTCCGTTTGTAGTTGATGGTAATCAATAAACTCAGTGTTCATCTCAAGTAACATCTTCGTGATAAATTTTATTTCTTAGATATCATCAAGAGGTTCCTATATTTCATCAAGCGACAAATAATATAAAGTTTGGTGATTTGCATAGTTTTTTTCGTTTTTCAAAATAATTTCACATGCTGAGGTACCATGTTTTATCTTTTTCTAAAGGAACAGAGTATCAAAAAATATATATATTATTGGGATTGTTCTGGGTTATGTTATATATTTTATCCAGAGAATTAGTTCCTCGTATTTGAAGGTTTGCGTGGTCAATCAAACTATTTAGTATATTCCACTCTTCATGGGCATGATTGCTTGGTTGACTATTTCGTTCTTCAATAAGTTCGTAGTTATCGTATCAAATGGGCTGTTCTCATGACATTCCTATGTGAAGTCTGTTCATTAATTGTTTGTATTCAGCAGGGGAATGACTACCTGCACCATATTTCCACATCATATCTCTAATTCTTGTAGCTTCAGCTATTCTTAGATGTTCTATGTGGTCATACGCATTCTTATCTCATGCTTCTACTTGTCATATAATTGGTAATATATCTACTGGTCTGAGATTGGTTATTCCCATAGCTTTGTATTCCAATGCCTTGATTGTCACGTTGTCTACCCTGTAATCCTGAGTGGTACCTTTATTGTCCTTTACAGTCAGGACGATATTACATATTCATGGATATTGAGGTACATAATGATATGGATCCGATATTTCTTTTGTCTGTCAATCCATCTCTATTTTCACCTTTACAAGGCTTGCTCAATTTCAGAAAGTTATTCAATTAAGTAGATTCACTTCTTGATCTACTTTCAGTGATGAGTGCCTCAGGTTTTCCAGCCCGCTGATTGTGATGTCGGTAGGCGTGGGTGGGTCGGGCGTGGGCTCGTCCTTGTCGCTGCCGCACGAAGCCAGCACCGCCACCGCCACCGTGCCTGAGACGATGCCGCATGCCGGCACAATTCAAGCGGACGAGAGAAGCAGACTCCCTATCCCGCAAGCCGTCAACGATGTCCTGATACTACGGCCGAATCCGGCCAATTTGTTTCAACGCATAATTCTTTCATGTATTTTTTGGGTGCTGCTCCAACACGGGCATTGACCCCCTCGGAAGATGAGGATTGGACCCATCTGCGTCACGACGTCGGTCTGTTGTGCCTATCTACAGGCGGCAGCCATGCCAACTTGCCTGCATATCCCTATACAGCTTAATAAGTCACGCTTTCCATTCACCGCCTTTGCACCGTCGTGACCGAGCCTTCCTTTTCTTGCGACAGGCTGTGAACGCAGATAAACGCTACCTCCTGCCGTGCCTTCGTCAGTAAGTCTGCCGGTCGTAACGACCCGATTATTATTTTCAGTGAGCAAATTTAGAAAAAGTTTTTGAATTTTCCAAATATAAAATACATTATTTATAAAATTTGTGAAAGTCCGATAATTACAAGGGTGATGTATGGCTGGCGCCGCAATAGCTACGAGCTACAAGTGGCGCCAGCCATTATGTGCTCTTATGGGACTTATAGTCTATTATAATCTTATGTGTACTTATGTTTCTTATAGTCTAAACTGGTGTGCGGACACGGCGATTAGGCGGAATTCCGGCATAAAAAATAAGAAACTTCGTTTTTCATTTTGTTCTGTGCTCAATTTGCACTAATTTTGCATAGCGATAGGCGAAATTAGGCTTCACCTCGGAAAAACTCAAATAAATTTGGCTTCGCCTTATTTTGTCGCGAAAGGCTACGGGTAGGCGAGCTTGCTCGGGAAACTCAGCAAAAAAATCAACTTTATTTGCTTTCGCTGCTCCAAAATTTGGCTTTTCGCTCGGTTTGCACTTATTTTGCCAGGAAAACGCGGGTGTAGTGTAATGGCAGCACGCAAGACTTCAGATCTTGATTCGGCGTACCTCCAGTACGCAGGCGCGGGTTCGATTCCCGTCACCCGCTCAATTGAAAGATATGCGGGCATAGTGTAAAGGTAGCACACAGGCTTTCGGGGCCTGATCGTCGGTTTCCACCCCGACAGTGGAGGTTCGATTCCTTCTGCCCGTGCCACGATGGAAGAGGAACTAATACAGCAGCAGCCCCGTCCGCGAGACAATTTCAGGAAGTGGGACGACCCACTTTTTGCCGACTTGCGGCGAATGTTTTCCCAAGCCCGCCTGCGTGAGGTGCTCACCCACAGCTCGTATTATGCAGTTGAGGGCAAGGGCAACAGCCGCTATGTGTTTGCAGGGATGTATGTGTTCAAAGGCTTGGTGGGCGAGGTGCTTTACCGCTATGCCGCCGGCGACGGCAAGCGTCTGCAGCATGTGTTGGGAAACATGTTCACCCACGAACGCTTAGAAAGACACTTCGACGAGTGGCGGCTGTGGCAATTTGCCCGCGCCGGTGAGAATTTCGACATTCAGGCACACAAGCACATCTTCACCTATGCAATCTATGGCTATGTGACCACGCTTGACGACGACATGCGTCAGTGGTTTATTTCCAAGTATATAATAGATGAATGCCGGCATCTGTTCCGCCACAAGCCGCGCAACCTCAACCTATTGTCACAGGCTGACAGCATTGTGCGTAGTATTGATGGCCGGCGGCTTTCTATAGAAATGGAGCTGACTGAGGATGGGTTGCACAAGGCTAAAGCCGTGCTGTCGGACGGCATGAAGGTTTGCGAGGCGGTGAGCAAGAGTTGGCGGTATGCACGCCGGAAGGTGTCTAAACTAGCCCTTGACCTGCTTGCAATGCCATCACGCAAATATCTGCTCTCTAATCCGTCATATCATGCAAGAATCCTTGAGCGCAAGGAAATGGAGAAAGCTCAGCGCAAAGCCGAAGTAGAACAACGCGAAGAGCAAAAGAAGCAGGAACGTGAAAAGCGTAAGGAGAGCTTCAAGGCAGCAGCCCGTGCACGTGACGCCAAGCGCAGGAAGAGCCAGGCCGAGGCCAAGAAACGGCGTGCCGAGAATGCCGCCCGTGCTGCTGCCAAGGCTGCTAAGGAGGCCCGCCCGATGAGTGCCCGCAAGCGACGTTTCCTGGAAGACAAAAAGAAATAGCCATCACTTCGTGAAGAGGCTCGTATTAGACTTCCTCCACTTGCGCAAAGTGCTATCGGCACTCTTTTAATACTCTACCGTGTAAATCATAGGCTATCGAAAAAGCGTTGCATTTCTTCTGGGGTAGTACATGAGTTACTTTGCCTATCGAACAAGTCGCCAACCCTTATGAAACTTATGTTTCTTATAGTCTAAATAATGTGTGCGTCAGCCACTCGTAGTTTGTAGCTCACTAATAATTACAGGAGTCGTGAAGAAAAAATCAGTTTCTTTATCTTGGGCGGCCTATAAATCGGGAATTATATCTAACTTTGCAGAGTTTTTTAATAATTGACTACAAACGATATGGCCGATAACGCTTTACTGCAACGCCTTGAGGGACTTGACGCACGATTTGAGGAAATAGGCACGCTGATCACCGACCCGGCTGTGATTGCCGACCAGCGACGATATGTGAAGCTCACCAAGGAATACAAGAGCTTAGAGACTCTGCTTCATGCCACTAACCGATATAAAAAGCTGATAGCCGACATCAACGATGCCAAGGCACTGCTTGAGACCGAAAGCGACGAAGACCTTCGCGCCATGGCCCGTGAGGAAATTGACAACGGAGCACCATTAATTCCCAAAATGGAAGAGGAAATCAAGCTGCTGCTAATCCCTGAAGACCCCGAAGACTCTAAGAACGTAGTGCTTGAAATACGCGGTGGCACAGGCGGCGACGAGGCAGCACTTTTTGCCGGCGACTTGGCACGCATGTACACCCGTTATTGTGAAACAAAGGGATGGAACGTGCAGATGTCTAGTTGCAGCGAAGGAGCCGCAGGCGGCTTCAAAGAGGTTATCTTCAGTATCACCGGTGACAATGTCTATGGAACGTTGAAGTATGAGTCTGGCGTGCACCGCGTGCAACGCGTTCCTGTCACTGAAACACAAGGACGAGTCCACACATCGGCAGCGAGCGTTGCCGTACTGCCAGAGGCCGAACCGTTTGACGTACACATCAACGAGGGTGAAATTAAGTGGGATACCTTCCGAAGCGGAGGTGCAGGCGGACAGAACGTAAACAAGGTGAATTCGGGCGTACGCCTGCGCTACATGTGGACTAACCCAAACACAGGAGAGCAGCAGGAAATCTTAATTGAGTGTACCGAGACTCGCGACCAGCCTAAGAATAAAGAACGCGCACTCGCCCGACTGCGTACGTTCATATACGACCATGAACATCAAAAATACGTTGATGACATCGCAAGCCGCCGAAAGACACTTGTCTCTACTGGCGACCGATCGGCGAAAATCCGCACTTACAACTACCCACAAGGACGCATTACAGATCACCGCATCGGATATACCATCTACAACCTGCCAGCGTTCATGGATGGTGATATCCAAGACTGCATCGATCACCTTATTGTGGCAGAAAATGCTGAGAAACTAAAAGAAGCCGAACTTTGACACCAACCCTGTCAAAAGGTAGTAAATATTGAGAGGTTAGGATTTTTTTTGATACATTGTTGCACATATTAGCGCGACATTTACTAAATTTGCATTTCTGATTAGGTCCAATCCAATCACTTCGAAAAAACTCTATATTATAATAAGGAAATATTATGGCTAACATTAATGATTTTAACTTCGCTGGCTTGAAAGCCATCGTACGCGTTGATTTCAACGTACCACTGAACGAAAAAGGTGAGATTACCGACGACACCCGCATCCGCGGCGCTGTTCCCACACTGAAGAAAATCCTTGATGACGGAGGAAGTCTCATCCTCATGTCACACATGGGTAAACCCAAGGGCAAAGTAAACCCAAAAATGTCACTCGGTCAGATTGCCAATGCCGTGGCTGCAGCTCTTGCGCGACCCGTTAAATTCGCTCCCGACTGCGCCAATGCCGCTTCACAGGCCGAGGCCCTGAATGCAGGCGAAGTTCTACTGCTTGAGAACCTGCGTTTCTATCCAGAGGAAGAAGGCAAACCAGTAGGCATTGATAAGGACGACCCTGCATACGCCGATGCCAAAAAACAAATGAAGGAAAGACAAGCTGAGTTTGCAAAGACTCTGGCAAGCTATGCTGACGTATATGTAAATGACGCTTTCGGTACGGCACACCGTCGCCACGCCTCTACTGCTGTCATTGCCGATTATTTCGATGATGACCACAAGATGCTTGGATTCCTCATGGAGAAAGAAGTAACTGCAATTGACAATGTGCTCAAGAATGCACAGCACCCCTTCACCGCAATCATTGGCGGCAGCAAGGTATCGTCAAAACTTGCAGTCATCAAGAATCTTCTCGACAAGGTTGACAACCTCATTATTGGTGGTGGTATGGGCTTCACTTTCATCAAGGCACAAGGAGGACATATTGGCGAATCGCTTCATGAAGACGACCTGATGCCAGAAGCTCTCAACGTGATGGCTGCTGCTAAAGAGAAGGGCGTGAACCTCAGTTTGTCCGTACAGACTATCGCTGCTAACGATTTCAGCAACGATGCTGAGCGCATGCCTGTTGACATATTCAACATACCCGATGGATGGGAAGGAATGGATGCCGGTGAAGAATCACTAAAGAACTGGAAAGAGATCATCCTCAACTCCAAGACCATTCTGTGGAACGGCCCCGTAGGCGTTTTTGAGTTCGAGAACTTCGCACACGGCACTGGTGAGATTGCCAAGTATGTGGCCGAAGCAACAAAGAATGGAGCCTATTCACTTGTGGGCGGTGGTGACTCGGTGGCAGCAGTCAACAAGTTTGGCCTTGCCGACCAAGTATCCTACGTTTCTACCGGTGGTGGCGCAATGCTCGAAGCCATCGAAGGAAAGACTCTTCCTGGTGTCGCTGCAATTAAGGGATAAGTTAACCTGTCCCGATACAAAAAAACTACTGAGGGTGAGCCACTGTTTGTTGGCCCACCCTCAACATTTTTTATCGGATTCTAAAAACTATAGCTTCAAAATGATGTTTATGATAGCATTCACATCCTCCACATCCACTATGCCATCACCGTTCATGTCGGCAATACGAATGACATCATCTGGCTTAAGACCGAGTATGAGATTGATGATTTCGTTCACATCCTCCACGTCAATCATTCCGTCGGCATTGATATCACCACGTTCGCAGGTAGAACCACTTAGTGGAATCGACAGTCCTTCTTCTACCCCACCGCCTGAAATCAACAACTGAGCTTCATGGTCTCCCACTACCAATGCCGAGTAAATTACTGTAACACTGGCACCTTTCATGGCATTGGTAGATGTGATGGTTGCAGGATTAACCCTAAAGCGACTGGCATTTGGTCCGGTGATTGAAAGAATAACATTGCCTTTAAGATTCTCTCCCTTTACCATCATGGTATCAACTTTAGTAGTTCCCTTCAGCACTTTGCCAAAATCAAACTGCTTATCATTTGTCGGACTCAAAAACGACGGCACTGGTTCGGGCCATTCACCTATTACGAACGCCTGAGGTTCTCCCCAATATGATGTGCCTTCTTCAGGGTTGACTATTGCAACATAGCAGGTATCACCTTCCTGTGCAGTAACTGACGTGAGGAAATTCACCACTTTCTGTTCTCCCACATGGTGGATTGAGACATTAGTATTCGCCGTTCCAATCACCTGATATTCTCCTGCATTTTTGGTGAGTACTTGAGCCGTCAACTCTCCGTCATAAAAACCGCCTACAGCCTTTACCAGTGCCGATGCATGGATATCGTCGGCAGGCATTGACAATGCTTCAGGCTCTATGTTTTTCATCAACTGAAGAATTCCCTGTGGAGCATCAGCATCTCTAAAGGTCACCATCCCGTTGGCTGTCACTGTCATCTCAACATATCCGGCACTGTCGGCAGGACGCACAAATGGTATTGTGGTCTGCATCCCGTCAAGACTGTAAACAGCTACAAGGCGGTAGGTGCCTGCCGATAGGTTTTCAGGCAGAGTCAGGCTGACAGGCTCGTCATCTCCAAAATAATATGTGTATCCCTTCATCAACTCAACATCGGTGATATGCAACGAGGCAAGCATTTGAGTGCCTGTTTCGTCAAGCAACGTGGCAGCAAAGTCCAGTTGAGAGATGTCACCCTCTCCAAGGAAGGTATAATCATCCATTCTCAAAGCTACTTCATCGCCCAGATGTGCGTTTGGTGTTTTTGTCATGAAATACGACAGATAGCCTTGTAACGGCTGCAACACAGGAGTTCCTCCATTATCAGGCTGAATGCCTACGATTACTTCCTGACTGCTGTTGAAGCCTGCAGGTGATGACGATGGATTGAGGGCCGTGCATGCAAAATAGCCGTCTGAACGACCACCCCATCCCCAGTTTACGTGAAAATAACCATCCTTGTTATATCCGTCAAACACAAAGGCATGACCTCCACTGTGATTTGATGCACCGGCATAATAAATTGGTCTGCCGGCATCAAGTTCGTCACGCAGCATCTGTTCCCATTCGTCAAGCGGCATGAAGTCTCGCATTTTAAATGCGATGCCCTTATCATATCGGAAATGGTCACGGAGTGCTTCCAAAGCTTTTATGGAATATGCGCCACTAGAAGCTCCATACATCATTTCAACGGCAATACCCACAGCACTCATCAGCGTGGCAACGGCATCCTTCTGCGTTTGACTCGAATTTCCAAAACCGTAATTGTTGCGCATGTTTCCCCAATCGAATTCTATTTGGCTAAAGTCAGCCGATAGTGTCGTTGCAGGTTCGCCATTCACGTTGCAGTCGTAGGTCACACTACCCTCACCCACTGGCGGCCAATCATGAGTCTTCATTATCTGCGCTACGGCGGTAGCCACACAGCCTGTCACCGCATGGTCATTGCCTCCATGATATGTAGGACAAAAGTTATTGTACGGTGCGCCTTGGTCCCAAGTCGTTTTCATCAAAGGTGCCACGCTGCTGTCAAGAATAGGCATCTGTCGAGGCGTTGCAGCTATCGATTGCGCAAATCTGATTTCCCTCTGATACTCTCCAAGCCACCACTCGAGGTTTTCGGGAAGTTGGTCGAAATCGAAAACTCCGTTATCAGAGTATCCCAGCACCGGTAACACACAATCATCGCCAGCTACAATGATGAAACCACCGCCATTAGAGCGGTTGAACACATAATAGTCACTTGTCCCATTTTCCATCGGTGAACTATAAGCTAATGTCAATGACTCACTGCCAGACAATGCCGGAGCCTTCATCAAAGATGATCGCTGTAAAAACTGTTCAGCCACACCCTTAGCTTGCGATATGGAAATTGGATTTGCAACAGCTTGCAAAAACAAAATGACAGCAAGCACCAATACAATAAAAAGTTTCTTCATATAGAAAGTAAACAATTCAAACACATTAAAAAAGTGTCCGCGATTAGTATCAGATTATTAATTTGCGAAATTACATCAAACAATCCATACTCAAAAATATTTTAATATTTAATAGTCTTTTGAGCTTGAGTCCAGCTATGACAAAACTACGCATATGAAAAAAATTTGGCGGTTTGAGCGATGTGTTGTAATTTTGCGATAATTATCGCGAAATTAAGTTTCGTTTCGGCAAATAAAATGAAAGACTTCGTTTTATTATGCTTTCAGCTTAAACTGATTTTGCATTAATAAATGAAACCAAGACCTTCAGAATATTATTTAGTTTTTATTTCATCTGTCTATAATACAAGAGATTAAAACCATTAAAATTTATTTCACATACTTATGACACAAGAAATTAAGACTACACTACGCGATTCAGCCGCAATGCGCTGGACAGCGTTGCTGCTTTTGGCACTAGCCATGTTTTGCAGCTACATTTTCATGGACATTCTCTCTCCCATCAAGGACCTAATGCAAGAGACTCGCGGCTGGGATTCAACCGCGTTCGGAACTATGCAGGGCAGTGAGGTGTTCCTGAACGTATTTGTTTTCTTCCTGATTTTTGCGGGTATCATCCTCGACAAGATGGGCGTTCGCTTCACGGCGGTGCTGTCGGGAGCTGTGATGCTGATAGGCGCACTAATCAAATGGTATGCCGTGACTGAAAGCTTCATGGGCAGCGGGCTGGAAACCTGGTTTACTAACCACCTGAATTACATCCCTATCTTTGAAGAACTGGGTGTTTCACCTTTCTATGAGGGCATGCCAGCTTCGGCTAAGTTTGCTGCCGTTGGTTTCATGATTTTCGGCTGTGGTTGCGAGATGGCAGGTATCACTGTTAGCCGTGGTATCGTTAAGTGGTTCAAGGGCCGTGAGATGGCTCTGGCAATGGGTTCAGAGATGGCCTTGGCCCGTCTGGGTGTTGCCACCTGTATGATTTTCTCGCCGTTCTTTGCCAAGTTAGGCGGCTCAGTGAGTGTTAGCCGCTCGGTAGCCTTCGGTGTGGTGCTGCTGTGCATCGCTCTGATGATGTTCATCGTTTACTTCTTCATGGACAAGAAGCTTGATTCACAGACTGGAGAAGCCGAGGAGAAAGACGATCCATTCAAGATCAGCGACATTGGCAAGATTCTTTCCGACAGCGGTTTCTGGATCGTTGCGCTGCTGTGCGTTCTTTATTATTCAGCTATCTTCCCCTTCCAGAAGTATGCAGTTAACATGCTCCAGTGCAACCTGACACTGACTGAGCCGGCTGCCGATTCGTTCTGGGCTGGTTCTACAGTGACTATCGTGCAGTACCTTATCATGCTCGTCGTGGCAGCTGCAGGCTTCGCCAGCAACTTCATGAAGAACAAGAGCAAGAAATACAGCCTTCTCGGCATCTCAATTATCGCCCTGATTGTGTATTGCTATATGGGCTACATGCGTCAGAGTGCTGAATCAATTTTCGCTGTGTTCCCATTGCTGGCAGTGCTCATTACCCCCATTCTGGGCAGCTATGTCGACCACAAGGGCAAAGCAGCTTCAATGCTCGTGTTAGGCTCTCTGTTGCTGATTGCATGCCACCTGACATTCGCATTCGTATTGCCGATGTTCAAGGGCAATGCCGTAGGTGGTATCATCATCGCATACGTTACCATTCTGGTGCTTGGTTCGTCGTTCTCGCTGGTTCCTGCTTCGCTGTGGCCCAGCGTACCCAAGCTGGTTGATGCCAAGGTGATCGGTTCAGCCTACGCCCTGATTTTCTGGATTCAGAACATCGGTCTATGGTTGTTCCCACTGCTGATCGGCAAGGTTCTCGACAAGACCAATCCTGACGTTACCGACCCAACGAAGTTTGACTACACATGGCCATTGGTTATGCTTGCATGCCTTGGAATCGCCGCTCTGTTACTGGGTCTGTTACTCAAGGTTATTGACAAGAAGAAAGGCCTGGGTCTGGAAGAGCCAAACATCAAGTAAGCACAAACATATCTCTGATATAAAAAATGAGTTCCCGAAAATCGGGAACTCATTTTTGTAGTATAGCCTAATAAAATGGTGTTTATTCAGCCTTAGCGTAATCTTTGTGGATATACACATAGTTGCCTTGGTAGTTCACCTTATAGAAGTCGCCGGCATCGCCCATCAGCTTGATGCGTTCGCCCTTCTTGGGATGTACGTTCACACCGCCACGCTGTAAGGTCTTGGCATTGAGAGATGGTTCCAGACGCAGACGCACGCCAGTGCCCGTCACTACTACAAAACGCTGTCCGTCGGCCTGCTTGGCAGTTGTCTGAACAGGAGCTGCATCAGCTACGGCAAATTTCTTGGAGACATACACCACTTTGCCTTTGTACTTCACCTTGTAAAAATCACCGGCATCGCCCAGGCATTCCAGCTTTTCGCCCTTCTTGGGATGGATGTTCACACCTGCCGATGTTGTAAGGGTCTCACTCTGTAACGAAGGCTTCATGCGCAGGCGCACACTGGTACCTGTAATCGTCACATAATCAGCAGCAGCAACGCTCAGAGCAACAAGCATTGCCAACACAATTGTCACAAAAGTTTTTTTCATATTAAATACAAATTTAGGGTTTACTGCCACAAAGGTAAGTAATTGTAATTATTTCGCCAAATATATTTTGTTTTAATAGATAAATATGTACTTTTGCAGCACAATTAAGAAAAACCTCAAAATCCAATTTATCTTATGAGAAAGTCTTGTATCCTCTTCGTTTTT
>JAGCCU010000084.1 GCA_017651515.1 Muribaculaceae bacterium | reverse complement strand
TATGCCATAACCTCTGCATAGGCCCTTCAATGACGTACCAGATAATACTTGGTTAACGAGATTAAGTTTCTCTTCAAATGAATGTTTTCGATACATAATGCACCCCAAAAGTTTTTTGTCTAACTTTTGGGGTGCAGTTCACTCTCTGGGGCGGTTCGTTGTATTGATGAACATGTAAAGTCCTACTCGACATTATGATAGATCGGAATGGAACGGGAAATGCTCTCATGCAGCGAGATTAGTGTCTCGGTGGCCATCACCCCAGGAATGTGCTGTATGCGGTCATTAAGCAATTCCATCAGGTGCTGGTTGTCACGGGCATAGAGCTTGATGAGCATCGTGTAGCTGCCTGTGGTGAAATGACTTTCCACTACTTCGGGGATTTTTTCCAATTCAGGTACCACGTCTCTGTACATTGATCCGCGTTCAAGTTGAAGTCCAACGTAAGTGCATGTGGAAAAACCAAGCACTTTAGGGTCTACATTGTAGCCACTTCCGGTAATCACCTTGTCGTCTATCATGCGTTGGATGCGCTGGTGGACAGCAGCACGCGACACCCCACATGCCTCAGCTACGTCTTTTGATGGGATGCGTGCATTCTTGATGATGATGTCCAAAATCTTGCGGTCTAAATTGTCTATTCTTTCCATGCTCGTTATTAAATAACAATTGTAATTAGGTTTTTCGTCTGCGAATTTATAAAAAATAATTCTATTTTGTAAATAAAATGGTAATTATTTTTCTTTCAGGCCTATTGTTTTTGTTATTTCGCGACCTTTTCCAGGCGTTTCATCATAATGAACATGAATCCGGCCGATACTACGCAAAGGCCGATGAACACGCACCACACTTGCCACAGTGGCAGGTCTCCCCACAGGTAGCCGCCAACGCTCACCAGGAAGTTGCCCAGAGCAGTAGAAGCAAACCAGCCGCCCATCATCAAACCTTTCAGCTTGGGAGGAGCAACCTTAGTAACGAATGAGATGCCCATTGGTGACAGCAAAAGTTCGCCGAAGGTAAGAACCAGATAGGTGGATATAAGCCAGTTGGGAGATACAAGCGACGCTGTGTCACCGGCGGCTTGCTGCTCATTGGGTGTGAGCAGGCCTATGGAACCAACTGCCATGATTACATAGGCAACGGCAGCGACGAGCATACCATAGGCAATCTTGCGAGGAGCGCTGGGTTCCTTGCCACGGTTGGCAAGCCAGCTGAATATTGCAATGCTCACGGGTGTAAGAGCCACCACGAAGCAGGGATTGAACTGCTGGAAGATAGGTGCGTCAAGCTTGGTGCTCTCAGGCAGCATGAAGTAGCGCGCGATAAGGAAAATCACCGCTGCGGCAATCACGCCACCGGCAATGCCTTTCGCCTTCTGAGTCTTGCTCTGGAAAAGCGCAAACAGTGCATACACAATGAAGATGCAGGCCACCAGGTTCCATACGTCGAAAGCCATACTCTGCAGACCACTCGATGACTTCGCGGTGAACTCGTTGGCGAAGAACGTGAGCGTGAGTCCGTTCTGATGGAATGCCATCCAGAAGAAGATTACCACGATAAACACCAGTATAAGTGCCACCACGCGTCG
The DNA here is from genome assembly GCA_017651515.1 of Muribaculaceae bacterium. GTDB lineage: Bacteria > Bacteroidota > Bacteroidia > Bacteroidales > Muribaculaceae > Sodaliphilus. Next base: position 5,546 of record JAGCCU010000084.1, on the reverse strand, counting down.
TGACGTCTCACCCTTGGGCAGATTGTCGGCCACTACGCCGTCTTTCTTCTTCTTGCTCATCGAGCTGGACTCGGTATGGCGGAAAGTGTTGCGGAAAGCATAGTAGATGGCAATGCTCACGATGAGCGACAGGCACGCCACACCAAAAGCAAAGTGATAGCTGTCGGCTTCACTCACCCCAAGGTGTGTCTGTGCATATTCCATTATCTTTACTGCAGCGGTCGGGGCAAACATGGCACCGATGTTGATAGCCATGTAGAAGATGCTGAATGCAGCATCGCGGCGATCGGCATATTGCGGGTCGTCGTAGAGATTGCCCACCATGACCTGAAGGTTGCCCTTGAACAGACCGGTGCCGACGCTGATGAGCAGCAATGCGCCCATCATAGCCCACAATGCGGTTGTGTCACCGCCCAATGGCACCGAAAGCGCCACATACCCAAAGAACATGATCATAATGCCGGTGGTGACCATTTTGCCGTAACCGAACACGTCGGCGAGTACGCCGCCTATCACGGGCAGAAAATACACCAGCATCAAGAAACTGCTGTAGATGAGGCCTGCCTTACCTGGGTCAAGACCGAAGTTGGAGCGAAGGAACAGTGCAAAAACGGCTATCATCGTGTAATAGCCAAAGCGCTCGCCAGTATTGGCAAGCGCTAAAGCATATAGACCTTTCGGTTGATTTTCAAACATATCTGTCAGGCTTAAGGTTGTTATTTGGTAACTCTTTCAAGCCACTTGACCATTGCAAGCATCACTCCCATTGAAATGAAGCATACAATCACAAATACTGTCCAGCATTGCCACAATGGAATCTTGTTGTACATCATTGTACCGATGGGGAGCAACAAGTTGCCAACGGCGGTGGTTCCGAGCCATAGTCCCTGGCAGAGGCCAAGCATTGTCTTCGGTGCTACCTTAGAAACAAATGACAGTCCTAATGGTGAGATGAACAGCTCTGCCACAGTGAGCAGGAAGTAGGTTGCAACCATGACCCATGGACCGGCTTTCATGCTCATTACTGTAGCTGCATCCATCTGCTTGAACTCGGTACCCGAAGGATATCCTGCGGTGTAAGAGTAAATGGCAAGGAAGCAATATGCCAAGCCCGCAATGAACATACCGTAGGCAATCTTACGGGGAGTGGAAATCTCTTTGCCGCGTTTGCTCAGCGATCCAAAGATGAGCATGATTATTGGGGTGAGGACAATTACGAAGAACGGGTTCACACATTGCCACAACTCAGCAGGCAGCTTGTCGCTCATTACGAAGTCGCGTGCGAAGAATGACAGCGATACACCATTCTGGTGGAACGAGAACCAGAAGAAGATAACGACACCGAGCACAGCAAACAAAGCATAGAGACGTTGTTTGAGTTCCTTGGCCATAGTTGCTTTCTCTTCGGGTGTGAGTTCGACCGAAGCAGCAGCCTCTTTCTTGCCTGGAGTGGGGAACAGACCTTTCTTGGCCAGGAATATGCTCAAGGATATAAGCATGGCAATTACCGAAGCGATGAATGCAAAATGAACGCCCTGGTTGAACACTGTCAGATAGTTCTGGCAAGCATCTACCGAAGCTGCACCGTCAATACCGGCCTTGACCATATATTCTTGCAAGTTTGACATCTGGTCAGCGGGAAGAACTCCTTCGATGTACTGATGGCACAGTGCTGGAAGCTCTGCGACATATTTATAACCGAACCTACCCAGCCACCATTTGCGCAGGAATGGAGCGATGAATGGAGCGATGAGGCCACCAATGTTGATGAATACGTAGAAAATCTGGAAGCCAGTGTCACGACGGCCCTGTACTTTTTTCAATGCTTCAGGGCCTTCTTTTGCGGCTTCGGCTTCAAGGTCATCGTACATCTGTCCTACGATAGCCTGTAGGTTGCCCTTGAACAAGCCGTTACCAAAGGCAATGAGAACCAATGCCAATACCGTAAGTACCAACAGGCCTGTCATTGTGCCCTTTGTGGCAGTGATGGGGATGGCCAGCGCCACATAGCCCAGTGCCATGATAATGATACCGGTCATGATGGTACCCTTATAGTTTTGGGTGCGGTCGGCTATGATACCACCGACCAGACTCAGCACATAGATTGCTGCCAGGAAAATAGAATAAATCAGCGATGCTTTCTCATCGGCAAGGCCGAACTTAGAGCATAGGAACAGTGACAACACTGCTGCCATGATATAATACCCGAAACGCTCGCCCATGTTGCTCAGAGCGGCGGGTATTAATCCTTTGGGATGGTTTTTAAACATAATTTTTTGGTTTTTGGTTATTTAATTGGATTTAGATTATTCAGTTTCGGAGGTTTCGTCTTCATCGGGCAGTGATGCCAGCGCAGTGGTGCGTATGCGTTTCACCATCGATACAAGTCCGTTGCTTCGGGTGGGGGAGAGATGGTCCTGTAGCCCTATGGCCTCGATAAAGTGTAGGTCGCAGTCGAGTATTTCCTGTGGGGTGTGGTCGCTGAGCACTCGCACGAGCATGGCAATGATGCCCTTTACAATCAACGCATCACTGTCGGCATCAAAATGCAGTTTGCCGTCCTCCATCTTTGAGTGCAGCCACACGCGACTCTGGCAACCGTCAATCAGGTGTTCAGGAGTCTTGTATTGTTCGTCAAGGGGTGGCAACTCGTTGCCCATGTCGATGATGAGGGCATAACGGTCCATCCAATCGTCGATGAGCTCAAACTCTTCGATTATCTCGTCTTGCAGTTCGTTAATGGTTTTCATTTTTCGTGAAGTTGCAATACAATCGTCAAATTTAGTCATTTTCTTGCAAACGACAAAAGACAAGCCACGATTTTCATGAAAAATCACAAAAATCGTGGCTCGACTATGCAGTTGAAATCTCTCTGCTGTTTTTTTAACCCGATTGGGGTTTAGATCTAACTAACTATTGGATTAATAGAAGTTAATCAGCGAACGTTTCACTGTAGTGGCTTTTGCCAGAATGGCGGGAATAGCCTGTGGGTTGGCTGCAATGCCGCCGCGCTGCTGAGCATAGCGCTGGTTCAGCTCTTCCTTGCTGGGAACACGAGCAGCTTTTTCTACCTTCACTACCTGGAAGGCATAAACGCCGTTCTCACCCTTCCACAGCTTAACTTCACCCTGCTTGGTACCAACGATGCGACCCATGATGGCGGGTTCATCCTCGAGCTTGCTGGCAAAGTTGCTGCCAAATACCACCTGAGTGGTATCTACCTTGGCGCCCATCAGGGTTGCATAGCCGTTGAGATCCTTGGCCTTGCCTTCATACTGCTTCATCAGTTCAGCAGCCTTCTTGGCATTGCGAACGCGGGTAGTGAGCATGTTCTTTACATTCTCGGCAGTATAGGGCATATAGCCTCCAGAATAGATGTCGTCAAGAGCAACGGCGATGAAATAGTCGTTGTTTTCACTGAAGATTGGTGATACTTCACCCTTCTTGCTGTCGAACGCCCATTTGATGGCCTTGCGGCTCTCCTTGATGCCGCCACCGTAAGGCGACTGACCAAGTTGAGGAGTGCTAGGAGTGACCATACCCTCTACGGCATTGAAACCAGCCTTGGCAGCGTTCTTCTCAAAGTTCTCGGCTGTCTTGTTGGCATTCAGGAAGTCCTGAAGCTTGTTGCGTGCATCATCTATGGTCTTCTGGCTGGCATAAGCCTCGTGAGTGACGGTAGCTACAGTGAAGAATGTCTTCGGAGCCTTCTTCTGAGTCACGCGAACGAGCTGGGCACCATTCTCATTGCTGATAAGCGAGAAGAACTCGTTGCCGGCAGAAGCCAGCTTGTTCTTCAGTGAGTCGGGATAGTTCACAACCTGTACCCACTGAGCGGTATCGCCCTGAGCACCCTTGATAGCCTTTGCTACATCTGCAATAGCCTTGCCTGCCTTGAGCATAGCGAGGGCAGAATCTTGTGCACTCTTGGCTCCAGGAACTGCCAATACGTCAACCATGATTGAGTCAACCGATACAATCTTGTTCATCACCTTGTACATGCGGTGCTTGTTGGCTCCAGCGGTGGTGTCGTTCATCGTTGCACCGATAGACGCACCTGAAACCCACGACTTGATGTTGGCTGGAATCTTGTCGGCTGCATAACGGGCAGTGTCAATCTTCACGGTTCCAAGCAGGCGAACAGAGTCAATGCCGGTACCCTTCTGAAGGGCTACATAGGCAGCATTAGCAATGTTCTTGGCAACCTCGATGTCGGCTGGCGATGGAACGATGCGGCTGGCTATGTAGTGAATGGTACGTGTCTCCTCTTCGAGAGCGAAATTAGCCTTCATCTTGTCCCATTCAGCCTTCAGCTCCTGATCCGATACAGGATACTTGTCATCGGGAAGTGATGCAAGGTCTTTTTTCACGAAGTTGACGTAGCATGTGTTGACCTCGTCTTCAATCATCTGCTCACGGTCAAGGTCATTTGCCTGCAGACCACCTGCAATCAGCATCTGAAGCTTGGTAATCTTCATCTGGTTCACAAGGTTTTCCTTGAGTTCTTCCCAGGCAGCACGCAGTTCGGCCACTTGCGACTCTTGAACACCCTGCTTTGCAGGATTGCTGAGGAACTCATAGAGCTGGGCAGGAGTCTCTGCTCCGGCTTGCTGGGCAAATTGAACAGCTGCGGGGGCAGCGTTCTTGCCTATCATGATTTCGCTGATTTCATTGTCGGTGACATAGATTCCGGCAGCCTCATACTCGTTTTCGAGCAACTTCTCGTTGATCATTTCGTTGAGCACTTGCTGCTGACGTGTAGCCTGATCCATTTGCTGAGCCTGCTGGTTGTTCTGGTCACGAGAGGCTTCCTTTTCTACACGCTTCTGGAATTGCATGATGTCGATTTTCTCACTTCCCACTTTTGCAGCGGTACTGTTGCTTGCCTGGCGACCCAATGCTTCGATTCCAACTTCAATGATGAACGCGAGCAATGCAGCGCCGATGACAATGGCAAGAATTTTCTTTCTTTGCCTGATTTTCTCTAATGTTGCCATTTCTTGATGTTATAATTTTTGTGTTTATTTTCGTTGATGATTCGTCCGCTTCAAGGGACAAATTGCCAAAAAACACGCAAAATTACTCATATTTTTTTCTCCCACCAAAAACTCAGGCAATTTTCTATGAATTGTGCCTGATTTTAATGCTTTTTCATCATAACTACATTACGGGTGTAGATTTTAAATGCTATTGATAATATAATAAGAGCTTGATATGAAAAAGCGTTGACACTAAGCTGTTTCAATAAAAAAAGCGCCCCGTAAAGGGCGCCTTTTTAATAGTGAAGATGGGAAGAAAATTACTTGATAATAACTTTCTTGCCAGCATTGATGTAGATACCGGGAACGGTGGGAACACCATGGAGCTTCATACCCTGGATGTTGTACCAAGTGTTGTCACTGTTCTCGCTGTTGAGGTCGGTTATAGCAGTGATGGTAGCCTTGCTTACGGTCATCACGAGAGGAGCGTTGAGGCCGCGTTGCTCGGTAACGACAAAGTTGTAAGTACCACCTTCTTCGATGCGGAAGTTAGCACCCTCAACCAGG
>JAGCCU010000083.1 GCA_017651515.1 Muribaculaceae bacterium | reverse complement strand
TGCTCTGCATCGGTGATAACTGTGCCAGCGTTCATCTCCGATGCAGAGCACACCGTCAAGGTAGGTCACGTGTTCGACAGCCGACTGATGCCAAAGTTCTCAATCCTCAATCCAAAGTTCACGATGACCGTGCCCGAGAACCAAATGAAAGCGGGTATATACGACATCATGAACCACATCATGGAGCAATACTTCTCCGATTTCGACGACAATACCAGCGACTATATCTCTGTGGGCCTGATGCGCTCTGTTATCCACAGCAGCCGCATCGCCGTGAAGAATCCGCAGGACTACGAGGCCCGCTCGAACATCATGTGGACAGCCACATGGGCATTAAACACCCTCATCGGATTAGGAAAGAAGGAGGACTGGATGGTGCACATGATTGGTCATAGCGTGGGTGCCTGGACACACGCCCCTCACGGCTATGCATTAGCTTCAGTCTCCATGGCATACTATCGCCGCGCGATGAAGGAGGGACTGCCCAAGTTCGTGCGCTTTGCCAAGAACGTGTGGAACATCAATGCCGATGGACTGACCGACGAGCAGGTGGCCGAACGCGGTATGCAAGCCCTGAAAGACTGGATGCTAGAGATAGGCTTACCTCTCACCATCAGCGAGCTGGGAGCGACCAACGAGATGATTGCCGGTATCACCGAAACCACAGTTGTCTACCCCGCCGGATATCTGAATCTGACGAAAGAGGATGTCGCGGAGATATTGAAAGAGAGTATGTAGCTTTTTAAAACAAATACGATTATGAAGGTTTGGATTTTACAAGGCTCACCAAGAGCCAACGGCAATACAGCCTGGATGGCTGAAGAGTTTAAGAAAGCTGCCGAGGCAGCAGGTCATGAAGTGATACTGGTGAACGCGGCTCGTAAGAAGATTGCTGGTTGCCTGGCTTGCGAGTATTGTCACACTAAGGGCAATGGTGCCTGCATACAAAAGGATGACATGCAGGAGCTCTATCCACTGATGGCTGAAGCCGAGGTGCTTGTGCTGGCCGCGCCAATCTACTACTTCACGCTTTGTGCACAGATTCAGGCTCCTATCCAGCGCATGTACTGCGTGAACGCTCCCGCCAAAGTGAAGAAGATGGCGCTGCTTGCATCTTCTTATTCTCCCGATGTGTATGACGGAGCCAAAGCCGAGTTCCGCGACATCTGCAACTACTGGAATGTTGAAAGCATCGGTGTCGTCACAGCCAATATCAACGAGCAGAAGACCGAAGAGACCAAGCAGAAGATTCATAATATTGTGGAGAAACTGTAAAGTTAAAGATACTGTCTTTTCAACCAACAGCTTATCATACCACAATTATGGCAAATGTGATATTAGTTCCGCTAGAACAGTCCGACTGCAACCAGTTAAGGGGCTGGCTGTAAATTTGCAAACAGAATCATGGAATCTTTGCGACAGTTAAAATACTATTTCCTGTTGGCGATTTGCACTTTGTCGTTGCTGTCGTCATGTGATCACGATTCGGATATAGACCCGATAAAGCCATTGGAAAAGCGCACAGTGATGTTGCTAAGAGAAAACGGCGAGATATACAATTTTGATGGCGAGCTTATCAAGACTCTTCCAGATTGTCATGCCGTTACCCAGATTATTGTTGATGGAGAAGATTATTTCGTGTCGGGTGTCTCAACCAAAGATCGTGTGGGCTATTGGAAAAACGGCAAGTGGAACACCCTCCATGTTGATTTCATCGATGATGTTGACCATTGGGCTTTCGGCATCGGCAAATGGGACTACTACATCTTCCTGCTTGATTATCCGAATGTGCTGAAAAACAGCGGCATTTTCCGCCTTAACGAAAGCGAGAACTTTACGCCAGCCCATCATGGCATTGCGGTGTCGGAAGGGAAATGCTATGTGGTAGGAGCAGAAGTTTCAAATTACTCCGATGGATTAAAATTTTACCCCATATTATACACCGAGCATAAAGGCCTATATGAAAAGGAGAAATTGCCTTTTCCTGATGGCGCTGACACAGGAGAAGCCATTGCCATCCATGCCTATGATAAAAACCACTTCATTGCTGGTGGCTATGCCGGTCGTGAGCCTATCATCTGGATTGACCGTCAGGCTCATGTCCTACCACGTTCAGTTGATTGTTATGAAGATGACGGGCAGACTTTTCCATTAGGGTTGGTCCAATCTATCGTCAGATGCAATGGGCACATTTACAGCGGTGGCCTGGAGTATATCGATGAAGCTGGGGAAAAGTGTGTTCCAACAATATGGTGCGATGATGAGCCGCAACAATTTGTGATAGGCGCTGAAAAGGAGGGTTATTTCTCAGGCAGGGTCGTTGAAATGATAGCTTATGGTGATGACTTGTACACGCTTACCCAGGAATTGTACGACAATCCAGATGGCACTCTGGCATCTACTTCAATACTTTGGCTAAACGGCAAGTTGCTTAAAGTCTATGAGGGCTTGATGGCTATCAGTTTCGCAATCTTTTAGATAATCATATCTCCTCCATGGAGTAAAGAATTAATTTCCTAGTAATGTCACACTAACCGCCATGCTTGAGTGTGTGAACGTTTCCGTGAGTTTTTTGCTCAAAATCATTTCTATTTGAGATAATGTTTGTACTTTTGAAGCCGAAGATTGATTTTAATAAGATATAAAATTAACTATTACTATTTGAAATTATGAAATTAATAAAGAAAATCCTACTTACTATAGTGGGAATTATTGTCGCCATCGCAGTGATTGGCGGAGCAGTATGGTTGATAGACGGACGATCGCCACAGGCAATCATTGTCAGCCATGCCTTGAGTAAGACAACTTTGGAAGAATACGAGCACGCCAAGGGCGACAAAACCGACAAAAGCACTGTTGAGATACCCGATGGCATAGAGTTCCCTCGCGAAATGCGTCAATACAGGGTCGGCAACATGCAGGTATTCCACATGGAACCACAAGACGATAGCAAGCCAGTCGTACTTTATATACATGGTGGTGCCTACTTTCACAACTTTGAAGTGCCGCATTGGAAAGCGATGGCCGAATTGGCTAATTCAACTGGCTGCGGCATCGTGACGCCCAATTATCCGCTGCTTTACTGCTACACTGCCAGCGATGCCCATCCGTTGATGATGCAGTTATATCAGCAACTCGTCAGGCAGTATCCCGCCAAGCGCATCATCATTATGGGCGACTCGGCAGGCGGTGGCTTCACCCTCGCTCTAGCGCAGGAATTACGTAACGACTCAATTGACTTACCAAGCCGTCTGGTGCTGATTTCGCCTTGGGTCGATGTTTTGGGAGGCGATGACAAGTTACAGGAATACGACACTTTCCTTAATGCAGAAGTGTTAAGGAAAGTAGGAGCCGACTGGGCAGGAGATATTGACACACGCGATCCTATAATTTCACCCCTCTATGGCGATATGCAGGGACTTCCATCCACAGACTTGTACACTGGCACTTGGGAGATATTCTATACCGATGTGGTCAAGACTTACAACAAGATGAATGCGGCAGGTGTGGATGCAAGTCTGCATGTGGCAGATAAGATGGGACACGTCTATCCTCTATGGCCCTGTCCTGAAGGCAGTGCTGCCCGTAAAGAAATTGCCAAAATTATAAAGGGAGAAGTCTGAAGAAGTAGTTTGGATGATTTTTAATGGAGTGTCACATTTGTGATGTGACACTAATATTAATTTATCCTTATCATCTTGTCACACATGGCATTATGACGTAATTTCCTAATTGGAAAAATTGCGTCTATTCTCTAATCATTTGTAGGTATCGACATATTTGGGTAATTGAAGAATAATGTGTAAATTTGTATGTTTTTTCCATTTGCTTCATGCGCACCAAAAACATCGACATAAAGGGAGCCAGGGTAAATAACCTGAAGAATATCGACGTAACCATACCTCTGGGTGAGTTTACTGTGATTACAGGTTTGTCGGGTTCAGGCAAGTCGTCGTTGGCGTTCGACACAATCTATGCCGAGGGCCAACGTCGATATGTTGAGAGTCTTTCGTCATACGCCCGTCAATTCTTAGGGCGTATGCGCAAGCCCGAGTGCGACTATATCAAAGGACTTCCTCCTGCCATAGCCATTGAGCAAAAAGTCAATACGCGCAATTCGCGCAGCACAGTAGGCACCTCAACCGAGATTTACGATTACCTGCACCTGCTTTTTTCTCGTATAGGTAAGACGTACTCCCCCATCTCTGGCGAGATGGTGAGGAAACACACATCCAGTGATGTACTCAATGTCATAAATTCGTATGCTGACGGTACTCGCTTTGCAATCGTGACCGAAATAGTCATACCAGAAGGACGCACATTTGCCCAGCAATTGGATGTGCTGATCAACGGCGGCTATTCACGCTTGGAACAAGACGGGAAGTTCATACAGATTACAGATATCATCAAAGATTGTGAAGTTCACAACCCAAATGATTACCACCTTCTTATCGACCGAATGGCGGTAACACATGCCAAGGAAGACGAACTTAGATTGCTGGACTCTTTATCAACCGCGTTTCATGAGGGGCAGGATGAATGTATTCTGATTGTATGGAGTGCTGACGGGTCACGCCATGAACATAGATTCTCAAAGCGGTTTGAGGCCGATGGCATGAAATTCACCGAGCCGTCTGACCTGATGTTCAACTTCAACAATCCCATAGGTGCGTGTCCTACATGTGAGGGATTCGGACGTATCGTGGGTGTTGATGAGAATCTTGTAGTTCCCGACAAGACATTGTCCATATATGACGATGCCGTGATGTGTTGGAGAGGCCAGGTGATGAGTGAAGTCAAACGTGAATTCATACACGTTGCAACACGCAACGGATTCCCCATACACACACCCTATTACAAACTGTCGCGGGAACAAAAAGACTTACTGTGGCATGGCAACGGCGAGGATTGGCACGGCATTGACGGATTCTTCGAGTGGATAAAGAGCAAGAGTTACAGCATCCAGTACCGTGTGATGCTTGCACGCTACCGCGGGAAGACAGAATGTCCTACATGTCACGGCAGCCGTCTTAAAAAAGAAGCCTCTTACGTTCGTGTTGGCGACAAGACCATCAGCGAGCTCGTTCGAATGCCTGTTACTGAGCTTTCAGAGTGGTTTTCTACACTGACTCTTAACGGCGAAGATGCGGTAGTTGCCCGTCGTCTCATTGTAGAAATAAACAACCGCCTGAGTTTTCTGAAAGACGTAGGATTAGGTTACCTCACGCTTGACCGTGTGTCATCGACACTGTCGGGTGGTGAGAGTCAACGAATCAACCTTGCCACATCGTTAGGCAGTTCTCTTGTTGGGTCTATTTATATATTGGACGAGCCAAGCATCGGTCTTCACAGCCGCGACACCAGTCGACTCATCGGTGTGCTTCATCGTCTAAAGTCGCTGGGAAACACTGTTGTTGTCGTCGAGCATGACGAAGAAATCATGCGTTCGGCCGACTACATCGTTGATATCGGCCCCGAAGCAGGCCGCCATGGAGGCAAAGTGGTATTCCAAGGTCCTTTAGAAGACTTGTGTGCCTGCAACTGCGGATATACGGCTAAATATCTAAACAAAACGCTGAGTATTCCCATTCCAAAACATCGCCGCAAATGGCGTGACTACATCGAAGTGAAAGGAGCTGCCGAAAACAACCTTCAAGGCATTGACGTCAAGTTCCCTCTAGGAGTGATGACGGTTGTTACTGGAGTCAGCGGCAGTGGTAAATCTACTCTTGTCAACGACATCCTCTACCGCGCATTGGCACGGGAATACGGTGAAGGTGGCGAAGCCCCTGGCACACACAAGTCTTTAAGTGGTGACCTGAAACGCATCAGCCATGTGGAATTTGTAGACCAGAATCCCATAGGCCGCTCGTCACGAAGCAACCCAGCTACCTATCTAAAGGCATTTGACGAAATCCGCCAGTTATACAGCGAACAGCAACTTTCAAAACAGATGGGTTATAGTCCCGGATTCTTCTCTTTCAACTCTCCGGGTGGGCGTTGCGAGGAATGCAAGGGTGAAGGTACTGTAACGATTGAAATGCAATTCATGGCCGACATCAACATTCCATGTGAAGCATGCCACGGCAAACGCTTTTCTCACAATGCTCTCGACGTGACGTATCGTGACAAGACTATTTACGACATCCTGGAGATGACCATAAACCAGGCTATAGAGTTTTTCGGTGAAAGCAACAAAAGTCAGGAGAATCGCATAGTTAAGAGACTCAAACCACTACAGGACGTCGGACTTGGTTACATTAAGCTTGGACAAAGTTCGTCAACTCTATCTGGGGGTGAAAACCAGCGTGTAAAACTGGCATATTTCCTTGGCATTGAACGTCAAGAACCCACCATGTTTATCTTCGATGAGCCAACTACAGGTCTACACTTCCATGACATAAACACACTTCTCAAATCGTTCAATCAGCTTATAGACCGAGGTCACACTATCGTTATCATTGAGCACAACATGGATGTAATCAAGTGCGCTGATCATATCATTGACTTGGGGCCTGATGGCGGTGATGCCGGAGGTAAAGTCGTTGCAACTGGTACCCCCGAAGAAATAGCACAAGTAGCAACCAGCTTCACCGGTCGCTACTTGCGTGAAAAGTTAAATAAATGACGATTTGTATCAGCGTATGCGCTCGCTGTCGCTGAGCAGTTTCTTGTCGTGCTTGATTCCCTTGTGGGCCAGAATTGCAAATACCAATGCCGCTACAGGAAGTATCACGCTCCAGTTCAATGAAACCGCCGAATTTGCCCTACGCATGAAAGCCATCACTGCAATACAAACCAACAGTGTAACAATGAACAATATCGTGAATTTGCACAGTTTCATCTGCAATTTCAGGTCACTAAACTTGAAAAGCGTTATCAGCGCCATTAAGAAGATGAGTACATTAAGGCAAAGCAACAGTGGCATGGCATGCGTAATTCCACACACATTAACTGCCCCTATTGACAACATTTCACTATCGCTGGCAATTCCCATCACAGGAAAGAACGTAAACACAGCCATCAATATAGCCGACAACAGTAGATAGACCGATTGAATGCGTTGAATTTGCATAGTAATTTGTATTATTCATGAATAATTTGTGTGTGCAAATTTACTCATTTTTTGGGAAAAACGCATCATAGTTTAGGACAATATGAATAAGATATAGTAATTTTGCTAGGAATTATAAAACCACACACTTATGACTACTATTGGAGCTCTAATAGGTCTGGCATTAGCCATTTTTTTAATAATCAAGAAATTATCGCCCACCTATAGTCTAATGATTGGCGCTCTTGTTGGTGCTTTGGCCGGAGGCTTATCTATTACTGACAGCGTAACTGTGATGACCGATGGTGTAAAAGACATCACTCCAGCAGTAATACGAATCCTGGCGGCCGGTGTGCTCTCGGGAGCACTCATAGCAAGCGGTGCTGCTGTGACTTTGTCAAATGCTATCATCCGAATCATGGGTAAACGATTCACGCTTGCTGCCATAGCCCTGACAACAATGATATTGACTGGAGTTGGAGTATTTATCGACGTAGCTGTCATCACTGTGGCGCCCATCGCACTGGCGGCAGGAAAACAATTGCGTCTGTCACCGGCCGTTATCTTGATGGCAATGATTGGCGGCGGGAAATGTGGCAATATAATCTCACCGAACCCAAATACCATCATTGCAGCTCAGAACATGGGCGCTGACCTATCGATGACGATGTTGGCCGGAGTTCTTCCCGCCATAATAGGACTGTTGTTTACCATATTCATCATCTTGAGGTTCATGCCCCACAAAGAAGCAACAACCATAACACCAGAAACAGATTCGACAGAAAATGACGAGACCTATTTGCCATCGTTGCCTGCCAGCCTTATCGCACCTATAGTAACCATCGCCTTACTTGCGCTAAGACCGCTTTTAGACATTAACATTGACCCACTCATTGCATTACCCATCGGTGGTCTTGCCGGAATGCTCGCTATGAGACAGCGCAACAAGATTCTGCCTGCAATGGAAGTGGGATTGAAGAAAATGACATCAGTGGCAGTACTGCTAATCGGTACAGGAACAATTGCAGGAGTAATTAAGAATTCCGGACTAAAAGACATTATTCTCTCCTCACTCGACAGCCTTCACCTTGGAGGAAGTGCGATTGCTCCTGTAGCCGGAGCATTGATGTCGGCTGCAACAGCCTCCACTACTGCCGGCGCAACCATCGCATCTGCATCGTTCGGTGATGCTATACTGTCGGTCGGCATCCCTGCAATGTTCGGCGCCGCAATGATTAATGCCGGTGCCACCGTACTCGACCATCTGCCACACGGCTCATTCTTCCATGCCACCGGTGGCGTATGCGGGTTGACGTTCAACGAACGTTTACGCCTCATCCCATATGAATGTGCCGTAGGAGCAGTGCTGGCTCTGATGTCGGTTGTAACTTACCTGTTATTTAATTAAAAAAAGACGCAATATATTGGTAACCATATAGAATCACCCCACTCCAGTGCAATAGCTCCGAGTGGGGTGATTACTTTGTCAAAACTGCAACAAACAGTGATCTAAATCTTATTCAATATGATATTGATAAGCATATTGACATCCGAAACGTCGATGTAACCTTCACCTGTAATATCCGGGTCTTGATCTTCAGGAATTTCAACATTCTGAGGCTTGTTGAGGATTATGTTGATTAGGATGTTTACATCCGACACATCGACTGTACCGTCACCATTGAGGTCACCAATCAGCACTTCGGTATTCTCAACACAGTGAGCCTGGATATCGACACCAACGCTGCCCACCAAACCACCATTCAGGAAGAGCAGTTTTGCCCTGTGGTCGCCAAGTGCTGTAGGAGTATATGTAACTTCAAGCGGATAACCCGTTTCGGCGCACACCTCCGTATAGTCGAGTGATGTAGTGGGAATGCTGAACATTTTGTAATCATAGCGATAGAGTTGCAGTGTTAGATTACCAGTTAAGTCAGCACCTTTAACATAGAGTGTTAGCGTAGATGAGTCACCCAACTTCACATCGCCAAAATCAAGAAGTGTACCCTGGGTTGGGGTAATCAACCTGGGTTCGGGATCGGGTTCAGGATCGGGATTTATTTCACCACCATGAGTAGGATCGTAGGCCTGACCTGCACGATTGCCCCATATATACTCACACAACTCCGAGTCATCAATAAATGGATTTCGGTTGTTCTGACGACGGAACACTGCATCGTTACGATTGATTTCTTTCTCGCTGACAGGGTCTTCGCGAGCCCACTTTAACAGCAGGTTAACCGACCAGTTGTTGAACACCTTCCAGTTATCTTCATAATAATCAATCATCCACAGATACCTGTTATCCCAATCGTATTCCTGATATATGGTTGCCACATAAAAATACATTCGGGCAAAGTCTCCCTTGTACTCATCATCAGGTTCGAAAACCTTACTGGCACCACCGCCCTGCCCGGTTATAGGTTGTCCAACCTTTGAAACTTCATTGTTAAAACTTGCTGAATAGACCTCACCTAAAGGCCAGTTGCTCTTTGCGGTATTGGCCGGGCCGTCACTGGGTACAAGGTGATGGAGATCCGAATAGGCATCATAGCCGTCGCCATTGTCATGTCCGCCCCACCAGCTCTTGGGGAAAGAATGCTCCTTGTTCATTCCGCTCACCGAAGCTCCCTGAGTAGTGAAGAAATACTCATTGTTGCTGTACATGTCCCACACCTGCTTGTTGGTATTGGGTTTCATGTCTGTCTCGTAGAAATAGCGCCATAGAGCATTATAGCTAAGTGCTGTATGGGGAGCAATAAGAGTATGGATGGCATCTTTCAGGTCTTTTCCGCTTTTGCCCACTATCGAGTTATAGTAACCTGCGGGAACAGATGCTACGGCAGTCAGCGTGACAACCATTGCCAGCACTGTTAATGTTGTAAATTTTCTATTCATAATATTATTGTTTTTATCTTATATAATGTGGCATGTCGTTGGGCAAGACGATGGAAATCTCCACTAGTCCAGCCACCTTGCCGTCGTTCTTCCAAGGGGTTTGGTATATCAATTTCTTCACACCGTTTTTGTCTATGGTATAACAGTTAGTACTGTCGTTATTGAGCATTTCCTGTATCTTGGCTTGAGAACGTTCACTATGACATGGTATCATGCTTTTGCCAACCATAGACTCTCCATTTTTGTTGAATGTCTCGCGTGAACGGCGGTTCATATAGACTATCACACCGTCATTGTCACAAACGGTGACTGCACATTGCACGTCTTCGGCCCAATCAAATTCGGTCATGGTTATTGTCTTTATAATGAATTGCAAAATTAATAATTTTTGTTCTCAAATCAAATTTTCACCATGAAAATTCAACAAACATGCTAATAATGGGTATGTTGCCGATTAATCTTGACTCGAATACCATAAAATAATGGCACAGAAATTGCAGTATGTAATTAGCTAATGGAAACAATTATCGCATATGAAATACGACAAGAACATACAACACCTTTACATGAAGCGCAGCGTAGCTCTTCCGAGTGCCGGTCTTCACACTGACGACGAAGAGGAAGAGATGCCTGAAGACGAGCCAACTGGTGGTCCTGCTCAAGGCGGCGAAAAGCGCACCCAGCGACGAAATGTCATGAAAGGTGACAATAATGGCACTCCAGTCATAGACAAATACAGCAAAGACATCACAAAGGCAGCCGCCGAAGGCCGCCTCGATCCTGTTGTGGGACGCGAGAATGAAATCGAGCGTCTTACCCAGATTTTGAGCCGACGCAAGAAGAACAATCCCGTGCTGATTGGAGAACCTGGAGTTGGTAAAAGTGCTATTATCGAAGGCCTGGCCAAACGCATTGTGGAACGAAAAGTTGCACGTGTCCTGATGGACAAGCGCATAGTATCGCTCGACATGGCTGCAATAGTTGCCGGCACGAAATATCGTGGACAGTTTGAAGAGCGAGTAAAAGCGGTTGTTGACGAAGTAACGCAGCATCCCGAAATCATAATGTTCATCGATGAAATCCACAACATCGTGGGTGCTGGAAATGCCACCGGTTCGATGGATGCAGCCAACCTTCTCAAGCCGGCACTGGCACGAGGAGAGTTCCAATGTATTGGTGCAACCACCCTCGACGAGTATCGCAAGAATATTGAGAAAGATGGCGCTTTAGAGCGTCGTTTCCAGAAAGTGATTGTCGAACCGACTACTGCTGAAGAGACTCTTGAGATATTGCACAATATCAAGCATGTCTATGAAAAGCATCATGGAGTAAACTACACCGATAAGGCTCTTGAAGCATGCGTAAACCTTACGGACCGATATATTAGCGACCGTTTCTTCCCCGACAAGGCAATTGATGCTCTTGATGAGGCCGGCTCACGTGTGCATATATCAAAAGTAGTAGTGCCCGCCGAAATCGACAATTTAGAGAAACGAATTGCCGAGGCCCAAGAGAACAAGTTCAAGGCTGTTCAGGCGCAGAATTTTGAAGGTGCTGCCAACTACCGCGACCTTCAGGAACGACTTAAACTGGAACTGGACTATGCCAAGCGTAAATGGGAAGAAGAGCTAGATAACAAGCGCGAAACAGTTGACGAGACCGACGTAGCTGAAGTGGTAGCTCTCATCACAGGGGTTCCCGTACAGCGTATTGCGCAGAGCGAAGGCCTGCGCCTCCTTGGAATGACCGATGAATTGAAGAAGCAGGTCGTTGGGCAAGATGAAGCCATTGATAAGATTGCACGCGCAATTCGTCGCAATCGTGCCGGACTTCGTGACCCGAAGCGGCCAATCGGCTCATTCATGTTCCTGGGTTCTACTGGTGTGGGCAAGACTCTGCTCGCAAAGAAGTTGGCTGAATTCCTGTTCAACAGCGACGAGGCATTGATACGCATCGACATGAGCGAATACATGGAGAAGTTCAACGTATCGAGACTTGTAGGTGCACCTCCGGGATATGTGGGATATGAAGAAGGTGGACAGCTTACCGAAAAAGTGCGCCGTCACCCCTACTCTGTCGTCTTGCTCGATGAAGTGGAAAAAGCTCATCCTGATGTTTTCAACATGCTTTTGCAAGTACTTGACGAAGGTATGCTTACCGATAGCCTGGGACGCAAGGTTGATTTCAAGAACACGATCGTGATAATGACCAGCAACATCGGTACCCGTGAGCTGAAAGACTTCGGTGCAGGCGTGGGCTTCAACACCAACGAAATCACCAAGGAGCGTTCTGACTCAGTTATACGCAAGGCTCTGAACCGTTCATTCTCACCCGAATTCCTCAATCGCGTGGATGATATCATCGTCTTCTCTTCACTTGATAAGGACGACATCATGAAGATTGTGGATATCGAACTGGCTACGTTCTACAAGCGTGTTGAAACAGCAGGTTTCAAACTCCTCATTACCGAAGAGGCCAAAAAGAAAGTAGCTGAAGCTGGGTTTGACGTGCAATATGGTGCCCGCCCACTGAAACGAGCCATCCAGTCGCACATCGAAGACCCGCTGAGCGAGATGCTGCTGCGTGATGAAGCCAAGGATGGCGACACCATAGTCATCGATGTTAAGGATGATGAAATAAAAGCATCAATCAAACATGAAAGGGCAAAGTCAAAAGCCAAAGCAAATGAAGAATCAAAAACAGACGAAACAACAAACAAAACTGAAGATTAATACAATCAATATATATTATGGCAACAAAAGGTTCAATTGGGGTAACGACCAATAACATCTTCCCCGTAATCAAAAAATTTCTCTATAGCGACCACGAGATTTTCTTGCGCGAACTAGTCTCTAATGCAGTAGACGCAACACAGAAACTGAAAACACTGGCATCGGCAGGAGAGTTCAACGGTTCTACCGATGACTTGAAAGTGAGCATCTCACTCGACAAGGAAGCTGGAACTCTCACTGTGAGTGACCATGGTATCGGCATGACTGCCGAGGACGTGGACAAGTACATCAATCAGATTGCGTTCTCGGGAGCTGAGGAATTCCTAAACAAGTATAAAGACAATGCAAATGCAATTATCGGTCACTTCGGACTGGGATTCTACTCGGCATTTATGGTAGCAAAGAAAGTGGAAATTCGCACTCTATCCTATCAGGAAAACGCACAGGCTGTAAGTTGGACCTGCGACGGTTCTCCAGAATACGAAATGACCGAGTGTGACAAGGCTGAACGCGGTACCGACATCATCGTATATATTGATGATGACGACAAGGAATTCCTCGAAGAAGGCCGCATCAGCACTCTGCTGACCAAATATTGCCGCTTCCTTCCGGTACCCATCGTCTTCGGAAAAGAAAAGGAGTGGAAAGACGGCAAATACGTTGATACAGACAAGGACAAGGTAATAAACGACGTCGAACCGCTGTGGACGCGCAAGCCCACCGACCTGAAAGACGAAGACTACCTGAAGTTCTACCGTGCAATTCAGCCCGCACAGGAAGAACCGCTGTTCTGGATTCACCTTAATGTCGACTTCCCGTTTACCCTCACAGGTATACTATATTTCCCGAAAATCAAGAACAACCTAGACATACGCAAAGACCGCATCCAGCTTTACTGCAACCAAGTGTATGTAACCGACAGTGTGGAAGGTGTGGTACCCGACTTCCTGATGCTTCTGCAAGGCGTAATCGACTCTCCCGACATTCCACTGAACGTCTCACGCTCATACTTGCAAAGCGACCGCAACGTGAAGAAAATATCCACTTATATCACAAAAAAAGTGGCTTCACGACTTGAGGAAATCGCAAAGAACGCCCCACAAGAGTTTGAGAAGAAATGGAATGACATAAAAATCTTCATCGAGTATGGTATGCTAAGCGATGAGAAGTTCTGTGAGCAAGCAATGAAGTTTGCCCTTGTTGAAAATACTGACGGCAAATTCTTCAAACTTGACGACTATAAGACACTCATCTCTGCCAACCAAACCGACAAGGACGAAACTCTTGTGTATCTCTATGCAACCGACAAGGAAGCACAGTACACCCACATTAAGGCTGCAACAGAAAAGGGCTACGACGTGCTCATGATGGACGGCCAACTCGATGTGCCTTTCATCAGCATGCTTGAGCAGAAAAATGAAAAATCTCGTTTCGTGCGCGTTGACAGCGACGTCATTGACAACCTAATCGTTAAAGAACACACACGCGAGGTAGAGCTCACTCAATCAGAGAAGGACGTTGCCACGACGGTGTTCCAGTCACAGCTGCCCAAACTTGATAAAAGCAACTTTATGGTTA
The DNA here is from genome assembly GCA_017651515.1 of Muribaculaceae bacterium. GTDB lineage: Bacteria > Bacteroidota > Bacteroidia > Bacteroidales > Muribaculaceae > Sodaliphilus. The sequence goes on along the minus strand of JAGCCU010000083.1, from coordinate 4,465 downwards.
CTTTAGCTGCCATGGGAACTGACGAACAACCCATCGTAATCACTCAGAGCGAATATATGCGCCGAATGAAGGACATGGCCCAGTTCCAGCCTGGAATGAGCTTCTATGGCGAACTTCCAGACAGCTACTCGCTCACGCTCAACACTGAGCACACACTTATCAAGCGCGTTATTGAAGATGCAGTAAAAGCCACTGAAGCCGAACTTAAGCCTCTCGACGATGACCTGAATGCTACTAACAACGTTATAAATGCGCTCAATGATATCAAGAGCAAGAATGAGAAAGATTTCACCGATGATCAGAAAAAAGACCTGGAGGAAAACCGTAACAAAGCAAACGAATTACGTGACAAGAAAAATGCCGTGATTTCCTCCTATGCCTCTGGTCAAGACATAGTGAAGCAACTCATCGACATTGCATTGTTAGGCAATGGATTGCTGAAGGGAGAAGCTCTGAACACCTTCCTTAAGCGCTCAGTGAGTTTGCTGAAATGAATACAAATGACGATATAAGGCTCGAGATTGGCTCTGTTGACCTCAACCAGTCAACAATGGCCAAATACTACGAAAGTCGCATCCAGGCAGGGTTCCCAAGCCCTGCCCAGGATGCCTATGGTGATACCATTGATCTCAGCCGCGAACTATTCAACAATCCTGCCTCCACTTTCTGCGCACGGGTAATCGGCAACTCAATGATTGATGCTGGAATAGATAACGGCGACATCCTCATTATCGACAAGTCTCTCACACCACACAACGGAGACATTGCCGTGTGTTTCATAGATGGTGATTTCACAGTGAAACGCATAACAATTAAGGATGACGGTATTTACCTTACACCAGCCAACAAAAAGTTTCCAGAACTTCATGTTTCACCAGAGAGCAACTTCACTGTGTGGGGGGTTGTGTCATACATAATTCATCGCTTACAGCGATGAGGTTTTCAGTACTCAGTTTATACTGTTCGGTACTCAGCGACTAATCACTTAACACTTGATCATAACCCTTGTTTGATGAAACTCTATGGCCTCGTAGATTGCAATAATTTCTTCGTGTCGTGCGAACGGGTTTTCAACCCAAATCTCAAAGGACGACCAGTAGTAGTTTTGTCAAACAATGATGGTTGTGTAATAGCACGCAGCAATGAGGCAAAAGCTTTGGGCATTCCAATGGGATGCCCTGCTTTTCAAATTAAAAATCACTGCAGCCCAAACGATGTAGTCCAACTTTCGGCACGGCATATCATCTATCAAGATCTGTCAAAGCGAGTCATGCATATCCTTGGGTCAGAAGTGGAACATGTCGAGCAATACTCAGTAGATGAAGCATTCTTCGTCATGCCATTCGATGACGTTGAACAAAATCATGCCATTATGGCTTCGCTGGTAAAGAAAATCCAGCAATATATCGACATCCCAGTCAGCATAGGATTTGCGCCATCGCGAACTCTCGCAAAGATTGCTGCAAACATTGCAAAGAAACACCCACGCATCACCGATGGAGTGTATTGGCTCGTACATCCCGAAGCTATCGACATCATTCTTCAACGCACTGTTATTGACGATGTATGGGGTATAGGACGCCGATTGGCTTCATCGCTTGCAGACAGAGGAATTATCACGGCAGCACAGTTTGCGCAGATGCCATCCTCGTTGGTACGAAGCCTTTATTCTGTTACAGTTGAACGGACCCAACGTGAATTGCGTGGAGAAGATTGCTCAAGCGTCAGTCCAATAACAATAGCACACCAATCCATTATGAATTCACGCACATTTGGGCATGTCATAACCAGCAGACACGAAGTGCAGGATGCCATCGTGGTCTTTGCAAAAATGTGTGCAAAGCGACTTCGAGATGATCAAAATGCAGCCAGCACTGTTACAGTATATATCCGTGGCGACCACCATCGTGAAGACCTGCCATTCTATTCAAACTCTTGTCAAATCAAGATGCCTACCCCATCGTCATCGACAATGACCATTGTTCACCATGCTCTTTTGGCTTTCGCCAGCATTTATCGCGATGGCTTTGGATATCGCAAAGCAGGAGTTCTACTCACGGATATCATACCAAACCGTAATATCCAACTCAACCTCTTCGACAAACAGGACCAGGGTCGGCAACGGCAGCTTATGCAGACTATCGACAATATTAACAACTACTACGGCACACATGTAGTAACACTCGCTCCAGATGACAAAAATGCCGAATGGCGACCTGAAAAATCTCACTTCCAACAGCCCAGTAAGACCCTACGCATCTACACTGCCATGCCATAACCACTAATAATTCAGCCTGCGGCTTGGATGATGAACAGCTGGTTGCCATGCTGACTGCTTGCGGTCTGCAACGATGTGACCGAGGAACGCAGCTGGCTTACGGCAGCTTGCAGGACCATGATGGTCTGAATGTGAGTGGCCGTCATCGCTCCTGCTTTCATGTCGGTTGCCCCAGCGATGGGCACCGGCGATGAATATGAGTTGCCGTTGCCGAGGTTGCGTGCCTTCAGCCGCAGGAACATGTTCTGCGGGTTGGGCATATTGGCATCCGCCACGTCATATACGACATAGAACTGCGACAACATGGCTTTCCAGTCGTCAAGGATTTGACGCTCCGCGTCCGTCGATGCGGTAGCGAGCAGGTCGGTGATGTCTTGGAGTATCTTGCCGACGGTCTCGGGCGAAATAGACTCCTTTTCTGTCTCGACACGAAAAGCCGAGATAAGTTCTGTGAGTTGGTTAACGTCAATCATAAAAAATGTAGTTTTGCGATTTCTTGTGCGAAACTACATTGATTGAGCGGTGCTGTAAAGGACAAGAATAGCCCATCCGAAGATTGCTTGGTGGGCTTTATGATTATTCATAAATAAGATTAAATTCGTCTAACCATGCCCAAAAATAATCATTAGGAGCTGACCATTCATGAAAAGGAGCACATACGTGACCTACATACTCTCTTCCTTTATATATTATACGAAACTTATTAAACCCCGTTTTCATATAATTGTTAATATATGAATTTAAAACCCGATAATTCACCATCTTGCCGAATGTATTCCTCGCCATTCCTGAAAAGAATTGAGGCATCAACAGCATAATTAGTGACAAGATAGTAAATACTGCCATTTTCTACTACAAGTCCACGAGGCGACACAGGTGCCGATTCGGGGATAATCGTGGTGACTTTACCGTCCTCCCAATAACAGCATTTCTGGCCATTGTTCTGCGTTACACCCAAACCATACACCTTGCCATCAACAACTTGTCCATAACCCACATCATCAAGTCCGTTCATAATAACAAGTTTATTGTCTTTGGCATAATATGCTTGATTCTTATCCCTATGCAATGTGAAGAATGTGTAAATCGTTGTGTCTTCAACACATAAGTCTCTAAAATATCTTACCGATGAGTTTGATGGCAACTTTAAATTCTGTTTAACGGGGTTGCCATTCTTGGTAATGACAATATTGCCCACCTCATAGAAGTTGTTGACATCCATGTTCCATACGGCATAAACATCGTTATTCACTGTTCTCACAAGCAGGATGCGTTCAAAATCCTTCAATCCGCCAATCTCTTCAATTTTGCCATTATCATAATGGATGCCGTGGTATTTTTCATCGGCATCAAAATAGAAGATATATGCTTTGAATCGTCCATTCTGCTTATAAGCAACCGCCTGTTGAACAGAGTAACAATTGCTCAGGATGGTGGCTTGCTTCTGACCATTCACCAATAAGTTCACGTTTGTTCCTCCATAATAGTAGGCGTTATATTCCAAGGCATACCACTTGTCGCCAATCACCTCAAAGCAGTCAGGCTTGATAATGTAATAGGGTTCTTTACATTTGTAGTCTTCAAATCCTCCATGAAATCTCACCCCATCGCTAAAGAACACAATGGCTTGATTCTCCCTTATTGGCATATCGGGTTCATCATTTGAGTTTTTGCATGATTGCAAGAATGTCAACAAGGAGATTAAGGCTATAATGCAAAGATTATGTTGTAAATAATGCATAAAATACCTATTTGTTTGGTTTGTCATTTTTTTGCAAAGATACATTTTTTTCCACGAAGTCAAGTGCTTTTTTACTTGTAATAATTGCATCGCCGTGCGAAATCGCTCAAGATGCCCGTGAACGAGCGTCCTACGTTATCTTCGTAAAACTCTTTCAACCGCATCACCGAAGCATAATACTTTCGGCTGAACCACTTGCGACGTTTGCGCGCTTTCGTTCTGCCGATGTCGCCACTGTTGCCACGGGGCGTTTCTCGCCCTGTGCCATAGTCCTGCCACAAGCCGTATTCGAGGAAGGCTTGTGAGAGCGACACCTCAAAGAAGCGTCCGTCGGCACGCATGGCGATGGCTTTGGGCGAAGCCAGCAAAGCCCCGGTGTCAATGACTCCCAACAATGTGATTTGCTCCTGCCAAATCTTTATCATTGTGTCATTGAAAGCGGTGAC
>JAGCCU010000082.1 GCA_017651515.1 Muribaculaceae bacterium | reverse complement strand
TTATTTGACTTACTGAGCGATGAAAATCGCTTTTCAGTAAAATTAAAAGCAAGGATATTCAGCTCTCCTGAGAAGGATGGCTGAATTTTTTTATATCCCGATGAGTATCTAAACCAAAAAAAATGATTAATTTCGTGCGTTCACAATGGATTAAATGTGTCAGCCACAATTAATGAGAGGATGATTAACGTTTTTCATATCGTTTCAAATAAGCATTGGACCGGCGCCGAGCAGTACACCTATGACTTGACGGCATTGTTGCGCAATGATCCTGATTTCTATGTTGAGGTCGTGTGCCGCAAGTATCCCAGGGTTCTTAAGCAGTACCGTCGCCTGGAGATTCCGATTTCTATCTTGCCGCTCAAGGGTGTGACCGACATCGAGAGTCCTGTCCGTTTTGCGCGATTGCTGCGCAAGGGCCACAATATCATACATGTTCACAGTTTCAAGGACGCCTTTATGGCCGTGATGGCCCGTCGCATCAGCGAGAACCGTAACACGCGTGTTGTCGTTAGCGTTCATGGGGTGTATGAGCCTAAGCGCAGTTACATGTACACCAAGCTCTACAAGTCGATCGACTGTTTTGTGTTCTCTTCTCAGATGGCGTGTGAGGCTTTTGTGGGTAAGGCCCGCAAGCGGTATGCCGACCGTGCGGTGGTGCTGCGTGACAGCGTGTGCGACAGCCAACTGGGTACCGATGTGCCTGACCTGCGTCGTGAGCTAGGCCTTGATCCCCATCAGGCCCTTATCATGTATCATGGCAAGTTGGCCGAGGAGAAAGGTTTGGACGTGTTGTTGCAGGCACTGGGACAGGTGGATAAGAGCAAATATCATGTCGCCATCATCGGAGACGGCCAGCCCAAATACAAGGTGCGTATCAAGGGATACATTGTCGCCAATGGCTTGGTCCATAACGTGTCGCTCCTGGGCTTTAGGGATAATATATTGGAATACCTGCGTCAGGCTGACTTTGGTGTCTTGCCGTCGGTGCACCCCGAGGCGTTGGGAATTTCCAATTTGGAGTATATGATGGCAGGCAAGGCCCACATTTGCAGTAACAATGGCGCCCAACCTGAATATGTGACCAATGGGGAGAACGGTTTGCTTGTTCCTCCTGGCGATGTCGATGAGCTTGCCCGTGCGATCAATTATTTGATCAATGACAAAGCCAGCCGTTCACGCATGGGGACCACCGCGCAGCACGATTTCCAGCGGGATCTCGACTATCCGGGATTTTACAAAAAAATGACCGACTTGTACCGCAAGCTGCTCGACAGTGAGCCCGCAGTAGATATAGATTACGTTGCCGAGTAGCAATGTACCTCTTAGTGCTTCGAGCCGTGGGGAGAATACTGCATGTAATTGAAAAAGAGTGAAATTAATATAGATTTTTCTATAAAAGTTACTATATTTGCGACAATAATCTTGTACTGATGGGATGGCTCAAGGGCATTGACGTCAGTTCAGGACCCGATTTCAACAATTCACTAACTACTTAAAATATACGACTTACAATGAAGTACTACATTGCAGAAAATGGCCAGCCCGCTGGCCCGTTCGAACCCAGTGAACTGCTGGCTCATGGCTTGACCGTCAATTCACTTGTGTGGGGTGAGGGTATGCCCAACTGGACCTCGGCAAGCCAAGTGCCTGAACTGATGGCATTGCTCAGTGGACAAACCTTCAACCCGGGCAATATGGACACCCAGTTGCCTCAGATGCCCCCTATGGGAGAGGCTCAACTGCCCCAGGTGCCACCCTTCAACCCACAGCCGACGACCACCGGCACGCCATATGGCCAGGGCACGCCTAACCAGCCCTATGCACCGCCTCAATACGGCCCCAGCACCAACCAGCCAAGTCGCAATGTGATGCCCAAGACATGGCTTACCGAGTCTATCATCGCTACTGTATTATGCAGCCTGTGCTGTGGTGCGCCATTCGTCACCTTGATTCCTGGTGTGATTGCCATCTTCCAGGCTAATGGTGTCAAGACCAAATTTAATATGGGCGACTATGCCGGTGCCAACAAGAAATCATCATCAGCCAAGATGTGGATGCTTATCACAGTGGGAGTTGGTATATTAGCAGCGGTGGCCTATACTGCCTATATGATGATCTCCAATCCCGAGCTCCTGCAGCAGATTCAGGATGGATCAGGCATCAGTAACCTGTATCCTTTCTTGAAGTAGGATCCTTAGGTACTTTAGTGTTAACCACGAGCCACACTCCCGTGAAAATGAGTGCGGCAGCAACTGCGTGTGCCCATTGCGGGGTGGCCAGCCCCATTTAATGGTGCATTATTGCTGTTGAAAAATCAAAAAGAGTTGACCCTTGTAGCTGAAAAATACTATCAAAAAGTGTAATTCTCTCAAGTTTTATGTTTAACTTTGCCATGCCGTGAGCAGAGTTAACGTCATGGCTTGGATAACACGACGACAGATAGCAATTAGCTTAACTAATTTAAATACATTAATATGAAACAGTTTATTCCATTCATTATCTTGCTTTTAACATTGATGTCAACGCCTCTTTCGGCTTTATCTGAAAATTCTGGTGCAGGACCTTTTATTGAGCTTGTCCCTACAATTACTACTGGTAAAAATTCTCAGGCTGGTTTACAACTCCTTGGAGGTGCCACTTGGAATGTTTCTGATGAAGTAGGACTGGGTTTTGGAACTGGCGTGACATCTTCTTTCAAATTTGATGCTACACCTACGATTCCCCTATATTTTAGGTCAAAGTTTGATTTAGGAAGTGGCAATATTATTCCCTATATCACATTTGATGCCGGATACAACTTTAACTTAGACGATATAGATTATTCTTCTATCTTGTTGGCTCCTACGGTTGGATTCAGAACCCACGGATTCTATCTTGGAGCCGGCTATCTAGCTAGTATTGCCACAAAGGGTAGTTCAAACGTTGGGCACAATATCACTTTTAGGCTGGGTTATCAGTTTGGCAGTAAATCTGGTAAAAAGATGAGAACCCCGACATTCATTAAACGGAGTCAAGTTAAATTAGAATTAGGATTTGCCTATGATTTTGACAGTAAAGAGCATTACATCGACTATCAGTATGCTAGTCATATGGGTAATGCCGCTCTGTCCAAATTAGTTTGGATGTTCAGAATGGGGGATCACTTCCAACTTGGAATCGGTTCTGGTTTAGAGGTTGGTTTATACAAGTGTGAAGAGAGATATGATGACGACACCTATACCACCACTAATGGGTGTCTTGTCATTCCTGCTTTTATAAGGCCCCAGTACAATATTCATTTTGGTGATTCAAAAGTTGTGCCTTTTGTTTTGTGTGACTTAGGCTATAAGTTTGACGTTAGCGATATGGATGATGATGTGGTCTATGATGGGATCATGGTTGAACCACAAATTGGCGTTTCTTACAAGAGATTTAGCCTTGGTGTTGGGGGCAACTTAACCAAGTATAAAATAAATGAATATGGGGAAGAGCCCCAGACCACATTCGTTCCAAAAATCACTCTTGGAGTAACATTTAACTAAAAGCCTACAAAAAGGAATTAGATAGTTATCTATACTGTGATTTCATTAAAGGCTCACAGTATAGATTGCTGTACCAGGTGTTTTGTCGCGCTTATGGTTGTCATGAGCGGTTACTGACCACGAGCCACACTCCCGTGAAAATGAGTGCGGCAGCCACGGCATGCGCCCATTGCGGGGTGGCGAGCCCCATGGCCATGCTGGCGACGACGGCGACAAATGGCTGCACGTAGTTATAGACGCTCACCGTGGTGGGCATGAGCCGCCGCTGGGCAAACACGACTAGCAGGAAAGTGAAGAAAGTCGCTCCAGCTACGATATAGATGATCTCGGCAGCTGTTCTAGCACTCATTCCTGGCCAATCGATTTGCGCGATGTGGGGTAGGGTAAACGGCAAAATAAACCGGCTGGCAAAAGTAAACGTCCACTTGTTGAACGTGAACGCGTCATACTTGCGGATGACCCGTGAGTAGTGTGTCAAATAGAAAGCATAGCCCACCTGAGAGATGAGGATAAGTATGTCGCCACGCAGGTCTGTAGGCCTGCCGT
>JAGCCU010000081.1 GCA_017651515.1 Muribaculaceae bacterium | reverse complement strand
GATTTTTTCTCCATTGCGTGTGGTTGCTCGATTATAAGCGAACTGCCCCGTTCGTACAATCTTATCTGAACGAGAATTGGCAGACACTTGCTTCGGGTCTTGAAAATACTTCATGTTACTTATACCCTGCGATAACTTCACAGACAAATCGGAATTTCGCTCATCACATGGCTCAATATAGACACCAAGGCAGACCCATATTACATTACTCTGCATCATACCCAATTGCTTTAAATGCTGAAACAAGATTATTGGTATTCTGCCGTTGTAGGGCAATCAGACGCTTGACTTCTTCGCCTGATGTGCGAAGCACTGTGTCAAAGTCAAGCTCGGTATCTCGGTCGTGAAACTCGATATAGCGACTAGGCACAAGACTCCAACCGTTTTCATCAATTTCCTTGATTTTCACAGAGCGGTAAAGTTCAACTTCTTCATATTTTTCTACGCCATCGGGCAATGACTGCCAATCTTTGTAAATTTTGAAGATACGCTCTATCTGCTCATCACTAAGCTCAACATATTTTTTTTGAGTGACATTCTCTGTCCATGTGCGTAGGTCTACAAAAAGAATTTCCTTTTGTCGGTTTCGCAACTTGATGCCGTTGCGATAGCCGCCGCGTTTATTGTTGTTCAAAATCCATAGCGTTACGCTGATATCGGTTGAGAAGAACATATTGCGTGGCAAAACAATGATGGCTTCGACCTTGTCGTTCTCAATGAGTTTTTGGCGAATTGAGAGGGTATCTGCATCATCTAATGCTCCGTTAGCGAGCAAGAAGCCTGCAATGCCATGGTTAACGTCGAGTTTTTTCAAGATGTGGAGAATCCAAGCATAGTTGGCATTGCTTGCAGGTGGCACATCATAGCCACTCCATCGAGCATCAGTAGTGAGCTGGTCTTCTGCTCGCCACTTCTTTAGGTTAAAAGGAGGATTTGCCATGATGTAGTCTACAGTTAATCCTATGTGCTGGTCATCGGTAAATGACGATGACGCACGATTGCCCAGGTCGAAACTGATGCCTCGCAGCACAAGGTTCATTTTGGCAAGGCGCAAGGTATCTTTGTTACTCTCTTGACCATACACTTGAATCGATTTGGTATTGCCACCCTTACTCTCAATGAGTTTCAAACTTTGAATGAACATTCCACCGGTGCCACAGCAGGGGTCGCCAATCGTGCCGTCGTAAGGCTCAATCAGCGAAGCAATGAGCTTGACAATAGAGTGAGGCGTATAGAACTCGCCCTCCTCCTTGTTGTCTTTCATCTGAAAAGAAAACTCACGCAGGAAATATTCATAGACACGTCCAATGAGGTCTTTCTCGCCGAATTTGAGCGGGTCGATTTTCTCGACGTTGTTCATCACGTCAGTAAGCACTCTTGGTTCTAGATTGATTGGAACGAAAACCTGCATTGGCACCGAACCTTTAAGACGTTCATTCTTATTCAACTCAGTGAGTGCGTTGTCAAGTTCAACCGACAACTTCGTAGCATCAATCTTGAGCAGTTCACTCCAACGAGTTTTTTCTTCAAGATAGAAAACGCCGTCGGCTTCATACGAACTCGGCTCATTAAGCATAATGTTCAATAGACCCTCATCTTGGCCGTACTTTTCACGAATAACTGATTGTTGGTGTTTGAACTTCTCATAGAGAAATTTCAAGAACACCAACGTAAGAAGCAAGTCACGCTTCTCAGTCATCGAAGCTGAACCACGCAAACTGTTGCGGCAGTCGAGTAATATGTCCTCTAGTTTTGGTTCTTTGACGGTCTTAGTTTTTGCCATAGTCACGAATGTCTATAAAACAAACTCCAATGCAGTGCCAGAAAGCCGACCAAAGCTTGTATCACTACAAAGGAGTTCGTAAGTCGTTAAGTTATATGTTGTCTGCAAAATGCAGGAAAGGCCTTCTACTGGGAACGAATAAGATTTTTTAATCTTATTCATGGAACGGCAAAGTTACAAAAAATATTGTAACGGTGGTGTGTTTTGAATGAAATAATTACGAAAAAAAGCGCAAGCCAAATTCCAGCGTTGAAGGTCGTAGGACATACCTGCAAACAAAGAATAATGGCTTACGCTATAAAGCGAGCCATTATACCATTCTTGTTTGCTTATTGAAAGTGTCCTACGTTTTCAACAACTAAACGGCATAATGTCTAATGTTTTATCCGCAATGTTGTGTCAAATCACGAGGATTGACAGCGCAAAAGTACACATATTTTTTGGATATGAGGCACTTTGCAGTCAAAAATCAATCATCGAATGGGAAAACCACATTCCAACACAAGCTGTTTGCGGATGTCCTTACCGCAATCTTGTGAGATAGAGCGGTAAAGAACAGGTTCAAAGTTCTTGTTGAGGACAGGAGCGATACTGCCTTTGAACGGAAACGCTTGATGACGGTTGCCGCATGTAAGAAGTAGTTCTTTAAAGTGGCGGAGTTCTCCGTTCTCATCGAGAACAATACGCTTCAGGTCACCGCAAAGGTCGAGTGTAAGCGACCCGTTCATTGCCATGTGACCAAACATTGCTTCACTAATCGGGATTTCGAGTTCGTAATCCCAGCTCCACGGCTTGTTGAGTTCGTGGAGATAGTGGGCAGGGAAGGATTCCACGAAATCGTTGACACGAGCAAATTCCAGCATAAACAAGGGCACAGGAATTGGCTTGTCAAAGATACGCGGCATGATGACTTGGTAGAGTTGTTCCTTGAAGCCCCGTCCCCATACTGATGTATCAGCATAGGGTTCTGGGCAAATCTCGACATGCCCGACAAAGGCATTTGAGGGGAGATTGTCCCATGAGGGAATGTTGCCATAAACCATTTGGTTGTTGGCTTCCATGACCCACTCAATAGGCAACTCTAGGTCTTCAACTTGCTTCGTCGCATATACGAGGAAGCGTTCACGATTCACTGAGGGACGTGATTTTATAGGCACGCCACGGATTGCCCCAGCGACAAGAAGTGCCGCCAAAGGCGATGGGAGTTTAACTATCTTTTTCATTGATTTTAAGAGAGTTAAAAGGTTTCGGCACAATATTACGCCTTACTCCCAAGCAACAAAATTATTATAGACATGTGCACAAATATCGCACTGTCAAGTTAAACAAACTTAATAGTGGCATTTTTTTCAAAAAGGTAAGGATAATCGGTGATTTATACAACAATACTGCAAAAAATGTGCCATAATCCGTAGGATTAAAGCACGCCGCTTGAGTTGAAGCCGAAAGTGTCACGGTAAGGGAACTTTTCGCACCCGATGTAGAGAGTGTCGAAAGCATCCGTGCCGTCGGTGCGGTGTTCGAGCAGGTTTTCCTCGTTTTCTGCGAGTTTCTCACCGCCCTTGTCCTTACGGAAGCCATTGCGCCCACGAGTGACCCCAGCCGTCTGAATGGCGAGGATGAGGTCATCGTTGTTTTGTCGGTTGAACATCGGCATAAGCCGTTGTTTACCAGCAAAGCCCTGGTTGATGAGCAGGTACTTCTCATCATGGCGCATGGGATTTCCGAGGTTTACATCCTCGACCTGCCAGCCGTGCCTCTCGAATTCGTGGCACACCACCCAGTGGAAGTCCTGCTCGTTGACTGCATAGTTGCCGCCGAGAGCTGTGCTGTCGTAGTAGTAGACCACGACCTTGCATTGGTGGTGGGCATAGTAGAGGCAGAAATCATCAATGAGCGCAGGTATCTTGCGCTCGAACTTGGTGTAGAAGGACTTGATCACGTTCAGCCGTCTTCCTGTAGGCTGACCCGCCACAATCCAGTTGATGTTGGCGTTGTAGTCCATCCCGATGCAGATTGGGGCATAAGGGTTCAAGTCCTTGTCGGCCCGGCAGTCGAGTTGGCTTTCAGTGAAGTCATAGCCGAGCGAGTCGAGATATTCGAAGTCGCTGGCGTTGTATTTGTGCGCCTCACGCATCGACGAATAGAAACCGTCTTTGGCGATTCCTATACGTTGGCAAAGGATTGAGGTTTGGAAAGTCTTTGGTGTGAGGTCACGTTTCATCTGTTTGATGTACGACTCACCGAGGAGTTGCAGGTTCTCTATCGAGGAGTACTCCTTGTAGTAGACCGCAACAGAGCGCATCTTATTGAGATTGGTGTCAAGCTGGCGCAGTTGTCTGCGCAAGTGTTTCGGGATCTCCATGCCAGCGTCATTGAGTTCCCGAATACGCTGCTTGACTTTCCAAATCTCATAGATGGTGCCCTTAATCGTTTCGATAAGGTCAACATCCATCTTATCTTGATAATTGAGAAACCAGCTGCCTTTTTGTGTCTGCGGCATATCGCTCAAAATCAGTATTGAGTGATTGAAAGAGTGATGTCCGAAATAGGACTTGATGCCGCCATTGGCAGGGAGCGTCTCGTCCTTGAGGCGTTCATAGTCTATGAATTTTGCCTCGTCGATGAGGAGCCACGACAGCGTAAGCGAGTTGGAGCTACCTGCCCGGTCTTGAGATATGATGATGGCGCAAGAGCCGTTGTAAAAGGTGATGACGTGCTCGTATTCGGCTGGCTCGATGATGGGCTTGCCGAAGGATTTGGGCGGTCGCCGTCCAATCACATAATGCACGCCTTTGATATATCCCCAGCGTTTCCAAGCTGCCAACAAGCCCGGAATGGTGTTTGTCAATCCGTGCTTGTAAGTGGGCACGACGATGCCGCCAGTGGAGCCAGGCATCCGTTGCATATTGCGCAAAACAAACGGCGAGGCGATTGAGTCGGTCTTGCCGGTGCGTCGCCCAGCCACGATGACGGTGGTATTGGCCCCGATGAGTTGGGTGAGGCGTTGCGGCGCGTTAAAGTATATCTTCTTCGTCGAATTGTTCGTCATCATAGTGATCATTATCTCCAAATAATGATTTTTCCTCAATGTCAGCTTCTTCAAACTCTATGTCCTCAATGTCGATGTTCTCGGCTTGGTATTTATGGAGCAGTTCTTGAATCCGCTCCTGCAAGCGAGGCATCGGCTTAATGCCGAGGACAGAGGGGTCATCAGTGGCTGTGAACGGCTGCACCACAATCAAGTCGTATGGGACAGCTTGCTCGTCTTCAAGGTCAACACGGTTGAACTTGGCATAAGACGATGCAGCTTTCTCCATCGTTTTCGTGTCCTTGCGTTTCTTTGCCATCTGAAATGTCTCCAAGATCATTTCGTTGTAACGATAGCGATGGAAATCACGGCTTGCTTGCGACAGGTGCGGCAGAATCGCCTTGACAATGGCAAGGTCTGAGTAAGCAAGGACTTTGCTGATCGAGAAACGACTGACAGCATTCTCTACGAACTGGCGGTCTTTCGCGTCAGGATTGGAGAGAAACCAGTTGTATTCCTCACGAATACGAAGAACGCGGTCAGCGATAGCATCTGGGTATCGCAACCGCAGTTCGTCTTCAGCCGTAAACAAGTCAGTACGGCAAACGTCGAGTGTGTTGTGTTGGGCCATGGTTACTCATCATCTTCCATATCGAGCAGGTTGCGGTGAGTGTTCTCGATGGCGAGCGGTGAGCCGACTTGCGCCAGCATCATTTCTTGATGCAGGAGTTTCACTTTCGAAGCGGCTTTGCCCCGTCGATAATGCTGGCTCACCTCGCTGCACTGGTCAGCGATGTCCTCGCGGAGAACTTCGGCAGGTATGCCGAGAATCACCGCCATGTCCGATATTTTGAGGTAGATTGAGGCGAACTGCTCAATCTGCTTCAGTTGTTCTTCAGTGTACGTCATTGGGCAAGTCTTTGAGCAAACAGGTCGTTCAAAGGAACGGAATGATTGCGGATTAAATCTAGAACTTGAGAATGGAGCGTGGCGAACAGTTCAGGGTCAGTAGTGACCACGGCACTCTCCGAGCGGTTGCCTCGCGTGAGGTTCTGCGATGTGATGATGCTGACCACTTCGTCACGCTCGCTCTTGACCAGCAGCACCTTGCTGTGGTTGTCAGCAAGGTAGGTGGTGGAGATTACTTGGGTGATGAACGCCCAGAGCTTGAGCGTCTTGTTGGTGGCCTTGTGGTCGAGCACGAGGTTGAAGCGAGTGACGAGGCCGGACTTCTCGATGAAGTACAATCGGCGAATGAACTCCTCGCTGATTGAGAAAGATGTCTGCCACACCTCGGACTTGCCGAGTTGTTGCAGCACCCAGTCGAGCACGTCCGCCACCTGCAAGGCGTTGGAGAGATAAGCCTGATACGGTTTCTCACGTATCGGCTTCAAGAAATCCTCTATAGACGCACTGCGTTTCATAGGAAAACACTACTTTTGTGCCAATTTCCGAGATTTCAAAGAGTCAAAACCAAAGCGTAGCAATGTTTTTGACGGCTACGAAGCTCAAAGGATTCCCAAATCTTTGAGTTCGGCGGCAAGCTTGTCGGTTGGATTGATAACCTTGCCGTAAAGCGCGAGGATCTGAGCTTTCAGTTCCTCGCTTGGCTTTTTAGCGTAGCGACCTTTTGCAAGGTTTATCAATCGGACAGCCTTTCGGCTTTCCTCGCGAGCGTCAGCCGTCATGACCGCCTCACCGTCGGTGCCGGTGTAGTGGTCATAGGTTTCCCAATTCGAGTGCAGCCTTTTGTCGAGAGCGATAAGTTCCTTGAGGAACGGGTATCTCTCACTGTCGGGGCATGGTGCTTTTTCGAGAGAGAGCGATCTCAACTTCATGTGGAGTTCGCGCATCTTCTGCACGATGCCCAGGTTCTCGACATAGAGGGCCTGTATCTCGTCGGGCAGCTGGTCGTGGTCGTCACGCTTGCCTTGCTTGAAACTCTCGCCGGTATTAGGCGTGATTTTTTTGGCGATGACATCGACCTGCTGCTGCATCTCCTCGACCTGATCATGGGTCAGCTTCTGCAAGCGGAAGTTGAGCCGTTTCTGCAACTGGTACTCGATGAACTGTGCGTTCCGCTTAGGGTTCGCCATCAGATTGCGGTACTGGATTTGGTTGCCAGTGAGTCTGAGCAGGAGCAATGCGCCCTGGGCATTGTCTCGTTGCTCCGCTGGCGTATTGAGCCAATCTTGTATCTGCTGTGTAAATTTAGCGTCCATATTATTCAGAGTTTGTTGTTCACATTGGTAAACCAGACTAGGTTTTTGCCGAGCGGCTGCAGTAGTCTGCGCATCGCCGCCAATGTCTGCCCAGTTGTCACAAAGTCATCATAGACTATGATGTTATGCTCTTTGGGCAAGACATTGAGTTCAAAAACCGCGTTCACCCGCTGCTTTGTGTGGCAAAATGCCACATCCTCGTAGAACGGAATCTCCAGCATTTGCGCGAGTCTCTCACTGATGAGCGTCGCAAAGTTCTTGACCTTGTGACGGCGTTTCGGCGAGGTGCAGATGCACCAGTCACCCTCTTTGAGGTTGTACCCGAGCATCTCCTTGATGACCGGGCAAATGCTCTTGGCAAAAAACTCCACCATATCGGGGTCTCCCTTGATGTCGGTGAGCGTGCGTCCGTACAGTGACTTTTGCCAGATGGAGATGAAGTTGATGTCGCTACGGCGAGTCAGGCGCAGCTTGTAGGAGAAATCGCATCGTGCCTCGGTGGATTTGTCCCACGCCTTGCGCTGCTGCACGGCAAACAAATCCTTTTGTTGGGCGCGGCCCTGGGGTGCAGCCTCGCCTAACGACAAATCGAGGGAACTGAGGTCGGCTACAGGAAAGGTCATGTCGCGCATGATCTCTCCCATATCGACGGCAGCACCCTCGACCTGCGAAGAAATGGTGTCAGCCATTCCTTAGGGGTTGGCAGAGTGAGCGGCTTGTCTCCATTCGGCGACACGCTCGATGAAGTCTGCTGCGGCGAGTGCCGCGTCACCTGCATATTGTTCGAGAATCGCCTCATACTGGGCTTCTACCTCGGCAGCCGTCATGTCGGTGTCCTCTGCGACAGCGGAGAACAAGTCATCCATGTTGTCATGGGTGTAGGTGGAGCCGTCAAACTCGATGGCTACGCCACTGTTAGCCGGCTGGGCTTGTTCGGGCTGGATGATGCCGTCCTCGGTCTCGATCTTGCCGAAGTAGAATGGAGCGGGGCACTCGTCGGTGGCCTCCACCGAGAGCGTAGTGCTGGTGGTGCCGGTGGCACCTTGACCGAGGTCTTGCGCCACGGTCGACTTGACCTGCCATGCCTCGCTGCCTACGACGCGGTATTTTCCTCTGACGGTCTCGACAAGGAAAACGCAGTCGTTGTTGTTCACATAGGCGGCAAGAGCCGAAGCCTCTATTCCCACGCCGGGGTGAACAGCGGTGAGTTTGTTCAGCTGCGTCATGCTTGGGTACTCGCCCTGCGCCTCACTGGTGAGCTGCGACTTGTCGGGCAGGATGTCGATGTACTTCCATGTCGCGTCGGCAGCGAGCACGAAGTTGCCCGCGTAAGCCGCCGTGACGAGACGCCCCCTCGTGTCATGGTTGAGCGTAGGCCACTTGACGATCTGGTCTTTTCCGATGTAGTATATGCGCCGTTTGATGCCAGGGAGTTCGGGAGTTCCCTGACACCAAGCGAGCGATCTGATGATACTGGTACAATTCGTTGCCATTGTTTCAAATCATTATTCTGTTAATACTGGGTGTGCTTAGTCTGCGAGTTCGATGACTTTGAGCTTGCGGTAGTCGATGGACTCAAACTGCACTCCGAAGAACATGGTGGCGATGTACGAGAGGATGAAGGGCTCGTACTCCTTTACCATGACGCTTTCCACGTCGCCCATCTGGTCGTAGCCCACGAGCATGTTGCTCTTTGGCGTGACGTGGATGAACTTGCTGTCGGCCTTGTTGAACAGCGGGATGATGTGCAGTTTGCCGTTGCTGCCCTCGACGCAGTTCTGGTTGAACTGGTTGTAGTAGTTGATGCCTCCGTGGGTGAGCAGCATGGCCTCGTTGTACTTGTCGGCGAAGTCCTGCGAGCAGTACATGTTCAGATCCTGGGCGCGCAGACGAGGGTCGAGCGAATAGAGGATTTCCTTTGCCACATCGAGCGCGTTGGCTGCGGTGATTTCCTCGGTGAGCTTCATGTAGTTCATGTTCGCCACACTGATTTCGTCAGCGTCAATCTCCATCTGCGTGATGGTGTCGAATCCGTCGAACAAGTCATGTGTGGTGTCACCGCTGGGGTTGCGCTCGCCGTTCCAGATGGCATCGTTGAGATTGCCCGACAAGCTCTTTGCGATGTAAGTCAGCACATGCAGTGCCGTGGGAGCCTTCATCTGGCCGTCGCCTTTGGTGGCGGCCATGTAACCGAGGATAGTGGAAGCTGCCGAGTTCGGTTCGAACTTGCAGTGTACTGAACCCATGTATGTCTCAAGGGTTCTGTACTTCACATTGAGATTGAAGTCGGTCGAGCGGGAGGGCTTGTAGGGCCCGAACTGCGCGTCGCCGCTGATGGCTCCCACGTTCTCCTTGTAGCGGATGCCGGGTCGGGGAGTCATGTGCTGAATGGTGTCCTGGCACCCGATGATGGGCTGCATGAGCAGCTCGGGTCGCCATTTGGTTGCCGCCTCTTGGAACTGTTCCAGCGAGGGGGTGATAGTTAGTTGTCCTGCCATGATTATAGATGATTATTAGTGACTGGGTTAGGGAACGAGGTTGAACAGCTGCTTTGCGGAGTTCACCTTTCCGGCGAACTCGTCAAAGGGAGACTTGGCGGTCTGCTTTGCAGCGTCGACCACCGTTTGCGAAGATTCAGCAGGGGCGGCCTTGAGAGCCGTGACCTGCTCGGCGAGTTCGGTGTTGCGCTTGTCGCGTTCAGCGAGCGCACGCTCAATGGCGATGGCTTGCTCGGCAGTGAGCGTCACACCGTCCTCGCCCACGGCGAAGCCCTCGATGTTGAGGACTTCGCCCACGAGCGAAAGGGACTGGAGCATGGTTGCGGATGGTTTGAGAGTGTTGGAAGATGGTGTATTCACGTTATGACTAACTTGTTTGTCGTCGATGTCGTCCTGGGGATTAGGAGCGGCTTCGGCTTTGGCGGGCTTGAAAAGCGAGGCGATTGAGGCAAGGAAACGAGCGAAGAGCGTTTCCTTGCTGTCGGTGGGCACATTGGGAATGGGCATTCCAGCCGCCGCCATGGCCGAAGCCACAGCGTCGGTGAGCACCGGCTTGGACTCTCCGAGGTCGGTCACCTCATCGACAAATCCCCATTCCTTCGCCTCTTTCGCAGTGAGCCAGCCGCCCTCTCGCATGAGGCCGAGCAGGTCGGCTTGAGGCTTGCTGCACTTGGCGGAGTACATCGAGGCGACATTGTTGTCGAGTTTGTTCAGATCACGGATTGCCGCCTCGCAGTTGTCACGGACAGTTGCGAGCTGGTCGGCATTCAGGCTTCCCCATTCGAAGAACTCGGTGCTGCACTTGTGCACCAGATACATCGCCGAAGCGTCGATGGAGATGTGCTTGGCACCGAGCGAAGCGATGGTGGCCGCGCTGGCGTTCATTCCAACGAAGTGGACAGTGACATCGCCGTGGTTCTTGAAGGCACTGGCGATGGAGAGGGCGGTTGCGAGTGAGCCGCCGAGGCTGTCAATCAGCACGTGGACCGGCTTGTCCTTTCGTTGGGCAAGCACATAGTCCACATAGTTGCGGTCGAAGTCGTAACCGCCGACGTAGCCTTTGAGGTGGAGATTATATTCGGTCTGTGGCATAGTGATGTAATCTAAATTTGCCACAAAATTAAAATGGTGTATCTCTGCGGTAAAAGACACACCACTTGTGAAAAGGGTGAGGCTTTGACACCTCACCCGATGCGAAACAATTAGTGATTAATCGCGGAAGACGTAGCCATTCCAGTATGTGAAGCCATCCATGAAAACATCTCTTGCGAAAGCCTTGATGTCAAAGTAATTACGCAGGTACGAGGGCATCTCAGCGAAATAGCCGCAATCCTCAGCAAGCTGCTCGGCATATTCTTCTTCGCTGTCGAACTTTCCGCAATAGGCATCACGGAACTCACTAAAGAGACTGTCGCAGTCAGTGTAACTGCCGTACTTGCACTCGAGGAAAGCCTCGAAAGCCTCCTGCTCATCCTCATCAAGCTCGGCGAACTCGCGTGCATTGTCGAAATCCTGCTCGCTGAAAGAACCCTCGCGGTAGAACTGACCGGGGAAGCCCATGAAATCTTGGAACATGTACTCCGGATCTGCCTCAAAGCGGTGAATCCAACGGCAGACCATCATGAACTCCTCGTAATCGGCGCAAGCCTCAAGTGAGACCCATGCTCCGCGGAGCGAACCGGCGGCGTATGCCCCGTATGTACCTACGTAGAGAGCGGGGACTTCCTCATCGGGGTGAGCGATGTACAGCTCCAAATCCACTTCCTCCACTCCGAAGGGATTGTTATTGTTCTCGACAGCCTTTACAGGCTCTTGTGCCTGGGTGCTTTGAGCACCGCTTGCGGCTTCTGAAAAATTGTGATTTTTCTCCATGACAGTGAAAAATTTATTGTGAAACAATCAGTGAACTTGTAATCGCTCTTATTTGAGCTTTTACACTGCCTGCAAAGTGCGACGGCGAACACTTAGCCAGGATTGACCGAAAAAAATTACCCCTTGCGGGCCCGAAAAATTTTAGCCGGCACGGTCTCAAATTTTTTCATTATTTTCGAAGTCAACAGAGCCTGTCCTTGCGTGTTAAGACGGCGCATTAACTTTGCAGCGTAAAAGCCAATAAGGGCTGATGGCCACAAGGAGCGAATGTGTAACGATAGATTTTGTCATGGAGAGCGCAGCAATCACAAAGAAGCAGTAAGCGGTTGTGCCCAACAAAGCACCGTCCAATGAGCCATAAAGCCGAGAACACAATCACGAAGGAGAAA
This sequence comes from Muribaculaceae bacterium, assembly GCA_017651515.1. Lineage (GTDB taxonomy): Bacteria > Bacteroidota > Bacteroidia > Bacteroidales > Muribaculaceae > Sodaliphilus. The sequence goes on along the minus strand of JAGCCU010000081.1, from coordinate 34,243 downwards.
ATGAAGGTGTGGATTGGGCAATCGCCCACCCGAGGAAGTGCCCTATGCGTGGGAACATTCGCTGCACGCACTTTGTGCGCCACGGAGCACTCCCTTGAGCATAATTGCCGATTAGTTCATCAAGTCTGCCGTTCACCGCATAGAGCAAAGGAGTACATCAAGATACAAGGGCAACCGAGTCATTCAGCGAGAGTTCAAAGAGCAGGATTCAATGCACGCCGCCGAGCCGATGAGAACCGTGATGAGCAGAAGGCCGATGCTTTCCAGCAAGAAGGCAACTGACTTCGGCAGTCAATGAGGACCGTGATATTGCGTCAAGTAAGCGAAGAATAGCAGGGCAGCGAGGATTGTGTGCGTCAATTACGCTTAGCCCGACACCATTCTGATTACATTACGACATCAAGGCTGTCAGCAAGAGATATGGACGACTGCACGGAATGGCTGCTCCGCCACTAATCACGTTTTACATGAGGTGAGGTGATAAAACAACGAGCCGCCGCTGTCACAGCGACGGTCTCGCCTAAACAAATTTATACGCTGATTTGTTTAACCTTAAAAATTCACTTTATGAGAAAATTCTACCTCTTTCTGCTTATGTGATTGCGCATGGGATAAGCGATTTCTGCGCATAGAGCGTGATTTCGACCGTGGCGACCGCTGGATCGCCATTTGGCGTTCCAGTGTCGCGAGTGACTTTTACTATAGGCCGGGGCTTCTCATGTTGCCCGATGATGTATGACTGGTTATTGCAGTCAGTGACGACAAAAGCGACGTGTCGGGATGTCGGCAAAACATCGAGGGTCCTGAAGCGCAGCGTAGTCTGCTCAATGCGGCCATTCTTATTGTATGTTGAAACAGCCTCGCACGTGGGCACACCGCAAAACGCTATTGGCGTTATGTCTGTGAAAACGCCCACAGGAATTCCAGCGAGGTGCTTGAACATCATCTCGCGTTGTAAATTCTCGGCACCTACAAAACCGATGAATTTTATACCAGGGAGTGAATAACTGTTCATCATAATCTAAAAAATAAAGTGTGTGGCAGTGCGTGGCATTGTTTATTTTCGAGGGGACTAAGTCGTATGACTTTTAACCTTTATTAAGGAGATTTGGGATGAGGCTTTCTAGCATCTCGCCATTGCTGCTTGCGGTAGACGGAACGTTTCCGCATATAGATTTTGGCAATGGTATTCCAATTTGTGTCCGTTGCCTCAATGCCATGCGCTTCCATCCATGTCCAAATAATATCCTGTTTGCGCTTGCCGATATTACCGAATTTGAAAAGATCATTCCACATAGAAATCACAAAGCGAGTGCGTATGCACCTCGCAAGTGCCCTGCGTCCTTTAGGGGGCAGGTAGTTGTATGAGCGTACATCTTTGCTCTTGAAGTATGGCACCGAAATGGGAACCTTGTCAATGCCTGGCTCATTAGGTGCGGCAAAATATGGCTTGAGAGTCAAGCCTAACTCCAATATGTCGTTTTCAGCCGAGTTCTTCGGGAAAACGACAGGATTGCCGCCGTGCTCATGTGTGAGCCACTGAGCCAGATATGGGTCCAACTTCAAGTAAATCACTATATCGCTCATATTTGGGAATGAATTTGCTGCCATTAGATGCACAAATTTAGTGGCGGTAAATCATATTTTGAAAGACGGCTAAAGGGTTTTACGGAAACTTTGGCCTTTGTATTCAATGAAATTGAACATCTCAATGCAGCGGTCAGCAACATACGCTCCATATTTTGGGGCGATGTCTTCAAGCTTCATATTGGTGGTGACGTGAGTGATGCTGCTTCGTCTATGGTCATAGCGAAGCTGCAAAAGGAATTGCAATACGTTCATTTCAGTTCCGAAGTATTTAGCAGGGCAAGGTTCCCGCCCGAACTCGTCAATCACCAGATTAACATCATGTGCGGCATAACTTAACAATGCCGGTTGTCCGTCAACCGCATAAATGTTAGCTAACTCACTGGCAGATTTCATCCAAGCGCAAAGGCGATAGTCGTCTCGCTTTTGCTCATAATGAGCCTTAACCCAGTTCATGTATTGCCGCAGGGCAAACATGGTAAGGCTTTTGCCAAGCCCTAGAGGGCCATATAAGAACAAACCTTTGTCATAATCGAGATTAAGTTTGTTGAACTCATCTTTGCGCCAAATCCATGCGAAGATTGAGTCAACGACATTCTTGTCAATTCTTTTGGGGTCGAATCGAGGTTCAACTTTGGCAAAAGCACCGTTTAATCTTTGCCTCTCCAATTCAAAATCAATCTCTGGTAAGGTCTGCGGTGTAGTGCTTAACCCCCGCGAGAGGATTTGTTTCACTCCCTCCTCCAGCTCCGCTCTCCATTCCTCGGCTGTCTTGTTTATGCGAGCCGGTTCCTTTTTTCTCCAAAACATCATGCTTTCTTTTTTGTTCTCGTTTATAAATGGATATTTTTATTCTCAACTGATTGAGCAGATGCTCTCTTCCATCTTTCAATGTCTGATGGACTTCGTCTCTCAGTACCCAATCATTCAATACTTCTTGCGCTAGTTGTTTGCACGTCTCAAGGTCTATTGATTCATTCTTGCAGAAAGTCTCAACAGCTATTTGAGCATTAAAAAAATCTTCAAAAACCTCCTCGTGGGTAGGCGCGCTCTCTACAACAGTTGTTGTTTTTGATTTTTTGTTTTCTTGCTCTTTATTATTTTCTTTAGTCTGTTTCCTTTGACGCTTCCTCTCGTGCTTCCCAGCTCCCTCAATTTCTGCTGAAAATACACGATAGCTTTCTTGGTCAAAAGAGGTGTTCACATTGCTCTGATAAGCGTCAAAATTACAGATGGTAATTATCGTCATATCGCTGAGTTTTTTGCAGCGAATCATCTTATCTTTCTCGAACATATCAAGGACTTTCAACACCATTTTCGGATTGGTTCTCCATCTAGCCATTAGCAGCCTTGTGGTTGTTACAAGCTGCCCACGTTTCAGCTCAATTCGAACACCACCGAAAAAAGTTGTCTTATTCTCCCATGCGGCTTGAATAATCAAGTCCATCCATCGGTGGGCAGTGCGTCCATCTGACCAAACCCAATGACGGTCGATGTCCCTATGTAAAAACACATACCCCGGCATAGTTACAACTGAGCTTTCCAGAAGCGAAGAATCTCACTGCCGAGATAGAACTTCCGCATGGTTGAACGTCGCACTCCACAGCGAATCCTGCCTTTCGCCGTATAGCGATGCAGGGTGCTTCGATGCATACCTAGAAGTTTGCAGGTTTCCTCTATTGTATAGCGACCTGCCATGCTGATTTTAGGTTCTATCGTCACCATCACTCCTGGGGTTATTGTTGGACACAGACTTCGGGAACAGCTCATCGACTGGAATGTCTAAATGAGCAGAGATTTTCTCTTGGAGAAAAGCATCAGGCGCAGCGTCGCCAGCGAGCCACTTTCTCACAGCTATCTCCGTTCTATTGCATAGGGCGGCTATTTCCTTAACAAAGGTTGCCGCTGGAGATGGCTGATACTTAAGCGATTGGTAGTATTCTCTAAGTGTCATAAGAAAAAAATGAATTATAAAAGAAATTATAAGCCTTATAAATTTTGTTATATCAAAACTTGTTTGTAACTTTGCAGCGTCAAAGAGACAATTCTTGCATGATGTAACAAAATCGGGACTGCAAATGTACTTATATTTTTTGTTATATAAGCAAGAAATTATGAACAAATTTTTACGCTTATATTAACACCATTATGCGAGTTCTTGACTTACAAAGGATTAGGTCGGAAAAAAATATTTCGCAAGTAAAAGTTGCGGAACTGACCGGTTATCCTCAAGGTTTCGTCTCCGTGATAGAGCGTGGAAAAGCATCAGCTCCAGAGGCATTTATTGAGAAAGTTGCCTCGGTTCTCGGAGTCGAAAACATCACTGACTATGTAAGTGAAGTAGCCAATCCCAACCTCAAAAAGAAGATGAACAAACGAGCCAAAGGAGTAGACCAGGCAAACGATTCTATTCCTGATGTGGCTGACATGGCAAGTGCAGCTTCTCCCGAGCAAGCAATTGTCTCAAATTTCTTGGATCTTCTTAAGAAGAAAGAGGAAAAAATTGAGAGACTGGAAGCCGAGAACGAACAGTTAAAAATAGAGGTCGCTCGTCTAAGCGAGCGACTAGACGAGCGACTGAATAATATGTGATTCTAACTAATTGTATAACACCTACCTTGAGGTGGTATTCTTGAAGTCTGGGGGGCGTGGGGTCGCTAGTTCGAATCTAGTCATCCCGACTGAAAAGGAAATACGCTGATTGTCAAGTTAAAATGCTTGAAATCAGCGCATTTTATTTATAGGAGAATTATTTATTGCCTATAATTGACTGTTCGGTCTATTTCCAATTAAAGCCACGGATAATGAGGCCAATAGTCCAACGATTTTTCATCTCGGGACCATATCCTGTTTTAAATACTGATTGTGGTGCATAACGGAAATATGCACCTAGTCCTCCCCAACTTAACATTGCAATACCATCGAAAGAGATTTTGCGCTGGTTAAGTCCACGGGTAGAGACGTTGTAATCGCTTTTGTCTATGCTATAGGAATTAACGAAACTGGCATAGCAGTTCCAATTGAGTATACCACCTATTGCTACATTACAATGCTTGCCTAATTCTTGGTTAAACATCAACGGAAATTGCATTGAACGCACAACCAACGTAGAATAATGCTTATCAAAAGGTTCAGTCATTTCGGCGTAGCCAAGTGTTCCATCGTTGTCACGAAGCCAGAAGTATGGGGTCTTTAGCCCGTAGCGATGCCAGTTGAATCCCATACCAAATGAAACCCTGTATCGACTCTTGTTGAATTGATAACCTAGAGCTATGAAGTTGAGTACGCCAATTTCCGACATTGATTTCTTGACGACGTTACGGTCGGGGACGTCAACGCTATGCCCACCCCATCCAAAATAAACGTCACTCATGAAAACAATGAAGTGCGTTTTCTTATTGATACTGTCACATTTTGAGAAAGGATGACGGAATTCAACCTCGCTGCCCTCGAGCTGCATAGTGTTCAACCGCCACTTGGACCTGGGTGTCACGCGATATTCATAGCAGTAGGCAGTGTCTGTTTCGTTGCCGTTCACTTTGAGCATAACTCCTTCATCATTTTGTGTTATGACTACTTGGCCAGGATTGTTGATAACTTTTACAGTGTCGCTCGATGATGCTTCAAGAGCGAAGCACAGGTTAGGCAATGCTATAGCCATTGCCACAACCACAGATGTTAATGTTGCATTCATTTTTGATATAATTTTAATTGTTGTTTTCTTCATTACGATATTCAAGTATGTCACCAGGGCTGCAGTCAAGCACTTTACAGATGGCGTCGAGTGTTGAGAAGCGTACGGCTTTAGCCTTGCCTGTCTTCAAGATCGACAGATTTGCAATTGTTATGCCCACGCGTTCGCTCAGCTCATTGAGCGACATCTTGCGACGGGCCATCATAACATCTAAATTCACGATAATCATAAGGCTATACGATTTAGATGGTTAACTTCTGTTCCTCGGCAGCGTCGTATGCCAACTTGTAAAGCAATGCTACAATGAGTGATACAATCGCATAAATAAACGGAGAATCGGTTAGCAGTAAATTAAAATGCTCCGATGGTGAACAAGCGATACCCATATTGTCGCTTACAAACGAGTGAATCGGCAATAAAATCGTCATAATCCATAAAAGTACCACATTAGCACGATTAAAAATCGTTCCTCCTCTTAAATATTTGAGAATGTTGATTACAAATGCGGCCATCAATCCCGCCAACAAGAAAATAGTGGTACGATTTATTACAAATAGAGTCAACTTGAGCCCCATGCGCGGAGATCCCCAGCTTATCACTCCATTACCATTGCCCGTGGTCAAAACAAAATAGGTTTGAATGGCATAAAAAACCATCCACATGATAATTCCAATGAGTGCCAAAACGCACACAAATTTGAGAGTTTTAATTGATGTCTTTTTCATAAAGATAAAATTTGTTTGTTGAAAATCTGCTGCAAAGATATATCAAATTATCGAAAAACGATAAATATTTTCTGTGAATTAAGAAAATTTAATCATTTTGCAAAAAACAGCCATATATCTAGCTTCCCCAAAATAGCGAATAAAATATAGCGGCTATTGTACTTTCATGAACAATAACCGCTATATAATCTAATTCTAATATTTAATAATCAAATAGATATATGCTTATGCTTCAGCGAAACTGCAAGACAGTTAAATATACTCTAAAACCACACAACTAAAGATCAACATCACCCCAGAGATGACGCATACGTTCAGCAAGGCGGTTTTCAACCTGGTTTTCTTGTGGATGCCAAAGAGTGGGATGATTTAGCGTTTCGGGCATGTACTGCTGTCGTACGAAATGCCCAGGATAGTCATGGGCATACATATAGTCCTTACCATAGCCAAGTTCCTCCATCAATTTAGTTGGAGCATTGCGCAGATGAAGTGGTACAGGCGCATCCCCTGTCTGTTCAACTAAGGCCTGGGCCGCACCAATTGCCAAGTAAGCACTGTTGCTCTTTGCCGAGGCCGCGAGATAGATTGCGCACTCACTAAGGGGAATGCGTCCCTCGGGCCATCCTATTTTGCTGATAACATCAAAAGTGGCATTGGCAAGCAACAATGCCGTCGGATTAGCCAGCCCAATATCTTCTGCAGCAAGTATGCACAGTCGCCTTGCGATAAATTTTGGATCTTCTCCACCAGCAATGAGCCGTGCAAGCCAATACACTGCTGCATCAGGGTCACTGCCTCGAATGCTCTTTATAAAAGCCGATATGATGTCGTAGTGCATCTCCCCGCCCTTGTCAAACGCCACAGGGTTCTGTTGCAGGCGACTTGTAACAATTTCATCATTGATAATAAAGGAATCATTTGCACCTATCGACTGCATTATCAGGTCGAGAATGTTTAGCAACTTACGTGCATCACCGCCAGAGAAACGAATGAGAGCTTCAACTTGCTCGACTCTCACCTCACGCCCCTGAAACATTTTATCGGTAGTGAGTGCACGATCAAGCAATTCAAGTAAATCTTCCTTGTCGAGAGGATTTAGCACATACACTTGAGCACGCGACAACAACGGACGTATGACCTCAAACGATGGATTCTCTGTCGTAGCACCAATCAGTGTTACTGTACCATTTTCTACTGCACCGAGCAATGAATCCTGTTGCGACTTATTGAAGCGGTGAATTTCGTCAATAAAAAGGACAGGGCGTCCTTTTGTGAACATGCTGCGTGCATCGGCACGACATCTATCGAGCACCTCGCGCACCTCTTTTACTCCACTTGTAACTGCCGACAGTGTATAAAACGGCACCTGCGTCTGTTCGGCAATGATGCGTGCAAGTGTGGTCTTCCCCACCCCTGGAGGTCCCCATAGGATAAAAGACGAGATATTGCCACTCTCTATCATTCGGCGTATCACGGCACCTTCGCCCACCAGGTGTTTTTGCCCTATGTAGTCGTCAAGCGTCTTGGGTCGCATACGCTCGGCTAATGGCTCGTACATATTCTTATGGTTTATGTGTTGCGATGAATAACTGATCCGCTGCCTTGATGAGTTGCAAGTACGAGAACCTCGGCAATCTGCACATGAGCAGGTGCACTGGTGACATAGAACGCTACGTCGGCAATATCTTCGCCGGTTAGTGGCTTGATGCCCTTATAAACAGTGGCAGCGCGCTCCTTGTCACCATGGAAACGCGTGTTGCTGAAATTCGTCTCCACCAAACCCGGCTTGATGTTGGTCACACGGACAGACGTATGCGCAAGGTCAATACGAAGGCCATCGGTAATCGCCTTGACAGCTGCCTTCGTGGCACAATAGACGTTACCACCGGCATAGGCCGCATCACCTGCAACACTGCCTATATTAATTATGTGGCCTTTGTTGCGGCGCACCATACCAGGAACCACCAGACGGGTCATATAGAGAAGTCCCTTTACATTGGTGTCAATCATCGTTTCCCAATCTTCGTAAGCTCCTTCATATTCTGGCTCAAGTCCAAGAGCAAGACCTGCATTGTTAATGAGAACATCCACGTCAGCCCAATCTGTTGGCAAACCAGCAATAGCCTGTTCACACTCAGCACGGTTGCGCACATCGAAGACCAGATTAAACACGCGCACACCATGTGCCTTTAGCTCACCAGCAAGCAGTTCCAATTTGTTGCGATTGCGCCCCGTTATTATCACATCGTAGCCACCTTGAGCAAAACGACGGGCACAACCCTCGCCTATTCCACTTGTAGCGCCTGTTATCAAAGCAATATTTCCCATATTGATATTCAATAATAATTTCCAACCGCAAAATTACTTAAAAATTGGACAATCACCCTATGCCATCCAAAAATAAATATGTAATTTTGCGACATAATTCAAACTAACCTCAAAATGAATATCGCCATCTATACCCTCACATCTCCACTACACGATGCAGAGGCTATTGCTGCCGAAACGAAGGCATTTCTTGATCAACTATCCATAACCGACTACGAACTAATCACCGATAACGAATTTAAGGATTACGGCACACATGCCCTCGACCTTATTTACGTGAGGACTGGTGGAACCGAGGGGATTTTCAAGACTATATTGCCAAACTTAAAACAAGCAACCCATCGTCCCTATTATCTTCTCACATCGGGTCTGAGCAATTCTTTGGCAGCATCACTTGAGATATTATCTTACCTTAAAATTAACGGGCTGCGTGGAGAAATTCTTCACGGTCAGCCCGATTTCATATTGCGACGCATCAATCTGCTGGCACAAGCCGGAGAGGCACGACGCAAACTAGATGGATGTCGGTTGGGAGTTATTGGCCGTCCGAGTGACTGGCTAATTGCCAGTCGTGCAAACAGAGTGGTGATTAAAGACATTTTGGGCATCGAGTTTGTTGATATTGAAATCAACGAACTGATTGATGAAATCGGTATCGTAAATGATGAAGACATACCAAATGTATTTTTCAAAAAAGCAACAAGTGCCGAAGTTAAAGAGTCGCTGGGTGGAGCATACCGTATCTATCTCGCTTTGAAAAATATCATATCAAGATATAACCTAAATGGTTTTACTCTTCGTTGCTTTGACTTGCTTCCAACCGTGCATAACACCGGATGTCTGGCACTGGCAAAACTGAATTCCGAAGGAATAATTGCTGGATGTGAAGGCGACATCCCTGCATTGCTGTCGATGACAATCGCCAATGCACTGTTAGGAGTTTCTGGATTCCAAGCTAATCCTTCAAAACTTAATCCCGAGTCAGGACAGATGCTCTTTGCGCACTGTACCATTCCACTTAATATGGTAAAACGATATGAATTCGACACACATTTCGAATCTGGAATCGGAGTTGGCGTTCGCGGTTATATGCAAGAAGGACCTGTTACAATATTTAAGGTGGCCGGCGACCTATCGCGACACTTTGCTCAGGAAGGTATGCTAATACGTAGCCAATCGCGACCTGGATTATGTCGCACACAACAGATTATCCAACTTCGTGAACGTGAACATATAAAATACTTCCTTACCGACCCTATAGGAAATCATCACATTATTCTGCCGAGCCACTGCAAAAGATTATTGGATGAGATATTGAGTTGACAAGATTTTTATTTGAGAAAATATCATATTTAGAATTTTTCGTTGTAATTTTGCGAATAAAACAAAAAGAAAAATGATTATCATAGGCATCGCCGGTGGAACCGGCTCGGGAAAGACAACCGTAGTGAGAAAGATCATGGAGCGCTTGCCAAAAGGCGAAGTTGGGATTATCTCCCAAGACTCCTATTACAAGGATTCAAGTCACGTCCCTGTTGAAGAACGACAGAACATAAATTTTGACGAACCAGCTGCCTTTGATTGGGACCTGTTGCTCAAGCATCTAAAGATGCTCAAGAACGGCGAGTCGATAGAGATGCCTACCTACAGCTATCTTACCTGCTCTCGCCTGAAAGAGACAGTACCCATGGGACCACATGATGTGGTTCTCATCGAGGGCATTCTTGTGCTGAGCGACCCCCGTCTACGCAAGATGATGGACATCAAGGTCTTTGTCGATGCCGACGGTGATGACCGTCTGATCCGCGTCATTTCACGCGATGTGATAGAACGCGGAAGAACTGCCGAAGAGGTAATCGACCGCTACCAGAAGGTACTTAAGCCCATGCACTTGCTGCACATTGAGCCGATGAAAAAATTTGCCAATATCATTGTACCTGAAGGCGGTCATAACGAAGTGGCAATCAATCTTATTACTGATTACATTAAAGGTCAGCTCAAAAAACAGGCTCACTGATGGATATTCCCTTCTTGAAGAAGAAAAAAACGACTAATCCCGATGCACCGAAGGCATTAAAGCCTGGCTCAAAAGAAGTGGCTATGGCTCTCAATGCCTCCGGCGAACAAGGAAAGCTTGTGCTCACTACCGACAATCTGGTAAAGAAATATCGCCAGCGTACGGTAGTGAACCATGTGTCGATTGAACTTCATCAAGGAGAGATTGTAGGTTTGTTAGGTCCAAATGGTGCGGGAAAAACTACCACTTTCTACATGACCACGGGACTCGTTACACCCAACGAAGGCCGCGTATTCCTCAACAACGTTGATATCACCACCCTGCCAGTGTACAAACGAGCTCAGCTTGGTATCGGCTACCTGCCACAGGAAGCATCGGTATTCCGAACGCTCTCGGTAGAAGACAATATCCGGACCATCCTTGAGATGACCGATACAACACCTGAATATCAACGTGACCGGCTGGAGCAACTAATTAGCGAGTTTCACCTTCAGAAGGTTCGTAAGAATCTTGGCAACCGGCTCTCCGGTGGTGAACGCCGACGCTGCGAAATTGCACGATGCCTAGCCATCAATCCGCGCTTCATCATGCTCGACGAACCGTTTGCCGGTGTTGACCCCATCGCTGTGGAAGATATCCAAAGCATCGTCTACAGCCTGAAATCCAAAAACATAGGCATCCTCATTACTGACCACAATGCGCCAGAAACGCTATCTATTTGTGACCGCGCATACTTGCTCTTTGAAGGCAAAATCCTATTTGAAGATGCCAGTGAGAAACTTGCCGAGAATCCAACTGTACGCGACAAATACCTAGGTCACAACTTCGTCTTCCGCCGCAAGAACTTCGACCATCTTTTAAACGAAAACCTCGAATCCGAAAATACAAAAAATATCACTACCGAGCCGACTCTTTCAGAACAACCCGACAGTGATAATATAGTTTCCAATACTTTAAAACAACACGAAGGCCCAGAGCCTATCTCATGATTGCGGCGCGGCGGCGAGCCAGCTCAGCATAACCGCGACGATAAGTCTCCATATTCTTAGGAATGAGCTGCTGGCAGTAGCCTGTGCCCTTGCTGTTATATAGCTTCGACAAATCAATGTAGTGCTTGCCGTTTCCACGCTTGACATGGAACACTTCTGCTTCGCGCTTATTAACCTTGTCACACTGAACTGAGTGGCGGTTGGCACCAGAACCCATTAATTCCTGCGGCACGCCATTCTCGCCTGTCCAGCATGCAAACACTTCGGCACATGGAGGATAACCCAGGGCAATCCACATAGTCGTGAGTGAACCTTTCTCACCTGGCAACACACCTTCGATAACCACCGAGGCCGTGCTTATTGCACGAGGGATAAAATCCTGATCCACCACCCATTGCTCACTGTAGGTGTAGTCCTTATCATTCATGCTATGATAATAAGTGCGAGAAAGGACTTCAGTGAACACCGACGGCGTAATCTTGGCTTCGGCAATATAGGGACCCAAAAGATGTTTCTCGTTTTCATGGCGAATGTAACCATAGCCCTCGTCCGTGCGACCGCTGAACGAATAGTTGGTACGAGTGAGTATGCCGCTTGGTTCATCGGCAAGGTCATATTTCTTATAGGTATAGTTACCCGTTTCAAAATATGCCCCGTTGCCATAGGCATCAATGACTCCGAAGTTGGCCTCAACTCCCATTGGCTTTTTCCACTGCTTCAACACGCGTTCAAAGTCGTCAACGGTCACGCAACGTTCCAGTGCATAGCGCATAACAACGCCTTCCTTGTCCATGTCTTTTTCTGGGACATTGTCTTTGTTAAGATTATAGGAAGCGGTGTTCATAATGGCGAATCCTCGCTCGTTGAAACCCATCCACGCAGCGGTGTCGCGGATGTCGCGGGCATCAAAAAGAGCCACGAACTCCAAAAGCCCATCATGAGCCTTAATGCGCTCCACACGATTATTCTGCTCTCCAGTGTCACGGTGTTTCCAGAGCAACGGACGGCCATTTGCCGTCAACTTTCCACTTACAATAGCCGAAGTGCATGCATCAGCAATCAGCACACCCAGCAAAGCCATGATTATCAATGAAAATCGTTTCATAATTACAATATATATAAGGGGCACATGATTAGTACCACATGCCCCAATTAAGAATGATTATTCTTCAGCTGTCTGCTCAATGGCCCTGAATGACACAAGGTCGGCTGGATCAAATGCCATAATATATGCATTGTGAGCCTTGACGTTTGCTTCGGCCATGCGAACATAGACATTAGCGCTCTTGGAGAACAGTTCGTGAGCCCGAGATGCGTCATCAATAATGAGCAGCGACATGATGATTTCTGCCGTCATATCGTAAAGACGACGCGCCAAGAAGTCGTGAGCCTCAACATCGCCCATATCCTTTACGGCATTTATAGCCTGCTCATACAAGTCAACCATGACCTTAACGCGTTCTTGCAATGGTTTCATTTCTTCACTGCATGGAGCTTCAAGCATTTCCTTTATAAGGTTCAGATAGGTGCCGTTAGTAATATAGCGAACGGCAGCTACTACCTGCAACTGTGTCGTACCTTCATAAATGGAGAAGATACGTGCATCGCGGTAAAGACGCTGACTCTTGTACTCCATAATGAAGCCCGAACCGCCGTGGATGGAAATTGCATCATAGGCATTCTGGTTGGCATATTCAGAGTTCATGCCCTTGGCAAGAGGAGTAAAAGCATCAGCCATGCGCTGATACTTTTTCATTTCCTGACGTTCTTCAGGAGTGAGAGTGCGTTCACGGGCAATATCCTCAAGGGCCTTGTAGATATCTACGTAACGAGCCGTCTGGTACAGCAATGAACGACCAGCATCGAGTTTCGCCTTCATGCGCGAAATCATGTCATAGACAGCAGGGAAAGTGACGATCTTCTTACCAAACTGAGCACGTTCCTTGGCATAGTTTAATCCTTCAACGTATGCTTCCTGCTCAACGCCAACGCTTTGAGCGGCGATGCCCAAACGCGCACCATTCATCAATGCCATCACATATTTAATAAGTCCCATGCGAGTATTTCCGCACAACTCTGCCTTGGCATTCTTGTAAACCAGCTCACACGTTGGCGAACCATGAATACCGAGCTTGTTCTCAATGTGACGCACATCTACGCCTCCATTGCGCTTGTCGTAGATGAACATCGACAGGCCGCGGCCATCGGTAGTGCCTTCCTCACTACGGGCAAGCACCAAGTGGATGTCACTATCTCCATTTGTAATGAATCGTTTCACGCCGTTCATGCGCCATGTGCCGTCAGCATCCTGAGTAGCCTTAAGCATAACGCGCTGGAGGTCACTGCCTGCATCGGGTTCGGTAAGATCCATCGACATGCTCTCGCCGGCACACACGCGAGGGATGTATTTCTCGCGCTGCTCTTCACTGCCGAACTCATACAAAGTGTCGATACAGCTCTGAAGCGACCAAATGTTCTGGAAACCGGCATCAGCTGCCGATATCATTTCACTGAGCATCGAAAATACCACATTGGGAAGATTCAGTCCACCATAACGACGTGGCATTGACACACCGTGCAGACCGGCTTTTAGCGTCGCATCAAGATTTTCAAATGTTTTACTTGCATAAATCATGCGACCATTCTCAAGGTGGGGACCTTCTTGGTCAACTGCCTCGCTGTTGGGCTCAATAATTTCAGCTGCCACCTCGCCACATATCTCAAGCACGCGTTTGTAATTCTCAATGGCATCTTCATAGTTTACCGGTGCATCTGCAAATTTGTCCTTATCAGCATAGTCGCGCTCTCGCAAATTAACGATGCGCTTCATTAACGGGTGATTCAGATGAAACCCTATTTCAGGACGGTCAATATAATAGTTTGCCATAATAATTCTTATTTAGAGTTTTGCTTATAATACTTGATGAGTTTAGGAACGGTTTCCTCAACAGTGCCCACAATTACATAGTCGGCTATCTTGTTGATGGGAGCATCAGGATCACTGTTGATTGAAATAATGATTCCTGCTTCTTGCATACCAGCAATATGCTGGATTTGTCCCGAAATTCCACAGGCAATATATACCTTGGGATGAACGGTTACACCAGTCTGACCCACCTGACGGTCATGGTCAACCCAACCGGCATCAACAGCTGCACGAGATGCACCTACCTCGCCGTGGAGTTCCTTGGCAAGCTGGAAGAGCATGTCGAAACCTTCTTTGCTTCCAACACCATAACCTCCGGCAACTACAATAGCAGCACCTTTGAGATTATGCTTTGCCTGCTCCACATGGCGCTCAAGCACCTTGACAACATAGCTAGCGGGATCTACATACTTAGACACTTCAGGGGTGACAACCTCGCCGCGTGCCGTACCTTCGTAAATGGCCTTCTGCATAACACCACTACGCACGGTAGCCATCTGAGGACGATGGTCGGGATTAACAATCGTTGCCACGATGTTGCCGCCGAATGCCGGACGAATCTGATAAAGCAGATTCTCATAATGCTTGCCGGTCTTCATATCATCGTAGTCACCTATCTCAAGCTGAGTGCAGTCGGCTGTCAAACCACTTGTAAGAGAAGACGACACGCGTGGTCCCAGGTCACGGCCAATCACCGTAGCACCCATCAAGCAAATCTGCGGCTGCTCTTCTTTGAACAGGTTAACCATAATATCGGTATGAGGTGCCGATGTATAAGGGAAAAGACCCTTTCCGTCAAACACAAAGAGTTTATCAACACCATAAGGCAATATCTGGTTCTCAACCTTTCCAGTGATACCGTCGCCTATAGCCACAGCATGAAGTTCCACTCCAAGTTCAGAAGCAAGTTTACGTCCTTTTGTAAGCAATTCTTGTGAGACCTCCACAACAGCGGTCCCTTCTATCTCGCAATAAACAAATACGTTATTCATAGCTATCCAATGATTTTCTCGTCCAACAATTCCTTAATCATGCTCTCTACGTCGCTGTCGCTAGACGTTAGCGTCTTGCTCTCTTTAGCCTGGAACACGATGTTCTGCACAGTTTTCACCTTAGTGGGTGAACCGCTCAGACCACACTGCTCGGGGTCTCCATCCACATCGGCAACACTCCACTGGTTAAGCGTGAGATATGAACGCTCGTCGTATAGTGCTTTCCAAGGCTCATCGCCGGTACGTTCCATCGGGCAAGTGGCATATTTATATTTAATCACAAGCTTGGCATTGCAAGGGCGGCAGGGAGCTGCACTTCCATTCACGGTGATTACCACTGGCAGCGGAGCTTCTACCACTTCTACACCGCCATCGATGTGACGACGGATTGTAGCCTTTCCATCTTCTATTTTGAGTATTTCTTCGGCATACGTCACCTGATTTAGCCCGAGCTTTTGTGCCACCTGTGGACCTACCTGGGCGGTATCACCATCAATGGCTTGACGACCGCCAAGCACGACATCAACTTTGCCAATCTTCTTGATGGCAGTGGCTAAGGCATAGGAAGTTGCCAATGTGTCAGCACCGGCAAAAAGACGGTCAGTTAGCAACCAGCCTGTGTCGGCTCCACGATATAGACCCTGACGAATAATTTCACCGGCACGCGGTGGACCCATAGTTAACAGTCCTACTGTAGAGCAGGGATGTTTTTCTTTAAGGCGCAATGCCTGTTCAAGTGCATTCAGGTCTTCTGGATTGAAGATTGCGGGCAGAGCAGCACGATTGATAGTTCCGTCCTCCTTCATTGCATCTTTTCCCACATTACGGGTATCTGGCACTTGTTTTGCCAGAACAACGATGTTCAAATTCATTCTAATAAATTATTATATATATTTCCTATTATAATAAATGACAAAATTACTATATATACTACTATCAACAAAAACGCCCCACTCCATTAATTCTTTTTAACGGCATTTTTTTGATTTTTTGGCACAATATTTGTATTATTGTTGCGTATTTGAAAAAAAAGTAGTAATTTTGCACGCTTAATCTATTTTTATCTAATGAGGCAACTTAAGATTACAAAATCTATCACCAATCGTGAAAGCGCATCGCTCGACAAGTACTTGCAAGAAATAGGCCGTAAAGAACTTATTTCCGTTGACGAAGAAGTCGAACTGGCACAGCGCATCAGGATGGGTGACCAAGAGGCTCGCGACAAACTTGTAAGCGCTAATCTACGTTTCGTTGTTTCTGTAGCAAAACAGTATCAGAATCAGGGATTGAGTCTTCCCGACTTAATCGACGAGGGAAATTTCGGCTTGATTAAAGCAGCTCAGAAATTTGATGAAACGCGCGGTTTCAAGTTTATCTCCTATGCCGTATGGTGGATTCGTCAGTCTATTCTTCAAGCTCTTGCCGAACAGTCGAGAATCGTGCGACTGCCACTCAATCAGGTGGGCTCACTGAATAAAATCAGCAAGGCTCTCTCACGATTTGAGCAGATTCACGAAAGACGCCCTTCGGCAGAAGAACTTGCCGACGAACTCGACATACCGGTTGAGAAGATCAGCGACACGATGAAGGTCTCAGGCCGACACGTCTCGGTAGATGCACCATTTGTTGATGGTGAAGACAACAGTCTACTCGACGTACTGCCAAACAATGACAGCCCAATGGCTGACTCCACACTTAACCAAGAGTCGCTCAGCAAGGAAGTCAACCGCGCTCTTGACCAGCTCAACCCTCGTGAGCGAGACATTCTGAAGATGTTCTTCGGAATTGGCTGTCAAGAGATGACTCTTGAAGAGATTGGAGCAAAGTTTGACCTTACTCGTGAACGCGTACGCCAAATTAAGGAGAAAGCGATACGTCGCCTGAAAGGACAAAAAAGTAAATTGTTGAAGGCCTATTTGGGATAAAACCCAATAGATACTTCATTAAGCGACTAAGCCACCAGCGCACCAGCGCCAGTGGCTTTTTCTTTTTTCAAAGAGAATGAAATGCACCTACAATTACAACGATTTAAGAAGTTGATAAAGTCGGTGGACCGGCAGACCCATCACAGTGAAAAAACTACCTTGTAGACTTTTCACACCAATATATCCAATCCATTCCTGGATTCCATAGGCACCTGCTTTATCTAGGGGGCTGTAATTATCCACATAGTAATTGATTTCTTCATCGTTCATATTGTCAAAAGTCACTAAAGCTTCATCACTGAATGAGTTAACACCAGCATTTGTGCTTACGGTAACTCCTGTGATAACGCTGTGTGTTCGCCCGCTCAACTTACGCAGCATGGAACACGCATCGGCCTTATCGGCGGGTTTCCCCAACACTTCTCCATCGAGAATGACTACAGTATCGGCAGTGATGAGCAGTTCATTCGGGCGCAAACTATATGCCGAAGCTTTCTGACGCGACAAGTATTCAGCGATTTCACGTGCAGGCAAATCTGCAGGATGTGACTCATCTATGCCTCTTATAAGTTCAACACGGTAGTTCACGCCCAATTCAGCCAGCAACTCGCGCCGGCGAGGAGAATTACTGGCAAGCACTATGTCATATTTTTCCAGATTTGTCAACATATATAGTTGCCTGTTTTTGTTTTTCAAACTGTTTTGAAAAAGTGGCATCGGCCATATTGACCAATGCCACAAATACTAACCAAAACTATAAAAAGATTATTACCCTTTTATTCGTCAGTCTTCTCCATTTGCTCCTTCAGTGCAGCAAGTGCGCTGATATCGCCTAATGTAGTCTTCTCTACAGTTGCAGCAGGTGCTGTTTCTTCGGCGGGAGCAGCCTTACGCTCAGCCTTGCGAGCCTTGCGAGCTTCGTTCTTCTGCTCATCTTCAAAGATGCGGCTGTGAGAAAGAATGATGCGCTTTGCATCCTTGTTGAATTCAATAACCTTGAACTGGAGTTTCTCGTCCTGCTTAGCAGGAGTTCCATCTTCCTTTACAAGGTGCTTGGGAGTAGCAAAGCCCTCTACACCGTAAGGCTGGAGGTTGATAACGGCGCCACGGTCAAGCAACTCGGTGATAACACCTTCGTGAATGCTGCCGACAGTGAAGATTGTCTCAAATACGTCCCAAGGATTCTGCTCGAGCTGCTTGTGGCCAAGGCTCAGACGGCGGTTTTCCTTGTCAATTTCAAGAACTACAACCTCGATGGGGGCACCAATCTGAGTAAACTCGCTGGGGTGCTTAACCTTCTTGGTCCATGACAAGTCGCTGATGTGGATAAGTCCATCGACACCCTCTTCAAGCTCAACGAACACACCAAAGTTGGTGAAGTTACGAACCTTAGCATCGTGCTTAGAACCAACGGGATACTTAGCCTCAATGCTCTCCCATGGATCTTCCTTGAGCTGCTTGATACCAAGCGACATCTTACGCTCTTCACGGTCAAGTGCAAGAATCTGAGCTTCAACGGTATCACCAACCTTCATGAAGTCCTGTGCAGAACGCAGGTGCTGACTCCAAGACATCTCGCTCACGTGAATCAAACCTTCTACGCCAGGAGCTACCTCAACAAATGCACCGTAGTCATACATGACAACCACCTTGCCTGTCACCTTGTCACCTACCTTCAGGTTTGGATCAAGCTGCTCCCATGGATGTGGCAGGAGCTGCTTCAGACCAAGAGCAATGCGCTTCTTCTCGTCATCGAAGTCGAGAATAACGACATTAAGTTTCTGGTCGGGTTCAACCACGTCGGCAGGATTGTTCACGCGGCCCCAAGAGAGGTCTGTAATATGAATCAGACCGTCTACGCCACCAAGGTCGATAAACACACCATAGCTGGTAATGTTCTTGACAGTACCCTCGAGCACCTGTCCCTTTTCGAGCTTGGCAATGATTTCCTTCTTCTGCTGTTCCAGCTCGGCCTCGATAAGTGCCTTGTGGCTGACAACAACATTACGGTATTCCTGGTTGATCTTAACAACCTTGAATTCCATAGTTTTGCCCACAAATACATCATAGTCACGGATGGGCTTAACATCAATCTGGCTACCTGGCAAGAATGCCTCAATGCCGAATACATCGACAATCATACCGCCCTTAGTGCGGCACTTAATGTAACCCTTGATGATTTCATCGTTTTCAAGCGCCTCATTAACGCGATCCCAACTCTTGGCAGCGCGGGCTTTCTTGTGAGAGAGAATGAGCTGACCTTTGCGGTCTTCCTGACTCTCCACATAAACCTCAACAGTGTCACCAACCTTCAGGTCGGGGTTGTAGCGGAATTCGTTAAAGGGAATGATGCCGTCTGACTTCGCACCGATGTTAACCACCACCTCGCGCTTGTTAATCGAGATTACGGTACCTTCGGTTACGTCCTTGTCCTTAAAACTGCCAAGGCTCTTGTCATAGGTTTTTTCCAGTTCCTCGTAGGATTTGTCTCGTTGAGTTTCACCTTTTTCAAAGGCGTCCCAATCGAAATCGGCGATTGGAGAATTTTTTAATTCTTCGTTCATTTAATAAGTTAATAAAAGTGAGTTAATTACGCTTTGTCAGATTCGTTCCCGACAAAAGCAGCCGCAAAGGTACAAACTTTTTGCCACCTGACAATAAAATTTCTACATTATTTTATTATTTTTCATTTTGGACAATTTTTTAATAAAATTAATCGGCTAATTTTTTTTAGTTAATAAAAAAATAATTATCTTTGCTCGTTGAAAATCTTAAGAAGAAGTTTTATAGAAACCATATTTATTAACCTAATTTTTTTCAATTATGAAGAAATTTTTACTTTTCGCAGCCGTCGCTGCAACTATGCTGAACGTTAACGCTCAGTATAAAGTTGAAAAATTGTGGGGTATCGAAGACGTACCCACTGCTGCTGACTGCCGTCAGGGTGTAGGTCTCAATGGCAAGTTCTACATCAACGACAAGACCGTTGTTGCCGCCAATGAGGAAACTGGAGAAGCTGCTGTCGAGCCAAAAGTTCTCGTTTATGGCGAGAATGGACTTGCTAACGAACAGTTCCCTGGTGGACCCAACTGCGGTATCAACATTGACCAAGCCGGTCATCTGATTGTAAGCCTTGCAACATTCCCCAATGCAGGCAGCTGGCTCTTTGACGATGAGACTCCAATGATTCGTGTTATTAATCCTGAGAATGGAGATGTTACTGATCTGCCTCTAGGTGGCGGTGCTCCCAACGGTGGACGTCTTGACGTACTTGGCCGTGCATACGGTGACTTGCTTGGTGAAGGCGAACTCTATCTGCCACTGCTTCCAGCCAATGGTGCACTCAACCGTTATTTCTATGAGGGTGGAGAAGTACTTGGTGAAGATTGCTACGCTCCACAGTTGAGCCCAGCTCCCAATGCTGACAACATGACAATCATCAATGCTGTGGTAGATGCTGATGGCAACGACGCTATCTTCTATTATCAGCGCGGTGGTAACCCCTACCTGTTCTACTGGAATGGTGACAATCTGGAGGGCGAAGCAATCAATATTCCCAACCTCGTTGAGGATGGCGGTGTGATGCGCTGCAACCAGAATGGCGCAGACTTCTTTGCTTTCAACGGCAAGAACTTCGTTGTTTATCCTTGCGGTGGCGCTAACAATGCTTATTTCGACGGATTTGCAATCTATGAGATTGGAGCTGATGCTCCCCTCTTTGTAAAAGAGCCAACTATCGCTGCTGCTGCCAATGGTTTCCAAGCTAACTGGCTGAACGCTGAAGTCACTGAAGACGGAGTTCTTATCTATCAATATGCACCTGGCAAGAGCATGGAAGTTTATAAAATGTCTCTCGAAGGCGAGGAAGAGAACAATGTCTATATTCTCGGTGAGGTGAACGGCAACAGTTGGGATCCTTCAGTGGGCGTTCCTATGACATACGAGAATGGCATTTATACTGCCGAAATCGCTATTGAGGGTGATAATGGTTACTTCAGCTTCACAAAGAAGCTTGCTGAAAACAGTGGCGACTGGGATGCTATTGCTCCTTATCGTTTCACAGCCGTAAGTGAAGGTGACTTCATCATGACCGACGAACTTTATGGCCAGCCAATCACTCTCGAAGAGGACGGTGTGAACTACAACAACGCCATCATGCTGCCCAACGGCAACTACAAGTTGGAAATCAACCTTGAGGCTCGTGGCCGCACTCTGGTAATCACTAAGATTGATCCTACCGCTGTTACTGACATCGCAATTGAGAACGCTGACAACACCTGGTACAATATCCAGGGTATGAAGCTCAATGGTGTTCCTACTGCTGCTGGCATCTATATCAATGGTGGTAAGAAGGTGGTTATTAAATAATGACTCATCTTTGTCTAACAAAAAATGCATCCCATCGGGGTGCATTTTTTGTTGTCAGTTCTTTTGGAATACACTCATGCAAACTTGATGCAGAATAAAAAATAAAACTGGTCGAGAATCCTCAACCAGCCTAAATGCTTTGCGGAAAGAGAGGGATTCGAACCCACGGTACGCAAAGCGTACAACGGTTTTCGAGACCGCCCCGATCGACCACTCCGGCATCTTTCCAGTCTTGCTCTGCAGTAAGTACTACCACTTTGCGTTTGCAAAATTACAACTATTTATTTTCTCGGACAAATTTTTCAGTATAAAAGTGCTCTAGCTGTAATCGCATCACATTTCAGCGAGGATGTGAATGGCTTCCAGAGGATTGGATGCTCCGAACACGTAGTTGCCTGCTACCACCATATCTGTGCCCACTTGTGCAAGCTGTGCACCAGTTACGTTATTAACGCCACCATCAACCTCTATAATTGCCTTACTTCCTATCTCGGCTATAAGTGCGCGTAGCTCGGTCACCTTGCGTAGAGTAACTGGCAGAAAACGCTGTCCACCGAAGCCTGGATTTACGCTCATAAGTAGAACAAGGTCAATATCGGTAATTATGTCACGAAGAGTACTTATCGGTGTGGATGGGTTCAACGACACCCCGGCTTTCATACCTGCATCGTGAATCTGCTGCACCACTCTGTTAAGGTGAACGCATGCTTCCTGATGAACTGTCATGATCTCTGCTCCTGAATCTCGCACCTGCGAAACGAACTTCTGCGGCTCCACAATCATCAAATGCACATCAAGGGGTTTGGTGCACAATTGCTGTACATATTTTATCACAGGGAAACCAAACGAGATATTTGGCACAAAAACTCCATCCATAACATCCAGATGAAGCATATGGGCCTCACTGGCATTTATCATCTCTATGTCACGTGCCAAATTACCAAAATCGGCACTGAGTAATGACGGAGAAACTAACATAATAATATGATTTGTTGGTTAATGATCATTATTATTGGCAACGGATTTCTTCTTTCGAACATATTTCCACACTATATAAGCCATCACAAGGCCTAAAAGAATAAAACCAGCTATCTTCATGTAATGGCTATAATGTTCCAGTTGGTCAAAAAACTGAGCATCGTCTGGCACAATGACAAAGAGAATGTATCCAAGCAAAGCCAGAACCACATTCCATAATCCGGCGCCAAGAATCGTATAAAAGGAAAAACGAGCAAAGTTCATCTGCGACAATCCGGCAGGTATCGAAATCAAATGCCGCACAACAGGTAACAAACGCCCCACGAAAATTGATATCGACCCCTTTTGCTGAAAGAATGTCTCTGCCTTATCAAGCTTTTCACTGCTCAATCTAAGCAGATGCCCTACCCTGCTATCTGCAAAAGCATAAATGATTGGGCGCCCTAATAAAACCGAAAGACAATAGTTAATCACCGAACCTAGATAAGCACCAACAGTTGCCATTAAAATAACCATAAAGATGTTCAGGTCACAGTCTTGCTGCAAAGCAAAATAAGCTGCAGGGGGTACAACAACCTCACTAGGAAGTGGCACGATTGAACTCTCTATTGCCATAAGCAGCACAAGTGCGGCATATGTCATGTGATCTTTGAACCAGAAATATATTTCACGGCTCAAATCGCCTTGGACTGCAGTAGAGTGTCCAGAGCCATGAGTCACTGCTATCACACTGGCAGCTATCACTGCCGCGAAAGCCAGCATCAAAACAACAAAAACTATCTTTTTATTCTTCATTGTTCAAATCATCCTATATGCCAAAAGCTTAGCACAAACTATAATATCCCCGTTTTAATAAACATCATTCTATAAAATGATGCCTTTTTCTCAATACTCATGGGATAAGCTCTTGACGATGATGGCATTCTCCAGAGAGTCACCCTATGGGTGCCTACCGTACAAGGAATGCACTCTCCCATTCGTGGCGGTGTGATTTTGGCAATTTCAGCTATCACACCCGTCGCTTTTTCTCCAGCCGTGACCATAGCATCAATTGTTGGATGAGCATTTAAAAGATCAACAAGGTTAATAGGTTCCACTATCTCAAGAAACTTATCGCTTGCATTATCGCGCAAGCGACGTACTGCCATTGCCGTGTCCCATAAGGCAATTCCCTTTTCATTAAGCATTGCTTTGATGTCATCGAGGCGAAAAGCATTTGTTTCGGGGTCCCATAAAAAATCACGATTATCGTAGAAGATAAGACCCATCAATCTCCACATGTCATTCATGCGGTTAGGATAGAAAAATTCCATAGACCATCTGTTAGGCTTCGGCGGAAAAGTGCCGAGCATCAGCATGCGAGGATCATTTGGCATAAATGGAGGCCACGGATGCCTTTCTATGGGAGTTTCTGTAATCATAGGCGATACAAAATTACAAAAAAACGAGTCAATCACTCAATCTTTTTCACTTTTCTTACCGCATAGTAATAATTTTCACCTTTTTTTTGTACTTTTGTGGCGATATAATATAGTAATAAATAATAATCTATAATATTTTGCAACTATGAAAATCAAATCATTAATGCTTATTGCATTGGCAGCAATTACGTTTGCCAGTTGCCAATCGACTAAAGACATTCCGTATCTTATTGATGCCAACAATCTTCCTGCCGATGTACTCAAGGCGGCTGCCCGTTCGGTAGAACCTATAGTCATGCCTGGCGACATGCTTTACATCAACGTCTCTGGTCCTGACGAAGAAGTTGTCAAGCCTTTCAACAAAGTTCAGTATCTCAGCAGAAGTGGTTCTACTATTTCATCTGGCGCGAGCTCAATGCTATACTACCTTGTTGATAACAACGGCTATATTGAATTCCCATTGATTGGCAAAATCAAGATTGGAGGAATGAGCAAAAGTGCTACAGAAGAATACATTGCCTCACAAATCTATCCACGTTTCCTTACTGTCAAGCCAGGAGTGGAAGTGCGTTTTGAGAATTTCCATGTTTATACCGTGGGAGAAGTAAGTAGTCCCGGTGTTGTTAAATCAACAAACGGCAAACTAAACATTCTTGAGGCGATAGCACAAAGCGGCGACCTCACGATCAAAGGCAAACGTGACAACATCATGATTATCCGCACTAATGCCGACGGTAGCCGCACTGTGAAAACAGTGAACCTAAACGATCGCAACTTGCTTGTTTCGTCCGATTTCAACCTTCAGCAAAATGACATCATTTACGTTGAGCCTAATGCCAGCAAGGCTCGCGCATCGTGGAGTGTCCCGCCAGCCCTCTCACTTGGCATGAGTTCCGTGGGTACTCTCATCAGTATCGCAACTTTCATCATCACGTTAACAAGGCTGTAAAATAAAACAAATCTACAAAATGTAATAAAGACCGTCGCACCTTGAAATGCGGCGGCCTTTATTTATGATATCACACAAAAGCAACTACATGATGCCGCGTTCCCGCAAGCGTTGCTGCCACTTCCATGCGCTGCGCATCACATCATCTATGTCAGCCTCAGCATGCCAACCGAGCACATCGTTGGCCTTTTTGGGGTCGGCCCAGATTTTCTCAATATCACCTTCACGACGCCCTACAATCTTATGGGGAACTTTTACTCCTGTTGAACGCTCAAAAGCATCCAGCAACTGGAGGACGGAAAGCCCGTCGCCTGTACCGATGTTAAACACTTCAAGAGCATTGTCGCTCTCGTCCTGCAACATTCGGTCAAGTGCGCGCACATGCGCCTTGGCAAGATCAACTACATATATAAAGTCACGGATACACGAGCCGTCTGGAGTGTTGTAATCGTCACCGAAAATGCTTAGTTCTTTGCGAACGCCTATTGCCGCCTGAGTGAGGTAAGGAACAAGGTTCTGAGGCACACCGTTAGGCAACTCCCCAATTTCTGCACTTGGATGTGCGCCGATGGGATTAAAGTATCGCAGCAAGACAGCCTTGATGGGGCTACCACTCTTTATCACATCGGCAATAATATCTTCTGAAATCTGCTTGGTGGCTCCATATGGAGAAGTAGCTTTCTTGATAGGAGCATCCTCGGTAATAGGATTAACATCAGGCTCACCATAGACGGTGCAAGACGATGAGAACACAAAACCTTTCACACCATATTCAGGCATCAAATCAAGCAGATTGAGCAATATGTTCAAGTTATTGCGATAATACAAAATGGGTTTCTGAACGCTTTCATTCACTGCCTTGCTTGCAGCAAAATTAATGATGCCCTTAATACCTGGATGCTCATCAAAGAGTCGTCGAAGCGTTGCAATGTCAGTGCAATCACCCTCAACGAATGCCGGACGAATGCCAGTTATACGTTCTATACCATCAAGCACATCAATATTGCTATTACTCAAATTGTCTATTATCACAACCTCGTAGCCCGCATTCTGCAGTTCTACAGTGGTGTGAGAACCAATAAAGCCGGTTCCACCCGTAACTAATATTTTTCCTTTCATATCTATGATTATTTATGACAAATGTTTAACAATGCGTGCACAGGCCTTGCCGTCGCCATAAGGATTGGTCGCCCGGCTCATGGCTTCGTAAGCAGTGTTATCATCAAGGAGAAGTGACACGTTATTCACTATCTTGTCGTAGTCGGTGCCGACCAGTTTCACTGTGCCAGCCTCAAGGGCTTCGGGACGCTCAGTGGTATCACGCATTACAAGCACTGGCTTGCCAAGTCCTGGTGCCTCTTCTTGAATGCCTCCGCTGTCAGTAAGAACAATACTGCTCTTCTCCATCAGATAGACAAACCGCAGGTACTCCAACGGCTCAATAAAGAATAAGTTGCCCAAATCGCTAAGATTCTCACCAAATGTAGCATGAATTGGCTTTCGCACATGGGGGTTAAGGTGCATGGGATATACGAAATCCACATTGGGATAATGCTCGCTCAGAAACTTGATAGCACGGCAAATATTCAAAAATCCGTCACCAA
The DNA here is from genome assembly GCA_017651515.1 of Muribaculaceae bacterium. Lineage (GTDB taxonomy): Bacteria > Bacteroidota > Bacteroidia > Bacteroidales > Muribaculaceae > Sodaliphilus. The sequence continues at coordinate 7,740 of JAGCCU010000081.1, read as the reverse complement.
AGTTCTCTCGACGATGACCTGTGATGAGTACAAGCCTACGACCATCATTCAAACGTTTTACATCGTAACCAGACTGTAATAGCGCTGTTTCAAGTTCACTGGAAAGCAACGGGTTGGATTTTATTTTATCTACAACCCAATAAAGTGCATCGATTACTGTGTTGCCAGTTACAAGAATGCGCTCATCAGGGGTGTTCTCGTCCAACAGGTTATGCCGGCTAAGTGGTGTGGGAGCAAAGTCATAAGTAGCAATGCGGCCTGTTATCTGACGGTTCATCTCCTCTGGCCATGGACTATAGATATTATGGGTACGTAGACCAGCTTCGACGTGTCCCACAGGTATCTGCTGATAAAATGAAGCCAGTGCAGCAGCTGTGCTTGTAGTGGTGTCTCCGTGCACAAGCACTACGTCAGGCTTAACACGCGAAAGCACATCACGCATACCCAGCAGCACGCGACTGGTTATGTCATACAAGTCTTGACCTTGTTTCATTATGTTAAGGTCATAGTCGGGCTGGATGTCGAAGATTTCAAGCACCTGGTCGAGCATCTCGCGGTGTTGGCCTGTAACACACACTATCGTTTCAAACGATTCGGCATTCTTCTGGAACTCCTTCACCAACGGTGCCATCTTGATGGCCTCCGGACGAGTTCCAAATACAAGCATAATCTTTTTCTTCATATTATGTTTTGTTTATTGTTGATTATCAGTTTATTAATTGGAATCCAAAGCAAAAGCCTAAACTTATCTAGCAGAATAGACGCCCAGAACACTCCCAGCATCATGAAAGCAACATACATTATAAATATTAATGTTGAGTCTATCCCATTGAACCATTGCACTATTGCATTGTCGTATAATTTCCACAAGAATGTGTTGGAATGCGTAAGATAAATGGCAAAAGCAGAAATAGCAATCCAGTTTACAATCTTGCTCTTGAAAGAGATCTTGCTGAAAAACAGCATAAAATGCACTGCCGATAGTATCACCAACGGACAGTTATAGAAATACCAGATACCACCTAGCTGACCCATCTTCTTTAGATAGAACATCAGTACGGTGAGCAGCAATGCAATGGTGAGGTATATGGCCATATCTGCCCACTTGTTCAATTTCCAGCATCTTACCGGATAAATATGTATGTAACGCGCCAGTAGGTACAGTCCCATGAACGATGTGAGAGAATAGCCAGCCTTAAACCATGTAGTGGCCTCCCAGCACCATCCGAAGATAAACTGGAAAGCAAAAAATACGACTAAGAATGTAGCGAACTGTCGCTTAGTAGCCTTATCAACAAATGCATTGAGCACTGGTGAAAAGATATACAACCCAATGTATGTCTTTACAAACCAGTACTGACCGTCACCCAACATGAAGAAGCGTTTCCAAAAGTCGGGCTGCAATTCCTTCGGTGCAAATATAGATGCAATTATGACCGAAATGATAGTAAAGAATAATATCTGAAACAATAGTTCAGCAAAACGGTTGACTTTCGGTCGAATTCCATACCATCCCGAAAGCAAAACAAAGACATTTACGGCAATGATTGAAAATCCCTCTGTTAGGAACTGTAGCAATGCTGATGTTGGATTGGCTGCAACCTGTGTTACACCCGGCACGGGCAATGCACGGAAATTAGCATGCACAACCATTACCAGCACCATGGCAATGATGCGCAACAGTTCCATGTTGCTATCACGCACTTTTTTCTGTTCTGGCAATATAGTCATGTCATTTTCCATATCCACGTGTCTTTATAAGGTTTACTAGGTTGCCATAGGTTTCAATTCTGAATAACCGACATAAACCAACGTATGTTACGATACATGCCACCACAGCTGATATCAGTGCCAACCATGCGTTGGATATCAATGCGCTTACCAACAATGCCTCGCCACCAATAGCCACCGAAAGCAATAACATAGGCGCAATTTCGCGTAATTGAGTGAAAAATCCATAGTTAAGCAATCGCTTAGTATAATACGTGTTCAAATAGAATGCGATTATGGAATATATTACACGCCCCCAGCAAATCGCCAGCAGGCCAAAATTCATCGTAATAAACAGAATGACAAAAGCAATAAGCTTCTTGATTATCTCAAGACGCAGTACATAGTCGGAATGGCCCTTTACATAGATGAGGTTCAAGTTTACCATTATCACACAGTCCCATAAATATGCCAGGCACAGTACTTGAAGCATGGGAACACAGCCCATCCACGCATCACCGAGCAGAGCTTTAATCATAGGTGTCGCCACGCCGGCCATTCCAAGAATAAGCGGGAACATTACCAGTGCTGACATCTGCACATATTTTTTGTAAACCGACAGAAGGTGGTTGTCGTCATCCTGTATCTCACTCAACACTGGGAAAGACACTCTCGAAAGGATGCCGCTGATATTAGTGCTGGCAAACTGGTTGAACTTGTCGGCACGCGAATACAATCCCAAGTGTGTGCTTGTAAATTTTTTACCTATCACCAAATCATATATGCGCGAATAAAGACTGCTGATTAGTGTTGCCGCAAGCAGTTTTGAACCAAAGGCAAATAGCCTTCGGAACGATTCCTTCTTGAATCCAGAACGTGGATACCAACGCACATAATAGAAACTCAATATTACATTCAGTACCGCAAGAGCAATTGCCTGCCAGACTAAAGCCCATACACCCCACCCCATCAGAGCCATAGCCAAGCCCAATAATCCTGACAGAAGGGCACTTAGGAACGAAATCTTTGACTGCGTCTTGAAATCAACAGCTATTGTGAGTTTTGTTTTATTGACCGCCACAAGGGAATTAATGACAAGATTGAGCGAATAAACCCTTGTAATGTCACACAGAAGCGGCTCATTAAAGAACCTTGCTATTGCAGGTGCTGCCAGAAACAAGAGCAGATAAACCAGCAGACTTATACCTATATTAATATAGAATACAGTCGAAAAGTCCGATTCATCCCGATTCTTGCGCTGGATGAGTGCACTGGAAAAACCGCCATCAATGAACACCTGTGATACTGCCATGAATATGGCGAGCATAGCGATAATTCCGTAACTCTCAGGTCCAATTATTCGAGCAATGATAAGCTCGAGCAGGAAGGTTATTCCCTGCACCGAAAAGCGCTCGACAAAGCTCCATGCCACGCCGTGCACTGTTTTGGATTTCAAATCATTGCTCATCTTCATCAACAAATAATGAATAGGTCAGGTCATCAAGAGTGTTTTGCGCTACAGATTTTCCACCAGGCGGCAACAAGTATTCATTAAAAAACCATTCGCGCCAGCTACGCATGGTGTCATTGCCACCAATAACGACATCACATATGAAGTGTTCCACTTCGGCCATGTCTTTACCGATATAGTGCATCTTGTAGGCCGCCTTGCCTAGTTCGCCTTGCGTTGCTAACAATGGCTCCATATCGGTGGAAACAAACATCACAGGCTTAAGTGAATAATGATATTCCACAGCAAACGAGCCACTGTCGTGTACCATGGCATCACTTGTCATGAACAAGTCAACAAAGCCAGCGGTCTCAAGCTGGGTATTCTCGCTAGATGCCCACTTGTCATAATAAGCATCAGTGCGTTCTTTGCCCCATTCAGGATGGCGATACAACTCAGTAAGTAAACGCGGATGCGGTTTAAAGGCTATCTGTAGATCATCTGTATGCTTTTGTGCAAGCTCAAGCATTTGATCGGCCATCGTAAGGAAGTTTGAACGAGCTATTAAGCCAAACTCTGGAGTGACGGCATAGTGCGGCGCCCAGATCAATCGTTTACGGTGCTTGTCGTCTGCCATTTTCTTCCATACATCTACATAATGTCCGCTCAGGAAGTCATCGGCATTTGGATAGCCAACAACCCTCACGTTGCGCCCCTTATTCCAGGCTGTCTTCCGCGCTTCACTCTGATGATACTTTGAAGAATAATAAAGCCGCCATGCCAGATTGTGAAAATGGAAGTCATAGCTCCACTTTCCTATAGACGTCCAGTAGGCATAAGGATAATAGCAAACCAGTCGGTCGTAAAACGATGTCACGTCATGCTTCGGCGTAAGAAGGTATTCATAAGGCTGAGGATAAAACACAACATCAGGATTAAGTTCTCCTCTCACATCAAAGGTCTCATCCTCTTGCCAGTCAACATAAGGCACGTTTCGCTCGTCAAAATAGCCACGAAGCGCCTTTACATCACGGCGCTGCTGCTCGATATTATAATCTATGCTAGGAGAGATGACAATAGTTGCTTTATATCGCTTGTTCTCACGAATCAGTTCATACAGATGCTGGTAACGCCACATACTCACGCTCATGGCGAAGAAGACCACGCGCACCGGCTCGTCTTTTCGGTCACGAATCTGGCGCACATACTCTTTGTGCCGCTTTTCAATTACGCGATACAGGTAGCCGTGCATATACACGTAGCGAAGTGCCTTATTTATTATGCTGGTTGCCAAACGTCACTATATTAAATCCAGAATTTTGAGATTTCCTTACGCTGCTCCACCCACTCGGTACAATCATCTTTCAATAAGTCGTAAATACGGCTGGCAAAAAATGCATCATGTAGACCAAGGCCGATGTTATAGCACAATATACGTTCATCATTATTCTCACGGCCGGGATTCATGCCTAACAACACATTAGTCAATTCATCAAATTGCTTGAATTTGTCAAAGAAACGGAATCCCTGAACATGGCCGCGGTCATCACCATAGACTTTATCAAAAAACAAGTCACAGTTCTGGAATCCACGCGTATGAATTGGTATAAGCAGCATTCCAGCCCGGTATAGCGAATCGTCATCGCAGACCAGACCATCAGCAGCGGTAATGCAGGACACCAGGACATCAGCTCCAGCCACAAAATCCCTTATATCATCAACAATCTCGAATGTTACATTCTTATAAGATGAAAAACGCTCAATGAACGACTCAGCCTGATCTTTATATCGTTTCAATCTTATTGTTACAGGTTTGCCATCCAATTCTTCTAGCAGGCATAGTGCCGTGGCACGCGCTGTATTACCGAGGCCGAGGAACGAGTAGCTGTCCACTCCTGCACGCTGGAACAATTTAATGCTGAGTGTCGCCACTGCACCGGTGCGCATCGTAGTAATCCAGTCACCATCTACGATTGCCAACAAATGACCTGTACGGCTATCATAAAGCATGATATCGGCACCAAGCGAAGGTGTCTGACCGGAAATGCGGTGTACTTCCTTCACCGCAAAACGTTCATACTCCGGTGCCAGCAGTGCCGGCATGGTATTGAAGAAGTCGTCGCCCTGCGGATGAATACTGATCTTTGGTGGCAACTGTGCCTGTGGCTTCATACGAAACGATTCCTCCACCCACTGCACACATGTCTTAGGTGATATCTTTGCATTGGCTATCGCATCGTGTTGGAGTATAGCAAAACGGTTATTACTCATTTTTCTAAGTTTTTAAGTGCCAACACAAGTGTATCATTGTCACCAGTGTTACGGATGGCTATTCGGACGTAGTTCTTGCCTTTCAGAGCATTCTTGTTATTACAATCCTTAATGAGGATGTTATACTTGTTCAACAACTGCTCAGTCAGTTCATTGGCAGTAAACCGTGACGTTACTTCGCACAGGAAATAATTGGCCTGAGATGGAATCACACGCAGGTAACTGATTTCGTTCAGCTTTTCAAAGAAACGCTTTCGCTCAGCAACAAACTTACCACAGGCTTCACGATACATGCTTTCGTACTTGTTGAAAATCTGCAGATAGAATTCGGCAAATGAATTGATGTTCCAAATCGATACATCTTTCTTTAAGCGGACAATCAAGTAAGTATCGGCAGTGGCAAGCACACCCAAGCGCAAGCCTGGCACGCCATAGCTCTTGCTGATGCTCTTCATTACTATCATCTGAGGGTGTTCGGTCAAGGTTGCCTCGTTGAGTAGAGAACTAGTAGCCCAGTCATCGGCAAAATCGACGAACGACTCATCAACCACTAGTCGTATTCCACGTGCAACGCACCACTGCTCCAAGTTAAGTACGTCTTCCTTGCTGATAAAGTTGCCGCTTGGGTTATCTGGGTTGATGAGCAAGAGCATCTTGATGTCTTTGCCATCGAAATGACGCTGCAAATCAGCAACTGTATATGTATAGTCAGGATTTGCCGGAACGAACTTCTCGATACGCTCGGCGGGAAGTCGGTTTGGATATTCCTCAAAAGTCGGATAAACCACCCCCACTCTGCCTTCGGAGTTCTCCATCAGGCTCTTGATGAGTTCAGCTGCACCGTTACCCACCACCACCTGATCCTGATGTATGCCGAAATATTTTCCAGCAAGTAGCGAGTTTACTGCCATGCCTGACGGATATTCCGTGAGAAGGACATCGAAGTTGGCCTGTAACTCGTCTTTCATTCGCTTTGGTGGAAAAAACGGATTCACCAGATAGCAGAAGTCAAGCATCTTCGGAAAACGCCAGTAGCCTCCAAAGCGGCGGTTGAACATTGAAAGGCGCTCATGCTCAGGCGCAAATATCGTACTGGCAATGTCCAGGTCCTGAGCATCATCGATCTCATACCATCGCTCATCGCCGATTTCAAGTGCCTTCATCTCCACTCGATCGAGTGATGTGACAACGCGCAACACCTGCTCGTAGTAGTCATTGTTGCCCATCACCTGGCTGTAGGCAGTGAGGAACGGCACATACACTTCGGTCAGAAACTGGCGACTGAACTTGTAGATGTTCACTGTCTTGTAGTAGCGGTCTACCTCGGCATAGTTGAATGCCTTGCGAGGCACGAAGCTTACGATATTGTCGTCGGCATCTATGCGCACCATAGTGCCATCCATCCATGGCTCATACTTTGCTACCAGTGCCACGTTGGGGTTCGGATTGTTGACAATCATCGGAAACAGAGAGTCTCCAAATATCAGGTCGCTCTCTATGAGCAAGGTGTCGTCTTCCTGTAACTCATCCTTCACCATCGACAGCGAATAGATATTGTTAGTCTTGTCGTAGATAGGGTTTTCGGCCCATTCTATCTTCAAAGGACCTTTGTAGGTAGTCGTAAGGTAATCCTGCAGTTCCTTACCCTTATAACCCACGACGATTATCACACGGTGCAAATCAATCTTGCCCAGCTGTGCCAGAAGTCGGTCAATCAGACGGACTCCGTTCACTGGCACCATGCATTTCGTGTTGTTGCGGGTGTATTCGCCCAGACGGCGACCCATTCCGGCAGCTAAAATTACGGCTTGCATATTAATAAATTATTTAACTTACAAAGTTCCGACTTTTTCGCCACACCACCAAAGGAAACAAGTTAAAATTCATTAGTACCTAAAGAAAAGCCCGTTACGCTGCTCAAAATAACCGAGAGGGAGCATGAATCTTGCTTCTCGGTTCTCGGCTCTAATCGCTCGTCTACTCGTTAACTTGTCTACTCGTTTACTCTCCTTCTTGCCTACTTCCATTTTTTTCTTTACTTTTGCAGTGAATATGCGAAAGCTTCTCTACATATTGCTCTTAATGCTCGTAGTTGGCACAGTGGGTTGCCACCGCACCTCCGAGGCTGAGGCGCGGCTGATTGCCATCGACTCGCTGATTCCCGCTGATCCCGACAGCGCACTCACGCTGCTTGAGGCCATCGAGCCGCGTGCCGCGGCACCCAAAGGGGCTGACGCCGGCGGGTCGCCTGACACACGAAAATCTCATGCAGATGCAGCAGATTATAGAGATCGACTACCAGCAAGCCG
>JAGCCU010000080.1 GCA_017651515.1 Muribaculaceae bacterium | reverse complement strand
GAAAATTGCAAAATAATTTGCATTTTCGCTCACTTATTCGGAACGTTGAGGCTGTCGCCTCGAAGTTACTCACGTTCGGAAAATTGCAAAATAATTTGCATTTTCGCTCACTTATTCGTAACTTTGCCGCGCTTTTGTGAGCAAATTTTATTAATACACTAATTTTTAACGTTTTATGAATCACTACGAAACCGTTTTCATTTTAACTCCCGTTTTGTCTGATGCTCAGATGAAGGAAGCGGTAGAAAAATTCAAAGGTATCCTCACCGATAACGATGCCACCATCGTTAACGAGGAAAACTGGGGCCTTCGCAAGCTTGCTTACCCCATCCAGAAGAAAACTACCGGATTTTATACACTTATTGAGTTTGATGGTGAGCCCACCATCGTTAACAAGCTCGAAACAGCTTACCGCCGCGACGAGAAAGTTCTGCGCTTCTTGACCTTCCGCCTCGACAAGTATGCTGCCGAGTATGCTGTCAAGCGCCGTAACCTTAAGAAGGCTGCCAAGGAAGAAGCTCCCGCAGTTGTGGAAGAGGCTCCTGCAGTAGAAGAAAACACTAACGCTTAATCAATTAAAGGAGGAAATTATTATGGCACAAGCACAAAGTGAAATCCGTTATCTCACTCCGCTGTCAGTTGACACTAAGAAGAAGAAATATTGCCGTTTCAAAAGAAGTGGCATCAAGTATATAGACTACAAGGATCCTGAGTTCCTGAAGAAGTTCCTCAACGAGCAGGGTAAGATTCTTCCCCGCCGCATCACCGGCACTTCTCTCAAGTTCCAGCGTCGCGTGGCCCAGGCCGTTAAGCGTGCCCGCCACCTTGCTTTGCTTCCCTACGTAGCCGACTTGATGAAGTAATACACTTTACACATTAATTATTAAAGAGAAATAGCAATATGAAGATTATATTGAAAGAAGACGTTGCCAACCTTGGATACAAGGACGACGTTGTTGAAGTAAAGAATGGTTACGGCCGTAACTACCTTATCCCAACGGGTAAGGCCATTCTCGCCACTCCATCGGCACTGAAGGTGCTTGCTGAGAATCTGAAGCAGCGCGCACACAAGATTGCAAAGATCAAAGCTGATGCTGAGGCTTCGGCTGCTACTTTGCAGGGCGTTTCTCTCACTATTCCCGCAAAGGTCAGCGAGACCGGTACTATCTACGGTTCAGTGGGCAACATCCAGATTGCAGAGGCTCTCGAGGCTCTTGGCCACAAGGTTGACCGCAAGATTATTTCTGTTAAGGAGACTGTGAAGCAGGTAGGTAACTACGTTGCAACCATTCGCCTGCACAAGGAAGTTGACGTGGAGATTCCATTTGAGGTAGTAGCCGAGAATGCTCCCGCTAAGGAAGAGGCTCCCGCTAAGGTTGAGGAAGCTCCCGCTAAGGAAGAAGAGGCTCCAGCAGCCGAGTAATCAATTACGAGTTCAATACAAGTGCCGGACACACGTTGCCCGGCACTTTTTGTAAAACAATCACAATTCTCTATTAACTAATGGTAAAGCACATCGTAACCTTTCAACTAACCGGCACACCTCAGGAACGACTTGAAGTGGCTCGCCGATTCAAGGCTGCGCTCGAGGCACTGCCCGAGCAGATTGACGTACTGCAATCAATAGAAGTGGGCATCAACCAGAATCCCGATGAACAGTGGGATGTAGTGCTCACCGCCTTCGTGCCAACCATGGCCGATGTAGCCATCTACGCCAAGCACCCGGCCCACGTAGCAGCCGCTGCACTGCTTGCCGGCCACAAGGCCGCCCGCGCCTGCGTTGACTATGAAGCATAATATCTCCGAACTCTAAGAGCTCTCGAAGATTTCAGAATTTCTTTTCAAATAATTACAACAGCACAAAACCTTAAGGTATTGTGACTGTTGTGTTTTTTTTATACTTTTGCAAGCATTAGAATAATACTCGCCTTATTACTAACCAATAATTAATCCATTATGTTATACGACCTGAACCCGAACTTTGACTGGCGGCAGATTGTACCACAAGAGAAAATGACCGTCACTTGGAAAATCAGCCTCACGAAAATGTGGGAGTACGACCTGCTTATTACCGACACTCAAGTGTTTTTGATTCCTACCGAGTTCACGCTCAAAGATCATGCACAGCCATTCTACAAATTTTTCAATATTGCCGACATTGCCGGATACAATAAAGGCTTTGCACTGAATTTCCACATTCTGTTCCGCAACGGCAGCAAGCTCGACCTCGCCCTTTGGAAAAAGAGCAAACTAATAGCTATACTCGATGCAAGACGACCCCATTAACAAACAAATAATCTCATTATGATAAATAATAAAGTATTATTAATTCTGATTGTAATGGCATTTGGAATCAGTCTCACCGCATGTAGCAAGACTAAACACAAGGGAATGACATTCGAAATCACCGGTGAGAACACCGTGAAAGTTTTAAAAATCAGCGACAAAAATAAGCCCAAGGACAAACTTGTAATTCCCGAAAAGGTTGAGTTAGATGGAAAGATATATACCGTGACAGCAATTGACAGCTGGGGATTCTTCGGATGCAAGGACATTACAGAAGTGGTTATTCCCAACACCATCACCGACATCGGCAACTGGGCATTCACCAATTGCGAGAAACTCAGCAAAATCGATATTCCTGAGACAGTCACACACCTAGGTTATGCTGCCTTAGAGGACTGCAAAAGCCTGACAAGCATCACAATTCCAAAATCCATAACCCAAATCGAGGAGCGGTTGTTCCAGCACTGCGATAACCTGAAGCAAATCAACCTGCCGGAAACAATAACATGTATCGGAATGAGTGCTATAAGCGGATGTAAGTCGCTCGAAAGCATTGATCTGCCCAATGCAGTGACTGCAATCGAGCCATATGCTTTAGCCTACAATGACAACCTTAAGCACGTCGGGCTGCCCGCTTCGCTGAAATCGATAGGCCACGATGCGTTCTCCTGCTGCCATTCTCTTACAAGCATGGACATTCCCGAAGGCGTGACCAGCCTCGGACATAATGCCTTCAACTATTGCAAAACACTGGAGAGCATCACACTGCCCAGCACGCTCAGCGACCTTGATGGAAACCCGTTCTCTTCATGCAAAGAGCTCAACAACATCACGGTGCGACCAGGCAAAAACTCCCTCGTCAGCGTCGATGGCATCCTATTTTCCCACGACATGAAGCAACTCATAATCTGTCCTACTACCAAGGACTGCGGCAACTATGTAGTACCTGCTTCGGTAAAGGAAATCATGCCCTACGCCTTCTACGATTGTTCCAAACTCACTGGCCTGAAAATGACTGCTGTGGAGAGAATAGGAGAATCTGCTTTTCACAGTACTGGAGTGTCCAACATTGACTTTGGCACCAAGCTCAAAAGCATCGAAAAAGGTGCTTTCTACTCGTGTCGAAACATTACAGAGGTCTCACTGCCCGACTCGGTGCAACATTTGGCTATATGCATTTTCGACTTCTGTTCGTCATTGAAAACCATATCTATGTCAGAAACCTTGGTTAAGAATAATGATGTCTTCAACAATGTCATCTTTAATTTCCTTCCCGAGGACATAAAGTTCATTTCACGCAAAAACGACGGCACCACAGAGACTCTCACCATAGATAACCTGTATGATGCCAAGAAAGAACTATTCCACGAACGCTAGAATAGTTTTCAGTAATCAGTTTTCGGTCTTAAGCTTTCTGTTTAAGGATGACGTTTATACTGATAACTGAAGACCTACAGCTCTACTGATCAAAGATGTTGAGCCCCAATATGATGTTAATCACGCCATTGACATCAACGACATCCACTATGCCACTGCTGTTCACATCAGCTTCTCCTGCATAGTCGTTTACCGTATTAAACTTAAGAATTATATTTATAAGGGCATTGACATCTTCTACGTCAACCAGCATGTCTCCTGTAACGTCTCCCACCGGGAAACTCTCTTCTACAATCTCTCCGAACTGGTTCCACTCATACGTCTGTGTATAGTATGGTTTGCAGCCTTTAGGCACTATCAGCTTCACATTACTCAGATTTACGTTCAGGAACACTGCCCAGGCGCCATAGAGATTATACTGGCTGGGGGTCAATATTGGATGATGCATACGACATCGTACCTCTTTCAGATTGCTGCATTGGCTGAAACACCAGCCACCCAGGTCAAACATCGTGAACGGTAAGGTTATCTTCTCAAGGTTCTTCTGATTATAGAACGCATATTGCGCTATACCCACGATGCTGTCACGAAGCACCAAGTGATAATTCGCCGGCATGTCGCCCTTGTAGTCATAAGCCACATAACCCGCATAAACAATGCCTTCAGGCTGGTTGGCATACCACTTGGTATTGTCAAATGCATTGTGGCGGATGTCGCTGCACAAAATTGGCAAGTCAATGTTTTCCAGTGAAGTGCAATTCTGGAAGGCATTGATGCCGATGGCACACAACGTATTAGGGAAATTAATCTCTGTCAGTTGCTTGCACTGATGGAACGCCGACTGACCTATTTTCTCAATTTTCGGGCCAAGCACTATGCGCTGCAACTTGCTGCACTGCTTGAAGGTTTCGCGAGAAATACCACGCAGATTCGGTGGGCAGATAAACTCGGTAAGACTTGAACAGCTGGCAAACGCCTCCGGGCCGATAGTATCAACTGATTCCGGCAGTGTGATGCTGGCCATTTTAGAGCACAGATGAAATGCCGACGAATCGAGTCGCGAAACATTTCCTGTTATTTCCACAGTAGTCAGGTTGCTGCAACTGCTGAAAGCATCACGCGATATTGACGGCACATCGGCCTCGATTTTCAATGTCTTCAGACTCTTGCAGCGATGAAAGGCAAAGCTGTTCATGACGGCAACGCCCTTTGGTATAATCAAGTCATTCACCAACTCATCATTTAGGTAGAACGGCATCTGACTGTAGAAGGGATTGGATGTGGCATTTGCAAAATTAATGGCACACCACTTTGCAAGGTCACTGATATAAAGCGACGATTTAGATAAAGACGAACCAAAAGCATCTTTCTCCATAGTCACTATTGTGGGAGGAATGACTAGTTTTGTTATCGTTTTATTGCTGTAGAACGCGCTCTCGCCAATTGTGGTCACGGTATAGCTCACGCCTGTCGCAGGATTTACCACCATTGATGGAATAATGGCTTCGGTAATCTGGTCATAGTTTGTTGACTTACGACGCTCGGTATAGGTCACAGTAACCGTCTTGCCATCTGAATTGACATTATAGGCTATTCCATCGACCATAAAATCATAGGCCGATGCTGGCAACCACATTGCAAGAGACAAAACAACACACGCAAAATTCAATCTCGCTTTCATTATGCTTCATTTTAATAGTTTAATCTCGGCAAATATATGAACAAAATTTCACTTTCCAAAATAATACTGATTTTGACATTTCAATAACTTCACTTTTGGCTTTATTTTGCCACTTTGTAAAAAAGCCGTACCTTTGCCACTACAAACAATGACCAACTAATTAATCTATATTTCCAATGGCAAAAAAAATCACATCACGCGTCAACTGGGTCGGCAAGATTGACTGGGAACTGACCTCTTTTCATGGCGACGAACTATCCACACACCGCGGCTCAAGTTATAACTCTTACTTGATTCGCGACAAGAAAGTCGCACTTATCGACACCGTATGGCTGCCATACGACAAGGAATTCGTCACTCGGCTCGCACAGGAAATCGACCTTAACAAGATTGATTACATAATCATGAACCACAATGAGGTTGACCACAGCGGAGCGCTACCCGAACTCATGCGTTACATTCCTGATGTGCCCATCTACTGCACAAAGAAAGGTGAGGCAATTATTCGTGGGCACTACCACCAGGACTGGAACTTCGTCAACGTCAAGACAGGCGACACCCTTGAATTGGGCGATACTACCCTCACCTTCATTGAAGCCAGCATGCTACACTGGCCCGACACGATGTTCACTTATATGAGCGGCGAGAACATTCTGTTCTCAAACGACGGTTTCGGACAGCACTACGCTACCGAGTCGCTATTCAACGATGCCGTGTGCGAAGTAGAGGTCATGCAGGAAGCAGAAAAATACTATGCAAACATCCTGAACACTTACAGCATGATGGTGACGAAAAAAGTCCAGCAAATCCTTGCGATGAACCTTACCATCGACATGATTTGCCCAAGCCATGGGGTGATATGGAAGAACAACCCTACACAGATTGTGGAGAAATATCTCCAGTGGGCTGATGCATACCAACTGAACCAGGTGACTATTGCCTACGACACCATGTGGCAATCGACACGTCTGATGGCACAGGCCATTGCCGACGGAATTCGCGAAATTCTGCCCGATACTACTGTTAAACTATATAACGTAGCGCATGAAGACAAAAACGATGTGCTGACCGAGATTTTCCACTCGCGTGCCGTACTCATTGGCTCTCCGACCATCAACTACGGCATTTCGTTTGCCGTGGCCGGACTGTTGGAGATGATCAAAGGACTGAAACTGAAAAAGAAGAAAGCAGCTGCATTTGGTTCATACGGATGGAGCGGTGACGCAGTGAAGATAATCAACGAGCATTTGACCTCTGCAGGACTCGAAGTGCTGGGTGACGGACTCAAGATGCTCTGGGTGCCCGATCAAGAAGCACTGGCACAATGTACCGAATATGGTCGTGAAATAGCCAAACAACTATAAATGATTGACAACGAAACGCGCAAGCTACTCATCACGCTTGCCGAAAAATATGAAACTGCCCAATTCCTTGATGGCGATCCATCGTGGTTCATGCATCAAGTGAAGGGCAACCTTAATCAGGAGGTGATGGCATTTCTCGCCTCCTGCTTGAGTTACGGCAGCCGCAAGCAGTTCCTGCCAAAAATCCAATGGTTGCTGACTAAGGCTAACGGTGACATTGACCAATGGATACGTTCAGGGCAGTGGCGCAGACACGTCCCAGACGACGATAGCCGTTGCTTCTACCGCCTCTATACTTTTCACCATATGCACACACTGCTAAACGCCTACCAGCAGATTATGGCAGAGTTTGGTTCGCTTGGCGAAATGGTGCGTACTAATGCAAGCGACACTCTCAGTGCAATCGAATGTATCTGTCACAACTTTGCTCGTTATGGAAGCACTGGAGTCGTGCCAAAGGATGCAACATCAGCCTGTAAGCGTGTCTGCATGTTTATGAGATGGATGGTGCGAGACAATTCTCCAGTCGATTTAGGACTGTGGGCTCATTTCATCGACCGACGCACGTTAATCATGCCTCTCGACACACACGTGCTCACACAGGCATGTAGGCTAGGACTGCTAACCAGCAAGACGGCTTCGATGAGTGCCGCTATACGGCTTTCAAAGGCATTGGCCGAAGTATTCACCGATGACCCTCTGCGCGGCGACTTCGCCCTCTTCGGCTATGGAGTAAATAACCCCAACTGACAATTTGCAACATCATAAATAAGAAACGCCGCAAAATCTGCGACGTTTTTTATTAGCATCAATTATTGGAGTTCTTTAGCTTGGTGCGGCTTTCTACCGAAAGGTCGTTGAAGAAGCGTTCACGAACGATGCGTGCTACGGCATCATCGCCACTCATGTATCGCACCAATAGGTGTTGCAGCGAATCTGCAAGCAGACTGTCTCGCACGACCGCCTGGCGTTCTTTACGCAGAGTTAGCATAGTGTCGGCAACCGCCTTGAGATAATTATCACGGTTATGATTCCGCTCGTCAATAAGTCGCTGACGTTCATTCAGCAGCCACATATACCGTCCATTACCCTTACCGCCGCTCATGCGCCATTTGCGCAAGTCTATGTTAATAGTCGTCACTCCTGGTTCCAACACGAAATAGAACGGACGATCCAATGAGTCCAACTTGATGAATGCCACACTCGCACCCGATGTCTGACCATTGAACTCACAACGGCCTTCAGCAAGATACATAGTACCGCCACGCTGCAGTCTATTGTAGTCATCATTTACCACATACAGCGATGCACCGTCATGCCGCAAACTGTCACAAAGCTGCAACTTCACGCAGTAACCATGTGATGCCGGAACCCGAAAATCATCACATCCACATAAAGCAACTAACATTATTGCTGCATATGTAATAATAAGCTTTTTCATCGCTTCATTTATTAATTAGTTACCACGACCCATAGGCCTTGCGGTCGGCATCGATGCGCAGAAGAATGAAAAGCAGGAACGTGAAGCCCCACAGCGACGAGCCACCATAGCTGAAGAACGGTAACGGGATTCCTATGACAGGGCATAGTCCTAGCACCATGCCAATGTTAATCGACAAGTGGAAGATAAGGTAACTCGCCACACAATAGGCATAGACACGCGCAAAAGTTGTATGCTGTCGCTCAGCAATGGTGATGATGCGCAATATCAATGCAAGGAACACCACCAATACCAATGATGAGCCAACAAAGCCCTCTTCTTCGCCGATGGTGCAGAAAATAAAGTCAGTGTGCTGTTCAGGGACATACTTGAGCTTGGTCTGAGTACCATTGAGGAAGCCTTTGCCCCAGAATCCACCAGATCCGATGGCAATTTTGCTCTGGTTTACGTTGTAGCCCACGCCACGCGGGTCATCCTCAATACCTAGGGTAACGAGAATGCGAGTCTTTTGGTGAGGCTGAAGCACGTTGTTGAACGCGACATTCACAGTAAACATAAATACGATTGAAACAACAGCAAAAACTATTGTCAACAGCACCTTTCGCATATCATCATGTAGCATACCATAAAGCAGGTACAGCAACGAAATGCCTATAACCGTGAAGAAGAACGCATAGCCATTAATCACTATTCCGAAATACGCCAGCACACCCGCCACCAATCCGGCACCCAGATAACCCAACAACACATTACGCATGAGAATAAATGAGCGCACATAGAAAGCCAACATACCCACAGTTAGTGCCATGATGATGATGAACACGATGAATATTCCTAACGGAATACCCATTATCATTACCGATGCAAACTTGAGTATCAACACGAAATAAGTGATGGCACATAAGGCGGCAAATAGTACGAAGCCGCTCATGCCCTCGCGATAAAGCACAAAAATGAGCGAGGTATATACAAGTGCAGAACCGGTCTCCTTTTCCATGATAATACACAGAATCGGTAGCACTATGATTGCCGCGGCTATGGCATAGCTGCGCCAGTTGTTAAGCGCGAAACCGTAAGTACCAAAAAGTTTAGCCAATGCCAACGCAGTGGCACACTTGGCAAACTCGGCCGGCTGCAGACTTACTGGACCAAATACGAGCCAAGACCGCGAGCCCTTGATGTCGGGCGCAATGAAAATTGTAGCAATCAGCAGCAATATCATGAGTGCATAGATGGGATAGGCATATGCCTCATAAATGCGCCTATCGATAAGCAACAGAGAAAGGCCAATGAAGAACGACAGACCTGCCCAAATGAACTGCTTGCCGGAAAAACCCGAGAAATCGAACATGCTACTCGACTTGTCAAAGTTATAGGTGGCTGCATAAATGCTCACCGCACCTGCCACAATGAGTATGAGGTAAAGTATTATGGTAAACCAATCTACCGAGCGCAAAAGGTTGCCGCCTTCATTGTTTTGTTGCTGTAGTTCCATTTTCGCTCTTAAGTTTTGATGATTGTTGAGACTGAGTCAGCTTCTTGGAGCCATAAGCCTTAGTGCTGTAGCTGCTTGTTGATGACATTCTGGATGCCTTGGCTTCGCCTCCGCCAGAGAGTTTACCGCGCAGGTATTTCTCTATCATGACCGCTCCAACTGGCACTGCCACCGTGGCTCCGAAACCGGAATTTTCGGCATATACGCAAATAGCGATTTTGGGGTCGTTCATGGGTGCGAATCCCATGAACACCGAGTGGTCGCGACCATGAGGGTTCTGGGCAGTACCTGTCTTTCCACACACTTCCAAACCCGCCAAATTGGCTCCACGGCACGTTCCGCCTGTCACTGCCATGCGCATGCCTTCTGCTATGCTCTCATAATACTTCTTGTCGATGGTGGGATCATGACGTTCGATGCTCTTCTTCAGCACACCCACACCGGCTATGTTACGCACCACGTGAGGTGTAATGTAGTAACCACGATTGGCAATGGTAGCAGCCAAATTGGCAATTTGTAGTGGAGTGGCAAGAATTTCGCCCTGCCCTATCGCATCACTGATAATACTGTAGCTTGTCCACTTGCCCTCGCCCTTGATCTTGTCATAAAAAGCACTGTTGGGAATGAATCCACGGCTCTCGTGCGGAAGGTCAACGTCAAGCTTGTAACCATAGCCCATAGAAACCATGTGTCGCTTCCATACCTCAAAAGCCTCGCTAGTTGATTTATACTTCTTGCGGTTTTCAAGCATTCGCTTCAGACCCCAGCAGAAAAACGCATTGCATGACGTCTGTATCGCAGGCTTCAGTGGAAGAGGTGACCCATGTCCGTGGCAACCCACGCGCATACCGCCGCTTACGAAACCGCGATAACAGGGGAATGCCGTAGTTAAATCGATTATACCCTCTTGCAAGAAAATGAGTCCCTGTGTGGGCTTGAACGTCGAACCAGGAGGATAGGCTGCCTGGATAGAGCGGTCAAAAAGCGGCATACGTGGATCGGCAATAAGAGCCGCGTAGTTATTGCCGCGCTCCTTGCCCATGAGGAGAGACGGATCGTAGTTTGGACTGGTAACCAGAGCCAAAATCTCACCAGTCTTTGGCTCTATGGCAACGATAGCACCCATCTTCCCTTGCATCAAGCGCTCGCCCAGTGCCTGCAAATCCATGTCTATGCTCATGTGTAGATCATTGCCGGCAATGGGAGTAACATCGTTGGCACCATCGTTATAACGGCCCTTAATCTTGCCCAAAGCATCACGGATAAGGATTTCCTTACCCTTGCGACCACGAAGCCATTTTTCGTAGCTTTTCTCCACCCCAAGGTCGCCAATATAGTCACCAGGACGGTAGTAGTCATCACGGTCTATGTCGCTCTGGTTCACCTCGCGGATGTTGCCCAATATGTTTGCTCCGCATGTCACGTTGTACTGTCGCAGTATGCGCTGAACGATATAAAAGCCTGGAAAACGATAAAGCTTTTCTTGAAAACGGCCGTAATCCTGAGCCGAAATGTGTGGCAACAAGATTTGCTGAGTATAGGCCGAGTAGTTACGCCCTTTCTTCATGGTCTCTATGCGGCGCAACAATTCTTCCTTAGAGATTTGCAGAGTCTGGCAAAAGTCAAGTGTGTCAAACGGCTGCACGTCCTTGGGTATCATCATGACATCGTATGCCGGCTGATTATACACCACCAAACTATCGTTGCGGTCGAAAATCAATCCACGAGAAGGGTATATGGTTTTTTCTAAAAACGCATTGCTGTCGGCATTTTCCTTGTACTTGCTGTCTCCCACCTGCAACACAAACAAGCGACCGATGTAAATCAACACCAGCACGACAATGAAGCCCGCAATCACAAACTTGCGCTTCTCGAGATTATAATCCTTTCTCACGTTTAGTACTTACTAAGCTGTCAAGACCTAACAAAATCACCGCAGTGAGCAACGTACTGGCCAACACACGCTCTATTGTGAGCAACACGTCACGAACAGTGAAAGCCTGAATAAAGAATATCAGAGTGCAATAGATCAGCACAAGGGTTACCATATACTTTGCATACACACCAATGCCCAGACTACTGATTGACGGCATCGTGGATTCGGCCAACTCCTCACCTCGGGGAACGTATGCATTGAATACCGCAGGACGAACTCCGGCAAGCACCGTGCATGACAATGCATTCATGCCAGGTGTATTGTTGAACACATCTACCAAAAGACCCATCAGGAATGCAATGGTCAGTACAATGTTGCTATGCCAATTTATTGGAAGACGAAGGATAACGTAGATGAAAACCAACGGAACAGCCACATCAAACAGGATAATTTTGTTACACACTGTCTGTAACAAAATCATGACCAACGAGAGCAATATGAAATGAATTATCGTCTTAGTCATGGCTTGCGGTCTTTATTGGCAAGAGCCACCGAATCGGCATCAGCTCGCTCTAGCTGATGCAACTCGTCGCTCATATTGTTTGTAATAACCCTGACTGCACTCAACTGACTGAAATTCGTGGTCAATTTCACTCGAAGCGATGCAAAACTTGCATCCGCACCTTTATCGCTACCCTCAACGACACCCACTATCAAGCCTTCGGGAAACAATGCCGAGTAACCACTAGTAATCACCGTGTCGCCCTTGTTGAAAGTGATGTGCTTGGGCAAGTCACCCAGCACGGCATATTCCGGACTCCGGCCGTCCCATATGAGTGAGCCGAAGTATTCGTTATTCTTAAGCTTGCACGACAATTTCATGTCGGTGTTCAGCAGAGAAATAACACGTGATGCATTACGGCCTACCACGTTCACAACACCTACCACGCCATTCTGGTCCACCACACCCATCTGAGGCCTTACTCCTTGGTTGCTGCCCTTATTGATGGTGATATAGTTATGTGGCTGGGCTATGCTGTTACTGATTACACGAGCCATCACGAAATTGAAACGCTGAGGCCATGATTCGCGCATTGAGTCTGGAATTTGAACCTGAAGGTCTTTTACCTGAGAGCGTAAGCGGACAAGCTCCATCTCCAACAACGCATTTCGTTCCTGAAGGTCCTCGTTGATATCCTTCAAGTGAAAATATGATGTAACCGTGCTCAGGGCCTCATATGTAGTAGCGCTCACGGCATTTGCCGATGTCAGATATACGCTCTGTTGGTATGGGTTGTCACGAAACAGAAGCACAAGGCTCAGTATCATGTAAACCATGAACACGAACCATGCGCTATGCTTGACGAAGAAACTGAGCAGATTATTCATCTGACCCTCCTCGCGTTTTTATCGTTTCAAGAACTGGAAGTGCTTGATGTTCTTCAGAGCTACACCGGTACCCTTGGCTACGGCATGCAATGGGTCTTCGGCAACGTGGAACTTAATGCCAATCTTGTCTGTCAGGCGCTTGTCAAGACCACGGAGAAGGGCACCGCCACCTGTCAGATATACTCCGTTTTGGACGATGTCGGCATAGAGCTCTGGAGGAGTCTGCTCAAGGGCGCTCAACACGGCTGCCTCAATCTTGCTGATTGACTTCTCGATGCAGTGGCATATCTCCTGATAAGTCACGGCCACTTCCATTGGCAACGCCGTCATCACGTTAGGACCATGAACGATGAATGGTTCTGGCTCCTCTTCAAGCTCGGTAAGGGCTGAACCCACCTCAATCTTGATTTGTTCGGCTGTACGCTCACCCACACGCACATTGTGCGCACGGCGCATATGCTCACGGATGTCAGCAGTAAGATCATCACCAGCAATACGGATACTCTTGTTGCTCACGATACCGCCAAGTGAGATAACGGCAATTTCAGTAGTTCCACCACCTATATCGACGATCATGTTACCCTCGGGTGCAAGAACATCTAGGCCAATACCCAGGGCAGCTGCCATAGGCTCGTAAATCATATATACATCACGACCGCCTGCGTGTTCGCTCGAGTCACGCACCGCACGTATCTCTACTTCGGTTGAACCCGAAGGAATACATACAACCATGCGAAGTGAAGGCGAGAACCAGTGATTCTTGGCACTCACTTTCTTTATCATGCCACGAAGCATAAGCTCGGCTGCATAGAAGTCACCAATCACACCGTCACTCAGCGGGCGAACGGTACGGATTCCCTCGTGAACCTTGCCATGCATCTCGCGAGCACGTTCACCGACAGCAATCAACTTGTTTGTTTTCGAATCAAGCGCTACTACCGATGGCTCATCGATAACGATCTTGTTGTTATGTATAATGATAGTGTTGGCCGTTCCAAGGTCAACTGCTATTTCTTGCGTAAATGATAAAAGTCCCATATTAATTTAACTCTTAATTAGCTGATTATTAAATAAATACTTTAAATTAAAATGCTTCGGCTCATTAGTGTTTTGTGCAAATTAACTGCAAAACCAGGAAGCATTTCCAGTCTTGCAGACATCCTTTGAAAAAACGTCTAATTTTCCAACTGCAAAGGTACTACAATTTGAATGATTAATAAGCAAAAAAATGAAGATTTTTTTCTCACAAAATCCGACTTTAACAATTAAAGTTTGTACCTTTGCAATACTTCACGAAAAAATGATTATGGATAAACAAAAACAATACAATCTACTCGTGACGCAAGTAAAGTCACTCGTCGAAGGTGAAGACGATGCCATTTCGGTAATGGCAAACGTCGCCGCACTCATCCACGAAACAATGAAATTCTGGTGGACAGGATTTTATATTGTACGCAACGAAGAGTTGCATCTTGGACCTTTCCAAGGACCGGTGGCTTGCTACCGCATAAAACGCGGCAAAGGGGTATGCGGTACTGCATGGGAACATAATGAAACCATCGTTGTTCAAGATGTAGAGCAGTTTCCCGGCCACATTGCATGCAGCAGCGAATCACGCTCCGAAATAGTGGTGCCAGTGCGCGACAGCAATGGTGAAGTAATAGCGGTACTCGACATCGACAGTCGAGAACTCGCCACATTCGACGATACCGATAGCCTTCACCTTGAAGCAATTTCTGCTATCATCGCACCAATCATTGAAGATCATCGATGAAAGATCTATTCAAAATACTCTTCGTGTGCCACGGTAATATCTGCAGGAGTCCAATGGCCGAGTTTGTCATGAAACGGATGGTGGAAGATGCTGGACTTACCGACCGTTTCCATATTGCCTCGGCAGCAACCTCGACCGAAGAAATCGACAACCCAGTCTATCCCCCGGCTCGGCGCAAACTCGCTGAACATGGCATAGGCTGCGACGGCAAGACAGCACGGCAGATGACTAGACGAGACTATGAGGAATATGACCTATTGGTGGGTATGGACAGTGCCAACCTACGTAATATGAAATGGATAGCCGGCGGCGATCCCGACAATAAAATCCATCTGCTGCTCGACTACACTTCACGACCAGGCAACGTTGCCGACCCTTGGTACACTGGCGACTTCAATGCCACATGGCGAGACGTGACCGAAGGCTGCACGGCTTTATTAGAAACAATCAAAACACAACTAATATGAGAAAAACCTTACTGGCATTAGCCACACTTTTGATTTCACTGCCTTTGACAGCTCAAATTAACGAGCCTTCATCACGCATGTCCTGTACCAGCATCATGGTAGGCAAGCGCGCCTCGACCGATGGCTCAGTTATGACCTCACATACCTGTGACTCATGGTACCGCACTTGGATGACCATGGCACCAGCTCGCGATTATGAGCGCGACACTGTCACTGCCATCTATGAGGGCCGCATTCACACACAGTCGGCGCAGGACAGCACCAAGATGCACGTACGCGGCGTTATTCCACAGGTACGGCACACTTATCGCTTCCTCGATACTGCTTACCCATGCATGAACGAGAAACAGCTTGCTATTGGTGAAACCACCATTGGCGGACGCGATACACTGCGAAACCCCAAGGGGATGTTCCTAATCGAAGAACTGGAGCGAATAGCACTCGAACGCTGCTCGACAGCTCGTGAAGCTATAAAGCTGATGGGGCAACTCGTAAAGGATTACGGCTATGGAGATAGCGGTGAATGCCTGACCGTTGCCGACAAGAATGAAGTGTGGATTTTCGAAGTCTTCGGTGAAGGGCCTAAGAAGATTGGCGGCGTATGGGCTGCGGTGCACATCCCCGATGACGAGATTGCAGTCTCGGCCAATATCTCACGAATCACTACCCTCGACCTAAACAATCCTGACAGATACATGGCTTCGGATAACGTATTTGACGTTGCAAAAAAGTTGAAATTCTGGGACGGAAAGGAGGAGTTCAACTTCTTCAAGGCTTACAGTGGTGAGAACTACTTCCACGAGAAGAAAAACTATAGCGTGCGCGAACACTTCATCATGAGTCAACTCGCACCATCACTCAATCTCAGCGACACTGTCGAATTGTTGCCATTAAGTGTCAAGCCCGACTCTTTGGTCAGCCCAGAACGTGTGATGCAACTGTTGACTAGCTACTACGAAGGCACCGACAAGAACCTCAGCGGACGTAACCGCATCCCCAATCCTAACCGTAAGGACAAGGATGGCAACCTAGTGGAGAATGAGCCAGACAGCATCGTTTCGCCGTTCTCCAACCCCTGGATGCGCCCTGATGAGATAAACATGTACTATGCCATGGGTGATTCGGCGATGAAGAACATCCGCACCGTCAGTGTTTCATGGTGCGCTTACAGCACCGTAATACAATGCAGGTCATGGCTACCCGATGCCGTCGGAGGTGTCACTTGGATGGCACTCGACAACCCTGGTGAGAGTCCCCGCTTCCCAATCTTCGCTGGGACAACGAAGTTGCCAGCATTGTTACAGGTGTGCGGACAGCACTCCGACCGCGACGATGCCGCCCTGTGGCATTACCGCAAGGCCAACCGACTAGCCACTGTTCGATGGGGAAAATACCGCTCGTTGATTGAGCCCCAACGTGACTACTTCGCAGCAAAAGGCCAACGCGAACTGCCATTCGTTGAAAACACTTGGATGCAACTGAACGGCGATAGCGAAAAGAAGGCTCAGGAAATGCTCGACGGCTATGTCGCCGACTTCTTTGGTGCAACCATCGTTCGCTGGGACGAAATAACACGCAATCTCTGGCGACAGACCTGGACAGGGTTCTAATAGTGAATAGTGAATAGTTAATAGTGAATAGTGAATAGTTTTAGGCTGACGCCGGTAATAGTCTCGCAAATCTCAGAGTTTTCAGAGGTTCTTCGAGCTGCGACCTTCAACCAGGTGTTTTCTCAGTTTGCTGCACATGGGAATGAAAATAATCACCGACACGATTCCGGCAATCAATGCGCATGTCGCTGGGACAATCAGGTTAAATACCATGTCAACCTTCTCCTTGGCAATAACAATTGAGAACCACTTGATTCCCTGACGGCGCAACACTATAAAGGCGGCTCTGGATGCCTTAGCCATGTACTTAGGGCCAATGCGTTTCACTATTTGCCGCCCCAGCCATCCCACTACGCTCTTCATCTTCTGCAACAGCGGGTACTTGCCAAGCATTAGTCCAGAGCTCTCGATGGCTATGACCTTCTGCATCGACTTGGTCTCATCGGCATCTTCGTCTTCGGCAGTACCGTATAATAGGAGTATGCGCTGCATAGCCATATAGAGGCACGCTTGGAAGAATGCGATGTCAACGGCACAGGCAATCACAATCCCCAAAATGCTCTCGGGGAAGCAAGTGATGAACGACATCAGGAATACCATGGAGCCAAAAGTACGTTTTATCGACTTGTACTGCTTCTGCTTCTGCTTGTCGGTGAGAACGCTGGACAATGATGTCTCCAGAGCCTTGCCACACACTTCATCTTCGTTGTCGCGATAGAAGCGACGCACCACCTTGCGTGTGTATTTCTCTTTGTTGAGATGCACAACATTTATTCTCAGCACGAGCGACAGCAGCCACGCGTACTTATTCAAACAGTAGGCAATCAGGTTTTTTATCTTGTCAAGCAAAGCGATCAGTTTAACCCGTTGGCGGAATTAATAAGCTAAGAAACTTAGGTAATTATATTTAAGTTGCACATATAGTTGATTTTCAGCTATTTATTTGCAAAGATTAAAACGTCAAAAATCACTGCCATGCACAATTTATTTGCGAATTTCGCCAAAATTCTTGAGGTGTGCAAACATTTCGCTCATTTCGCTCAAGATTTTGTAATTGAAAAGTCTATTGGGGGACAAAATATACAGTTGCGGCTCATCCTATAAAAGGTGGGACAAATAGGCTCAGCGGAAATTTATCTTGGTCGTGAAATAAAGCGTTCTTGGCGAGCTGAATTATAGCTAATTGATGAAAACTGATGAATCTCTGCTTCGCAACTGTTAAAAAAAATATTAAATCATGTCCAGTTAAAAAAAATTCTACTATTTTTGCCAACAATTTTGGAAAAACGGGGCTTAAGCCAGTGGCTGGGGAATGGCAGCAAACCATAAACCGAAAGCAGTAATTAATCAACAATCAGTTTTTTTCGTTTAATATTTATGTTTTACGTTCTATTGACTTATCAAGCTTCAAAAAACCAAGACACATTTAGGATAACCACAAAGTAATAACCGAACCATTCATTATGGAAGGCATGAGACTAAAGTCGCTATTTTTATATTGTCTATTGGTGCTGTTTTTCTTATCATCACCAGTTCCAGCGCATGCTAAGCGGGTGTTGACTCTCAACGAGTGCCGCACCTTGGCTCTAGACAACAATAAACAGATGCAGGTGTCGCGCGTCAAGCAGAGTATTGCCGAGAATCAGCGTAAATCGGCAAGGACTAAGTACCTGCCGCGGGTCAGCGCCATTGGCGCCTATGAGTACACCAGCCGCGGAATTTCTATTCTCAACAAAGACCAAAAAGAACTGCTCGACAACTTGGGCGAAGTGTTCACCTCGGCCATCGGGCGCGAGGTGGGCAAGCTGCCCCTCGACCCCGCTAAAGTCAAGGAATTGTCGGAAATGGCCGCTCCCTATGTCGCCGCTGCCCAAGGAACCATCGACCACCTGGGACATTCGCTGAATGAGGCGCTCGAATCCAACAACCACAACACTTTTGCTGGAACCATCACGGTGACCCAACCAATCTATATGGGTGGCGCACTCAAGACGATGAACCGCATTGCCGACATTAAGGAGGAACTGGCCGCAAACACCCTTGAAGCCCGCAGGCAGGCCACGCTATATGACATCGACAACGTCTATTGGCAGGTGGTATCGCTGCGACACAAGCAGAATCTGGCCGAGTCCTACCTCGATCTGGTCAAGAAACTCGATCATGATGTAGAGAAGACAACCGAAGTAGGCCTGACTACTCGCAGCGACAATCTGAGTGTGAAAGTGCGCGTCAACGAGGCAGAGATGGCCCTTGCCAAGGTCATCGACGCACTGTCGCTGACCAAGATGCTTTTGTGCCAACTCTGTGGTCTGCCAGTGGATGAACCCATTGAGTTGGCCGACGAGAGTACCGACGAGATTGCTCCACCGGTCGCCATTCCCTCGGCAGTGAGCATCGACAACCGCCCAGAGCTGCGATTGTTGCAGAACGCTATTGACCTGACCCATCAAGAGGTCAATCTGTTCAAGGCCGAAAACCGGCCACAAGTATCATTCATAGGCGGATATGCTGTGACCAACCCGAATGCCTTCAACGGTTTCCAACACCGCTTTGGAGGCTTCTGGCATTTGGGGCTGCAGGTGCGCGTACCTATATGGAACTGGGGGGATGTGAAATACAAAATCGAGGCTGCCAAACAGACGACAACCGTTGCCAACCTCGAACTCGAGGATGCCCGCGAAAAGATTGAGTTGCAGGTCAGACAGAATCGCTTCCGCGTCAGTGAAGCCAACAAGAATCTAGCACTGGCCCGATCGAGCATCGCCAATGCCGAGGAGAACCTGCGAATGGCCAAACGAGGCTTTGAGGAGGGCGTGATCACGCCCACCACCATCATGGAGGCCCAATCAGCATGGCTCATGGCACATACCCAGAAGATTGATGCCGAGATTGAGTTGCAGCTCAGTCACACCGACCTGCTCAAGGCATTAGGCATCCTGAAATAAACCGTCATAACATTAAAAATCATCAAATCATATCATATTATGTCAGCTAAAAGTCAACATACCAATATCTTGTTAGCTATCGTCGGTTTCGCGGCTGTGGTCATCATTGTCGCTCTTATCGGCCATCTTGCTCTGCAACGCGCCCCCGAAGAAATTCAGGGCGAGATGGAGGTGGAAGAATACCGTGTGTCGGGCAAAGTGCCAGGACGCATTCTCGCACTCATGGCAAAGGAAGGCGACTTTGTCCATGCGGGCGACACGCTGGCCATTATCGAGGCTCCCGAGGTTAGCGCCAAAATGGTGCAGGCCCAAAATGCCGCCGAGGCCGCAGCAGCCATGGCACAGATGGCGCACAATGGCGCCCGAAAGGAACAGATACAAGCTGCAGCGCAACTCCTTGAACAGGCAAAGGCCGGGCTGGATATTGCCGAAAAGTCGTACAATCGCATGAAGAAACTCCACGACGAACAGGTTATCAGTGCCCAGAAGTTTGACGAGGCCGAGGCGATGTATAAATCGGCTCAGGCACAGGTAAAGACCGCCCAGAGCAATTATCAGATGGCTCTGAATGGCGCCCGCCAAGAGGAGCGCCGAGCTGCATCGGCCGCAGCCGGACAGGCACGCGGAGCCGTGCAGGAAGTGCAGGGCTATATGCGCGAGACCGTACAGACGGCACAGATGACGGGTGAGGTCACCGACGTTTATCCTAAGGTGGGTGAACTCGTCGGCACCGGCACGCCCATCATGAGCATAGCCATGATGGAGGACCAGTGGGCTACGTTCCACATCCGCGAAGACCAGCTCAAGGGACTAAAGGTGGGACAGGAAATCACCGTCAAAATACCTGCACTCGACACCGAGGCCAAGATGAAAATCACCTCAATGAAGGACAAGGGCTCATTTGCCGTGTGGAAGTCCACCAAGGCCAGTGGCCAGTATGACCAAAAGACCTTCGAAGTGAAGGCGCGTCCCTCGCAGGCCATCGAAGGCATCCGTCCGGGTATGTCGGTAATCCTTAAAAAGTAGTTGATGAAATATATTTCTCAATTCTTCGACATCGTGCTGCGCGAGCTCAACATCATCGTGCGCAAGAACCGTATCTACGGCTTCTGCATGGTAGTGTTCCCCTTGCTGCTGGTGGTGTTTTTCACTACCATGCTCGATGAAGGACTACCCCAAGACCTGCCCATCGGCGTGGTGGACCACGACAACAGCGCCACCTCGCGTGGCCTCATCCGCAGTCTGGATGCCATGCAGAACTCGCGAGTGATGTATCACTTCGCGTCGGTCACAGAGGCTCGCAACGCCATGCAGGAAGGAAAGGTCTACGCATATCTTTACATACCCGATGGCACGGCGTCGAAGCTCATGTCGGGGCGGCAGCCCAACATCTCGTACTACTACACCATGACGTGTATGACGGCCGGCTCAATGGCCTCGAAAGACCTGAAAACCATCAGCACGCTGGGCTCGGCAGCGTTAGGCAAAGCCACGCTGAGCGCCAAGGGCGCGTCGGATGAGCAGATTCGCGCTGCATTGCAGCCCGTGACCATCGATGCACACATGATAGCCAACCCCCAGAGCAGTTACAACTACACTCTGACCACAGTGTTCGTGCCGGGCATCTTGATGCTGTTCATGGCGCTGCTGGCGGCTTACTCGCTCGGAATGGAGTTGAAGTTCGACACCGGCAAAGAATGGCTTGCCCGTGCTGGAGGTAACATCTTAGTGGCCATTCTGGGCAAATTCATTGTCCACGCATTGGTGTTCCTGCTGGTGATATTCTGCTACCAGTATTACATCTTCAATGTGCTTCACTTCCCGCATTTGGGCGGTGTGTGGAGCATCGTGCGGCTCACACTCTTGCAGGTGGCGGCTTCGATTGGCTTTGGCATCTTTGCTTTTGGCTTGATGCCCTCGATGCGCATGTCTATGAGCATCAGCTCGCTGTGGATGGTGCTCGGAATCTCGATGTGCGGCTCAGCGTTCCCTGTCGCGGGCATGGATCCGCCTTTGCAATCCATGTCGTGGCTGTTCCCCTTACGGCACTACTGGATGC
Source organism: Muribaculaceae bacterium (assembly GCA_017651515.1). Classification (GTDB taxonomy): domain Bacteria; phylum Bacteroidota; class Bacteroidia; order Bacteroidales; family Muribaculaceae; genus Sodaliphilus. The sequence goes on along the minus strand of JAGCCU010000080.1, from coordinate 41,345 downwards.
TCTACCAGTCCACCGTTCTCAATGGTTTCCCCGTCATCGATGTCTGGTTCCATCTGGTGGCACTTGTGGCCTTCACGCTCTTGCCGTGGTTCGTACTCCGTAAAGTTAAAAACGCAATGCTCAACTATGTCTATATTCCGTAAACTTAAGGAGCACCTGACCGATGTGCTATACGTCTGGCGCCAGGAGATGAAGCAAGTCATCAAGGACGAGGGCGTGCTGATGTTCCTCGTTGTCGTGCCGCTGGGCTACCCGTTGCTCTACTCGTGGATTTACAACAACGAAACGCTGCGCGAGACTCCGGTGGTTGTCGTCGACCAGTCGCACTCTGCCCTTTCGCGCCAGTTCATCAACGACTGCAATGCCACCCCCGACGTTGATGTGAAATACTACGCGGCCGACCTCGACGAAGCCCGTTCGCTCGTCAGCCGCCAGATTGTCAAGGGCATCTACCTAATCCCTTCTGACTTCTCCGATTGCATCAGCCGTGGCGAACAGGCCACCGTCAGCGTCTATTGCGACATGTCGCTCATGCTTGCCTATAAGGCTGTCTATCAGACTGCCATGATTGAAGCCGGTCGCATGAGTGCGGGTCTGAACATCAAGAAAGCCGGCAACTTCACCGATCACGAGAATTCCATCACCGCACAACCGCTCATTGCCCACGACGTGGCGATGTTCAACCCTTCTGGGGGCTACGGTTCCTGTGTCCTTCCTGCTGTGCTCATGATCCTGCTGCAGCAGGCGCTTGCCCTGGGCATCGGCATGTCGGCGGGCACGGCCCGTGAGCGTCATCGCAACGGCCAACTCATCCCCGACGACGATCCGCACTACCGTGGTGCCTACCGCGTGGTGTGGGGAAAGGCGCTGTGTTATGGCATGATTGGTGCCGTGGCAGCCGCCTACCTCTCGATGGCCGTTCCCCGCATGTTCTCATTCCCGCAGTTGGCCGATGGCGTGACGTTGTTCTTGATGCTGCTGCCCTATACGATAGCCAGCATCTTCTTCGGCATGACGGTCTCTTGCCTGGTGCGATATCGCGAGAACGTGATGTTGCTGATGGTCTTCGTCTCGATTCCGCTGCTGTTCCTAACCGGCGTGTCATGGCCGCAGTCAAGCATTCCCGGTGCATGGCAGGGCGTGTCGTGGCTCTTCCCCAGCACCTTTGGCGTGCGTGCATTCATACGTGTCAACTCCATGGGAGCCTCCTTCAGTCAGATCCTGCCCGAAATCCGTATCCTTTGGATTCAAGCCGCAGCCTACCTTGGCATGGCCTGCGTGGTGTACGCATACCAGAAGCGCCTCGCCCGCAAACACGCACAAGCCATTCCCAGTTCAACAGATCCCATTGAACCAGACCAACAGTAACCTTGACATGCCTGCACGAAATCTGGTTGAATCTTTATGGTGATAATCAGTCGATTTAACCATGCGACAAGCGGATGCTAGGTTCCTCAGGTGTACCCTAGCCAGGATGCAGGTGAGGTGATGAGCACATCGATTAAGTACAGAAAGCCCATGCCGAGCAGCTTGTAGAAGATTACTGCATGCTGGAATCTTGTCAAGCAAAGCAATCGTTTTTTAGTTTCTATAGATTATTTTGGGAGGGCGTTGCGCCCTGCTTCTGTCATAAGTCCTCGTTTTTCAAGGTCGGCACATCGTTGCTTGTTTAACTCAGTCCAATGGCTATTCTTTCTTCTTGGGGACAATCTTTGTGCGCAACGACCCTCGGAAACTCGCTTTTGCGTTGAATCAATCCACCCGAAACATAACGCTTCTTCAACTACTTCAATGTAGGAGAGGATTCCTTCAGGCACAATCTTGGAACGACTGCAAAGTACCCAACATTGTTTCTCAATGTTGTGGTTGCTTTCAAACCATTGACGTAGTTGTTCTCTATCGTTAAATTCGAGCAGATTGACAATTTCCATACTGCAAAGGTACGACATATTTTGCAATATGGTGGCACTCACTTGTGATAATTACATCGCCTTGCAAAATCACTCAAAAGGGGACTGTAAAAGAAAAGTCCATATGTATGGCGACAGCATAAAACCGCAGATGAAGAAAATCTTCGGCGAAGATTGATATAGAACCGCCGGTGTTCTATAATATCTAATCTCAATGAAAGAGCTACAACAATCAGGTGACAAAACTAAATATCCCTTTCACGTAATCCCTAAACTCTAGACCGCTGGCAACGCCCGCATAAAAAATGCGGCTGGGCGTTGCCCGACCGCATTTTTTATAAAACGCTATGTTAGCTTCGCAATTACTTCACGATGACATACTTCTTGCCATTGTGGATGTAAATACCGCTGAGGGTGGGAGCAGCAACTCGGATACCGTCGATGGTGTACCAAGCACCGTTGTCCTTAGTGTCGTCAGCCAGCTCATTGACAGCGGTCACGCCATCAACAATCTCGAACTGACCAACATAGGTCTCACCGATGCCATAGTAGTATTCACCCTCTGTGATGCTGATGTAAACATCATAGATGCCCGGCTCGGTGGGGGCCTCGGTGGTACTTTCCCTTTCACCTGTCTCGGTGTTCTCATAGATGATGGTCACCTCACCACTGCCCTCGGGAACGGTTACGGTAGCGCCATGGGGCTGACCGTCATACTCAGTCTCCTGCAAGGGAAGCTGTACCTCATACTCGCAAGGAGCCTTGTCGATAGTAACGATGATGTCCTTGATGCCGATGGTGTTATCGTCATAGTCACCCTCGTAGGTTCCAACCGTGTATTCACCAGGAACGACAAACTCGGTGACGAAGGTTAAGGTCTCACCATTGATATTCACCACAAAGGTCTTGGCCTCACCATTGTAAACGGCGTCGGTGCCAGTGGCTTCGTAAGAACGAACGTCAGCCCAGCTGAGACCTTCGAGGTCGATATAGTTACCCAAGCCATCGGTGAAGCGAAGCTCCAAGGTATGTTCAGTAGTGATGTCGCTATTGAACATCATGTTGAAGGGCAGGTCATAGTCCTCGCCAGAGATGAGCTCGTTCTCGATGCGGATCCATTCCCATTCGCCGTCAACACAGTACTCAATGTAGCCAGCCTGGCCATAGGGGTGCTCGTAATAGCCCCAAATGTGTGCGGGATGTGCAACGGTCATGTCATTCCAGCCATCAAAGTTGTAGACGTCGACATTGCAGGTAAAGACATCATCTGCTTGCATAACGCTAACGCAAGCAATCAGAGCAATTAGAAGTAATGTAAACTTTTTCATTTTAAATAAAGTTTTTATTTATGGTTATTATATAATATGTCATTGCAAAGGTACACATTGTTTTCTAATTAAGAACATATCAGAAGAAATATCCGTAACTTTTCTTTTTGTTCTCAAAGATAGGCAGTTCGTACAAGCGGCAGGTGTCGCTGTGACGAAACTCCGCAAACTGCTCCTCGTTCTTGCGCGTGAAGTCCCAATGTGAGTGATGTAATTTATATTCGACATATAAAAAAGTGCCACTCAAAAGGAATGGCACTTCTTATAAAAACTGTTGAGATTAATCCTCGTCTTGCTTCGACTCCTCGTATTCCTTGAGCAGCTGAGCCTGAACATCGGCTGGTACGAGTTCGTAGCTGGCGAACTTCATACTGAATGAAGCACGACCACCAGTGATTGAACTCAGTGCAGTCGAGTAGCTTGCCATCTCCTTCAGAGGTATCTTGGCCTTGATCTTCTCCAGACCGTTCTCGCTCGACATATCCATCATGATGCCGCGGCGACCCTGCAGGTCACTCTGAACACCACCCATGCTGTCGCTTGGCAGAAGAATCTCTACGTCGTAAACGGGCTCAAGCACCTTGGGGTTAGCTTCGCGGAACGCAGCGCTGAAAGCGTTACGGGCTGCCAGACGGAACGAGATTTCGTTACTGTCAACTGGGTGCATCTTACCATCGTAGATGCAAACGCGAACGTCGCGAGCATACGAACCGGTGAGAGGACCTTGCTCCATACGGTCCATGATACCCTTTACGATTGCAGGGATGAAACGTGCATCGATGGCACCACCAACGATACAGTTGTAAATGACGAGCATACCACCCCACTCCATTGGGATTTCCTGCTTGTCCTTAATGTTCATTTTGTATTCCTGGTTACCGAAACGATAGGTATCGGGCTCTGGATCGCCTTCACGATAAGGCTCCACGATCAAGTGAACCTCACCGAACTGACCCGAACCACCTGACTGCTTCTTGTGACGATAGTCGGCACGAGCAGCCTTGGTAATGGTCTCGCGATAAGGAATCTTTGGCTCGATGTACTCAACCTGCAGCTTCTCGTTGTTCTCGATACGCCACTTCAGTGTACGCAGGTGGAATTCGCCCTGACCGGAAATGATGGTCTGCTTGAGTTCCTTAGACTGCTCGATGAGCCATGTGGGATCCTCTTCGTGCATACGGTTGAGGATAGTACCCAGCTTTTCGATTTCGCTCTCGTTAAGAGGACGGATAGCACGCTGGAACTTGGGAGCGGGATACTCAATGAAGTCGAACACGTGTTCGCAGCCCTTGTCGTTCAGGGTGTTGCCACGACGAACGTCTTTCAGCTTCACGGTTGCACCGAGGTCGCCTGCACAGATTTCATCAACATTCTCACGGGTAAGGCTACCACGCACCACGTTGATCTGAGCAAGACGCTCCTTGCTGCCACGGTTCATATTGTTCAGGTCAGTACCGCTCTTGAGCGTACCCGACATCACCTTGAAGTAAGAAACCTCACCGATGTGTGGCTCAATGGTGGTCTTGAAGAAGAACAGGCTGATAGGGCCGTTGGCGTCGGGCTTAACCTCGTTGCCATCGGTATCAGGAGTGCCAGCAACGTCACAGGGTGATGGAGCAATGCTTGCAATCACTTCAAGCATGCGGTCGATACCCATTTCCTTTTCACCGCTGATGCACATCAGTGGGATGAGGCTGCAGTCGATAAGACCCTTCTGGATACCAAGAATCATTTCTTCCTCGCTGAGCTCCATAGTATCGAGATACTTCTCCATCAGAGCTTCGTCGTTCTCGGCTGCCATCTCAAGCAGGTTAGCCTTCAGCTCTTCGGCATGGTCAGCTACGCTGGCATCAATGTCGGTAACGGTAGCCTTACCACCGTCAGGACCATAGTTATACTGCTTCATTGTCAGCAGGTCAACGATCGACTTGAAGCCGGGGCCGCTGGTAACTGGGAACTGGATGGGAACAACCTTGCTGCCATAGCTCTCCTGGAGTTGGCTGAGCACGTTGTCGAAGTCGGTCTTCTCAGCTTCCATCTTGTTGATTGCCATCATAAGTGGCTTCTTGATCTTGCCAACTGTGCGATACTGGTTCTGAGTACCTACCTCAACGCCATACTGGCCGTCGATAAGCATCAGACCTGCATCGGTCACGTTAAGAGCAGTAACTACGTTTCCAACGAAGTCATCACTGCCCGGGCAGTCAATGAAGTTAATCTTCTTGCCTGCTGCCTCAGCATAGAACAATGTGGAGAATACTGAATAACCATACTCCTTTTCCACAGGGAAATAGTCACACACGGTGTTGCCTGCATCTACAGTACCGCGACGATTGATTGCACCACACTCGTGAAGAATTGACTCAGCGAGTGTGGTTTTACCCGAACCCTTGCCACCAAGCAAGGAGACGTTCTTGATCTCGTTTGTTTTATAAACCTTCATTTATCAGTAAATTATAATATATTGAATTATTTATTCTTAGCCATTGCCACAAAAAACACTCACTCGCTGAATCGGCAAGTGTCTTTTTATTAGCCTACAAAATTAGTACTTTTTTACGAAACCTGCGTTATCTTTCTCAACAATAACGCATAATTTATATTTTTCTAACTATTCCACTACAAAGGCCTAAAGCTTTTCTAACGCATACAGAACAGACTTATTAAATCTAAACAATACAAAAAACAGTGTCATCAACCAATAACTGAAAATTCTATATTACTATAAATAGATAGCAAACACCTATAATACTAACTGCATTATTTTTTTACAATACGTTGACGTTTGAAGATGATTTCGCCATCATCAGTCAAACCTTCAATGTTTATGCTATAGCTGGTATCAACCACATCGTTGACATAAAAGTCAAACCCCGATTTGCCAGTAGAATCAATTTTCACACTGGGATTCCAATAAAGCAAATTACGCTGATCCATGCCTAAGGCAATACCGGCATCATCACCATTGTCATATCTCTGGTTGTAACACTCAACAGGTTGCTGATATCCAAGAGGCGTAATGAAATTCAAATCCAGATTTTTATGACTCTTAGATCTATCCAGTCCTGACTTCGTGGTGATTATGATGGCGCCATATAGTGAACTCTCCGAGCTTAGGAAAGCAGCGATACCAGGTGGAATGTAATCAATTCGCTTGATGTCTTGAAACGAACCTATCATGTTTTCAGCTTCAGTCAAATTTCCAATTTCGAATAAGCTTGTGGACGATGGGGGTGGCTGAGCGACAGGTTCATCACTCGTCGCATAAGAGAGTGTTCTAGTAGTAGCAATACTAGTATTTGGGCCAGGGATAGCAGTAGCACTAGCGACTGTAGTTCCCACAGGATTCACGCCGAAGTCTGAATTTACAAAAATTGGAATCATATGACCAGTGGGATTATTTTGATCGCGGCTGCGCAAACTACGTATATATCCATTAGAAATCCAAATGCCAGGAATATTACGCAAGGCTTGTTCAATGTTAGTGATTCCATCTCGCTTAAAACTCACTTCATCAAACGATCTAGAAGCTAATACCTCAAAAGGATCACGATGTCTTCTCTTGCTCAATACCACAATCTCGCTAAGCATTATGTTCCGCATGTCGCCACTCGACAAGATTCGGCTGCGTTCATTGCTCACATATGCAGTAAATTGAGTTTCGGCCGGCTCACCCAGTAAGGATAGTGTGTATAAGGGCTCTATTTTAGGGAACTCTTCAGGATCAATGAGCAGGCGGTACTCTCGTTTGCCTTTTTTGTTAAAGGCCTGAAGTACACACTGCACACTATCGGGCAGAGAAGATATCTCTATACTAAAATATCCGTCTTGATTAGTAGTGGCCACATCGGCCCACCCTATCTTAGGTGCAATAACATTCACTATGGCCTCGGCCAATGGTTTCTTTCGCCATTCGCTAAGCACCCTGCCGGTTATGGCCTGTCCCACCTCTATGGGGTAGCTGGGCTCAGTCATGACACCGTTCACCACTTGAGGGATATCGTAGCGCGTCCAGCCATGTGTGAGCATAAGCAAGTCTAGGTGAGCCGTACTATTTGGGTCATCACCGAAATAGTAAGCAGGATTACCGATATGTCCTTTCAATTCACTTTGCAGCAGTAATTGTGTCAGTATATTGGTTGTAGAATCCCGAACGATGCTTGCATCATCAGTGACCGATACAGCATAGTCGCCTTGCGGCACATTAAAACCATCAAAAATGAGAGATGTTTCCACATGCTGCCTATGAGACACATGTTCAGGAACTATGAATGATATATGTCCGCCACTTTCGCCTTTCACGAATAGCAACCTGCGGCTTAACACATTATAATCAGCATCCACAAGCAACGACTCGGTAACGCCTGGCTGTAATGCTCCTTCGTCTATAATCAACGAGTCGCTGGCAGCACTCACCATCACGCCGCGTTGCTGCAATACAATAGTCGCACCCGCAGGCACTTGTCCGGCAGTCGTCAATCGCCATTTGCCAGATGGATATTGCTCGGCCTGTACTATGGCGGCGACTTGATTCACATGTGGCAACACAAACGATTTCACGAGCCCGGAACTGTCGCTCACATGAGCCGTATAAGTGTGTCCCGTTTCGGGCGAAAACACAAACTGCCCCATTCCGTCGTGAGCTGTGGTGACGGTTGCCACTTCTCGATTCTGTTCGTCAATCACACGGCCGGTCACATCACGGGGCATTCCATCGACGGCCAATGCCTTGAATGCCGTTTTACAAGGCACCCCTGGTACCAAGTAGCCTCCTTCGGGATAAAATGACACTTCATAGTCGCTATCGTCACGAGGAATAGGAATAAGTTTTTCATAGCCATCGAAATTCACTTTTATCACACGGCCACGAGCCTCTTTCCCACTTAGTGTGAAATGCACTTCTCCTTTTTTATTAAATCGTTGATATACAAATCCGTCATCTATTCTGAACTGCAATTCATGGAAACTCATGTCTTCGCCTGTAATCGCATCACTATATTTAAGCGTTACATTCAATTTTGGGCTAGGCTCACGCTTCTCCCACTTCATCTTATAATCAATATGACGCTGCATTGCATAGGGACTTACCACAGGAATTCTCCGTTTAAAGAAATAAGCATCGTCAAGGCTTTGCATAAACATCGTGTAGGCAGCCAGCGTATAATCTCCTTCGGCCAAATGTTCTTCCAGCGGCAAATAGCCCTTGAATATGCCATCCTGCTCTCGCAGTTTCACTCGCAACGTGACCGAATCGGGGGTTGCACCACCTGGCGGACGCAGTTCTACATACACGAACCGGCTGGTATGAACGGGCTGATGATTAGCGGCATCGATGACAAAAACACGCATCCAGATAGTATCTCCTGCAGTATAATATGGTTTGTCGGTGGTGACGTGGATTTTCTCTTGCGGAAAAATCCATCGCTGGTAGTCCAGCCGTGCACTCACAGTGTCGGCAACCTGCGCACTGGTAAGCATACAGACAAGTGCAAATAAAATCAATAGCCCAAAACGCCTCATCATTATTGCAACATTATAGTAACGGTACAAATTTAATCATATATTTTTTATTTTCAAACCGCAGTCCCTTAAAAAATGTTAAACCAAATAAACAAATTACTAATACACAAGTCAATGCGTCCAAAAGCAATAACAGCCAAGCTAACATGGTCAAGATTTTTCTTCAAGAGATGTTTTGTGTCGGCAAAAAGCAGTAATTTAGCAGGGTAATTCCAACAAGAAAAAAGTGAATGCATAAAATGGCCGGCATTTATATCCACATACCTTTCTGCGCACGACGCTGCACCTACTGCGACTTCTACTCAACGGTGGGCGTGGCAGAACCCGACAGTTACATACAGGCTCTGTTGGTCGAAGCCGCCATGCGGGCTCATGAACTGAATGGCAAGACCGTTCAGACTGTTTATGTGGGAGGAGGCACGCCATCGCAACCATCATCCAGTCAGTTGGCACACTTGATTCAAGGCTTAAGCAAAATAATCCACCTTGATGATGTGGAAGAATTCACCGTTGAGGTCAACCCTGACGATGTCAATGCTCGCTACATACAGGCACTGCGCGAAATAGGCGTCAACCGCATCAGCATGGGCATCCAGAGTTTCAACGATGACGAGCTACACGCCATAGGACGCCGCCACGATGCCAGACAGGCTATTGAAGCTGTAAATGCCATCAGGCAAGCGGGAATCACGAATCTTAGCATCGATCTCATCTATGGATTGCCAGGACAGACGCTCCACTCTTGGCAACAGTCACTTGCGCAGGCTCTCGAACTGCGTCCCGAGCACATCTCGGCCTACGCATTCAGTTACGAACAAGGAACACCACTCTGGCAACAGCGCGAACGAGGCGAAATCATTGAAACCGACGAAGAAACCAGCATCGCCATGTACAGGCTTCTCATTGAGAACCTGCGACAAGCCGGCTACGAGCATTACGAAATCTCCAATTTCGCACTCCCAGGGTACAGGTCCCGGCACAACTCTTCCTACTGGAACGACACGTCCTACCTCGGACTCGGCGCAGCAGCGCATAGTTACGACTGCAACTTCAGGCGATATAATCCTGCCAGTCTCACGAAATACACAAAGGCCATCGAGTTGCACACGCTGCCTTGCGAAATAGAAAACATCACCGACGACGAGAAATACGATGAGACCGTCATGGTACAGCTCCGCACGGCACAAGGCATCAACCTGAACATGATCTCTCAACGATTCGGCAACGATACAATGAACCATCTCATGCAGCAAGCCCAGCAATTCATCGAAGCAGGACTCCTTGCTCTCGATGAGCAACACCTCCACCTCACCCAAGACGGAATAATGACCAGCGACAACATCATCCGCCACCTCATGTGGTGACGCAAGTCTTCAGTTTTCAGTTCTTGGCTCTTGGTTCTCGCATATTGCTGGCATTATCTAGTGGCACGCTGCTACTGTAGCATGAAGACGAGTACAGGGATGGGGATAAGTCCTTCGTAGCGACACATAATGTCGCTTGAATAGGTACTGCGACCTTTATACACACGACCATTCATGACAGTCACCACGATGTCACTTGAATAATTAGAACGGCCACTATAAAGGCTCTTTCCGTCCCAACTATAGAGGATATCGCTCATATAGTTCGAGCGACCGCGATAGAGGTGACTGCCGTCCCAGGTATAAATGATGTCGCTCGAATAGTTCGAACGCCCACGGTACAGATACCGACCGTCCCATGTAGCGAGGATGTCACTGTTATACGAACTGTTGCCGCGATAAACATGACGGCCGTCCTAGGTATAGAGGATATCGCTCCTGTAAGAACTGTTGCCGCGATACAGGTGAACCTGCGCCAAAGCCGACGGCACTGACATCAGCAGAAGAAGAACGGTTAGAATTAAGGACCTTTGCATGGCGTTAATCAGATTAAAGTTAGTGACAGGCAAAATTATGATTAAATGCTCAATTCACGAAATAATTCTTCATCTTTTTGTGAATAGTAATTATGAATTATGAATTAATTAGTAATTTTGTGGTCTCAAAAAAATGCAGTGGGACGGTCTGTCGCTTGGCACGCTGTAATGGCCGCCAAGAGGAAAGTCCGGGCAACGCAGAGCATCACATTTCCTAACGGGAAGCCATGGGTGACTGTGGGGTAAGGTGACAGAAAAAAACCGCCCTGAAGTCTTTTGACTCCAGAGCAAGGGTGAAAAGGTGAGGTAAGAGCTCACCGGACGCGATGGCGACATCGCGTGCCGCATCTCCTGTGAGTTGCAAGATCAAGTATACCGACTTATGAGGGCTGCTCGTCCTCGTCGGAGGGTAGATCGCTACTTCGACTGCCTACACGGCAATCGATATACCAGCACAGCAATGTTCTGGACAGATAAATGACAGACGGCAGGCTTGCCTGCTACATAACCCGGCTTACAGTCCCACTGCTTTTTTATATCACCAAGCAATTACTCCACCTGCCAAGTATCGCCAGACATCACCACGTCGCGCAGACAAGTAAAGCCATGCAATGCCTTGGCCTCCTCTACCTGCTCGGCAACGGCAGTCTCGTATGACGGCGCTTCAACGTCACGGATTACGCCAAATGCCACAGGAAGGTCGGTGCCATCCATCATGGCAAGCATCTGATGAACGAACGATTTCTCACAATGCGCGTCATGCACAAGGACATCGTCCATCGTATAGCCGTCTTCGCCGATGGTCACAGCCTTCAGACCGAAGCCATCCTGAACGATTCCGCGATTACGATCTGTACCGAAAATCATCTTCTCACCATGAACGAGGTGTATGGTGCGATCAGGACGTGTCTCGCGCTCAGTAATATAGCTGTGGATACCATTGTTGAAAATCATGCAGTTCTGCAGAATCTCAACTACCGAGCAGCCTTTGTGATTGGCGGCTGCCATCATCACTTCCTGACTGATTCCAAGCTCTACGTCGAGGCTGCGGGCAAAGAACGTTCCGCGGGCACCGAAAGCGAGTTCGGCAGGAACAAACGGGTCCTCGGTAGTGCCATAGGGTGATGACTTCGACTTGAAACCACGAGCACTGGTAGGAGAAAACTGTCCCTTGGTAAGACCATAGATGCGGTTGTTGAGCAACAGCAGATTAACGTCGATGTTACGGCGCACCTCATGGATAAAGTGGTTGCCACCTATTGCCAGACAATCGCCATCACCGGAAATCTGCCATACGGTCATCTCAGGATTGGCAGTCTTGAACCCAGTGGCTACTGCTCCACCACGACCATGAATTGTGTGGAAAGCGTAGGTTTTTGTGTAGTATGGCAAACGTGAGCTGCAGCCAATACCGGATATGACGGCAGTCTTCTCAGGAGGAATATCCAATGCCGACATTGCCTTGAGCAGCACGTTAAGAACGGCATGGTCTCCGCAACCGGGACACCAACGAATAGGTTGATTGTTCTTATAGTCTAATGGTTTGTGTGTCTGAGGGTTTGTATTCTTTTCCATTATAGTTCCTCCTCCATCATGATGTTCTTCACTCCGTCAACTATCTCTTGAACCATGAACGGCTGGCCTTGTACCTTGTTGATGTGGCAGATATTCAGGTTAGGTATTTTACTCTGCAGGTAGCTTGCCATCTGACCAGTATTGAGCTCTGCAACAATCACTGTCTTGAAACGGCTGAGCAACTCGGCAGTGTTCTTGGGCAATGGGTTGATGTAACGCAGATGCGTCATTGCAATCTTGAAGCCGTCGGCATTGAGGCGCGTTACAGCATCAAGGATGTGACCATAAGTACTGCCCCAACCCAAAATGATGGTGTCGGCAGTAGGATCGCCCTTCAGGTTGAGCTCTGGTATCACATTGGCGATATTGGCAATCTTCATACGGCGAGTTTCCACCATGTGGGCATGGTTGATTGGGTCGTTACTCAAGATGCCGGTGTTGTAGTCCTTCTCAAGACCACCTACGACATGCTCCAGACCAGGAGTGCCTGGAATAGCCCAGTAACGGATACCTAAAGCATTACGCATGAATGGAGTCCAAGTGGCCTTAACTGCCTCGGGAACGAAGTTTGGCTTGATGACTGGATATTCACCTTCCTCGGGGATGCGCCATGCCGACGAACCGTTAGCAATGAAAGCATCGGTAAGGAGAATGACAGGAGTCATGTGCTCTATGGCAATGCGAGCTGCCTGGAAAGCCATCTTGAAGCAGTCGGTGGGTGATGCAGCAGCAAGAACCACCAGCGGACTTTCACCACTGCGGCCATAAAGAGCCTGTTGCAGGTCGGTCTGTTCAGTCTTCGTAGGCAAGCCGGTAGAAGGTCCTCCACGCTGCACGTCAACCAGCACCAAAGGCAATTCAGCCATCACGGCAAGACCGAGGGCTTCGCTCTTGAGAGCCAGGCCAGGACCGGATGTGGTAGTAACGGCAAGGTGACCGGCAAAGGCTGCTCCTATTGCCGAACAGATGCCGCCAATCTCGTCCTCCATCTGGATAGCCTTGACGCCAAGGTCGCGGCGCTTAGCCAGTTCGTGAAGGATATCGGTGGCAGGAGTAATCGGGTAAGACCCAAGGACCAATGGACGACCGCTCATCTCCGAGGCCTTGATAAGTCCCCAAGCAGTAGCTTTGTTGCCTGTTACGTCAGTATAAGTGCCGGGGCGCACATCATCACTCTGGATGCGGTACGTTGACACAGTAGCATGTATGTTGTGGCCATAGTTATAGCCGCCCTTGATAACGAGCTCGTTAGCAGCATAAACCTCGGGCTTGTCGGCAAACTTGGCTTTAAGGAATTTCAGCGGTGCTTCCATCGGACGGTTGAACAGCCAGCACACCAGACCGAGCGCAAACATGTTGCGACATTTCATCTGAGCCTTCAGGTCCATGCCGGTATCCTTGAGAGCCTCTTTCACCATGGTCGTGATTGGTGCCTCAATGACCTGAGCGGTCATACCGAGTTCTTCGTAAGGTTCAGTAGTAGTGTAAAGCGCCTTGTCCAGACCTGACTGGGTGAAAGTGTCGATATCGACAATAGCTGCACCGTTCTTGCGTAGGAACTGGGCATTCTGCTTCAACGCAGCGGGGTTCATCGCCACCAGAACGTCGCACTCATCGCCAGGTGTGTGCACACCATGACCAATATGAACTTGGAAACCAGACACACCGCCCAGCGAGCCTTGAGGAGCTCGCACTTCGGCTGGATAGTCGGGGAATGTGGAGATGCGGTCGCCAAGCCCGGCGCTCACATTCGAGAAGATGTTGCCAGCAAGTTGCATGCCATCGCCACTGTCTCCTGAGAAGCGCACGACGATGCTCTGCCTGAACTGGACTTTAGCTTTTTCTTCCATTACTAATTAGTTAGATTTGAGATATTTTTGCCAAAAATCGGCTGCAAAAGTACTACTTATTTTTAGCTTGGACAAACTTTTTCTCTTATAAAAATACGAAACCACATTGGAAGTAGAAAAAAGCCAAAACAAAAATCAGCCAAGATGCATAAAGCTCTTGGCTGACATAATATGAAAGTAGCTTATTTTTCAGCAGATTGACTCCAGACTGGGCATGTAGTTCTTCTGTATCGACACGGCAATGGCTTCTGCCACTTCACGCTCGCTCAGGTTGATGCTCTCGCCAAACTTATAGAGCAAATCAAGTTCGGGATTAGCGATTATCTTGTCGCTGAGAACTATGTGGATCATGTATTCCAACATACCCATCCGCAGACCAGGATTGATGTTGAGAATACCTTCTACCGACTCATTGAAAGTCTTAGCGACATTTCCGCTCGCTATTTCTTCGAGATACTTCCTCGGGAATATCTTGAGAGCAGCCAGCGTCTCTATGATTTGATTCACCTCGTCTTTACTCACCGTTTGGTCACTGTGAGCCACAATAAGTCCGGCCGAAGCGATGAAGCGTGCCATATGCTCATCGAGTTCCGTATCGCCCACTTTCAGCAGTATGGAGATGAGTTCGTCCATGCCTTTCTGAAGTTCTTTCTGGGTATCGCAGGTGGCAAAAAGATTGAGCGCCTGCACTCTGATTGGATTCACCGGATGCGACGACCTGCTGATGCCACGATCCTTGAGGAAGTATTGCAGTCGGCGAGTGTTGTCGGCAATCAGGGCGTCGATGCTCACGTTCATCTTGGCAAGGTCAAGGCCCGATGCCATCTTGAAGAAAGCGGTTACGCATACGCCCAGATCTCTGGTAGCCATATACCCGTATCGGTCGGCGACCAGCTCGGCCAGTTGCTCATGCAGTCTTATCTTATACTGCAATGTCACCGGCACCGCAGCTTCGGGTGGAAACACGAAATTAATCAGTCTAGTGAGTGCTGTATCTTTGTTGATAAGGTGTCCCAACTCATGCCCAATGACGAAACACAGTTCGGCTTCGGTCATCAGGTCAAAGAGACCCGAGTTGATGTTCACGATGTGAGGTTCGCCTTTTTCCTCGGCTGCCAATGAAAATGCGTTGACATCCGAATCACCGGTAATATAAAAATCAACAGGGTCTTCAAATTTCAAGCGTTTCTTCACCTTTTGGCACAACTTGTACATATCGGGAAGCAGTTCCTTCTGCACCTTCAGGCTATGGCCTTCCATGCTGCTGCGCCAGTAGGCGTCGCTGCTCGATATGCGGGTTTTGCGCAGCACGTCTTCCACTACAGGTCCCTGCAAGGCATTGTAGATTTGTGCGCCCAGTTGTTTTTCCAGTTTTAAGGTCGGATTAAGTTTACTCATAGTTATTTGGTTTAATGTCAATTATAATCAAGTTCTTGCCGACAAACCAGAAAAACCCTGTTGTCGGCATGAGAGTTTTTAGAAGTCAAAGCCGAGTGACAGGAAGAAATTGAGTCGGTGAGTGTGGGTGCTCCATCCAAGCGATGCACCGAGTGGGCCCACGATGCCGCTGTCGTAGAAATAGGAAGCGCGCACGCCCCAGATGGGCTTGTTGTCGAAAAGGTGACTCATTTCGCCGTCGCTCTCCGCAACGCTGCCGTCGAGCAGAAGGTAATGTCTTCCGATGATGCGTTGCTGCAGGCGCAGCGATGCACTCACGAATTTGTCATCAAAAAACTCAACATGTCCGAAACCTGCCAACGGCAACTGATGAGGAAAGAACTTGCCGTAAGTCATTCCACCCACCAGATTACTTTTAAAGACAGGCAAGTCATCACCAAAGAGGAACCGGCATTGCAGATTCGGTCTCAGGTGTGTAGTAGCCGTGATGGGAATGGTCGCCTGGAACATTGCCGAGAGTGCGCTGAACCCTGCATGGTCCTTCCACTGGGCAAAGTTGTCGGTATAGTAGGCGTATTGTGCTTCAGCCCTCACGCCTCGTTTAGTGAAATAAGGCTCGTCCTCGCTGTTGTAACGTACCCGTGCATGATAGTTGAAGTAGTGTTCGTTGTCATCAAAGTAGATTTCACTGTTTTCATTCCACATACCCTTGGCAATGTGGTAGTATTCCCAACCCAATCCCAGCTCACAGTCAAAGTTCATTGCATTCAGCGAGAATATTTTGGCATTGGCCTTTTGGTAGATGTACGAAAGGTTGTCGCTCTCATGTCCACCTTGGTAGAAATCCTGATGTATGTTATGCCAGAACTCATAGCTGAGTCCCATCTCCTTGAAGTGCCACGGCTCGATGTTGAATTCCAGGCGCAACATTGAGCGCAATCCCAATCGCAACGTCAGGTCAAGTTCTTTTTTGGGCTGGCCGCCCATGAAGTATCGTCCCCTGAGCTGCAATGCCGCAACGTCCTCGGTGTCATAGCGCAGCCCTACCGAAGCCATGATCGTGTTGGGCTCGCGAGAATCAATCAGTCCGGTATTGTCTTCGACTGGTGCGGCCAGTTTATTGATGTCGCGCAGATGCATGGTGTAGTCAATCTCTGGAATCGCCACGGCTTGAGCCTTGAGCAGCTTGATGGAATCCAACTTTTCACGGGCAGCCTTCTCGCCGCGTTCAATAAGCGTGTTGATGGCTCCATGTGTGAAGCTGCCGCTGGAGAATCCTCTCACGGGCACGGTGATGACCAGGTCACAATACTTCTCATTATCCTTCGACCGACGTGTGATGTCGCTGCCCGCCGAGCGTTCCATCACATCCATGAACGTGCGGTATTGCCTGTCAGAGCCTACGCCAAGATCAAATTTGATGCCGATCACGATGTCGGCGCCAAGCTGTCTTGCCACATCGGCGGCAAAATTGTTTTTCGTACCGCCATCCACGAGCACCATGTCGCCCATGTGGACCGGGGTGAACACACCCGGTATCGACATGCTCGAGCGTATGCTTCTCACAAGCGAGCCGCGCGACAGCACCACTGCGCTGTCGGTGACCAGGTCGGTAGCTATGCAAACGAACTGACGCGGCAGGTCGCGCATGAAGTCTATGCTGTCGGTATAGCCTTGCAGATAGTGGGAAAACGTGCTTTCGATATTGTTGCCGCGGATTACTCCACCGGGTTTCGGGTCGATGCCGCCGCGCACGTAAAATTCGCGCTCATAGATATAGGTGTTGCGTGCTTCTCGCTCGTCGAGAGTGAGATGACGGGGATTGCCACGGTCCAGAAACAGGTCGGTCCAATCCATCGTGCGGAACATAGTCGCGAGGTCATCGCTGTTGTAGCCCACGCTGTACATCGCTCCAACAATGCTGCCGATGCTCGTGCCCACCACCATATCGACGGGTATTCCTGCCTCCTCAATCACCTTCAGCGCACCCACATGGCTTGCGCCCAGGGCACCACCGCCGCTAAGCACGAGTGCAACTTTCTTGCGATTGTCTACACTGTCAACGGCGACTGGCCGCGCCATCAATGGAAGAAACACGATTATCGTCAAAAACGCGATTAAAACTCTTTTCATATCCTGACTGTTTGTTATAGATTCTGGTTTGGGGTTACAGTATGTTTTGAAATTGGCGACAAAGTTACGAATAAGCGAGCGAAAAGTCAAATATATTTGGACTTTGCCGAGCGAGAGTAACATCGAGGGTTGGCCTTACGGCTGCAGCTTTTTCCCGCCGAGATCTTTTTTTGTGTGAGTTCTATTATTTTTTTATCAAAACTGTTATTTTTTATAATAAATTTATTATATTTGCAGTCGAATTAACAGCTTTGGGCTGTTGCACACATGGAAAATCAAATACTAACACATAAATTTCTCTCATTATGAAAAAAATCCTACTTATTCTTTTAACTATGCTCATGCCGGCAATGTCAGCGTGGGCGAGCACGTTCACGGTGGACAACGATGGCAACACGTTCATCATCACCCGCAACGGTTCTGGTAACGAGACCGTGTATTACCGCACGGTTAACCTCTCGGCCTTCGCAGGAGTGAACTACACCGAGAGAACTGGTGAACTTGTTTTCACAGGGGATGAAACACAAAAGACAATAGAAGTCAATGAAACACCGAGTGTCATTGATTCATACTGGGACGATAGTTTTAATTTACTGATGTACGCTATTCAAACAGGCTTAGAGCGCACTTACCGTTTTGAATTGCTCGATGGACACGGCTTATTGTTGGCCTACAAGAATCGAGATATACCATTCCCCGATCGTTGGCAGTTCATCGACACTTCTTTGAACAAGAATGTTGTCACCGATTTGGTATATTTCGACGACGACGGCAACCTCAAGTCAGGCGATGGCAACAAGTATATTGATAGGGCCCCGTCTTATAATGACCCAGGAGGAGGCTGGGTTAAGGTTACAGATGCTGGATATGGTCAGGGTATCTATGGCTTTGATACAAGAATAGCCAATTATATTTCTTATGTACCGAATTACTTTGCCGAAACTTTAGGCATGAAGGTATATACCACACTCTATTTCTCCCAAAAGGAAGAGAACGATGGCTATCAGTACATCCAGATTATCCCTACGGACTACAATCACTATGACGGTATTGACCCCGATGGTGCAGTCAACGACCCTGATATTTCAATATACAAAGCGTGCTTTGAGTTGAGCAAAAGCGGTGTCACGACATCTGAACATTTCCAGTTCTTCCCGCATCGCTACGATTATGTTAACAAAGAAGCAGAACAGGATGCAGGCCTGACACATTACTCGTTTGACTATGACAACAGCTACCTTTACCAGCAGAAGTACAATAGTAATGCCGAAAGGCCCAGTACCACAGGCTCGTTGGTTTTTCTGCCATATTATCATCATTACTTTTATGTCCGTTTTGATGCTGCAGGCAATTACGATGACAACTGGTACTTCAAAAATATAAGGGCTCGTATGGCATTAGTAGATCCAAACCCTCCTTACAAAATCGATAACTGCAAGGTTTCAGGTGGAAGGCACAGTAAGAGTAATTCCATCTACGTGAGTGTACCCTTCAATGAGCTTGTTAAAGCCGGCAGCAATACCTACTTAAACTCCACTTGGGGAAAACTCAACTATTTTGCCGGTAACGGTACCAACGTACTCACCTTCCAAGGCGCTATCAGCTCTAGTGCTACCGGCACTTTCACCGTGAGCAGCTATAGCGGCACCATTACCGACTTGGCAGGCAACAACTTCACCGGCACCATCAGTCAAGAGTTCGGCATAAACTTGCAAGCCGCCACATATGCCATCTCCTATGATTTGGCAGGTGGCTCCATGCCATCTGGTCAAAGCAATCCCACCAGCTACACAGATATGAGTGCTCCCATCACGCTGAAAAATCCAGTTCGTGGGGGTTACAACTTTAAGGGTTGGACTGGCAGTAACGGCCCCACCCCACAGACCACCGTTACTATCCCTAGCGGAACAATAGGTGACCTCAGCTACACCGCCAATTGGGAATTAGTCAACTACAATATCACTTACAACCTTGATGGCGGCACTCTGCCTGCAGGACAAAGCAACCCCACCAGCTACAATATCGGAACGCCTACTTTCACACTTAACAATCCAACAAAACCAGGCTACGACTTTATGGGTTGGACTGGATCTAACGGTTCTACACCGCAAATCACTGTCAGTATCTCTCAAGGTTCCTGGGGCAACCTCAGCTACACTGCCAACTGGAGAATCTCACGTTATGTATTTAACAGCGCAACTGGTGAGCTGGCCCTCATTTGGGGCGAGTTCAACAAGGACAACAAGTGGGGTGACGATGTGCCAGCTGATGCCGTCACGAGCGTCACCGCCACCAACCAGGTGAGCTTCACTGGCGACTGCTCGGATTTGTTCACTGGATTTAGCAATTGTACAAGCATGGACCTGAACAGTGTCAACACCAGCGCTGCCACCAACATGAATTATCTTTTCACTGGCTGTGCCTATTTGACTTCGCTCGACCTCTCGAACTGGGACACTGGCAATGTCACCAACATGAAAGGAATGTTCCTGCAATGCAACCGACTCGACTCGCTCGACCTCTCGAACTTCAATACCGCCAATGTCACCAACATGTCCCTTATGTTCGACCATTGCATGAAACTTAAAAAACTCAACGTCTCGGGCTGGGACACTGGTAATGTCACTGGAATGTATAATCTGTTCTACTGCTGCTATTGTCTCAAAACCCTTGACCTCTCGGGATGGAGTGCCGGTAAGGTTACCGAAATGAATGCTATGTTCGCTTTTAGCGATAGCCTGACCACCATCTATGCCAATCGAGATTGGAACATCCCTAATTCCACAATTGCAAGTGCCATGTTCTCGGGCTGCACCTCACTGGTGGGCGGCATGGGCACGACCTTCAACCAGAGCCACTCGGACAAGGAATATGCCCGCATCGACGGCGGACCCACCAACCCAGGCTACTTTACAGGTGTGTTCACCCTCACCCTGCCCGCAGATGTGACAGCCTCGGCAACTCCTGTCTTCACAATTGACGGCACTGCCTACTACACCGCTGGCACCACTGTCACCCTCACCTACAACGGCAATGTGCCCGAGGGCAAAATAGTCGTCTTTGCCGTGAACGGCACCGCTATAGAGGGCAACACCTTTGAGATGCCATTAGATAATGTCACCATCACTGCCACAATAACCGACCCGCCACAATACACCTACGACAGCACCACCGGTGAGCTGGCCCTCATTTGGGGCGAGTTCAACAAGGACAACAAGTGGGGCGATGATGTGCCAGCTGAAGCAGTCACGAGCGTTACCGCTACCAGTGAGGTGAGCTTCACTGGCGACTGCTCGGAGCTGTTCTATAACTTTGAATCTTGTGAGAGCATGGACTTGAGTAATGTCAATACCAGTGCGATGACGAGTACATGCGATATGTTTTGTCAATGCGAAGCCTTAACCTCGCTCAATATCTCGAATTGGGACATTGGCAATGTCACCAACATGGCCGGTATGTTCAACTACTGCTCAAGCATGACGTCATTCGATATCTCGGGCTGGAATACCGCCATTGTCACTGACATGGAAGGCCTGTTCGCAAATTGCTCTTCCTTGACTTCGGTTGACCTCTCGGATTGGGACTTCAGCAGTGTCACCAACTTGAGCTATATGTTCCCACATTGCCAAAGTTTGACTTCGCTCGACCTCTCAAGCTGGAACATCTACAACGCCACCAATATGAGCTCTATGTTCTATGATTGTACTGGTCTTACCTCACTCGACCTCTCGGGCTGGGATACTGGCAATGTCACCAGTATGATGGACATGTTCAATGGATGCTCAAACTTGACCACCATTTACGTTAGCACGGATTGGAGCACCGAGAAAGTTACTATGTCAGAGTCTATGTTCGATGACTGCACATCGCTGGTGGGCGGCATGGGCACGACCTATGACCAGTACCACACAAATAAGGCATATGCCCGTATCGACGGCGGTTCTGCCAACCCCGGCTACTTCACCGCCAATATACCGCGCTACACCTACGACAGCACCACAGGCGCACTGTCGCTCAACTGGGGCGTGTTCAATAAGGACGACAAGTGGGGCAGCGAGGTGATTGCCAATAACGTCACGAGCGTCACGGCCACCAATAAAGTGAACTTCACTGGCGACTGCTCGGAGCTGTTCAAGGGCTTCACCAATTGCACAAGCATGGAGTTGAATAATGTCAATACCAGCGCTGCTACCAGCATGACTAGTATGTTTGAAAACTGCTCAAGCTTGACTTCGCTCGACATCACGGCCTGGAATACAGGCAGTGTGAGCATCATGAACTCTATGTTCAAATCGTGCACAAGTCTGAATTCCCTCGATGTTTCGAATTTCAACACCATGCAGGTCTATACAATGATGTCTATGTTCCACAGCTGCTCAAGTCTCAAAACACTCGATATCTCGGGTTGGGACACCCGCAATTTAACCAACCCTGATGCCATGTTCCAAGGCTGTTCGAAGCTGAAGACCATATATGCCGGTGGCGGATGGACTACACAGTGGGTCTATGGCTCATGTGACATGTTTACGGGCTGCACATCACTGGTGGGCGGCATGGGCACGACCTATAATGCCAGTCACACTGGTAAGGAATATGCCCGCATCGACGGCGGACCCACCAACCCAGGCTACTTCACCGACCCGAATGCCCTAGTGGTGGGCGACGTGACGGGCGAGGGAGACGTTGACGTCTCAGACGTGAACGCAGTGATCAACATCATCCTGCACAAGAAGACTCAGGATGACTATCCCGGCAATGCCGACATTACCGGTGAAGGCAACATCGATGTGAGCGACGTGAATGCGATCATTAATATTATTTTGAAGTGATGGTAAACGAGTAAACAAGTAAACGAGTTGACAAGTGAACGAGTAAACAAGCAGACAAGTAAACGAGTTAACAAGTAGACGAGCAGCTCCCCCTCTAAGATAGAGGGGGTCAGGGGGAGTATGATGGCGTAAAATTGCGTCGAAGACGCTCCAACAAACGAATATAACCAGTTTTTTATAACTAACTAAAAGCCATAATATTATGAGACCATTTTTATTTATTCTTTCGGCTGTACTCATGACGGCAGTAACGGCATGGGCGAACTCTGCCCCCAACTATACTTTTAATAGTCAGACTGGTAAGTTGGATCTCATCAGTGGAGATTTCAATTCGTCCAACAAGTGGGGCAGCGATGTGGCTCCAAACAAGGTCAAGAGTGTCACCGCAACTAGTCAGGTAAGGTTTGTTGGCGATTGCTCAGAGCTGTTCTATGATTTCTATAATTGCACGAGCATGAGCTTGAATGCTGTCAACACAAGCCAGATGACGAGTACACATTATATGTTTCATAATTGTGCAGTAATGACCTCACTCGACATCTCGAGTTGGGACACCGGCAATGTCACCGACATGAGCTGCATGTTCATGTGTTGTGCTGGCCTTACCTCGATGGACTTCTCGAGTTGGGACATGGGCAAGGTCACCGACATGTACGATATGTTCTACTACTGCTCGGGCTTGATTTCGCTTAGCTTCGCAAATTGTAACATCAGCAATGTCACCTACATGGAAGGTACCTTCATGTACTGCTCGAGTTTGACCACGATCGACCTCTCGGGTTGTAACACTGGCAATGTCACCAACATGTACGGCTTGTTCTACCACTGCTCAAACTTGACCACCGTCTATGTCGATGACAATTGGAGCACCGCGAAGGTCACCGACTCATCGTGGATGTTCGAAAATTGTACCTCCATAGAGGGCGGCATGGGTACGACCTTCGACAGCCAACACACCGATAAGTTATATGCACGCATTGACGGTGGTCCCGACTGTCCCGGATACTTCTCCGTTAAACTGCCACGCTACACCTACGATAGCACCACCGGTGCACTGACGCTTAACCAAGGCGTTTTTAACAAGGACGACAATTGGGACGATGATGTGGTTCCCAATGCCGTCACAAGTGTCACAGCCTCTAAGAGAGTGATTTTTAGCGGCGATTGCTCGGAGCTGTTCAAGGGCTTCAGCAATTGCACGAGCATGGACTTGAGTCAAGTCAACACCAGCAATGCCACTAGCATGTATGGCATGTTCGAAAACTGCTCAAGCCTGACTTCGCTCGACCTCTCGAGCTGGAACACGGCCAATGTTACCGACATGTCAGAAATGTTTATGGGATGCTCAGCCTTGACTTCGCTCGACCTCTCGAGCTGGAACACGGCCAAATTGAATAAAATGAACTATATGTTTAAGTCTTGCGCACACCTGCAGTCACTCAAGATTTCGAGTTTCAACACCACTCAGGTCTACACAATGTATTGCATGTTCGAAGACTGCTCAAGCCTCGTCGAGCTCGACATCTCGGGCTGGTACACCCCCAATAGCACCCAAACTTTAAATATGTTCAAAGGCTGCTCAAAGTTGAAAACAATCTATGCTGGTGGCGGATGGATTGTCCAGTATGTCATAAGTTCTTCTGGAATGTTCGATGGCTGTACGTCACTGAAGGGCGGCAAGGGAACTACCTACAACGCAAGTCACACCGATAAGGAATATGCACGCATCGACGGCGGTTCTGACAGTCCAGGTTACTTCTCCGACCCAAATGTCGCTCCAGCAGTTGAAGTGGTTGTAGGAAGCATTAAATTCAATATGATTGAAGTAGCGGGTAGAGAGGATTATGATATCCCCACCTTCTATATTGGCGAGTGCGAGGTTACCGAAGCATTGTGGCTGGAGGTGATGGGAGGTGAGAACCCAAGCAGCTACTGCGGCAACCTGGAGGATAATCTGCCAGTGGAGAACATCTCATGGAACGATTGCCAAGAGTTCATTACCAAACTGAATGCGATGACTCATCTCCAGTTCCGCTTGCCCAATGCAGATGAATGGCTTTGGGCTGCAGAGGGCGGAAACAGGACTCAACACTTTGACTACAGCGGCAGCAACAATATTGATGAGGTGGCTTGGTATAAAAACAATTGCAGCAGAAAACAAACCGTGGGCACTAAGATGCCCAACGAACTTGGTATTCACGATATGAGTGGCAACGTGTATGAGATAGTGCAAGAGCATACTGAAGTGTATGGTGGTGGATGGCATGCCCCAGCGAGTAGTTGTATGGTGGGTTATTCATGGGGACCAACAACTGAGACCTTCACCGATAATGACACCGGATTCCGACTTGCTCTCACTCAATTCATGATGAGTGGCGACGTGACGGGCGAAGGAGACGTTGACGTGAGCGACGTGAACGCAGTGATCAACATCATCCTGCACAAGAAGACTCAGGATGACTATCCCGGCAATGCCGACGTCACCGGCGAAGGCAACATCGACGTGAGCGACGTGAACGCCATCATCAACATCATCCTTCACAAGAACTAGGAAGTTCTCAGTTTTCAGTAATCAGTTTTCAGTCTTCAGTGAGGAATGTGAACTAAGCCCGAAGGGCGAGATTTATATAACCGGGGGTGCGCGATAGCGACACCCCCTTTATTATAAGAATAGCTTAATAGAACCAACAAGCGTTTAGCTACAAGCTACGAGTTACAAGTAGACGAGTAAATAAACAAAAAGAACCGAGTCATAAGGCTCGGTTCTTTAATATATCGTGAAACGTGATGTTTATTTCACGATCTTAACGGATTCAGTTGTTCCATCGGTGTAAGTGGTGACTGCGATGGCAATGCCCTGTGGCTGGCTCATTGGCTTGCCGTCGATGCCATAGTAGCGGACGGCTGCAACGGTCTTACCCTCCGAGAGATCGTTGATAGCAGTGGGCTGTGGCTCATCGTAGGTGTAAGAAATATTGGTCAATGGAAGATCAACATTCGTTCCGCATCCGAGCATTGCTGTTGCATCGGGGAAATCATCACCCTCTGCATAGTCAACGAAGCTGGTCCAGTTGGAAGTATAGGTCATAGCTTTGCCTGTGATACCCGAAGAGTAGAAGGGAGCATAGTCGCTGCCCATGGTGCAGTTGTCGTCATCTTCTGCATCGAAGACAATAGTGACGATTAAACCGCTACCTGGTGTGAAGTCAAACTCTAATGGGAATGTGAGGTAGCAGTCCTCGCCATAGCCTTCGAGCAGATCAACGTCGATTGCATCGTCATAAACGAGTTCTCCTAATTGGAAGAACTGCTTTTTGCCGTCAACCACGGCGAACTGGGTGGCGTCGGTCTCCTGAAGATAAATCTTCACGTTGCGTTCTATCTCCTCATAAGATTCACTGTAAAACTTGAAATCCAGCTGAGTGATCTTCACGTTCTCCTTCCCGTCAAGGTCGGCCAGCACGTCGGGGGTGAAAATCATCTGAGAGCCGGTGTGAGCCAGATAGAAGTTGGTGGGCGACATGTCGAAATAAGAGCCGTTGTAGGTAGAGGCAGACTCAGGGTCGCCAACTTGGATTTCACCAGTTTCCTGGGCTTGTGCGGTAATAGTCAGAGCAGCAACAGCTGCGAGAATCATGTAAAATTTCTTCATAATTGATGTGATTTTTAGTGTTATATTACAATAATTTGATGTTCAAAAAGGCAAAGGTACATATAATTATTAACTATTGATGCATATAACCCTTATTTTTTTCTTCAAACTTTCCGAGAGAACCGAGAGCCGAGAGCCTAGAACCAAGCCTCGTCTACTTGTAGCTCGTAATGCTTATCAACTGAAAACTGATAACCGACATTGCACATGTAAAAAGTAATCACTAACTTTGGCACACAAATAAAAAAGCAAAAGTCATGAAACGAATCATACTCATAGCATGTGCACTGACAATGGTGGCTGCAACGTCACTGACAGGCTGGTCGCAAGGCCAGGTGCTGAAGGATTTCTCACAGGAAGAGGCCACCCCGACGGATCATCGAGTGCTGCCAGCCGAACGACTCTTCGTGAGCCAGAGCATTGAAAAAGAGATAGCACGAGTGCAAAAGCTGCTCAAGAACAAAAAACTGGCAGAGATGTTTGCCAAGTGTTTCCCAAACACTCTCGACACGACTGTACATTTCAGAATTGACGATGAGGGTCAGCCTGACACCTTCGTCTATACCGGCGACATCCATGCCATGTGGCTGCGCGACTCGGGGGCACAAGTGTGGCCTTACGTGCGTTTTGCGCGAAATGATGAGCGACTGCGGCTACTCATCGCCGGCGTCATTAACCGCCAATTCAGTTGCATAGTGCTCGACCCTTACGCCAATGCATTCAACGATGGCCCAACGGGGAGCTACTGGAGCAGCGACTACACCGACATGAAGCCTGAATTGCATGAGCGCAAATATGAGATTGACTCGCTGTGCTACCCCATCAGACTGGCCTATGAATACTGGCAAGTGACTGGTGACACGTCGATATTCGGTGTCACTTGGCGCGAGGCAATCGAAAAGGTTCTGCAAGTGTTCACCGACCAGCAGCAAAAACTTGGACGCGGCAGTTACCGCTTCCAGCGACAGACCGCCGTTGCTACCGACACTCGTCCCTATGGCGGCTACGGCAACCCAGTCAAACCCATCGGACTCATTGCATCGGCGTTCCGTCCCAGTGACGATGTCACCATCTTCCAGTTCCTTATTCCCAGCAACTTCATGGCAGTGTCATCGCTTCGCAAGGCTGCACGCATCCTCACAACGGTCAATCACGATACCGAAATGGCTGGTCGCTGCACGATTCTGGCTGATGAGGTGGAACAGGCTCTGCGCAAATATGCCGTGGTAAATCATCCCAAATATGGTGAAATCTATGCTTTTGAGATTGACGGCTATGGCGGCCAGAATCTCATGGACGATGCCAACGTGCCAAGCCTGCTAGCCATGCCTTATCTGGGCGATGTTCCCGCTGATGACCCCATCTATCAGAACACGCGCCGATTCGTACTCAGCGAAGACAATCCTTACTTTTTCAAAGGTTCGGCAGCCGAGGGCATCGGTGGTCCTCATGTCGGACGCGACATGATCTGGCCCATGAGCATCATGATGCGCGCTTTCACCAGCCAAGACGAAACCGAAATCCGACAATGTCTCGTCACGTTGATAAATGCTGATGCAGGTACGGGGTACATGCACGAATCATTCCATAAAGATGATCCGAACAACTACACCCGTCGCTGGTTTGCATGGCAGAACACGCTATTCGGAGAACTTATTCTCAAACTCATCGACGACGGCCGCCTTGACCTGCTGAACTCCATTTAGAATTCACTGTACGGTGATGGAGCCCTCGAGGCGGATATCGGTGCTGGAAGACCCGACTAAGATGTCGAAGTCACCCGGCTCCACCGTCCAGTGCATGTCAGCATCTACGATGGCCAATGCCTCGCGGTCTAGATGAAGTGTTACACGTTGCGACTGACCCGCTTCGAGAGTAATGCGCCTGAACGCCTTCAACTGACGTTCTGGTTGCACCACCGAAGCCACGCGATCGTGTACATATAGCTGCACCACCTCATCGCCACGGCGGTCGCCGATATTGGTGAGCATGAAACTGACCTCATACCCCTCATTTCCGTCACCTGCGATGCTAATATCGGAATAATCAAACGTGGTATAGCTAAGTCCAAAACCGAAAGGATAAAGCGGCGTGGCTGGCATCTCAACATAGTCATGTCCAACGGCTGGACGGTTATAATACACTGGAATTTGGCCCTCATGCCGCGGCACTGAAATTGGCAATCGACCAGCTGGATTATAGTCGCCAAAGAGCACGTCGGCAATAGCTGCCCCACCCTGCTCACCTGGGTAATAAGCCGTCAGCAAGGCATCGGCATTTTCATCGGCCCAAGTCTTATCAAGAGGGCGTCCTTCAATGTAAACCACTACCAGTGGTTTGCCTGTCTGCTTCAAGGCGGTGAGTAACTCGTTCTGCCCACCAAGCAATTCCAGCGTAGCGCGGTCAAAACCTTCGCCGCTCTCCATGTCGCTCACCGTGGGCTTAGTAACGGCAGCACCGGTTTCCTCGTAAGAAGTGCGGAAATCGCGGGCCGACGAACCTCCCACCACGGCAATCACCACGTCGGCCTCGTTGGCGGCATTCACGGCTTCGGCAATGTCGCACTCGGAAGTGTCACGAATGGCACAACCACGCACATACGTGCAATTTCCTTGCGGCAACTTGGCCTTAATGCCATCATAGACGGTAACGACCTTACCATCAGGTTGCGGAGCAGTGTAATCGCCAAGTTGGTTATATACATTATCTGCATTCGGTCCCACGACTGCCACTCGAGTATCTTTTTGCAATGGAAGAATGCCGTTATTCTTTAGAAGTGTAACTGAAGCTTGCGCTACTTGTTGAGCAATCTCCACTGCAGCCGAATCGTGTACACCTTCTGAAGCCTTATCAGAATCAACATACGGATTTTCAAAGAGCCCCAACTCGAACTTCAGACGCAGCACGCGACTCACGGCTTTGTCAAGCTGTTCCATAGTCACAAGACCCTTATTAAGGGCTTCGGGCAACTGAGAATAACAATTCCCACCCAAATCAACATCAACACCGGCATTCATGGCAGCTATGGCAGCTTCAAGTTTGGAGGCTGCGACGTGGTGGGTGTTGTGAATAACATCTATACTGTAGAGGTCGCTTACAACTAAACCTTCATCGAATCCCCATTCGCCGCGAAGCACATTAGCAATCAAGGCTCGGTTTGAGGTACAGGGTACGCCATCAATGGTGTTATAGGCTGTCATCACCGAGCGCGCTCCTGCATCTATCGCCTGCTTAAACTGAGGCATAAGCATTTGTCGCAACTCGCGCTCGCCTACCATCGTTCGGGCTCCGTTCAAGCCTCCCTCGCTGCTGCCATAGCCAATGAAGTGTTTCAGCGTTGCCACAGTAGAATATGGTTGATTACAACACAAACCTTGCACCATAGCTGCACCAAGCGAGCCGCTCAAATATGGGTCTTCGCCCATCGTCTCCTCTACGCGCGACCAACGAGTATCACGGCTCAAGTCCATCACAGGACCATAGCTGATATGGCCTCCTTGTAACCTGATTTCCTTTCCAATTATCTCTCCCACTTTTTGGATGAGTTCAGGCGACCAAGTTGCAGCCATACCCAAACCAGTCGGAAACACCGTGGCGCCGATTGCCATGTGGCCGTGCGGAGCTTCTTCAGCAAGTAGCAGAGGGATGCCGAGGCGCGTACTGTCAACGGCAAAGTGCTGCATCGCATTGACAGCCTGAGCAGCAAGAGAAGGGTTCAAACCATTGGAAAGAGATTTTCGCGTCCATGGGTCGGCACGCATCACTGCCCAATACATGCCTACGCCCTGTTCTTTCACCTGACGACGAAAATCATCGCTAATGCTCAAATGCCCTTCCTGGAGAACATAGGAATTCCAACCCATCAGGCATACCAGCTGACCCACTTTCTCCTCGACAGTCATCCGGCTGAGCAAGTCAGCCACGCGCTCCTCAACAGGCAACCATGCATCCTTATACGGCAACGTAGACGCTGTTGCCGCAAAGCATGACAGCATTATGACTAAAACTATTTTATTTAAACGTAGAATGTTATTATTCATCTCATTAATAAACGGTTATTAATGGCAGATTAGCGCCAGTTATTTCAATTTGAGGTGTGGTGCCACGGGTGTCAGCGGGATTCCATTCGATGGTGATGGTGCGGCTTTCGCCTGCTAACAAGTGCATGTAGTTGTCGCTGTAGATGACAGGAAGAATCTGCTCGCCGTCACTGCCTTTCAAGTTGAGGCGCAGCATCATTGCCGGCACGGAACCAGTATTTGTCAGGGTTATTTTTGCATGGTTTACATCCACTTGCATTGATGCCTCAATGGTTGCAAGTGGCATTGTGCGTAGTGCCTTGCGCTCGCCATCAGCACTGCTGCGCACATAATCATTTTGAGAACGCAAAAGACCGTCATCATCGGTTAGCATAAGACGCAGAATATAGGCCTCAGTGAAATCAGATGGCGCTACCACAGACATCGCCTGACGTGTGATATCTTCATCGCAACTGTATGGCTGACTATCAGTCCATAGTTCCTTACCGTCAAGACCAATTGCCAAGGCCTTGACAATACCTTGATGATGGCCTGCCGAGCGGTTTATCACCTCAACATTGCGCGAAACAGGATTCAATTGTACATGCAGCGGTTCACATGCGTGTTTCACTCCAAAGTAAGCAGCAGTTGGTTCAAAATAATAGTCATATGTTTGCCATACCATCGATGGCCAACAGGGGTGACTCATCCATATCAGCAGTCCCATGCGGTCACGACTCGTGGATTCATACATCGCCCTATAGCCTTCATAGTTTATCCATTGAGCCCATTGTGTGAATTCTTCGGCTGACTGCGGCGCACCAAAACAGTCTTCTATCAACTGATTGAACGATGCCCCGTGCTGGGCGCCTTCCTGAGTAAAGTCATGACGTCCCCAATATGTGTTCTGCGGCCAGAGGTGACTTGCATCAAGCGTGCGACTTAAACTTTCAATGTTCATCACGCAAGGCATGCCACGCTCAGTGTGTAGTTTGCCGGTCTGTCTTGTAAAATATTCTTCTGGCTTAAGAGCCTGATAAGGACCATGGCCACTAACACCATCATCTGCCGAACTGGAGATGTAGTCCAATCCTGGATGCAGAGTCGCCACGGTTTGGCGCAGACCTTCGTCGAGGGTTTTAGGAGGATAGCCTTCGTTGCGACCGCAGTAGATGGCTACACATGGATGACGACGTATCTTCTTGACTAAATCGCGGGCATTGTCCATGAACATTGATTCATTTTCAGGATCAGGCCCATCAGCTGGATTTGCCAACCAGAAGTCCTGCCACACCATTATGCCGTAGCGGTCGCAGGCTTCGTAAAACTCACTGTCACCTGTCATTCCCACCCAGTTGCGAATCATGTTATAATTCATCTCGTGATGATACTTCACGGCAGCATCAAATTCGCGACCACGATAGTTCAGGTTGTTTTCGCTGAAAGCCCAGTTGCCACCTAACGGCTCCACACGCCGATGATTCACATAAAGACGCAATTGAGTGTCCTTGTCACGCGTCTCAACCTCGCGAATGCCAGCCAGATAACGGATGCTATCGCTCAACACACCATCAACTGTGAAAGTAAAGCCTGCATTATAAATATATGGCTCTCCATATCCATTAGGCCACCATAGGTGCATATGCTGGTTGCGGAGTTGGTCATATTCAGCTGGAGAGAAGGTTATCTCTTCCTGATCGTGTGCCATTACCGTGACCTGTTTTTCAAAATGAATGTCACCTATATTGCCGCTCAGAGTGCCTGTCACATCATGGTCGGCATGATTGGAAAGCATAATAGCAGGTGTCATCGTTGCCAAGGTGTCGCCAGTTGAGAGTACAGTTGTTACCACAGGGTCGCTTAAAGTAACATCGCCAGATGCAGTAAGATAGACATCATCCCAAATGCCGATATCGCGCCCCTTGATAGTCGAAATCCAGTCCCAACCAACAGTTGCGTGAAAAGTGGGATTATCTGCACCCAGAATGCCACCATTGAAATCAGTGTTTTTCTCGGTCTTGAGTTTCACACCTCCAGGATTCGCATTGGCGATAATCTGAATTGCGAGCACATTATCTGTGGGCTTAAGATATGATGTGATGTCATACTTCCCGCGCTTGAACGCGCCCTCTACACGATCAACAAACACACCATTGAGCCACACATCGGCCTTCCAGTTAATACCATCAAGATTTAGCATCACACGGCAGCCATTCATCTCACTCGGCAGGTCGAAGGTGCGCCTATACCAGAAATCTCCATTGAACCACGACTCTGATGCCAGCAACAAATTGTCATCGTAGTTCATATCGGGCAATGCTCCCGCATTGACATAACTTGAAAGCACGGTAGCAGGAACTGTAGCCACAAGCCAACCGTTGACATCATAATCCTGCGATGATATCCTATCTCCATCTGCATCGACCAGCGAGGCGCGCTGCAAGCGCCAGTCACCCCCATCAAGCATCCATTTACTTTCATGCCATCCTACCGGTGGGTGTGGCACAATGGTTACCCCGCCCGTTCCCATCACCTCTATCTCGCTGATGCAAGGAGGCTCTACACTCTCGGGTGTCATCAGTCGCACATATCTGCATGTAGTAGGACTGAATCTCACTTCTTTGGAACTATGTTCCAGTGATGCAATCTTGCTCCAGGAGACCTCATCATCACTGACTTCTATGATGCCTTGCACAGGACGGAGCCAATGTATATTCATCTTGTCAATCACAGCTTGCGCACCAAGGTCAATCGAGACCCACTCATTAAGGCAAGTAGCACCACGCCACACACTGGCGAAGTGGGTAGCCGGCAAGACACCTTTGGCTCGTTTCCCATTTTTCTGCATCACCAGCTCAGTAATAGTCCAGTGTACTGCTGCTGGAACGTTCATCTCAAGTCGCAGGTGTGAGAAACTGCCGCCGTTAAGGTGAAAAGTGTGGTTGATATTACGGGTTGGAATCAAGTCATCGTCGCCATTGTCCTTGTTGGGGTCTATGTGTACGCGACGACGCGACGCTGTCCCAGGCAGACTGTCACCTGTCCACACATCGGCTGTGTGCCATTTGGCGCCATCGTTAGAAGTGAGTAAGCGGATACTAAAACCTTGTAGAGCATCATTGCAATAAGCCATGCTACAAATCATCTGCACCTCATCCACATCGATGCTCATGCCGTGCCAATCATATTGCAGCCATGTATTATTGCCCATCACCACGTTGCATGTCCATTCGTTTCCGTCGATAGCAGCTTCTCTCTTGTGTATCGGTACTTCGCCATCGGGTGTAGTCACTGTGAGCCATGCAGGTTCCACGGTTTCAATCATTCCATCGGTAAGCAGTTGCGATGTAAGGTTGAAATCCCACGATGAAGATTGCTTCGTAGTGCGATGTAATGCCACATTGCGGTATTCGCCACCTGGTACAAGTTCCGGTCCGTAATACTCATTTGGATTGCCAGGATACTGACCTATGGCACGGTTGTGTTGGCCCACACCAGCCACGACAGCCAGTGCCGACACCTGCAGCAACACTGTTATTAACAACCTTCTTAATGGCATAGAAAATGATTTTCACCACAAAGATACATCGTTAAAAGAGATTCGGCAAACAAAAGCACATTTTTTCAAATAAAATGACATATAAAAAAGTAGATATTGAATCATTATTGTATTTAGTTTCAAGTTAATTAATACTACTCAAAAAATACTCAAGTTTGTTTTGCAAAATGAAAGTAAAAGCGTTAAATTTGCAAGTCGATTTAAATAAGATATTTGTTTACGCTACTTCGGTGATGTTATGATAATAAATGTATTAAATATAACCTTCAATAACGAAATCAAGCCGCATGAAGTTCCTATGTTTAGGGGTGCCATTATTAATGCTCTTGATGAAAAGTTGGTTCTGTTTCACAATCATAATGATGACAACAGTTTACGTTATTCTTACCCTCTCATACAATACAAAACGATACGCGGCAAAGCAACAATTGTGTGTATCGGTGAAGGGACGCAAGCGATAGGCGAATTCTTTGCTTCAGGCAACTTCAATGTCATGATTGGAGAGCGTAGCGAACAACTAATCTTGGAGCGAGTGGCGCCGCGACGATTTAATGTGCAGGTGTGGGAACAGGTTTTTCGTTATCGTCTGCGCCGTTGGATACCTCTCAATGGCGCCAATTACAAAAAATATTTGGAGTGTGAGTCTCTAGCTGATAAGTGCTTGTTGCTTGAAAACATTCTCAAAGGCAATATTCTTTCAATGGGCAAAGGGCTGGGGATTAATTTCAGCAAAGAAGTTAAATGCTCAATAACTGAATTGCAAGATCCATATCAAGTGACTATAAAAGGCATAAAGATAATGTGCTTCAATATTGACTTCTCGAGCAACGTATCACTTCCCTCAAATATAGGCCTTGGAAAACATGCAAGTCTTAACCATGGCATAGTTTTCCCCATTAACAAACAAGATTCAAATAATAACTAATCTATTATTATATGAGTGAAACAAACAAATTTATTAAAGAACAGACTCAACGCCTGGAAGCTACGATTGACAATTGTGCAAAACAGTCACACGACAGGCAGTCACTATTACTTGTGAGTGGAGACATGAGCGGTATTCAGCCATTTCTCTATCAGATAGTGTCGAGCAAAGCTGCCAAGAACCTAAAAGGTCGTTCTTGCTACATCGACTTGCTAGGCAAAGCCGTTGTGCGTTCACTATTGAAAGCGTTGAGTCTTACCGAAGATTATGTGATTTGTGAGTCGGGAGGAACGTTTGTGCTGGTAGCCCCAAATATCCCTGATATCACAAACAAACTTGACAATGCTATTCGCCTCATCGAGAAAAAAATCTTCGAGACGCATGGCACTGCCTTGAGTGTTTCTATCGACAGTGTTGAGATTACCTCACAGGAAGCAAAAGGAGGCACTGCAACACTCGCGCAACGATGGAATGAGGTGTTCGCGAAACGCGAGTTGAAGAAAAATGCCAAGTGCTCAAGCAGGATGTTAGATGATGATGGGTATAGGGTGTTTTTCCAACCTTCCAGAGTGTCTGGTAACAAAACTGATGCCGTTACTGGTGAGGACATCGCCGATGTTGATTCTGCCGTTGTTAAGGACTTTGATGACTCCTCAAAAGATTTGGTAGTTAGTAAGGTCAATAAGACACTAATAGAACTTGGGGAATGTTTGCGCGATGGATGTATACCGAAGCCTGTTGAGGACAACTATAAAGGTAATGACTTTGTGATTGAACCTGCCGGCTTGGGGATAAAGTTCCGTCTTGTTAATGATGGTGATGCCACTGAGGTGAAGACTTTTGAAAAAATGTGTGAAAACGCTGACGAGGATGCATTAGAGCGATTAGGTGTGCTACGCATGGATGTTGACAATTTGGGATCGAAGTTTCAAGAATATGCTCGCACCCAAAGCCTTGTTGCCTATTCTGCATTGAGCCGGGAACTTGATGAGTTTTTCAAAAAAGATGTTTACAAGCTATGTTGTCAGGAAGAATGCTATCTGCTCTATGGCGGTGGCGATGACCTTTTTGTAGTGGGAGAATGGCGAAATGTGATTAAACTTGCTACAAATATTCAAGACAAGTTCAAGCAATGGGCTAAGGTGCGCAATGGCGACTGGAGCCTTTCTGGCGGAGTGGCTATCGTCAAGGCCAAGTATCCCATCATTGAGGGCGCTAAAGAAAGTGGAGAAGAAGAAGACAACGCCAAGAATCACAATTGTGATGGTTTGACTAAGAACTCCATCTCACTGATGGGCACGCCGCTCAATTGGGACAAAGAATTTGAGCCTGTGATAAAACTAAAGGATCGTGTGGTTCAATTGCTAAGCAACAAAGAGAAAGAGGTTTTGCCCAAGTCATTTCTTAACAAGGTAATGATGCATGCCAGCAAAGCCTCTATCAAGAGCCACAAGGTAACCGACGTAAGCATCTATTGGCAACTGACTTATGACATCAAGCGAGCTTTGGAACGCGCAAAAAACAACGAAGATGTAAAGGATCTGCTGGATTGTTGTCGGAAAGACATTTGCACTCCTGGCGACACCCTTGCTGGTGAGAAAATCGTCACCAACTACCATCTGCTCGAACTGTGGGCACTAGCTTGCCGTTGGGCAGAACTTGAATACAGAAGTAATAAAGAATAATCAATAAAATTATAAACTATGCAAGATTACATTAATGACACCAACCACGTCTTCAAGAAAGAGTGGATTACTGATGGGCCTAATCCAGAAATGATTGGATTTGCCAAGGATGCAGGAGAATTCTTAGCAGGTAATCCTCAAAAACCTAATGATGGGCTCTCAACATCATCAATTCGAAATATTTATAGTGAAATTAAGAGAATCCAAAACAATTATGAACAGAATAAAGCATCCTTCTATTTACTACTGCCTAAAGTTTCTTATGCCTATGGAAGGACAACTAAGCGTAGAGACAATAATATTGTAGGAGATAGGTATTTATGGGCTTTCCGGAACATATTTGAAGTGGCACAAAAATACGTTACAGATGATGTCAAAACTTATAATAATTTCTGCAGTTTTATGGAAGCCATTTTGGCCTACCACAAATTTTATGGAGGTAATAAATAACAATAAATATAGACGATATGAAACTTTTAAAAAAAATTAAATATTCAGGCAAACTCACATTAGTCACAGGTCTGCATGTGGGTGGAACAAATACATCATTAGGTATTGGGGGTGTTGACAGCACAGTTATAAGAAATCCAATTGACAACCTTCCTTATATCCCAGGTAGTTCATTAAAAGGCAAAATGCGGTCTCTTTTAGAAATGAAACTAGGGCTTACTGATAATGGTGAACCCACTAAAGACCCAAGCAATAATGTCGGGAGACTATTTGGCACTTCTTCTAATAATAAAGGAGGTAGTCGTTCAAGAATAATTGTACGTGATGCATTTTTGAACACTGAAAAAACACCTGTTTTTAAAAATGCCGACTTGGGCTACACAGAAAGCAAAACCGAAAATGCAATTGACAGAATTAAAGTCATATCCAATCCACGCACTATTGAACGCGTACCTGCTGGAGCCGTGTTTGACATAAACTTCATACTTGACATATATGATTGTGATGAGAAACATGAGGATGAACTTAAACAAACTCTTGAATTAGGCATTCGCCTGCTTGAAGAAGACTATCTTGGAGGCAATGGCTCTCGTGGATATGGTCAAGTGAAAATCAAATGGGATGAAGGTTCCCCAACCGAAATCAAATTTTGACACGACATGCCTAGTTTCAAGATAATCAAGATGACAGAAATGTCACCTATGCACATTGGGCTTGGGCGTGACAGCTACGATGTGTCGGCTGGCACTTTGCACAGCGACACTCTTACGTCTGCCTTGGCTGCCATGCGTGCAATGAAAGGCAATGATGGTGACTTGCCCCAGTTTCTTGAGTCGTTTGCGTTAAGCTCTGCATTTCCCTATTACAAAGACACCCTGTTTTTGCCTAAACCAGCAGGCAAGCTTAATGTCACAGTCAATGGATGGGAGGAGAAAGACTACCGCAAATTACTCAAGAAAGTCAAGTATGTCGCATTGCCACTATGGACTGAGTTGATCAAGGGTACTGAACAAGTCGTTGAAAGAAATCAATTACATGGCGAATACCTTCTCAACTCACCTGATGCCGACTTCGTTCCTCCAATGGTTAGTGACATACATCAACGTGTCACTGTGCCTCGCACTGACAACTTGAATGCCACTCCGTTCGCTTTTGAATGGACATTTTTCCGTGAGAACTGTGGACTGTATTGTTTACTTGATGCCGAAAACGAAGAAATAGAAAACGAAGTGATTGGCCTTTTTGATGAACTGGGTGAACAAGGAATAGGCAGTGACCGCAATGTGGGTGGAGGACACTTTAAGATTGACTCAAACGAGGCGATAATGATTCCAGAAGTCACTGATTCAAATGCCACCATGCTCGTTTCGATGTATATTCCCACCGAGCAAGAACTTCCTATGCTCAATGTGGATAAATCACGTTATCAGCTACTAAAGCGTGGAGGCTTCATTGCCGGCAGTTCTATTGATAATTTACGCCATCTGCGAAAGAATACAATCTATATGTTCACAGCAGGTTCGGTCTTCAACACCTCGGCATCCGTTGCCGGAAAAGTTGTCGATTTGAGACCTGCATGGACTGACGGTGATTTGCACCCAGTGTATCGCAGTGGCAAGGCATTATCTATTAACATTAAAACCAACTGGTCATGAGACATCAAGTGAAGATAGAAACCCTCTCATCGGTTCACGTGGGTAGTGGAGAGAAGAAAGTTCTTGGAATAGACTTCCTTCACACCCTTAGTATGATATACTTCTTAGACACCTTAAAAATAGGTGAATCACTAAACATTACTTCAAATCCCCAGTTAGCTGGTGAATGGTCTAAGAGCGTGTTGGCAGGTAAGCAAGAACGTTTTTTTTATGAACACAACATTGATTACAAGAAATACTCACGCTCTGTTCGCAATTACGTTAAAAATTTTAGTGATTATGCGCCATCTATATCAATGATGATGCGAGATGGTCGAGGAATTGCTTACGTTCCAGGCTCCTCCATAAAGGGAGCAATACGAACGGCATTTTTTGCTCAACTGGCAAAAGATGAGATTAAAAATGTTTATAAAAAGGCAAAAGATAAAGCCATGCTCGAACCAAACCGCAGAAAGTCCAGGAAAATAGTCGAAGAATCCTTGAAAACATGGGCTAAAGAATTCTTCGGGAAAATTTCCGAAGACTCTTTTAGGTTTCTGCGCATAGGTGATGCTTTCTTTGATCAATCACCCATGGTCGCAGTCATTAACACCGTTCAAATCAAAAAGAGTAAAATAAGCCCCAAACTGGCCGATATTGACTCAATTAAACAATATGCTGAAGTATTGCTTAGTGACAATTCATCTGAGTTTATTCTAAATTTTGACGAAAAAGGATTCTCATATAATATTCCCAGGTTCAAAGATGTTAAGTCTATGTTTAAGTTAATTAACGATCACACAAAAGAACTTGTCCAATCTGAGCTGAATTACTGGAAAGATGTAAAAGGTGCTGAATCATTATGGAATGACTTAGACTACATTGATGGCGAAATTGAGGCATGCCACGACAATGAGTGTGTGCTCCGTATGGGTAATGCATCAGGTAAACGCTTTATAACAGGCGGCATTCTCGAAAGAATCAATTTTGATCCAGAGGCCATACCAAAAACTCGCAGGATTGAAATTCTTGATGATGACAGTTATGCCCTGCTTGGGTTTGTTAAATTATCATTACAAGACGATTGATTTATGTTTATCAACCTTTCGAATCATCCAGCGAGCGAGTGGAGCGACGAGCAGATGCTGGCCGCGGAGCGCTACGGCAAGGTTGTCGACATGCCGTTTCCGCAAGTTGACTCGGGAGCATCGGCCGATGAGGTAGAACAAATTGCCAATGACTGCGTAAACCGCATCTTGGCTATGGGCAATGCTGCCGACATCACGGTTCACGTTATGGGCGAGATGACGCTGGTATATAATATCGTCATCTCGCTCAAGCGTCACGGTGTGCGGTGCGTGGCCTCGACTACCGAGCGCATGGCCACAGTCCTGCCCGACGGAACCAAGCAGTCGAAATTCCATTTTGCCGGTTTCAGGGAATACGGTCATTTGTCTGCGCAGCAGCAGAAACACAGCCTCGGCTGGCTCAGTGACAGATTGCCTAAGTGGCTCTCGCAACAGTTGTACAACAAGAACACCTACAGCTTTGCAGCGATTGTTATTCTGCTTGTGGCAGAGTTGACGGCTATAGTATTAGGGCGGCATGGCTCTTGGTGCTGGCTGATTGCCCTGGGAGCATTTTTCCTGGCATCGATCGTGCTGTTATGGCTCATAGCACGGCACCATCGACTCAAATTCAGGATTAGTAGCGAAATCATGACACGCTTGCTCGCCAACACTATCGCCCCGCAAAAGCTTGGTGTATTCTTTCTGTTGGCGTTTGTGATACATTTGGGATGGGTTGCCGACACCGTATTGTATCTGTTGACCCCTGGCGGACCTTTTGCCGACATTGCCTTGCCATTTGCCACAAGCGTGGCTGGGCTGTTGACGCTCATAGTCTTCTTTCCCGATGGCCGCAAACGCAAGAGCGACACTTCGACGCTCGTGTACGTCTCTGGTATAAGCAATGTGACTACACCTCGTGATAATGTCTATAAGAACTTGACATTGCGGCCTCTGGTTCGCGTCTTGCAGGATGCGCAAGGCGACTGCGAAATGCTGATACTTTTGTCCGACTTCACTCATACAAGCAAGAACGACATCACCGACGGCATCAATGCGGTGCTCAATTTCATCGGCTCATCATCCACTGTGGATGCCGGCATGCACATCCACGATCAGTTGAGGTTGGTCATCCGCGAAGTTGCAAGGCGTGAGTTCCCAGAGAAGAGAGAATTGATTGACAGAATGCCCATCAATTTCACCGACCCATGCAATTACAACATATTCTCGCAATGCTTCACAACGCTGTCGTCTCGCATCAAGGAGCTGGATGACTCAGCCCATCGTCTGGCATTCAACCTCTCGCCCGGGACGGGGGTCGTCAGCTCGCTCATGACACTCATGGCAATCAATGCCGACCGGGACCTGTACTATTATAGCCAGGACGCCAGCCTGCCCGATGACCTCCGCCTGATAAAGATTGACAAGGCGAGAGTGTCATTGCACAACCTGCT
Organism: Muribaculaceae bacterium; assembly: GCA_017651515.1. Taxonomy (GTDB): domain Bacteria; phylum Bacteroidota; class Bacteroidia; order Bacteroidales; family Muribaculaceae; genus Sodaliphilus. The sequence goes on along the minus strand of JAGCCU010000080.1, from coordinate 457 downwards.
CTCCCAGGCTTTGGAAAATGTAGCCAAGGGCGATTGAACTATGCTTACAATCGCATCGAGTTCATTGACATGCTGCCATCCGCCACACTCGATGTTGAGTGAAAAACTGACACCGAAGGGTTAATTTTGAGTTAACGACAATTAAAACATCGTTAAACAGGTTATTTAACAGCCTGTTGCTCAGGAATCTGCAAAATTAGCTGTCCGAGACCATATTCCATTAAAACAAGGATTAAGACTTTCCATGATTAAAATTATTTTACCATTTGAGTTTGTCCGAGACCATATTCCATTAAAACAAGGATTAAGACTCCGTTAAACGGTACTTTCCCGAGCAAGTCGTGTTGTCCGAGACCATATTCCATTAAAACAAGGATTAAGACTTCACGAGCTTTAGTATCAAGAGATGCCATTACAGTCCGAGACCATATTCCATTAAAACAAGGATTAAGACTCT
>JAGCCU010000079.1 GCA_017651515.1 Muribaculaceae bacterium | reverse complement strand
GGTAGGATTTCAATTTCTGGCGATGTAGCCGTCTCGTTCTGATTGGAAGCATACGCCAATGTGAGCGAGTAAGAGCTTTCCGGATCGATTGCACTAAATGGCGCACGGCTATTTGTGCCCAGTGTCCAGGTGTAACTGCTGGTGGATTGATATGTCCATGTATCGGCTTCGCTTTGAGAGTCCCATCCTTGGCTGTAATAGGTGATATTTGCCTCATCGGCACTAAAAGCCGCTGTCACTTGAGCTTTTGCTGTATTAATGAATAGCAAACAAGCAAATAGTAGTAAAATATTGTATTTCATTGTATTATGGTTTTGTAAATGAATTGTTGCGATAACAAAGCAAACCTAATATTGCTTCAAAAGGCAAAATTAGTGATAAAATGTGAAAAAACCTAACGATTAGGTAAAATTTCTTTTTCGAAAGTAAAAAAATGTATTTCTACGCTTTTGTGGCGGTCACGAAACGCTGGTTGCCGAAGCTGTCGCGGTGCAGTGCAACATCGGTCAGCCTGGCATTGCGAAGCAGTGCAGCAGTGGCTTCACCCTGATACTGGTTTATTTCCAGGTACAGCCGTCCGCCGTTTTTAAGGGAATGCATGGCAAATTGGGCTATGGCTCGGTAGAAGAGCAACGGGTCGTTATCGGGTACGAACAAGGCGCTGTGTGGCTCATAGTCGAGTACGTTACGCTCCATGCCGGCTTGCTCGCTCATGGTGATGTAGGGCGGGTTGCTCACCACAATGTCAAAGCTGTCAGCAGGCATCGGTGGCATTCCCAGCATGTCGGCTTCCAGCCATTTTACCCGCACTTTTAGTGCCGATGCGTTTTCGCGAGCCACATCAAGTGCTTGGTTGTTGATATCGGTGCCAGTTAAGGTGGCAAATTTCAGTGCCCTTGCCAGACTGATAGCAATGCATCCGCTGCCGGTTCCTAGGTCGATGACGTTCAGGTCTTCACGGTCACCGTTCTCGTCGATTATGATATCTACCAATTGTTCGGTCTCAGGACGCGGTATGAGGGTAGCGGGAGTGACTTTGAAGTTATGTCCGTGGAATCGTGCAAAACCCAGTATGTATTGTAGCGGCTCATGTCGCTCCAAGCGACTGATGATGGTGTTCAGGCGCATGGTAAAGAACTCTGGTAGTTCCTCGTTGGCACGCATCACGACATCCACGGGCGAATAGTGCATAACTTCCTCCATAATCACACGCATCATGGCATCAATTTCACTGGCTGGATAAAGTGGCGCCATTCGCTGGCGAAACAGACTGATTGCTTCGTTGGTTTTCATTGTCATTAATTGTTTACTTATCGCAAAATTATAAATAATCTTTTATAATCCCAAAAAATCAACTATCTTCGCAGTCGAAACATTAAGTAATGATATTATGAAAAAGTATTTGGTTTTTCTGGCTTTTGTTGCTCTATCGCTGCAAGCCTTTGCATGGAAGCCTTTGCTGGTGGGTCATCGAGGCTGCAATATAGGCGTTGAAAACACCATCGAGGCATTCACCAATGGTGTTGATATTTACCACTACGACGGCTTGGAATGCGATGTACGCGTGACAGCCGACGGCAAATATGTGATTTCGCATGATGAGTTCACTACACGTGTTGGCGGCACCCTCCAGGTGAGTGAGGCAACACTTGATGAGTTACGTGCCGAAGAGTATGTCCAGCAGCGAGGAGACAGTGTTTATACCGGCCACATATGCACCGTCGAGGAGTTTCTCGACCTATGCATAGAAAAAGATGTTTTTCCCATTCTGGAACTCAAGTGGAGTACGGGAATCAATAACAATGATATGAGCAAATTCGCCGGTTTGGCCATGTTGGTGAAACAAAAAAAACTCACCGACCGCGTCATTTTCCTGACATCGATGCGAAACAGTCATGAGTATATCAGAGACAATTATCCTGAGTTTCAAAGTCAATGGCTGTGCAACGCGAATTGGTCTAAGCATTGGGAGTGGTGCCAGATATGGCATTTGATGCCCAGCATATCGTTTGGAAACTTTGACCAAGCGACAGTGGATATGTTCAACAGCATGGGTTTACCCGTGGCTTGCTGGGTAATCGACAAGGTGGAAGACTGTGTGAGCGCATGTAATATGGGAGTCTATATGGTTACTACAAATAAGCTTGTGCGCGACTCCTTGCCCGAGATGCTAGAGCCTCGGATGGCAACATTTTCGCGTTTGCAGCCAGTGGAATTGGGATCTATTGACCCAAATAAGACCATTAATCTGGTCATGGGTCAGGAACTGATTGTCAATGCCACCAAGCACGGCTCAGTTGGCATCGGTTATTTTCTTGATTGCGACACAACATTCTTCAACTTCACCTACTACCAGAGCGAGTTGCCGCGCGAAGTCATGCCAGGCGGTGACCGTCAAAGGCTTCGGTACACATTACGTCCTCGTCAGCGAGGCACTACAGTGGTGACCGAGATTAAGTTGTTCCGTGGTGATGAGGATAGAGTAAATCATACTGTGGTAATCAAATAACCGAGGCATAAGGCTTGATAAACGCCACAAAAACATGAGGACACCTGCTGAGCGGGTGTCCTCACACTATATATGTCAATGGTTCTCGCTGAACGCATGCCTTGACAATTAAGGGAATTGCTGGGATGAGATTGTTTGCGGATTGTGGAAACTCTTTAGATTGTAACTGGTCGTAAGTAAGTTGGCATCGCGTTAAAAAGGTGTAAAAAACGGGCAAAAAGCTGGTTTTATCATTTTAATATCTTAATTACATACTGCCATTTGCACACGAAATATTAATTTTACACGCTAAAATCTATGCCCTTTCCGTTTATAAGGGTAATAATAGTGCCTAATTGGGCGATTTTTAGTAACTTTGCAAGTTATTTCAATTTAAGATAATGAAAAGTATAAAGATAATATATCTTTTGTTGGTCGTACTGATGGTCATTTCCGCGGCGTCATGCAACAAGGACAATGATGATTCAGGCGACGTGTATGTTTACACTACCAGCACGAGCAGTACGCTGGTTTCAAAGTTTGCGTTGCAGGCAAATAGTGATGTAATGGCGAATCTAGACTCGGTGTTCTTTACCATCGACCCTGAACGTAATCTGATCTACAATGCCGATTCGCTTCCTGTAGGTACTAATGTGAGTGCCTTGAAAGTGTCGATGACTTTCAATTCCAGTGTAGGTTCAGCAATTTTCCATATCAGTGATGCCAGTCATAACATTACCGATTATGAGTATTCATCTTCTTCATCGGAGGATATAGACTTCCGTTATGGAGTGTTGCTCAGCGTAACAAGTGCTGATGGCCTGAAGACAAAGGAATATACTGTCAAGGTCAACGTGCATCAAGTGGAGCCCGATTCCATAGTGTGGCCTGTTTCGGCTCGGCGCGACCTGCCTGCATCGGCCGATGAAAACTATGCCTTTGGTACGGCGGTGACGGGCAGCACCTATTGGTGTCTGTTGCACAACAATAATGGCTTTGTGTTGTCGAGTGCCGACAGCCCTGCAGGTCCATGGACTCAGAATGAGGTTTCATGGAGTTTTGAACCTGATGTTAAGTCGCTTGCCGCTTGTGACGACAAACTCTATCTGCTCGATGTAAACGGCAATCTTTATACTGCCGATGAGAGTTTGTCCTGGACTGCTGCTGGCGTACAGTGGGCTACCATACTTGGCGGTTACACCGACCGCATACTTGGTGTTACTGCCGAGCCTTATTGTTACGATGAATATCCTCGTCGCGAAGAATTTACCCCTACGGCTGTGAGCGAAGATTTCCCAATTAAAGGCACTTCGCAGCTCATACTTGCCGAATCCACGTGGGCAGTGGCACCACAAGCAGTGATGATGGGTGGAGAGACTGTTTCAGGCTCATTGGTGAGTGCAACATGGGCTTACGACGGAAATCGATGGGCAGAGGTTAGCGGTGTCCAGAGTGTATTGCCGGCTCTGACCGGAGCAACACTCTTCAGCTATGTCACCTTTACCACCGATGAAACAACGTTAAAAACCACTGCGGAAGAGACATGGATGGTGATGGGCGGCAAAATGGCCGATGGATCGTTCAACAAGACCACTTATGTGTCGAAAGACCATGGCATTACATGGGTTGCCGGTGGAACGGCATTTAACCTGCCATCGACAATCACTCCATTCTTTGGCGCCAGGGCACATGTGTTTAACGAGACTTTGAAAGTGGCGAAGAGTCCTGCCCGCCGAGTGTCGCAGGCTGCAAATCAGTGGGAGTGCCCATATATCTTCCTTTTCGGAGGATACAACAGCAAAGGCAAGCTCCAGAACAACATTTGGCAAGGTGTACTCACACGACTCACTTTTAAACCGCTGCAATGATGAAGCGTTTTGTTTCCATAATGACTGCTGCGATTTTTGCAGTACTTGTACTCAATGCTCAAGAGTATCGCTTTGAGGTGGGTCCCACGTTGGGTATTGCCGGCTATCTGGGTGACATTAACAAGAGCAACATGTGGAAGCATCCTGGTCTTGCAGGTGGTGCTATGCTGCGTTACGTGGCAAACAGCCGATGGGCATTCAAGGGTAATCTCACTTATGGTCGCGTCAGTGGCAGCACGAGGGATTCTGGCATGAAATGGCCCGAAGGCTACGGGGCTGAGTTCAAGTCGAACATTTACGACCTTAGTGCAACGGCTGAATTTAATTTCTTCCACTTTGGCGCCGGACCTCGATACAAGAATTATAAACGTCTGTCACCCTATATGGTGGTTGGACTGGGAACAGTATTCTCAACTACAGGAAAGGGGAATACCGGCTTCTGCCTGACACTGCCGATGGGTGCTGGTGTGAAGTTTAAACTAAAGGAGCGTATGAACATTGGTTTTGAATTCACCATGCGCAAAGACTTTGGTGATAAACTTGACAATGTTTCCGATCCCTATGGCATTAAACATGGGTTTGCAAAGAATACCGATTGGCATTCATTTGCATTGTTTACAGTGACTTATGAGTTCAGTAAACGATGCACAAAGTGCCACTATGTGGAATAGTTTTCTCATAACCAACGACTATGAACGAGATGAACTTACATACAGCAATCGACATGACCCGCGTACCAAGCCACGTGGCTGTCATCATGGATGGTAACGGCCGTTGGGCAAAGGAACAAGGACGTGAGCGTGCTTTCGGACATGAGAATGGGGTGGAAACTGTGAGGCGGATTACAGAAATTGCAAGCGAGATTGGAGTGAAGTATCTTACGCTCTATACATTCTCGACCGAAAACTGGAACAGACCGCAACAGGAAGTTGACTTGCTGATGAATCTTGTGGTCAGTGCAATTGAGAAGCAGACTCCTGAACTGATTCGCAACAATGTACGTCTGACGGTGATTGGCGACATAAGCCGTATGCCCAATTTTGCTCGAGAGCGACTGGAACGCTGCATAGAAGACACCAGCCACGATACTGGACTTATCCTGTGTCTTGCCTTGAGCTATTCCTCACGTTGGGAAATTGTTGAAGCATGTCGCCAGATAGCACAACAGGCTCAGGATGGCACTCTTAACCCTGCCGATATAAATGAGGATATCGTAGCAAGGCACATGGCTACTGCCGACATGCCAGACCCCGACCTGTTGATACGCACAGGAGGTGACTTGCGTATCAGCAACTATCTGTTGTGGCAAATTGCTTACAGCGAGTTGTATTTCACCGAGAAATACTGGCCGGCCTTCACCAAACAGGATTTTATTGATGCTATTGTGGCCTATCAATCTCGAGAGCGTCGTTTCGGGAAAACCAGTGAACAGGTTAAAGGTGAAATTTAATAATAATCCATCTGTTGAGCCGAAAATTTGATATTTTGACAATATTATAATTGACACGATATAACATGCTGAGAAATATAGTTTTATTCTTATTGACACTCATGCTCACGGTGAGCACAGTTCAAGCACAGGTAAAAGAGACCTATGAGGTCAACGATACCGTGTTCAATCCGAAGATTGTATTCACCGGTGTGCCTTCAAAGTATGAAATTGCTGGTATCAAGGTACAAGGAGTGGACAACTATGAGGATAACATCATTATAGGATATTCGGGGCTGACTTTAGGACAGCGCATAGAAATTCCAGGCGATGATCTGAAGACCGTGGCAAAACGCTTCTGGAGGCAAGGACTGTTCTCTAAGGTTCAGATTGAGGTGGAGAAAATTTATCAGGACAAGGCCTGGCTCATCTTCAACCTACGCCAGCAACCACGCATCAGCAAGGTGAACTTCAATGGTGTGAAGAGTGGTGAGAAAAAGGACCTTCAAGAGCGACTGGGTATCATGACTGGTAACCAGATGACGCCTAATATTTCCAACCGCATAAAGCAGATTGTTGAGAAATACTATGCAGGCAAGGGTTTTGAAAGGGCCGAATGCAATGTGCGCCAGACCGAAGACTTGAGCAAGAAAAACGAGGTGATTGTCGATATCGATGTGAACAAAAATGAGAAAATCAAGGTTCACAAGATATATTTCACTGGCAATGACGTGCTCAGCTCACGCACGTTGAAACGTGCCATGAAAAAGACAAACGAAAAGAAAGACCTGCTCAAGCTTTTCAGCCAGAAGAAGTTCGTGCGCAGTGATTATGAAGATGACCTGCAACGCATTATCGACAAATATAACGAGAAAGGCTATCGTGATGCACGCATCGTTGCCGACAGTGTGACAAATTACAGCGAAAAGCTGGTTGATGTCCACATCACCGTTGATGAAGGTCCACGCTATTACATCAATAGCGTGTTGTGGGTGGGCAATACAGTCTATCCGTCGGCGTTGCTCGACGATGTGCTCGGTATCCGCAAGGGTGATGTTTACAACCAGAAGCTGCTCAGCAAGCGTACCCAAGATGATGACGATGCTATTGCAAACCTTTATATGAACAATGGCTACCTCTTCTATCAGCTCATTCCTGTCGAAGCCAAGGTTGAAGGCGACTCCATCGACCTGGAAATGCGCATGTTTGAAGGTAAGCAGGCTCGTATCAATAAGGTGGTGATAAACGGCAACGACCGACTCTATGAGAAGGTGGTGCGCCGCGAGCTGCGCATACGTCCGGGTGACCTGTTCTCGAAGAACGACCTCATTCGTTCGGCTCGTGAAATAGCACAGACAGGACATTTCGATCCCGAGAAGATGGACATTCGCCCAGAACCTAACGAGGAGAATGGTACTGTTGACATTATTCTGAATCTTGAGTCAAAGGCTAACGACCAGATTGAGTTTTCTGCTGGTTGGGGACAAACAGGTGTATTGGGAAAACTTAGTTTGAAGTTTACCAACTTCTCTATCAAGAACCTGTTTCATCCTTCGTCCTATAAGGGTATAATTCCTCAGGGCGATGGACAGACATTCACTATCAGTGCTCAGACCAACGCGAAGTACTATCAGGCATACAGCCTATCGTTCCTTGACCCGTGGTTTGGAGGTAAGCGTCCTAACACTTTGTCTATATCGGCATTCTACAGCCGCCAGACGGGTATCAACTCATCCTATTACAACCGCCAGTACCAAAACTACATCAACAATGCCATGTATAATTATGGTGGCATGTATGGTTATGGTTACAATCCTTACTACTATAACAGCGGTAGTGGATACAGCTATTATGAGAATGCTTACGACCCCAACAAGTGCCTTCAGATGGCAGGTGTCACGGTTGGTTTCGGAAAGCGCCTGAAATGGCCCGACGACTACTTTACATTTATGGCCGACCTCAGCTATCAGTTGTATAGCTTGAAGAACTGGGAATACCTTTATTATATGAATAACGGTGTGTCCAACTCTATTGTTCTCGGTTTTACTCTCTCGCGAAGCAGTATCGACAACCCGCTATACACTCGCAAGGGTAGCACGTTCTCGCTCAGTTTCCATGCCACTCCGCCGGCAAGCCTGTTCGGGAAGAAAAATTGGAAGGCCCTGAGTGAATCAACTCTTGAGTCTGATAAGAAGGAACTGTATAAGTGGATTGAATACTGGAAGTTGAAATTCCAGGCTAGGACATATACTCCACTTACCGACCCTGACGGACGATGGACGTTGGTGTTGATGACACGTGCCGACTTCGGTTTACTGGGTAGCTGGAACAAGTATCTGAAATCTCCATTCGAGACATTCTATGTCGGTGGCGATGGTATGAGCGGCAGCTACACTTATGCCACCGAGACCATCGCTCTCCGTGGTTACGAGAACGGTGCATTCACCCCATGGGGCTATGAAGGCTATGCATACGACCGATTTGTGATAGAGTTGCACTTCCCGTTGATGCTCTCTACAAGTGCAACCATATACCCATTGGTGTTCCTCGAGGCTGGTAATGCATGGCAGAACGTGAAGGACTTCAATCCGTTCAACTTGAAGCGATCGGCTGGTGTCGGTGCTCGCATCTATCTGCCTATGATTGGTATGATGGGTATTGACTGGGGATATGGATTCGACACCGTGATGGGCAAGAAGGGTGGTGGTAACTTCCACTTTGTGCTCGGACAGGAATTCTGATTTAGTTAATAGTTAATAGATTAAAGAGAATAGTGAGAGATTTCACTTGATGATTTCATGGCGAATTAAACTTTTATGGAGTTGTTGCGTCAAACGAACAAGATTTTTATTAACAACAAACATATTAAACTGAAATGAAAAAAATTGCATTAACATTGGTCGCTGTATTGGCGTGCATGTTTACTGCCGATGCTCAGAAGTTTGCTCTTGTTGACATGGAGTATATCCTGAAAAACATCCCGTCCTATGAGATGGCAAATGAGCAACTCAATCAAGTGTCTCAGCGATGGCAGCGTGAAGTTGATGAACTGAAGAAGGAGGCCGATACAATGTATAAGAACTATCAGGCCGACATGGTATTCCTCACCGATGAGCAGAAGAAAAAGAAAGAGGAAGAGATTGTTGCCAAAGAGAAAGAGGCTTCTCAGCTTCAATATAAGTACTTCGGCCCGCAAGGCGAGCTCTTCAAGAAGCGTCAGTCGCTTATCAAGCCCATTCAGGACGAGATTTACAACGCTTGCAAGAAGGTAAGTGACGAACGTGGCTTCCAGGTGATTTTCGACCGTGCCTCGTCGCAGAGCATCATCTATGCCAGCCCGCGCATCGACGTCAGCAACGAAGTATTGGCCAAACTCGGATACTCTAACTAATATAGATAATTAGAAACTAATTAAATAAATTAAAATGTTCAAGAAAATTATGCTCGCAGCTTTGATCGCTGCCCCCATGTGCCTGATGGCACAAGCACCAAAGTTTGGTGTAGTCAACACACAGGAAATCTTCAACGTGATGCCAGAGAAGGCAACTGCCGAAAACACTCTCAAGACGGCAAGCGACCGTTATGAGACTGAATTCAAGAACCTTCAGGACGCATTCCAGAAGAAGCTCACCGATTATGAGGCTCAAGAGAAAGACCCAAGTACTCCCGATGCTATCAAGCAGCGTCATCAGGAGGAATTGCAGTCGGAATATCAGAAAATCCAGAACTTCCAGCAGACTGCAGCACAGGATCTTCAGAAGCAGCAGGAGACCCTTCTAGCGCCGATTTCTCAGAAACTTCAGAATGCTATCCAGGCTGTGGGTGCCGAAGGCGGTTATACATTCATATACGATCTTTCGATACCTGCTATCATCTATCATGGAGCCAATGCCGAGGATGTTAGTGCCAAGGTTAAGGCAAAACTTGGAATCAAGTAATGAGAAAATTTTTAATTACAATATTATTTGCAATGCCCATGCTGCTTTCAGCTCAGGGCATTGCTGTTTATGATGCTCAGGCGGTGTTCCAGGCTATGAGCGAGCGTGCCGATGCCGAAGCACAGCTCAAGGCTACCAGCGCACGTCTCCAGCAGGAATATCGTCAGATGCAGGAGGATTTTGATCGGAAATATGCCGATTATCAAGCATTGGCAGCCGATGAATCTACTCCGGCCAGCATCAAGGAGCGTCGCATGCAGGAGATTCTTGAGGGCGACAAGAAAATTCAGGCTTTCCAGCGTCGTGCCGAGGCCGAACTGACGCAGTTGCGCGAAGAACTGACTTCCCCGCTGCGAAGTGCTATCAATGCTGCAGTAAAGGAAGTGGGTGATGAGTCGGGATATTCCGTTGTTCTCGACAGTTCACAGACTTCTTATGTGGGCGCTTCAACTCCTGATATTACATCCCGGATTAAAGCCAAACTTGGTTTAAAACCCTGATAAAATGACTTTATAAAAGAATAGCCCTCGACAGCATTTTGTTGTCGGGGGCTTGTTCGCTTGAATGATGCCATTCTAGCCTTTACTGTTCAGCAGCATTCTCTTCTTCAATAAGGACGTCTTCGTCACAAACGGGAATCTGACGCTTGAACAATTCCTTGAAACTGATGAGTGTCTCACTGCGGGCAACGCCCATTTTCAGGAACTTGTCGAGAATGGATGTGAGCATGTGTTCGTTGTTGTGGGCATAGAGTTTGATGAAAATGTCATATTTCCCAGTGGTGTAGTAGCATTCTACCACTTCGGGGATTGACTTTAGCCCTTCAATGACATCATTGAACTTGCTTGGATCGCTCACGTAAAGCCCCACGAAGGCACATGTGTCATATCCCACCATCTCGGGATTGATGAGTGTCATCGACCCATTGATCACGCCAATGTTGTAGAGTTTCTGGATTCTTTGGTGAATAGCTGCTCCACTCACGTTGCATGCGCGCGAAATCTCAAGGTAGGGTTTTCTCGCGTTAAGCGATAACATTTTCAGGATTTTAAGGTCTAGGTTGTCTAATTTCGCAATAGCCATAATGATTATTTTTTAAGTAATTATTGAATATACATTTTCGCTTTGGCTTACAAAATTACGAAAAACTTTTTAATAATCCAAATAAATGAAAGAAAAATCGCCAAAAATAATTTATTAATGGCGATTTTAAAGGTTTAAAAGTTTTATTTTTTCAGGGGTTGGGCGGTTTGCCGAAACCGGTAGTATTTTTGTATCTTTACAAAATACGTTTGACTATTTGGGTTTCATGCCAGTCGTCTAAGCAATTCGATGGTAACTTTCCATATGTCACTGCATGTGTTTAGGTTTACATGTTCACTGGTGCTGTGAGGTTCCACGATGCGTGGGCCTATGGATGCCATTTCTATGCCGGGATACTTCTGCACAAAGAATCCTGCTTCGAGCACGAAGTGCATTGCCACCATGCGTGGCCGCCACCCTAGAACGTCATTGAATGTGTCGCTGGTGAGTTTCAGGAAATCGGAGTGCTGGTTTTCCTGCCATGCCGGAGCCGACATGATAAGTTCGGTCGAGGCTCCTTCCTGAGCAAAGATTTCCTTGATTTCCTCGCCAAGTTTGATCATGTCGTTTTCGATGAAGCTGCGGGTGTGGGTGGAGATGGTGAATTCGTTCTTCTCGGTGGTTATGCGTCCAACATTGTTGGATGTTTCCACCGTATCGGGCATTTCGTTGCTCATTGCCACTACGCCTTGCGGAATCTGCTCCAATGCCGTGAGCAGAGCGTCCACGTCGTCTGAACTGATGATGTGTTTGCGTGGCTCTGCCGGAGTTATGCGGCATCTCACTCCAGGATCGGTTTCTCCATACTCTTCACGGAGCCACTCGTTGAAGTGGTCTTCACGTGCCTTGATTGTCTGTGCTGCATCTCCCTCCTCCACACATATCACAGCATGTGCCTGCGAGGCGATAGAAGCACTTGCGTTGCCGATGTCAAGGTCGGCAAGGTTCACAATGTCATCGTCACCTATTGCAGAGAGCAGTGCCCACATGAGTGTAGTTGCACTGGCGCGTCCTTTGTTGATATCAACGCCGGAATGACCGCCACGTCCGCCACTGATGTCGATGTTGAACCAGCTGAGTTTGGTGTTCGGTGCCGTGACACAGTTTAACGGCAAATGATGGATTTGCAGATATGCGCCGGCAGCTCCGGTAGTGATGGTGTCGTAGTCTTCGGAGTCGAGGTTTATGACCTTTCGACCCTTGATGAAATCGGGTGACAATGCCGAGGCTCCAGTCATGCCGTCTTCTTCGTTTGTTGTGGTGATTACCTCAAGAGGGCCATGCACGATGTTGTCGTCCTCAAGAATAGCTAATGCCATCGACAACCCGATGCCGTTGTCGGCTCCCAACGAGGTGCCGCGTGCACGCATCCATTCGCCGTCGGTATATGCCTCGATGGGGTCGTTTAATGGGTCGAATGATTTGCCTGGTTCAGCTACGCACACCATGTCCATGTGGTTAAGAATGACAATGGGAGTGGCATTCTCATGGCCAGGTGTGGCGGGTTTGCGAATTACCACGCAGTTCTGTGCGTCGCGGTCGTATTCCAGCCCGAGACGGGTGGCGAAATCGCATAGGAAATCAGCTACGCGCTCTTCGTGGTGTGAAGGACGTGGAATTGCGTTGAGTTGCTTGAATATTTCCAGATATCTCATATTCTTTCAATTGATAGGATTAAGGTTGAAGAATTAGTCACTTGGCCAGTGTCCCTTGAAGGTGCCGCGCTGGAACTGCTTGAGCACATCGCAACGTTGGATGTTGGATGATACTTGTGAGCGGTTGTTCATGACGAATGTAGCGAGTTGGTTCATCGTCTGATACTCACGGCTCTGTTTATCGTAGTGGTCGGTGACGTTATACTCCTCGTCCCACGTTTGGGTATGGAAGCGTGAACCGAACGGGATATAGGCGCGTGCATAGAGTGCATTCTGCTTCAGAGAGAGATCATCAGCTTCGGCAACGGCTTCGTCGAGCAGTCGGACGGCTTCGGCAACGAAGTCCAATTCATCCTTATAGCACACTTCGTCATAGCAACTCTGCCCGTAGCGGCTGATGTACCAACACTGACCTTTGTAGCTGGCCTGATAGAGGATGGATGCCATTTTGTACTTGAGTTGCGGAACTGAGATGATGTCGTTTTCGTCTTCAGGTTCGGGGTTGGCTATAGTGTTCTTGAGCATCACCATGTCACGGCAGAAGTTCAGCTTCTGGTTATATTTTACTGGAGTTGGAGTTTCGTCGCAATCCCAGTATTCACTGTGGCACACCACTTGGTTGCGGAACCATCGGTCTTCGTTGTAGGAGCGCCTTGCCATGTAGAATGAAACGGCTTGGGTACCTATATAGCTCAGTGAAACTTTCTCCAAGTAAGGTATGGCTTCTTCAAACTTGCCTTCGCGTATGTATTTCGTGCCGATACGGTCGTTGAAGTAGTCCTCACCCATCTCGCTGCCTGCACCGGTGTTAAGATAACGTTCAAGTTCACTTCCTTGACGTGGATTGTGCAGGTAGTCGCGATATTGAATCATTTCATTGGCTGTGAGAGAATCGAGCGCATATTTGTAGTCGTTGCTGATCCAAACTTCCTCGTTGTTATTGGAGAGTTCTTGTTCATGATGGTTCATCCAGCCCACCATGGCGGTGGCAAGGTTTGTTTTTCCCCACTGTTGGGCTTTTGCCGGCATGATGTCATACATCACGTTTTGCAGTACCTCTGTGTAATGATCTGAGAAATTGCCATACACGTTCAGGTTGCCGCCATAGGTGCTTATTTCCTTTTTCTCAACGGTTTGTATCCACTTGAGTTCGTTAAGGAAGTATTCCTGGTACTTTGCACTGCCGTCGGCATCATTCATCGATGATACCCAGCGGCACACCCGGGCATTGTCGAGCATGCGCTCGGTGCCTTTCATCTTCATGGCATTGTCGAGCATGGCCAGACCCTGCTGGTTGTTACCCATGTTGCAGGTCAGGTAGCCGGCAGCACTCTGCCACAGTGCGGGGCATTTGGTCTTGCCTTCTTTCACCACCTGCTGGGCAAAGGCTATGAACTGCCGTATTTCTTCTTGAGACTCGCTGACGTAGGCAGGGTTGTCCCAGTCATATTCGTATTGCGCTCTAAGGGTATGGCTGCCGTTGTTCACGAAGTCCTGCACGAGATAAATGAGTGTTGGCGCGTTGGGGTCGCGGGCATATTCACTCTTTATGCCCTCCAGGTTGCGGTCGTCGCGCATGATCCACTTAAGCGATAGCATGTCGTTTTGCTCGGCATAGATATCGCAAGCCTCTTTGCGCTTGCCGGTACGAAGCAGGGCACCGGCATAGATGTTGCGCATCATATCCTTGAAAACGCCGTCTTCCACCGAGTTTTTCACGCTGTTCCAGTAGCTGATTATGCCTTGCGTGTCGCCCATTCCCATGAAAGTGCGCATTGTCAGCAGGCAGTACTGTGGACGTAGGCGTGTGCCTGAATATGCTCGGGCGCGGTTGTTCAGGTACTGCATGCTTGTGTTCTTGTTCTTTATCTGCTGCTTAGTAGGGTACTGCCAATTGTCATCATCGATGTCGCTGGAAGCTTTGAGGTAAGTCACAAGAGTACGCAGATAGTCTTCCATTTCGCGGTCTTTGCGGTCGATGGCGGTGCGTACAATAGAATTTGTGCTGTTGTCGAATTCCTCGGGGTTAACCCAGTTAAGCGAGCTCAGGGCATACCCGGCATCTTTATTACCGGTGTATTTTACCCAATAATCCACCAAGCGCGGAGTGAATGTGTAGCCTAGTTGCTGTCGGTTGTAGGCGCTGAACACATAGTACATGGGTCGGCTCCACGGTCCGCAAGCCATGGCTTGTATCGCAGCCATGAGAGCCAGTAGGCTAAGGATGGAAAAACGTTTCATAGTCTTCTTTTTTATATCTGTTGATGTTTTTAGTATCTAAACTGTAAAGTACCACCTGATGGTTTATGGACGGTCTTTCATGTTGCAGGGCCTGCTGTACACGATGTATCTCGCTTGCTGCTACGGTCCACTGAATAACACTGTCGCCGGGAGTAATCCATGTTGCAGTACTCGCGTCATCGCTCAGTTCTGGAAGGTCACGATGTGCTACAACGAGCCATTTGTTTGGCTCAATGGGATGGTACAGCGTACTGTCGTTAAGGTTCTCATCGTGCAGGATGGCTTTGAATTCACCATTGTTGTCGAATAGCAGTTGCCATCCATAGGTGGGGTAGGCCGCACATAGTGGCAATTGGTAGTGTGACAGACGGTTTACGTATGGCTTTACATCACGATAGTCCAATATGGGATTTCGGCCGTTCAGTTTTTGGGCATCACCGGTGTTATAAACCATTAGCACACCATAATCAACAGGCGGTGGAGTCATGTCAAGCTGATGAAGTCTGATAGTGGCCGACAGTCTCATTTTTCGGCTGTCAGTATGTTTTCGCACGTGCTTGAGAAACTGGTAGTATCGTTCAAGCGAAGTCTTGGTCCAGTCGCAGTCAATCTGCAGTTCTCGTGGCATAGGAATGTCATTAGTCTCGCACATTTGGCACACGCGTTGTACCAGCAGTTCGGCATACTTGTCCATGTCAGCCTTAATACAGTTTTCCATAATGAAGATGACCGGGATGATCTCCACATCGGCTGGTACCGTATCCAGAAAACGCAGCGTGGCGTTAGGCATAGGTTCGCCGTCACGCAGCACCACATCGAAGAATCGCGTATAGAGTTTCTTCACTCCATGTTCGCGCAAGAAATCAAGCTCGGCACTGTCCAGCTTCAGCGTTGTGCGCCAGTAATATGCGGCAGGTCGTGGCTCGGGCACCGGGGCGTTGCTTCCCTGTCGGCAGCCGGTAAGTGCGAGAAGTATTGTTAGCAGAGGTAATATGTGAAAACACCGCTTGAGCATGCCAATATGTTTTTGACTCACAAATGTACATAAAATTTTCTATCATTGTTTGGTTGAGTTCCAATAATGTAGTTTTTTTTGATAATATGCACGAATAATCGTAACTTTGCACATCATGATTTAGATGTCTTACGTATGAGGCTTAATAGACTGACGATAATCAACTATAAGAACGTTGCTGAGGCACACCTTGAGTTCGCTCCGGGCGTAAACTGCCTGATAGGTAACAACGGCATGGGAAAAACCAACATTCTTGATGCCATCTACTACTTGAGCTTCTGTAAGAGCCACACTGGCCAATCCGACTCAAGTGTAATCATGCACGATGCACCGTTCATGATGCTTCAGGGGCAGTATACGCGACGTGATGTAGACGAAGATATAAGCATTTCTCTGCAGCGTGGAAAACGCAAGGTGGCTCGTAGAGGAGGAAAGGAGTACCAGCGTCTGAGTCAACACATTGGGTTGTTGCCGTTGGTGATGATTTCACCCTCCGATGCAGGTCTTATACAAGGTGCTGGAGAGGAACGCCGCCGCTTCATGGATCAAATTATCTCACAGGGAAATGCCGAGTACCTGGATGCACTCATTCGCTATGGCAAGGCGCTTGAGCATCGAAACAGCATGATACGCCATGAGATGCGAGACCCTTTGCTGTACGAGTCTGTAGAAAAAGTTCTTTGTCAGACTTCGTCTGTAATCTATAATGCCCGTAAGCAATGGTTAAATGACTTCATTCCTGGGTTTATGCGCTACTATAGTGCTGTGGCTGGCGATGGCGAGCAGGTACAACTCAAGTACATTAGTCGGCTGGCCGAAATGGACATGGAGCAATTGCTTGCCCGAAATCGAGATCGGGATATGTTATTGGGTTATACCACTGGCGGTGTGCATCGCGATGACATTGATTTGCTGTTGGCGGGATATAGTATGCGCCGCACAGGTTCACAAGGCCAGTGCAAGACATATACCATTGCATTGCGTCTTGCACAATACAAGTTTATTAAGTCAATAAATCCAACTACGCCCATTCTGCTTCTTGACGATATTTTCGACAAACTTGATGCCGGACGGGTAGAGCGTATAGTCGATGTGGTGGCAAGTGACCAGTTTGGACAGATTTTTATCACCGACACTAATCGCACACACCTTGATTCTATAGTTTCTCGACTTGAAGGAGACCACCGTATGCTCATGGTAGAGAATGGCGAGTGTACGCCATTGCCGAAAGGAGGTGAACAATGAAACGGACACATCCCGAACCCATCGGCACGATTATCGACAACTTCCTAAAAGAGGAAAAACTTGACACACAGGTCGATGAATACCGAGCCAGTTCATTGTGGCCGCAAGTAGTGGGACCTGGTGTAAACCGTTATACCATAAGTCGCGACGTGCGCCAGGGGGTGATGTATGTTAAGTTGTCATCATCGGTGTTGCGCCAGGAACTTATGATGGGCCGTTCGGTACTGGTTAAGCGTATCAACGAGCTGTTGGGACGCGATGTAATTCACGATATTGTTTTTCAATGATTTCTAATAATTTAAGCACAATACTTTTACTATGGAAGATAATGGTCATGGCACACGTGCACGGTATCCATTCTACTGTTCTACCCCCATTCAACTTCGCTTTATAGACATTGACATGTTGGGGCACTTGAATAACAACAGCTATTTTCAAATCTATGACTTGGGACGCTACGACTATCTGGTGAAACTGCGTGGTGGCGAAGGCAAGGAGGCACCACAGCCACAAGCCGTGCTTGTGAACCTGAATTGCTCTTTCATAGCCGAAACACACTTCAACGAGAGAATTGAGGTATTTACTCAGATTGAGAGTATTGGCAACAAAAGTTTCACTATGGTACAACAAGTCGTGAATGTTGATACTGGCGAACTTAAGAGTGAATGCGAGAGTGTGTTGGTATATTTTGACTTGGAGACTGGCAAGCCGGCACGTATTCCTGATGATTGGCGAGCAGATATTTCGGCCTTTGAGCAACGATATTTATGACATTAATCCAATATAGATATGAAATTTTTTAAGTTTTATTTTCTGCTGGCCATAGTGATGATGACCATGTTGTCATTTACTTGCCAGAAAACAGCGACTGATACTTCGGCTGATATTTCGACTGTCAAGCCACAGCCTGCTATTGAGAAACTAAACGAGGATCAGCTAAAAAGTTTTGTGGCTTTGATTGATCAACATGATCGGAACGCTGATGGCTTACTGTTATTACAAGGTGCAGATTATTTTGTGTCGAAGGCATCGAATCTGTCGGTTGAACAAATGGAGAGTTTTGTGGAGCTACTTCAAGAAACAAGGAAAGAAAATGATAGTATAGTAGCACTGAGCAGACGTGCTGATGTCTCTCTCGACGGTGGTTTAGAAGCAGTTGTAAACACGTATTCCAAAAATCCAGAAAAGACTTTTGAAAATTTTAAGAAGAGGATGGAAAACGACAATAAATACTCAATGTTGATCAGTACCTTCCAAAAACAGATTGAAATTAACAAAGAAAAGGAATACGCCATGCCAGAAGGCGATCTCGTTTTTTATAGTCACAGGGTTTCAGGTGGTATGATGAGAGGCACTAATTATGAGATACAGAAAAAAAGCGATGGAAAGACTTATCTCACCACCAATGCCAATTTCAGGGATATGGAAGAGACTACAATTATGGTGCCCGATACTGCTTTGGTTCATATCCAGAAAATCATTGCCGACTACAAGATGTATGAGTTGGCACCTCTATATGTGACCCCATTCATGGTTTACGATGCTCCGTCGACATTTATTTCTGCAAAATTCTCCAGCGGACAGCAAATAAAATCCGACGGCCAACAATCAGCTCCGCATAATAAAGGTGTCTGGGTCATATGCGATTATCTTTCGTCTCTTGCACCCAAACCAGAACAATAAACTCAGACAATATTTGAGATGAAATTGTGAGCGTTGTCGTTGGCAAGTGCTTTGACTTGCTCAATAGGCAGCGCAAGCGCTTGTGCTGCTGATTCGGCCACAGACGTGATTTCTGTATTGCTGTCGTCGTTCTCAATCAGGATGCGGTCGTGTGGAGTTGCGGCAAGAGCCTCAGTATTGAAATTCTCACCGAAACTAAGGTAGAAACCTTCTTTGACCAACTGTAATGCTGTATTGGCGTTGCCACGGAAACCATGCACTGCTAGTGATACTTGGTGAGGTGCTGTAATACGCCATGTGGTGATTAGTTCTTGCCATGCACGTACACAGTGCACAATAAGTGGTTTCTTTACATGCTCAGCTAGGGCGATATGATGCTTGAATAATTCAATCTGAATGTCGAGAGGTGCGCCGCGCAGCTTGTCAAGTCCAGTTTCGCCTATTGCCACCACTTGCTGATGATAACAAAAAGTTTCCATCAAGTCCCATTCTTGTTGAAAATCTTCGTTGGTGTTCCAGGAGTGTATCCCTATGGAATAAAGTAATCCGGGTTGCGGATTGAAGCATGACGGAGATGCGCTGATGATTGCATCATGCGCTGCAGTGTCGTGTGTATGGAAGTTGAAGATGTTCATGGCACAGGGTCGTAGCCACTGCCTCCCCATGGATTACACCGCACGATGCGCTTGATAGCGAGCCATGTGCCCTTTATCGGTCCGTGCTTGGTGATTGCTTCCACGGCATAATGGCTGCATGATGGGGTAAAGCGGCACACGGGCGGGAAGAGCGGTGAAATGCAACGCTGGTAGAACTTTATGGGCAATATGAGCAGTTTGGAGATGATATTCATCTGGTACGGAGTACTTTATGCATTATTGTCGGTTGCTTCTTGAGCTATGCGTTCCAGCAGCAGATTCATTTTTTCGGCTATCGTGTGATAATCGGCTATGTCGTTCGACAGATAGTGGAAAGCGATGTCGGCACTAATGTCTGCCGTCGTAAGTGCGGGGTATAGGACTTGTCGGCGGCATAGTCGGTAAGCTTCGCGCACCCGCCGACGAAGCAATACACGCTCCACGGCATGGCGGATGCGTTTCTTGGGAATGGTGATGAGAAACCGTGCAGGTGATTCGCCAGAATCGTGAAATCTATACACGGCACGCAAGGGGAAGGCAATGGCGCTGTTCCCTTCACCGAAGAGTCGTTCTATAGCCGTTCGGCTACATAGTTTCTCGCATTTGTATAACCTTTGTCCTTGCATTTCGAACGGCGAAATTACAAAAAAATTGGGGTCAACCCAAATGGCTGCCCCAATTTTTCAAAAAGATATAATTGCTCTGTTAATCCATTTCATTTTTTGCGGTCGCTCCGGCTTTCGGAACGCGTTTTTTCTTCAGATACTTTTCAATAGCAGCAGGCATCGACGGAGCGTCGGGACCGATGGTTGCATCCAGACGTAGACCGGCTTCCTTTACTGCATCAATGGTACTCTTGCCCATGGCGGCAATACCAACTTTTCCCTGCTTGAAATCAGGGAAGTTGCTCTTGAGCGACTTCACTCCGGCGGGGCTGAAGAAACACAGCATGTCGTAGTCCAGAGGCTCATCGGGCGCAAAGTCGTTGCTCACCGTGCGGTACATTACGGCTTTCACATAGGTTATGCCATGAGCGTCTAGCGCGTTGGGCTGGTCATTGTGAACGTCCGATACTGCCATCATATAGGTTTCCTTGTTGTGCTTCTGAATCAGAGGAACAAGGTCTTCCAACTTTCCGCTCTCGGCATAGAATATCTTGCGCTTGCGGTATATGATATATTTCTGAAGATAATTGGCCACTTGTTCGCTCACGCAGAAATACTTCTGTGTGTCGGGTACCGTATAACGCGTCTCCTTGCATAGACGGAAATAATGGTCTATGGCAGTGCGAGCCGTGAATATTACGGCTGAGTAGTCGGGAATCATCAGACGTTGCTGACGAAATTCCTTCGCGGAAAGACCCATTATTTTAATAAAGGGCCTGAATATCACCTCTACATCATACTTTTTTTCAAGATCGAAATAAGGTGATTTTTCCGTAGTGGGTTTTGGTTGGGAAACCAAAATTCTCATCATTTCAATATCTTTTTTCCTATTGTAGCCAGTTACATAAAGAAACTATACCTGCTATTAAAATTGCTAAGGGTACAATTTCGACGGCGCAAAGGTACAAAATAAAATAGATAAGTGATGGCAAATTGCTATAAAAAATTCGGAAACCTTTAGAAATAAAAACAATTCGGGCGCAAAAATACAGGGAAATTGCACAAATTAACAAATTTTTTGTGAGTTCCGGGCTGATTAATAGCACGGCGACAACTGGAAATAATAGTAGCCCTAACAAGGAATGTGATGCCTTGAAACCATCGGTCCACAACTTGGTGTTTAGACCATCGCTGAAAACATGACCAATTAGATTGTAGGCACACAACTGGGCAAGATAGAATGCCATTGCGATAATGGCAAACAATCCCACATGCATGAAAATAGATGACTGAAGTGACTGGCGCAGCGCAGGCATCCACTGGAATAGAGCTATATATGTGATGAGAGCCTCCATTATGCATGTGTTGATGGTAAGCGCAGTGAGTATTTTTGTCTCATTCAATGTGTGGTCCTCAAAGAGATTCTCTCGGCGTCGTGTAGAGAACATGTTGTGAACGAGGTTTTCCAGATATTTGTATCCCGAACGATAGCTTACTAGAATGAGAACAAGTCCAGCTAGCATAAGTGACATGCAACTTGGATCATGCAATGGATTGGGCGTGAATGGCTTCGCTTCTCTGGCACTGGGAATCTGAAGGGATGGTAATGTGGAAATTTCATTCACCGAACTATCTTTAGCGATGCTGTCAGTTTCGGGAAATGCATCAAGATAATGTGGGGTCAGCAGTATGGCATCACTGTCAACGACAATGGTGTCGGCGTTGACACTGTCGATGTGTTGTGTATGTTGAGATACAATACTTGGCATTCCTTAATCTTATTCAGTATTTGCTTTCTAATTCAGGTGCGTTGCCAGACATTCCGGCAGCAAGGCTTTCTATGGCTTGTGATGGAGTATCGGCTATTGTCCATAAGGCAGAATGAGACTTCTTCATAAAACCTTGTTCTACACATTTGTTCAGCATCTCTATTAGTGGGTTGAAGAATCCTGCGGTGTTCAGCAGAACAATGGGTTTGGAAATGATGCCCAATTGGCGCCAGGTAATCACTTCAAGCAACTCTTCCAGAGTGCCGCAGCCGCCAGGTAGCGCAACGATGCCGTCGGTTACCTGTTGCATGTACTGCTTGCGTTCATGCATGTCGGCTGTGATGACCAGGTCGGGTATGCGGTCATAGCACCAGCCATTGTCAACCATGAACTTTGGGATGACACCAGTAACTCGGCCGCCATTGTCGAGTGAACCGTCGCTCACGGCTTGCATCAGACCAGTACGGCCTGCACCATTCACGCACGTCCAGCCACGTTGAGCCATCAGCGTACCCAGTTCATGGGCAGCTGAAATATACCGCTTGTCAATACTTTGACTGGAAGCGGCAAACACGCATATTTTCGGCTGGTTTTCCATTCGCGGTGCAAAATTAATAATTTTGTGAGAAATCACGAAATAAGGCAGGTGCTCGTCAATAAATTTGAGTAAATTCTTTTTATTGTTCTTTATTTGCACTACCTTTGCAGCAAATTTGAAAACCGACTAATTTAACCTTAGAGAATTATGGAGAATAAAAAACTTATTCTTAACGCTAATCCAGTAGTGGATTTTCTTCAAAAACCATGTGATGACTTTACCCGTGCCGACATTATCCGTTTCGTTCAGGAGAACGACATCCGCATGATTAACTTCATGTATCCCGGTGGCGACGGCAAGTTGAAAACCCTTAATTTCGTAATCAATGACCTCGATTATCTGGAGACTGTCATAACCTGCGGCGAACGTGTCGATGGCTCCAGTCTGTTCAAGTTCATACAGGCGGGCAGCAGCGACCTCTATGTGCTGCCACGTTATAGCACTGCCTTTGTCGATCCTTTTGCCGAGGTGCCAACGCTCTGCATGCTTTGCTCCTATTTCGACAAGGATGGCAACCCTCTGGCAAGTTCGCCCGAATATACGCTTCACAAAGCATGTCAGTCATTCCGTGAGGTGACTGGTATGGAGTTCCATGCCATGGGTGAATTGGAATACTACGTTATTTTTGACGATGATGAGCAGTTCCCAGCCATCGACCAGCGCGGCTACCACGAGAGTGCACCCTATGCCAAGGCCAATGACTTCCGCCAGCTGTGTATGAAGTACATCGCACAGGCAGGTGGACAGATCAAGTACGGTCATAGCGAAGTTGGCAACTTCGTTCAGGACGGCCTGACCTATGAGCAGAACGAAATTGAGTTCCTGCCAGTCCCTGCTGAGAAGGCTGCCGACCAGCTCATGCTCGCAAAGTGGATTATCCGCAACCTAGCTTACGAGATGGGGCTGAACGTGACGTTTGCCCCGAAGATTACCGTGGGCAAGGCAGGTAGTGGTCTGCACATCCATATGCGCATGATAAAGGATGGTAAGAACCGCATGACCGAGAAAGGCGTACTCAGTGATGATGCACGTCGCATGATTGCCGGAATGATGGATGTGGCTCCAGCCATTACCGCTTTTGGTAACAAGAACCCGATGAGTTATTTCCGTCTTGTGCCTCACCAGGAGGCTCCTACCAATGTTTGTTGGGGCGACCGTAACCGCTCGGTTCTCGTGCGCGTGCCACTGGGATGGACTTCTGGTGTGGATATGTGTGTGTTGGCTAACCCACAGGAGAAGGGAACCAGCGATTTCGATACTACCATCAAGCAGACAGTGGAGATGCGCTCGCCCGACGGCTCGGCTGATATTTATCAGCTTATTGCCGGCCTCTGCGTGGCTTGCCGTCATGGCTTCGAGATGGAGAATGCTCTCGAAGTAGCTGAGCGTACCTATGTTAATGTCAACATCCACGACAAGGCCAACGAGCAGGTGCTCAACCAGCTTGACCAGCTGCCCGACAGCTGCGTGGCAAGTGCCGACTGTCTCGAGAAGAGCCGCAAGGTGTTCGAGGAGCATGGTGTGTTCAGCCCCGACATGATCGATGGTATCATCGACGGCCTGCGTGCTTTCAATGACCGTACACTACGTGCCGACGTTGAGGACAAGCCTGAAGAACTTCAGGCTCTCGTCCAGCAATACTTCCACTGCGGATAACTTTGATATAACCTCAATAAAGGAACGGCACTTTTTTGTGTTTGCAAAAAAGTGCCGTTCTTCTTTTTGTGCTTTCTAAGCAGTCTCTTTCAAAAAAATTGCCAATTGCCAATTGTCAATTATCAATTAATTAGTACCTTTGTAGGTTGAAACAAAACAAAACGTAGTTACCGATTATGAATATCTCTTACAAATGGCTTAAGAAATACATCGACATCGACCTCACGCCCGAAGAAGTGAGCGTGGCACTCACATCGCTCGGACTTGAAGTTGGCGCATTGGAACGAGTTGAAACCATCCGTGGAGGTCTCCGCGGTCTGGTGGTGGGGCACGTCCTCACGTGCATTGACCACCCCAACAGCGACCACTTGCATATCACCACTGTGGATTTGGGCGATGGAAATGATCCGGTGCAAATTGTGTGTGGTGCACCCAATGTGGCTGCCGGACAGAAAGTCATTGTCGCCACTATTGGCACCAAACTCTACGATGGCGACCAGGAATTTACCATCAAGCGTTCGAAGATGCGTGGCGAGGAGTCGCTGGGCATGATTTGCGCTGAAGACGAAATAGGTGTTGGCTCTAGCCACGACGGCATCATAGTGTTGCCGGATGACACTCCTGTGGGAATGCCTGCGGCCGAATACTACAAGATGGACGATGACTGGCTGATTGAGGTTGACCTTACACCAAACCGTATTGACGGTGCATCGCACTATGGCGTGGCTCGCGACCTGAGTGCTTGGTGCAAGCAGAATGGGCGCAAAGGCTCACTCATCAAGCCATCGGTGGGCATTTTCAAGAGTGACCGCAGCGATGGCGGAATACCTGTAGAGGTTAAGAACCCAGAGGCATGTCCACGTTACAGCGGTATAACCATTCGCGGTGTGAAGGTGCAAGAAAGTCCCAAATGGCTTAAAGACTTGCTCACAGCAGTGGGGCAACGCCCAATCAACAATATCGTTGATGTTACCAACTACATACTTTTAGGCTTAGGACAACCACTTCATTGCTTCGACCTTGCTAAGGTGAAAGGCGACAAGGTGGTTGTGCGTACAGTGAAAAACGGTACTAAGTTTATCACCCTCGACGGTGTAGAACGCACACTTACCGACAAGGACCTGATGATATGCAACACCAAAGAGCCGATGTGTATCGGCGGTGTCTTCGGCGGTCTGGAATCGGGCGTTACCGAAGCCACTACCGACATATTCCTTGAGTCGGCATATTTCCATCCCACTTGGATTCGCAAGACAGCACGACGTTTCGGACTGAATACTGATGCTTCATTCCGATTCGAGCGTGGTATCGATCCTAATGACACCGTACGCAACCTTATGATAGCGGCTCTGCTCGTCAAGGAAGTGGCAGGTGGTGACATCTGTGGCGACATCATCGATGTCAAGGCTCGTGAGTTCCCTGGCTTCAAGGTTGATTTGCCATATGACTACGTCACAGGACTTATTGGCAAGAAGATTGATACCAACACAATCAAGAGTATTTTGAGAAGTTTGGAAATTAAAATCGTTGATGAAGAACCTGACGGCTTGAAACTCATGGTGCCAACTTATCGAGTGGATGTGCAACGCCCATGTGACGTAGTGGAGGACATCTTGCGTGTTTATGGATATAACAATGTAGAGATACCTACTGAAGTTCGTTCCAACTTGTCGAGCAAGACAATGGTCGACTTTGCCGACGAGATGCAGGAGCATATAAGCAATCACCTCACTTCTGTAGGGTTCAACGAGATTATGAACAACTCGCTAACTCCAGCAAGCTATTATGAAGGGCTTGAGAGCTATCCAGAAGCTAACTGCGTACACATTATGAACCCGCTCAGCAGTGACTTGAACGTGATGCGACAGACTCTTCTTTTCGGTGGTCTGGAAAGCGTGGCACGCAACATCAATCACAAGAACCAGAACCTCAAGCTCTATGAGTTCGGCACAACCTATCACTGCGAGCCTGGCGTGGACCAGACCGAGAAGGTGCTTGCTCCTTACACCGAGGGTAAGTTCCTTGGCATGTGGATGAGCGGAAACAACCATGCTGACAACTGGGCCGACCCATCAAGGCCAGTGAACGTCTATGACATGAAGGCTGTGCTTGAAAATGTACTTACAGGCATGGGCATCGATGTCAACGAGCTTGTGCTGGAACAGACGTCCAACGATGTCATCGATCCTGCACTGTCTTACAATACTCGTGGCGGTAAGTGCATCGCCGTGATGGGTGTTGTAACAGATGCTCAGCTCAAGAAAATCGACGTTGATCAGCCGGTATTCTATGCCGAAGTTGACTGGAAACAGGCTTGCAAACTGGCGGCAAAGAAAGACATTAAGTATTACGACCTGCCCAAGACGTTACCGGTACGACGCGACTTGGCTCTGCTCGTCGACCAAGCTGTGACCTTTGATGACATCCGTCGTGTGGTGATATCAAGCGACAAGAAATTGCTACGTAGCGTCAACCTATTCGATGTTTACGAAAGCAAAAAACTCGAGGCTGGCAAGAAGTCCTACGCCATCAGCATGATTTTGCAGGACAACGAAAAGACATTGCAAGACAAGCAGATTGATGCTGTGATGCAGAAGGTCATCAAGAACCTCGAAACACAGCTCGGCGCCAAGCTCCGTTAACAGATAATGAAATAATAATTTAAAAACTTAAAATAATGGGAAGAGCTTTTGAATATCGCAAAGCAAGAAAACTGAAACGCTGGGGCAGCATGTCCCGCACATTCACTAAGATTGGTAAGGAAATCACCATGGCTGTGAAGGCTGGTGGTCCTGATCCCACATCCAACTCACGCCTGCGCGCCCTCATGGCCAATGCCAAGGCTGCCAATATGCCTAAGGATACCGTGGAACGTGCTATCAAGAAGGCCAGCGACAAGGATGCAGGCGACTACAAGGAGGTTATCTACGAAGGATTTGCTCCTCATGGCATAGCCGTGTTAGTGGAAACTGCTACTGACAACTCCACCCGTACCGTGGCTAACGTGCGCAACTACTTTAACAAGAAGGGCGGCAACCTGGGCAACTCTGGTACCGTGGGCTTCTTGTTCTCGCACAAGTGTTATTTCCACGTTGAGCCTAAGGATGGCATCACTCTTGATGACCTGGAGCTCGAGCTCATCGACTGCGGAGCCGAAGACTTCGACATGGACGAGGAGGAAATCATGATTGGCGGAGCATTCGAGGCCAATGGCGATATCCAGAAATATCTGGAAGACAACGGCTATGAAATCAAGAGCTCAGAGTTTGTCTACGAACCTGCCGAGTATAAGGAACTTACTGCCGAACAGCGTGCTGACGTAGAAGCTCTCATCGAGGTGCTCGAAGAGGACGATGACGTTCAGAACGTATTCACCAACATGCAGGCAGCTCCCGACGATGAGGAGTAATTGATTCAGATATTATTGACCCACTGACGGGGCAATGCAATATTAGGCACAGGGATAGCGTCGGCGAATAGCGGCGCTATCTCGCTGTCTTGGAACCCAGCTATTCCGCAACCAATTCGGGTAACATAGAATGTCAGTTCGGGATGTGCCTTGGCAAAGGCAATGAATTGATCTACATAGGGCTTTATGGTTTCCACACCGCCTTGCATCGTTGGAATGGCATAGCTCTGCCCCTGTAGTCCCACGCCTTGTCCCCATACGGCACCAAATTTCTGCCTGGCTATGCGAGCGGCACCGCCACCATGAAATCCGCCAAGATTGCTGCCGAACACAAACACTTCGTTTGGCTTCAGTTCAGTAATGAAATCGGGAGTATATATTCTTTCCATAGTTATTGATAGTTATTTGTTTTGGTTGATAGAGACTTTCTTAATTGCCAGAAAGCAACTGCTGAAGCAGCAGCCACATTCAGAGAATCAACTCCGTGTGACATCGGAATCCGAGCCACATAGTCAGCATTGACGATAGTGTCGTGGGACAATCCGTCTCCCTCAGTTCCCATTATAATAGCCAACTTGGGTTCAGCAATCAGTGTAGGATGGTCAATTGAAACCGAATTGTCGGTCAATGCCATCGCCACAGTTTTGAATCCCAATTCATTGAGTTGTTGGATAGGGAAATTGAGCCATGTCCAAGGCACAAGGAACACGGAACCCATCGACACTCGAACGGCACGACGGTTCAGAGGGTCACAGCTTGTTGGTGTCAGTAAAACAGCATCGATACCCAGTGCTGCCGCTGAACGGAATATTGCACCTATATTAGTGGTGTCGGTCACACCATCAATCACAACGATGCGTTTCGCACCATCGCAGATTTCTTTCACCGATGGAGGCAACGGACGTCGCATGGCACACAGCACACCACGCGTGAGAGTATAACCCGTAAGTGTAGCCAGAAGGTCACGTTCGCCGGTATAGATGGGTATGTCTCCACAGCGTGCAACAATATCCTTGGCATCACCTGTCAGATGACGTCGTTCGCATAACAGTGCCAATGGAGTGTAGCCAGAATCGAGGGCTACGTTTATTACTTTAGGACTTTCGGCGATGAAAACACCCTTCTCGGGTTCCAGACGATTGCGCAATTCAGCCTCTGTTAGAAGACTGAATATCTCTACGCCGGGATGTTGAAGCGATGTTACCTCAATAATCGCCATGAATATAAACGTAAATACTTAATCGTATGTAACCATGAGATGGTACAAATGCTTAGTCGAAAGCACCTTCCATCACTTCCTCATGATGGCCAGCGTCACCACCGCCGCCACCGCCGCCACCGCCGCGGTATCCACCTCCAATGTGTCCCAGTTCATCATCGCATGGGTTGTAACCCTTGGGGAACTTGAACTTCGTGTCTTGTGAATATGGGAGTGAGGCATCGCGATAGACTTTTTGCAAGT
Source organism: Muribaculaceae bacterium (assembly GCA_017651515.1). GTDB lineage: Bacteria > Bacteroidota > Bacteroidia > Bacteroidales > Muribaculaceae > Sodaliphilus. Next base: position 78,883 of record JAGCCU010000079.1, on the reverse strand, counting down.
ACAAGCCAAGGATTGGCAATGCTGCTTCAGCACCTTGGCCCATGGCTGTGCTTACAAAGTGGATGAAGCGTTCCTCGCCACCAACCCATACGCCGGTTACCAGTTCTGGAGTAAAGCCCATGAACCAACCGTCGCTGTTGAAGTTGGTAGTACCGGTCTTGCCACCCAGTTCGGCGCGAATGCTATACTGTGAACGTAATCGTCTACCGGTTCCGGCGTCTACAACGCTCATGAGCATCGTAAGCATTTTATAATAGGTGTCTTCGCTCATGATTTCAGTTTGCTGGCCAGTAAATTCAGCAACGATGTTGCCCTTGTTGTCACATATACGGGTCACATACACCGGCTCTACACGCATTCCACCATTGGCAAATGCCGAGTAGGCAGCAACCATCTCGCGCAGAGTGATTTCACTTACACCCAAACTGAGTGCTGGAACAGGTTCCAAATGGCTGGTGATGCCAAACGAGTGCATCCAGTTGGCAAGTTCACTTGGTGGGTATACTTCATAACCTTGCTGCTCAATCCAGTTTGGAGATGTACCTTTCATGAATCCTGCCGAAATGGAGTTGATAGAGCTGGTAAGCGCCGATTTCAGAGTCATAGTGCCACCCACGCCACGTGGGTTCCATACGTCGCGATACCAGCGAATGTTAGGCGAGCCACCAGGACGCACCGAACATGGCGTAAGACCAAAGTCATTTACAGCCTTGGAATATACGAACGGCTTTACCGTAGAACCGATTTGTCGTCGACCGGTAGAGACCATGTCATACTTGAAGAATCGGAAGTCAGGGCCGCCAACATAGGCTTTGACATAACCCGTGACAGGATCCATCGACATCATGGCACATCGCAGGAACGACTTTGTGTAGAGAAGCGAATCCAGTGGAGTCATCTTTGTCTCATATTCACCGTCGTAACTGAACAGCTTCATGTCGATGGGAGTGCGGAAGTTACTCATGATTTCTGCCTCGCTCTTTCCGGCTTTCTGAAGTACACGGTAGCGTTCCGAACGCTTGATGGCATTGTTGATGAGTGCTTGTTTTCCGGCTGCCGATAGTTCCTGGCGATTGTTGGTATATGGATTCTTCGTACCGCCGCGTTCACGCAAGAATGCAGGCTGCAGAGTCTTCGACATGTGTTGTTTGACCGCCTGTTCGGCATAAGTCTGCATGTTTGCATCGATGGTAGTGTATATTTTCAGTCCATCGGAGTAAATGTCATAGTTCGTACCGTCGGCTTTCTTGTTCTTGTTGCACCAGCCGAATAGAGGGTTGTTGGCCCAAGCCGCAGAGTCATCTACGAAAGCCTGACGATTCCACTTGGGATAGTTTTTCTCTTCAGGTTTTTTGGCCATCATCACGCGACGCAGTTCCTCGCGGAAGTATGGTGCCAATCCATCGTTGTGGTCAACGCGGTGATAGTTGAGCACCAGTGGCAGCTGCTTAGTGGCGTTGCTTTCAGCAGCTGTGATGTAGCCAGCCTTCTCCATTTGGTCGAGTACTACGTTTCGGCGCTCTCTGGTGCGCTCATTATAGCGTAGAGGGTTATAGTAGGATGGATTCTTGCACATGCCCACCAGCGTAGCGGCTTCCTGTAAGTTTAGTTGTGACGGATCTTTGCCGAAATAGACATATGCTGCTGTCTTGATACCTACGGCATTGTTCAGGAAGTCAAACTGGTTAAAGTACATCTTAATGATCTCATCTTTGGTGTAGTATCGCTCTAGTTTAATTGCGATAATCCATTCGATGGGTTTTTGCAATGCACGTTCGAAGATGTTGCTTGACTCAGGCGAATACAGTTGCTTGGCAAGTTGCTGAGTTATGGTACTGCCGCCACCTGCACTTTTCTGGCCCATAATGATGCGCTTGATGATGGCACGTCCCAATGCCTTTAAGTCGATACCCGAGTGGCTCTCAAAGCGAGCATCCTCAGTAGCTATAAGAGCATTGCTCAAGTGTTTAGACAATTGATCGTAATCCACATATACGCGATTGCCTTTACTGCGATAGTATCTGCCCATTTCCTCACCGCCTGCAGCATAAATAGTCGAGGCGAACTTGTCGGTAGGATTCTTTAGCTGGTCAATGGCTGGCATATAGCCTATCACTCCATTATAGATAAGGATGAACAATAACAACAGAGCGGCTACGATGCCGGCAAATGTCCACCACATCCTCTTTACAATGCGGGAGTTGCGCTGCAGTCGTGCAGCCCGTTTACTCTTATTATTTGTCATAGCACAAGCTATTTGAGGTTAGTCAATACAGCAAACGACACACGTTGTGCGCCTGCGATGTTGCAAAAGTACATAAAAAGTCGGGATTTCCCATAATATTGGAATAAAAAGGTGAATTTAGTTGTAATATTAGTGTCGTATTCTTGTTATTGTCTTCGGTTTGCACTACCTTTGTCGGTGAATAATACCTATAGCCAATGTCAATAAGCAAGTTGAAAGATATGGTTTTGGAAAACTGGCGCCGTTTCAAGCGTTGGTACAAAAGCCTGTACAAAGGGCGTCCGTGGTATGTAAAGACACTGGTGGCTCTTGCAACTGTTATAGTGTTATTTATCCTCTATTTGATAGCAGTTGATATCAATTTCCTGTGGTTGTTTGGCAAGTCACCAAGCACTCATCGCATCATGAATCCCGAAACGGCTGAGGCAAGCTATATCTACAGCGCCGATGGCAAGGAATTGGGCAAGTACTTTGACGAGAACCGCACACCGGTGCCCTACGATTCAATTAATCCAGAATTCTTCACCGTGCTCATTGATACAGAAGATGAACGCTATTATAGCCATCGAGGTATCGACTTCGGTGGTCTGGTGGCAGCAGTGAAGGACATGATACTCTACGGCCGTCCACGTGGTGCCAGTACCATCACACAACAGCTGGTGAAGAATATGTTCCGTACACGCGTTGATTACTCAACGGGGTTGCTTGGTTACATTCCGGGAGTGAAGATGCTCATCATGAAGAGCAAGGAATGGATCATTGCTACCAAGCTGGAGATGTTATACAACAAGCAGCAGATTCTGGAGATGTATGCCAATACTGTAGACTTTGGAAGTAATGCTTATGGCATAAAGACGGCAGCTGCAACCTATTTTTCAAAGACGCCAAAGGAACTCAACATACAGGAGAGCGCAGTGCTTGTGGGACTCCTCAAAGCCACGAGTACATATAATCCGCGATTGAACCCCAAGAATAGCCTTCGCCGCCGCAACGTAGTTCTTGATAATATGCGAGTGCGTAACCACTTGTCGAAACAGGCTTATGATTCCATTAGCCGATTGCCCATAGAACTTAAATATGCCGCCGAAAATGCCTACGATGGTCAAGCTCTGTATTTCCGACAGGCAGTGGCTGCCGAACTTGAGAAGTGGTGCCGCGAGACGGGTCATGACCTTTACCGTGACGGTTTGCGTATATATACCACCATTGACACGCGCATGCAGACTTATGCTGAACAGGCTGTGAGTGAGAAAATGCGTGTCGTACAGCAGAACTTCCGCTCCCAATGGGGTGACCGTGACTGTTGGCTTGACGAGGACAACAAGCCTATCCCAAACTTCGTCGAGGATAAAGCACGTAATACCGATGTGTATCGCAGTTTGCTGGCACGCTATCCCAACGACCTTGATTCGGTGAACTATTACATGAACGTGCCTCATCGTGTGCATTTGTTTGACTACGACAACGATTCGCTATACATGGAGATGAGTTCCATGGACTCCATACGCTATATGCTTCATTTTATGCATACGGGATTTATAGCCATAGAGCCGGGTTCCGGACACGTGAAGGCATGGGTGGGTGACGTGGATTTTGAGACATGGAAATACGACAAGGTTACAGCAATGCACCAGCCAGGCAGTACATTCAAGCTATTTGTTTATTCTGCAGCTATGGCTCATGGTTTCACTCCGTGCGTCCGTCGCTCCGATACTTATATCGATACACTCATATACGACCGCACCAAGGGAGAGATGGTGCATTGGCGTCCAACTAATGCCAGTGGCACGTTTTCAGGTTCTAACATTACCTTACGTGCCGCATTTGCCCAAAGCATCAACAGTGTAGCAGTGCGCATAGGTGCCGAGGTGAGCATCCCCATCGTGGCACAGACGGCTCGCGACATGGGAATTACTACCGAGTTGGAGGAAACACCAGCCTTGGCATTGGGAGCCAGTGACGTAAATCTGTTGGAACTTGTCAATTCTTATTGTACGGTGGCTAACGACGGCATTTTCCATGAACCGATTCTCGTGACACATATTTTGGACAAGAATGGTGTGGAGATTTATCGTGTCAACGCTGGTCAGCATCGTGCATTGCCTTATCGCGCGGCATTTCTTATGCAACAGATGCTAATGGCTGGACGCACAGATGCTGGAGGCACATCTCAGGCATTAAACGGCTACATTACCAGTTCAATGTACGATACCGACTTTGGCGGAAAGACTGGCACGAGCAACCGCCATGCCGATGCTTGGTTTGTAGGTGTTACTCCGCATTTAGTGTGCGGTGCGTGGGTGGGTGGCGAATATCGCCAGATACACTTTACCTCGGGAGCCTACGGACAGGGCAGCCGTACGGCATTGCCCATATGTGGTGTCTTCTTGAACAAGGTGTTTAACGACCCGGCTTTCCGCAAGTACCATGGGCGTTTCCAGCAAAAAGAGTATGTAGATCCGGCTCAGTATAGTCAGTGTATTGATGAATACGAGCCCGATAGCCTTGACTGGTCGGTCGACAGCCTCGATTTGGATTCGATTCCTTATGACGACACCATGTTGCCCGACACAGCCGTTGTCACTCCCGAACCATAAGAGTTATATCAATAGTTTTTTCTAATCGTCATAATAAAATGAAAAAGAAATGGCTGTGGTGCCTGTTGGCACTAATCGCAGTTGTGTGTATTATATCTATGTGTTTTCGTCGCCCTGACCTGTCACAAATGAAAGTCTCCACAGGTAAACTGGAGATTTATAACGAATTTCCGTCGAAATACATCAAACCCCGCACCGTGCGCGTATGGTTGCCTGACGGTTATGACAAGATGGAGAAATGCAGTGTGCTGTATATGCATGACGGACAGATGCTGTTTGACGATAGCGTTACATGGAATCATCAAGAGTGGCAGGTGGACGAGGTTATGGGCCGACTGATTGCTGACGGCAAAATTCCGCCATGCATAGTAGTGGCGATCGATAATGCGGAGCAAGACCGCATCAACGAGTATTTCCCATGCAAAACCTATTTGCAGTTGCCTTCCGATGTTTATAATCAGGTCGATGTGAAAGAGTTTACTGCCGACAACTATCTCAAGTTCTTGGTTGAAGAATTGAAGCCGTTTATCGACAGCCATTACAAGACTTTTCCCGACAAAGAGCATACGGCGATAATGGGTTCGAGCATGGGCGGACTGATTTCGCTCTATGCCATTTGCGAGTATCCACAAGTTTATGGTGCGGCGGGATGTATGTCCACCCATCTGTCTCTAATGTTACCTAATGCTCTTGGGCAGCCGAAGGTTGATTGTGAGCCGTGGGCAGAGGCTTTCCGTGTCTATGTGGAGAAGAATCTGCCGTCAATGGGCGACCATTATATTTATATGGATCGTGGTACGGTAGATCTGGATGGAGACTATGGCCCTTATCAGGACAAGATGGATGCCATGTTTCGCAATAATAGATGGGATGACAACCACTATGACAGTAGGGTTTTCGAGGGTCACGAGCATAATGAAACCTGCTGGGCAAAGCGACTAGACCAGCCTCTTCTTTTCCTCCTGAAATAGACGGAATATCTAGAAACCACATAAAAAACCAGCTCTGCCTTAAAGCGGAGCTGGTTTCTGTTTTATTTGTTTCGTTGTTTACGAATCGATGTTTGCGTAGGTGGCGTTCTCCTCGATGAAACGGCGACGTGGTTCCACATCTTCGCCCATGAGCATTGAGAATACACGGTCAGCTTCAGCAGCATCACTGATGCTCACCCGCTTGAGCATACGGTTCTCAGGATCCATGGTGGTCTCCCACAGTTGCTCTGCGTTCATTTCACCAAGACCTTTGTATCGCTGCACCTTCACCTGGTCTTCGTTGCCTTCGGCATACCTGTCAATGAATTGACGCAGCTGTACATCGTTCCAGCAATACTCTTGAGTGTTGCGATATGTTGCCTTGTAGAGAGGTGGCGTAGCTATGAACAGGTAACCATTGTCGATGATAGGTCTCATACGGCGGAAGAAGAACGTCATCAACAGTGTGGCAATGTGCTCACCATCAACGTCGGCATCGGTCATGATGATGACACGGTGATAGCGCAGTTTACTCAAGTTGGCTTCCTTGGGATCTTCTTCGGTACCGATGGTCACGCCCAGAGCACGGAAAATTGTTACAATGGCGTCGCTTTCAAAGACTTTATGATCCATTGCTTTCTCGACATTGAGGATTTTGCCTCGCAGTGGGAGAATGGCCTGGAATTGTCGGTCGCGGCCTTGTTTTGCCGATCCGCCTGCCGAATCACCCTCAACAAGGAAAAGCTCACTCACGGCTGGGTCTTTGCTTGAGCAGTCGGCCAGTTTGCCTGGTAATCCACCACCGGCAAGTGGCGACTTTCGCTGTACCTTCAGGCGTGCATTCTGTGCGGCATGACGTGCCGTTGCTGCGAGTACCACTTTCTCTACGATGGCCTTTGCCTGATTGGGGTGTTCCTCAAGGTAGATGCTCAGTGCTTCGCGCACGCTGCTGTCAACGGCACCTATTGCCTCGGTGTTGCCCAGCTTAGTCTTAGTCTGGCCTTCAAACTGTGGTTCAAGTACCTTTACCGAAATTACGGCAGTTAGGCCTTCGCGGAAGTCTTCAGGCTTGATTTCCACCTTCACCTTTTCGAGCATCTTGCTGTCTTCGGCATATTTCTTTAAAGTGGCGCCGAGTCCGCGGCGGAAACCTGTGAGGTGCGTACCGCCTTCGATGGTGTTGATGTTATTGACAAAGGAGTAGATGTTCTCATTGAACGAGGTGTTGTAGGTCATAGCCACCTCAACGGGAATGCCGCCCTTGTTGCTGTTGATGTGAATCACATCGTTGATGAGCGGTTCCTTGCTGGCATCAATGTAGCGTACGAATTCATCAAGACCTGTGCGGCTGTAGTAAGTTTCGCTCACTGGGTTGCCTTGCTCGTCGTTCTCACGCAGGTCGGTGAGGGTGAGCGTTACACCGGCATTCAGATAGGCCAGGTCACGAAGTCGGTTAGAGAGCGTATGGAAGTTATAAATGGTCTGCTGGAATATGGTTGGATCAGGATGGAATATCACGGTTGTTCCGTGTTCTTCTTCCTTGCAGGTGCCCACGATAGCGACTGGAGCCTTTGGCTGGCCCTTGGAATACTCTTGCATATACACCTTGCCTTCGCGGCGCACTTCTGCCCTCAGATAATCACTGAGTGCATTCACACAACTCACGCCAACGCCGTGCAGACCGCCTGAAACCTTATAAGAACCTTTGTCGAACTTACCACCGGCATGAAGTACCGTCATGACCACTTCAAGTGCGCTCTTGTGGAGTTTCTCATGTTCATCGACGGGAATGCCACGTCCATTATCGCTCACGCGAATGCTGTTGTCTTCGGTAATCACTACATCGATGTGGTCACAGAAACCTGCCAAGGCCTCATCGATAGAGTTGTCAACAACCTCGCTTACGAGGTGATGCAGACCCTTGTCGTGCGTGTCGCCGATGTACATTGATGGGCGCTTGCGCACCGCCTCAAGACCTTCCAACACCTGAATGTTACTTGCGGAATATTCCTGCGATTGTTCGTTCTCTAGAATGTCAAATTCTTCTGCCATATTGATGTTAATATAATTTCATATTAAACGACTGATAGCCAAACCGTTATCGGCAAATAGCCAATAACGTCAATGGGTATCGTCCAAAAACATACAAAATTACAAAAAAATCGGCAAATATCAATGCGTAATCTCCTTAAAAAACAATAATTTTTTATTGTCTCTATGTGTTGTTGAGGGCAGCTAAGAGGTTGAAAAGGCCTTCGCGGCCGGTGTTCATCATGAGGTCGATTATGCTGAGGTGGGGGATGAAGCCGAAACGGTCTTGCCAGAGTTGGTAGTATTGCACGTCAATGATTGGCAGGTTGTCGGCTTTTTTTGAACCGAGGACTTGTCGGAGATCATTAGCGGTGAGTGTGTCGTTCTGGTTTACATTGCGATATTCAAACTCGATGGGGAGTGCCATGAAGTCGGTAATGAGTTCCTGTAATTGCTGGTTGAAATCGAGCAGGAAGTGCTGGTTGCCCATTACGATGCGTTGTAGGTCGTCGGCGACGTAATCGAAGTAGGGTGTCTTGCCGTAGGCGCTATAGAGTGCTCCCCAATGTACCCGCCGCCAGTGTGCGTGCTCGCTTATGCGCACGTCATGCATGAGCGTTGCCATGGTGTGGGTTTCTGCCACAACGGGAATAGTGAGGTGCTGCACTCCGTTAGGTCCGCAGATGTCATAGCGGTGGTGGCTGTGACGCAGGGGTAGCCGCTTTTCGGCGCTGTCGATGATTACGTGTCGTGCTTGCAAAGCAGCGGCCCAATAGCGGAAGCTTCCTGCCGCCATTGAGCCAGTGATTATGGGTGAATTGTGTGTCACAAATGGAGTGTGGCGTTATTTGTCGGGATTGGAAGACTTAAAGATGCGATTCCATCGTATGCCGCCGTTGAAGATTGACTTGTCCTTGTCAAAGGAGATGAGTACAATCATTGGGGTGCCAACTATGTGGTCTTCAGGCACGAATCCCCAGTAACGCGAATCGAGGGAGTTGTCACGGTTATCGCCCATCATCCAGTAGTAGTCCATCTTGAAGGTGTAGGAAGTGGATTCTTTACCATTGATGAAAATCTTGCCGTCTTTCACCTCGAGTGTGTTGCCCTCGTAGTTGCGTATGCATCGCTCATAGAGAGGCAGCGACTTCTCGTTCAGTGCGATTGTAACACCTTTCTTCGGAATCCATATCGGGCCGTAGTTCTCGTGGGTCCATCCAAGGTCGGTGCCGAGCGGATAGGTGATTGTCGATTCTGCAGGATCGGCAGGCATACGTTCGATGAGAGTAACCCACTTGTTGGTCTTCAGCTGTGTTTTCATCTCTTCAGTAAGCGGCAACAGATAGTCGAGCTGACCAGAAGGACTTCCGTCAAAAATGTGTCGGTCTTCGAGGCTGATACCCAGTTCTTCGTAAAGGTCATCACTAATGGGTGTGCCATCGGTGACGACGTGGTAGAAGAACTGTACGTTCTTTGGCTGTGGCAGCGGCTTGCCATCGATGTGAACCACTCCATCCTTGATGCTCAGTTTCTCGCCTGGCAGACCGAGACAACGCTTTACATAGTTGTCGCGACGGTCTACGGGTCGGTAGATTACCTCGCCGAATATGTCGGGGTTGCCTAGTACGGCTTCTCGTCCTCGTTCATGGCAAAGCGTGTAGTAATCGGGATTTGGGCATTTGACGGCTACGGTGTCGCCGGCAGGGAAATTGAACACCACGATGTCACCTCGCTCAATGTTGCGCAGACCTTTAAGGCGGTGGTAAGCAAGTTGAGGCTTGTCGATGTAGCTCTTGCAGTTAAAGAAGGACAGGGTGTTCTGCGCCAGCGGGAAATGGAGCGGTGTCTGCGGCACACGGGGTCCATAGACGATTTTGTTCACCCACAGAAAGTCGCCGGTTAGCAGGGTTTTTTCGAGTGATGACGATGGGATCTGGTAGTTTTGTCCTCCGAACAGGAAGAGGAAATACACCAGGACGAGCGCATATACGATTGCATCGATCCAGCTCATGATTGTGCGTGCAATGCCTGGTTTCCAGCCTTTCCAGCCACCCCAAGGGATGAACTGTGTTAGGTAGATGTCGGCAAGCAGCGGCAGAGCAAGCAACAGCCAGGGGTTGCCCATCCACACTGTCCATCCTACATATATTGCTGCCACGATGCCAAAGCGGGCCCATCGAGTGGGCTTTACGCGTGCAAGTCGTTCGCGCAAGCTGCCTGTTTGAGGCGTGTATTCTATCTTGTTTTTGTCCTTATCTTTTTTGTCGGTTGTTGCCATGCTCATTATTGTTAGTTGTAATAATAACGTAGAGATGAGCTGCAAAATTACAAATTAATTGTGAATTAAGGATTATTAATCGCTAATTATCGACCAGCGGGCCGCTGGACCAATAGGGACTGCCAAGTTATAACTACATTCTAGACCCATGTTCAAGTCCCGAAATGTATTTTATCGTGCCATAATTTCCATAAACACAAAATATTTCATAATTTTGCCGATGTTTCGGGGAGAAATCCCGAACATAAAAAAATACAGCATTCGCTATTATTTCGCGTTCAGCCAAAAGCGTCGCAACTTTTAAAGGCATAACAAGCACGAAGATAATAGTGCGGTAAGTTCGTATAGGGCTTACTGTCTCGTGAATATAGCAATGCTCACGCTTAGGCGTGATGCATTCTTATTTACGGGACAGAGGTGCCATGCGACGCTACCTCTTGCTGAACGGATAAGGAGCATCGCGCCTTTTTCCGTCTCGGTGTGATTGATAGTTGGATGCAAAAATTAACTATCAATCCATTATGGCGAATGCTAATCTCTTTAATGCCAAAACTGCGAAGAATGACGAGTTCTACACGCAGTATGCCGACATTCAAAAGGAAATCAACGATTATCTGGACTACGATTCCAATGTGTTTCGTGGCAAGACGGTGCTGCTGCCTTGTGACGACCCTGAATGGAGTAACTTTACGAAGTTCTTCGCCCAGAACTTTGAGTTGCTAGGGTTGAAAAAAATAATCTCAACAAGCTATGCTCCAGAGAGTAAGAATTATAAGATTCCATATCAACCCACACTTTTTGAAACTGTTCAGCCTTATTATAGCCCTGACAAAACCAAGACTAACGGCAAGATTTTCATTCTTGAGCGGGACATCACTGGCGACAATCGTATCAATATTGATGACCTAGAGTGGCAATATCTTGAGGGTGATGGAGACTTCCGCAGCAAAGAAATACGCCAACTCCGCAACGAAGCCGACATAATTGTCACCAACCCACCTTTCTCTCTATTCCGCGAATTTATGGCATGGGTAATGGAAGCTGAAAAGCAGTTTATTATCATAGGCAATATGAATGCCATAACTTATAAGGAGATATTCCCTCTAATTAAGGAAAATAGAATTTGGTTGGGTAATGGTTTTAATCATGGGAACGCTTATTTCAGAATTGAAATTCAGCGGGAATATGCTGATGGCGTTTATGATGAAAATACAAATCTAGTTAAATTCCGAAACTGTTGTTGGTTTACAAATATCGATCATGGTCGCCGACATCAACCATTGCAATTAATGACAATGGCTGAGAATTTCAAACATAGCAAGCATAAAGGAGTAAGAGGTCGTAAAGAATATATTCATTATGAAAACTATGATGCCATTGAAGTTCCCTTTACCGATGCTATCCCAAGTGATTATGATGGAATTATGGGAGTGCCAATTTCATTCTTAGACAAGTATTGTCCAGAACAGTTTGAGATTATAGGTCAAACACAAGGAGATTCAGGTAAAGAACTTGGTTTAACGCCGTTTGATAGAGAATTAAAGAAACTGAATCCAAGTCTACGTGATGGTCAGCTTTATTATATGGAAAATGGATTTCCACAAAAGCCATTTGCAAGAATATTAATCCGCAAAAAAACAGTAATAAAATGAAAGCAGATTTAAAGATATATACCGTTGAAGAAATTTGTGACGGCTTTGAGTATAATGAACTTGAAGGCAAAGGACTATTTGGATTGGCCGGTCAACTAACCATTCAACCAGAGTATCAGCGTAATTACATTTATGCCGACGGTAAGCGGGATGTGGCAGTAATAGACTCGGTGTTGAAAGGATACCCACTCGGACTCTTCTACTTTAATCGCGTTGACGATGATAAGCTAGAAGTACTTGATGGCCAACAACGCATCACATCGCTTGGAAGGTTTGTCAAGAACAAGTTTGCCGTTAAAGTCAATGGGATGGAGCAGATATTTGACGGATTGAACAAGGAAATACAAGATAAGATATTGAATACTGAACTATTGGTCTATATCTGTAAGGGCGAAGGAGACAATGCAGAGGGCGAAATCAAGGAATGGTTCAAAACCATCAACATTGCCGGCATACCGCTTAATACGCAAGAAGAGCTAAATGCAATTTATAGCGGGCCGTTCGTAACACTATGCAAAGCAGAATTCAGCAATTCACAGAACGCCAACATTCAGCGATGGGAGAGTTATGTGAAGGGACCTGCAAATCGCCAGCAGTTCCTAGCTACCGCGCTTGAATGGGTTAGTAGGGGAAATGTCGAGAAATATATGAGTGCTCACCGACGCGACACAAATATTAAAGAGATAAAGGCTTATTTTGAAACCGTGATTAATTGGATTGATACCTTATTCGACGATGTCTATAGCGAAATGCAAGGATTGAACTGGGGTGAATTGTACGAACGTTATCATGCCAAAGCCTATAATCACACGATGCTATCAGAAAAAGTGCGTGATTTGATGAATGATGACTTTGTTACCAATCGCAAGGGCATTTTTGAGTATGTGCTAGGTGGATGTAATGATACAAAACTATTGAATGTACGCGTTTTTGACAAGACGACGATAAAAAAGGTTTATAGTCAACAGACTGCCAATGCCAAGGCAAAAGATATCTCAAATTGCCCGCTCTGTGCAATTGGTCATGATGCTAACAGCAAGCGTATTTGGAAGTTAGAGGAGATGGATGCCGATCATGTGGCTGCTTGGAGCAAAGGTGGGGAAACAACTATTGAAAACTGCCAAATGCTATGTCGCAATCATAACCGCGCCAAAGGCAATAAGTAATAAGTAATTTACCGCAGAATACTGTTTTCAATTACGTTGGGCTCAGTGTTTTGCTGAGTCAAATGCAACATTTCTTAACAAAAATAGAATGTTAAGAGATGTAATTTTTTTGTGTTTTGAGCGAAATGGGTGATTTTTTTTGACTTTTAGCACACTGAATATGTTATTTAGCATAATTTTGTCGCCTGAAATTAATAACTATGTCATGACGCGTGGTTCTTGTCGAGTTAGACATTGCAAAATCACTAGGAATTGTGATTAAGTCACCGGCGTCATACTGATAAATAAGGTATAATAATATGAAAAAGATTTTTACTACACTCGTCCTTACAGCCGCTATGGTAGTGCCCGCATGGGCAGGCGGTCTGCTTCACAACACAAACCAGAGTATTGCATGGCAGCGCATGATGGCGCGCGGTGCCACCAACGAGATTGATGGTGTGTTCACCAATCCTGCCGGTACGGCGTTCCTCGATCATGAGGGCTGGACATTGTCGCTGAACATACAGAGTGCTTCGCAGAAGCGTGACGTTCTCGCCACTTTCCCATTGTTCCAAACAGAGGACAACACTAAACTTTACAAGGGTACAGCGTCCGCGCCAGTAATTCCGAGCCTTTATGCAGCTTACAAACGCGACAAATGGGCGTTTTCAGGCTTCTTTGGCTTTGTCGGTGGCGGTGGTAAGGCCAGTTTTGACAGTGGCCTTGCTATGTTTGATGCCCAAGTAATGGCTGGTATTTATAGCAAGACTAAAGCTCTGCTTGCTGATCAACCGATGCTGAAGTCACTGGTAGGTGCCGATGCTGTCATGCCGAGCATGTACTCTATCAATTCTTCGATGAAAGGCCACCAATACATCTGTGGCCTTCAACTGGGTGCTGCCTATCAGATTAACAATCACTGGAGTGCATTTGCTGGATTCCGTCTGAACTACTTTGATGGTAGCTACGTTGGTCATGTTGATGCAAGCATGGGTGATGAGTTCAAGCAGAGAGTATCAGTTGCAATGGCTGCGCTTCCACCTGAGCAACAGGCCGCTTATGCACCAATGCTCACTGCTCTGGCTCAAGAAGGTGGCTTGACTCACATCAAACTGGATTGCAAACAGACAGGTTGGGGCGTGACCCCCATTTTGGGCGTGAACTATAAGACTGGCCCACTCACGCTGGCCGCAAAATATGAGTTCAAGACCAATCTCAATATTGAGAACGATACTAAGACGTTGGAAGCTACAGCCATGGGCCAGGCATCAGAAGAACTGGAAAAAGGCATGTCGGCTTCATACGGACATGGAGTGAACACTCCCAACGACCTTCCAGCAGTGCTCTACGTGGCTGCAGGCTACGAAATCATTCCTAAGAAGCTCCGTGCTGCCGTTGAGTATCATTTCTATGATGACAAGCACGCCGAGATGGCAAATGACAAGCAGAAGTACTTGACCCACGGAACTCATGAGGTGCTGGCAGGTCTGGAGTGGGACATTAACAGGTTGTTTACCGTGAGCTGCGGTTTCCAGAACACCGACTATGGTCTGAGCGATGATTATCAGACCCACACTGCTTTCTCTTGCGACAGCTACTCGCTGGGCTTCGGCGGCGCCGTCAACCTGAGTGAAAAGCTGCGTCTGAACCTTGGTTATTTCTGGACTACCTATAAGGATTACACCAAGAATGTTCCTGCCGGTAACCCTGGCTACTGCAATACTGGTCTTGCTGGCAAGGATGTCTATAGCCGCACCAACAAGGTGTTCGGTGTAGGTTTGGACTTCAAGTTCTAATTTAAGGACTATAATAAATATGTGAAAGCCCTGTGCAATTGCTGCATAGGGCTTCATTGTGTCTATACAAAGAGCTGCTTGAGGATGTCGGGAGAGCGAAGTGTTCCGAGGGTGCTGTTGTGTAGGCGGTAATAGGTGAGCATAGCATCGAGCACTTGATTGCGTTGCTCACGATTGAACTTGAATAGGTGAAGGTTTCGGAACGTCATGCGTGAAATGAGGTGTAAAGCTTCAGCATCGCTTGGTGGCATCATGTGACTAACTCCGTCGGGATGTTTCATGAAAGTTCCTCCCATCATGTCGAACCAGTATCCTTCGTGGTAAGAAGCCACGTCAGGTTGAATGCCCAGATGTGCTCCCAGGTGGTAAAGGAAGCATATGTGAAAGTTAGCCACTCCTCGTGTAGCCTTCTCAAGTGCCATAACCGAAGCTTCGACAAACGAAAATAATGGCATGTTGCTCTCCTGCTCTTGTATGGAGTGTGCCAGCACCTCTCCCATGAACATTGCCACGGCACTTTTGACTGGATTGGCGTAGATGTCACTCAATGGGCAATCGCGCTGCAAGTCATGCATCGATGCCAGTTCGCGACCGGCAGTGATCCGTGCTTCAAACTGAACCACCGACAGTGGCATGAGCATGGCATTGCGCATACGTGCCCCACGTGTATTGCCCTGTGGCACGAGGAAAGCCATTCGTCCATGAAGGTCGGTATATACATGGACGATGTTGTGCTTGTCGCTGTATTTAATGGTGGCGAGTACTATGCCTCGCAGTTTGTCGTACATTTGAGAAGGCAAAAAAACTATTGCAAAGTTACTTACGTCGGTTGAAATGACTTCATAAAAACCAAAAAAATAGTGTTTGAGAGTGATTTGATGTGTTAAAATTTTGTCAGTTCAAAAAATGTACCTAACTTTGCAGTCGCTTTTTTGGAAAGGTATGTTTTTGGCCCATTCGTCTATCGGCTAGGACGCAAGATTTTCATTCTTGAAAGAGCAGTTCGATTCTGCTATGGGCTACTAAATCAACAATTTAATAAAAAGGAAAATAAAGAGAAATTATGGCAAACCATAAGTCAGCTATCAAGAGAATTCGTCAGACACAGGCTCGTAACCTGCGCAACCGTTATTATGCAAAGACCATGCGTAACGCTGTTCGCAACGTACGCAAGATGACCGACAAGGCAGCTGCTGCTGAAGCAGTGAAGAAGGTTGAGTCGATGCTCGACAAGCTGGGTCGCAAGAACGTCATCAGCAAGAACAAGGCTGCCAACCTTAAGTCGAAGTTGGCTAAGCACATCAATAAGTTGGAGGCATAATAAAGTCTGAAGACGAAGGCGGCATGAGGATTCTCTTGTCGCTATGCGCTAAAGCGTTCATGAGTGCGCAGCAGCGCGACACGGCCCATTCGTCTATCGGCTAGGACGCAAGATTTTCATTCTTGAAAGAGCAGTTCGATTCTGCTATGGGCTACGCAAGGCGTTAAGTGTGATGTTCACGCTTGACGCTTTTGTTGTATTACATCCAGAATATACACTCCGAATAGGAATTAATGAAGGATGATTTTGTCGAGCCAGATTTCATCGTTGAAATGGCACAGGTCGACGTATGCGTCGATGCCTGGGATGATGCCGTTTTCACTGAACTGCCACACGGTGTATTTTCCGTCCCAGTTGATTGCAGGCTTCGATGATGAGTATCGTCCGATGTAGAGAGGATATTTGTTGAAATGCGGAGCCAGATTCTTGTTGTAGAAGTCGATGGTGGAGTAAATCATTGGTCGGCAACCGTATTCCTTTTCAATCAAGTTGGCCAGTAGCGACACGCTGTCAATAAGTTGGCTGCGGGTCCATTGTCCTCGCTCTTCCACGTCGAGCATAGGTATTAGATCTTGCGTCTTGCGTGGTGCCTGCATGAAGAAGTTGCGTGCCTGCTCATGTATGGGTGAGGTAGATGTCACATAGTGATAGCTGCCCACCAGAAATCCTTGGCGGCGCGCGCCGTCAAGGTTGTAGCGATAGTGCGGCGACTGATAGGTGGCTCCCTCGGTGGCCTTAATATAGACGAAGCGGATGTAAGGATCGTTGCCTACCTTTGCCCAGTCTATGTCACCCTGGTGGCTGGAGATGTCTATGCCGTCGTATGGAGCCGTTGAGTCGCGAGGTGCAATGTGTGCCGTGCGAGAGTCGGCGTTGCCATTCTGCCTACACCCGGCAATAAACACGGTAGCCAAAGCTATGATTGCTATGGCTGCACAGAGGGCTTTATTTGTTCTTCTTTTTTTGTTCACGTTTTTTTGCGCGATTCAATGATTGTTTCTTGGATTTTTTAGCTGGACTTTCGTCTTTTACAATCTTGTCCTTCTTGGACTTGCCTTTTGCGGCATTGTCTTTTCTTGTTTCAGAAGAGATCTTTTTCTTAACGCTCTTTTTATCTTTTTTATTGTGGTTATCACCAGCTGTGTCTTTCTTGGAATCGCCTTTTTTAGCACCTTTGTGTTTTGCTGAGCCTTTATGTTTTTGCTCGTGCTTTGCATCTTTGTGGTGTTTCTTTTTATCCTTGTGAGACTTCGGTTCGCCTTTTGGCTTTGCCTTTGGGAAAGCAATGCTTGCGAGTGACCGCCCCTTGTTGAAGCGCGACAGATCCACGACGTGGTCGATGCCGTCGACGCGGCCGGACTTGGTGAACTGCCACAGCGTCCATGAAGTGCCGTTGAGAGGTTCAGGCTCCACGTTGCCGTAACGGGCAATGAACAGAGGATAGTTGGCAAAGGCTCTTCCCAGATAGTCGGTGAAGAACTTGTTGCTGGTGTATATCATAGGCTTGCAGCCAAAATGCTTTTCCACAAGGTCGAGCATTTCCTTCAGGAAGTCTTTGGCTTGTTGAGGCTTCCATAGTACGCCCATTTCAGGCACGTCTTCAATGTCGATTACGGGAATAAGGTCCTGCTCGTTTTTCTTCACACGTGCTACAAAGTTCTCAAACTGCTGCTTGGCAGGTGTCTCGGGGCGCAGGAAATGGTAGCTGCCCACCTTTATGCCCTTTCGCCGTGCGTTCTCAATGTTGTAGCGGTAGTTGGCATCTTGGATGCGTCCGCCTTCGGTGGCCTTGATGAATGCAAACGTGATGCGCTTGTCCTGTGCTGTGACGTCCCAGTTGATTTTTTTCTGGTACCAACTCACATCTATACCATGAAACTGTTCCTTAGAGTCTTTCTGCTTTGCCTGCATTGGCAGCAGAATTGCCATCAGAAGTACGTATGTGAGTAATCGTCGTGGCATTATTGACACAGGGTGTGATTAATCGTTGTCGGCCGAGCTTTTGTTGGTTTTACGCGTACGGGTACTCTGACGAACATCGTTTGTCGAGGTCTGTCCCTGTCGAGCCTGATTTGCATTCTGCTTTTGCTGTTGCAGTTTATTGCGCTGTTCCTGCTTGGCTTGCTGCTGTTCGGCCTGTTGCTGCTTGAGTCGTTGTTGAACGCCTTCTTGCCGCTGTTTTTGTGCTGCCTTACGAGCTTCTTCCTCTTGTTGCTTTTTAAGTCTTTCCTGTCGGGCCTTTTCTTCCTTTTCCTGCTTCTTCTTCAGTTCTTCAGCCTTGCGTTGTTTTTCCTTGGCTTCCTGCATAGCTTTCTTGCGCGCCTGTTCTTCAGCCTTGCGCTGTTTCTCGGCCTGTTTGGATTCCTCCTCTCGTTTCAATTTTTCGGCACGTTCTTTTGCCTTGCGTTCTTTCTCCTGTTGTTTCTTGAGCTCTTTTTCTTGCTTTTTAGACATTGTAGGAGCCTCTTTTACCTTCACGCTGCCAGGCTTGTCTTTCTGGTCGACGGCATCAGAGTTGCTGCGTCGTCGCGAACCCATTCGGCCTTCTTTCATCAGGATATCCTGGATGCCACGTCCTTTATTGAAGCACGACAAATCCACGTTAGGACCGATGCCGTTTACTCTGCCTTTCTCGCTGTATTGCCACAGAATCCACTGCCCGCTATCGAGCGATGGGGCATTGTTGGCGTATCGGGCTATGAACAGTGGATAATCGGCAAAGGCGCGTCCAAGTATGTGGTTGTAGAAGTGTGAGCTGGTGTAGATCATTGGCCGGCAGCCGTAGTATTCCTCCACCAAGTCGGCAAACAGCTTGACGCTGTCACGCACCTGTTGGTTGGTCCAGCCTTGGCGTACTTCGATGTCTATAAGTGGCAGGATGTCCTGCTCGTTCTTTTTTACCACACGTGTGAAATTGGCAAACTGGTCTCGTATTCGCGAGCCGGTGCGCAGGAAGTGGTAGCTGCCCACTTTTATTCCTACGCGCTTGGCGTTGGCTAGGTTCGACCTATAGTGGCTCGATTGATACGTTGCGCCTTCGGTGGCCTTGATATAGACAAACTTGATGCGCTTGTCCCTTGCTACTGCATCCCAGTCGATTACTTTCTGGTGATCGCTCACGTCGATGCCATCTACAACGGGTGTAGCCACTTCTATCTCAATCTCTTCTGAGTGAGCTAAAAGTGCCATGTTGCTGATAGTCAGCAATAGTAGAAGTCGCAGTAATCTCAATGTGAGCGGTGCTTTCATTGTGTGGTATAGTGGTAATGGAGTGGATTAGTTGCATCCGCCGCAACTGTCGCAGTCGCAACCGTGGCTGTGGTCATGTCCACAGTCACATCCGCCTCCGCAGTGGTGTTTTGGAGCAAGTTCCTCGGGGGTGGCATCACGCACAAGCAGTACCTTGCCTACATAGCGTACGCTTTCGCCAGCGAGCTGGTGGTTGAAGTCTAGAGTGACGTTGTCTTCATCAATGGCTTTCACCAGTCCATCAATGCGATAACCCTCGCTGGTCTGCATTGGTACCATAGAGCCTACAAACACACGTTCGTTGTCGAACTCGCCATCGATTTCGAATGTGGAGCGGGGAATACTCATCACCATCTCGGGATTGCGTTCTCCAAATGCCTCTTCCGGTGCTAGTGTAAAGTCGAAGGTGTCGCCCATAGACAGTGCGCCGATATGGTTTACGAAGGCTTCAATCATGCCCAGGTCTTGCCCAAAGACAAATCGGTCGGGGTGTTCATCTGTGAATTTATAGACTGAAGTCTGATCGTTATCGTTTACAACAAAGATTTCGTAAGCTAATTCTACGTATTTTCCTAATTCTACTTTTCCCATGTTAAAATAAAATTTTTTGCAAAATTAGTGTAAACCAAATACAATAGCAAAATTTTTTGCTTTTGTTAAGTTGTGACCTGCCTTCACGTATGAATAGCAACTTTGTTAGACACTTTAGTTTATGCGAGATTCTAATGAATGATTTGTATTATTAATTACAAAAGATTTGAGTTTTGTTTAATAGAATTAATTATATTACTTATTAATACGTTAATTAAAAGTAAAAATAAAGACTTTATAAAGTAAACTTTGTAAAAAAATGTAAAATAACAACATATAATCAGAATAATTTTTGAAATTATTTGCAGTTAGTCGCAAACTATTTGTACCTTTGAGGTAATTTTAATGGCTCTTCTTGGCGGTTTCCGATTTTGAAACGGTTATTTGTCAGCAAGCCACCTATCATCGAACCGATTAATTACAAAAAGGTCCGATATGTACACATTGTCTAATGTGGAACACCAAAGAGGCGACATTATGCCTCCTTGCATTGATGAATATTCATTCAATGCCCTCCCCGAAGTTTTTGACTCTAAAGGGGTGTCCGTGAGGTATGTCCACGACACTGACAAAAAATGGTTTGCCTTACGAGCTACCTATGGCCGTGAGGATATTGCATCGAAGTGTCTTCTGAATCATGGTGTATATAGCTACATTGCCAAGCGTTATGTGAAACGTCGGATTGGTAATAAGACTCGACTGATTCTGAAGTCGCTGATTCCAAACATGGTGTTTGCTTATGCAACTGACAATCAGGCAAAACAATTGGTGCGGCATACTCCCGAACTGTCTTTTCTTGAATTCTATTACAACCGTTTGGATTGTAACGCTGATGGTTTTAACCCTCCGTTGGTGATTCCTGAACGTGAAATGGAGAATTTCATCCTTGCTACTTGTTCGCATAACGAACACTTATTGCTAGTGACACCAGAGAGATGCCATTACCGCAACGGTGACTCAGTGCGTGTTGCCGATGGCTTGTTCCGTGGAGTGGAAGGCCGTGTGGCACGTGTTGCAGGTCAGCAACGTGTAGTAATTGAACTAACAGGCATCGGGCTTGTGACAACTGCATATATACCAACTGCATTTCTGGAACCAGTTGAGAGACAAGATGCGAATCGTTAGATTAGAAAACAGACAACCGAAAAACCATAACTTATATGAGCAAGTATCTTGATTACCTTCAGCAGCTGCCTGCGGGCGTGCTGCATATTGCGCAATCATTTGCCAACGACAACAAGTGCCCGTCCATTGAGCCGGCACACCTATTGCGTGCCCTGCTTCACAAGAACGCAGGTCTTTACAACTTCATTGAGGACACACTCAACGAAGACTATTATTACATGGTTGACTGGGCCGACATGCGTATTCAGCAATGTCCCCGTTCGCCTTATCCAATGAAAGGTGTAGAATTGTCTCACGACACACAGAACGTAGTTAAAGAGGCAATGAACCTTGGTGAGAAACTTGGGCTTGGAGAACCCAGCATCATTTGTGTGCTTGCTTCACTGTTGACACCTGGCGTTGGTTTCTCCTACGAACAGCTCAAGACGATGCCTTTGCAACCTGACAAGGTGCTGTCTACCTTGGGCGATGGAGCAAAGATGCCTACGCCATCATCCAGCGTGTCTGGCGCTCCTTCTTCTGCAACTACGGTAGGCGATGGCATTCAGGGTATCTGTATTCCATTATTGGCCGATGCGCCTAAAGACGCAATGATTGGCTTTGATGAGAAAATACGTGCTATCATTGAGGTGCTGGCACGCAAGGATCGTGCTAATGTGCTTATCGTGGGAGAGACTGGTGTGGGTAAGACAAGTCTGATTGGCGAACTCACACGCCGTATCGGCGCAAAACAAGTACCAGCTTCGCTTGAAGCGCTGCAGCCTTATGAACTGGATTTGATTATGCTCAGTCAAGGAGTCAGCTATAAGGGTGAGATTGAAGACAGATTCAAGCAAGTCACAGAATCCCTGTCGAACCTGAGCCAACCGCTATTGGTAATAGAAAACTTCCATCGCGTGGAAGACAAGCAGTCATTGCTGGGTGGCATATTGCCTGGCATTAAGCGCTTGCTTCAACAAAACGGGTTGCAAGTACTTGTGACCTCGACAGTGGATGGTTATACCAAGGACATTGAGAAAGACAAAGAACTTACTGCCTATTTTGAGAAAATATCTCTTGAAGAGCCTGGCGAAGAACTTGCCATTGACATTCTCAAAAGCAAATGTGAAGACTATGAGAATTTCCACCATCTGCCCATCAACGAAGATGTGCCAGCCGAAATAGTCCGACTTGCCAAGCGCTACTTGCCTGAACGTCATTTGCCCTCCTCGGCTCTTGATTTGCTCGACCGCGCTATGGCTTCAGTGAAGGTGAGCAATGAGTTGGCATCACTTGAAGGTGGTGGCACCATTGTTGAACGTATGGAAAAAGATGCCGTACGCGATGTGGTTGCCAAGATGACTGGAATCCCTATGGGCAATATCCAGAGCGAGGAACGTGAGCGTCTCACTGGAGCCGAGGAAATCCTCCACCGTCGCGTGGTGGGACAGAACCATGCTATCAAGAGCATCCTGGATGCTATCTATGAGTCACGTTCAGGATTGAACAAGAAAGGTCAGCCTATGGGCTCGTTCTTCTTCCTTGGTCCTACAGGTACTGGTAAGACTGAGCTGGCGAAGTCGCTGGCAGAATTCCTGTTCAACGATGAATCGAGCATTTTGCGCTTCGACATGAGCGAGTATAAGGAAGAACACTCGGTGGCGCTGCTCTACGGTGCTCCTCCGGGATATGTGGGCTATGAAGAAGGTGGTTTGCTGGTGAACCAGATTCGTCAGCACCCATATAGCGTTGTGCTCTTTGACGAGATTGAGAAAGCACATCGCTCGGTATTTGACTTGTTCCTACAGATTCTTGACGAAGGCAAGCTGCATGACCGTTTGGGACGTGTGGGAGACTTTTCCAATGCATTGATCATATTCACTAGTAACATCGGCAGCGACTATATTTTCAAGTCGTTTGAAGAGAATCATGTGCCAACTCATGACCAGATGTTGGAAGTGATGCAGGGACAGTTCCGTCCAGAGTTTTTGGCTCGCCTCACTGAGATTGTACCGTTCTCGCCAATAACCACCGAGATGATCGACCGTATCTTCGACATCCATATCAAAAACCTTTTGAAGACGCTGAACGAGCAGAATATAAGTCTTGTAATTGACGATACTGCACGTCAGTACGTGACACGCGTGGGATTCAATGCACATTATGGTGCTCGCCCCATTTTGGGCATCATTCGCAAAGAAATCCGACGTCCGTTGTCAAAACTGATTATTTCGGGCGATATAGCTCCAGGTGATACTGTTACCATGCGCTTCGATGAGGCACAGAATGCCATCACTTGGGACATTGATACACCTGAATGATAGAAAATTTTGATTGAAATAACTATATAATAACCAAATAAACCAAAACAATTATGGCAAGAAAAACTGTAATTACCAAGGTTCTCGATGCTAATGCACAGGATGGCATCATCGAGTTTCCACAGAACCGGACTTTGTATGTAGACCAGTTCACCGATGAAGCTCCCACAACCGATGAGGAGCGTGAAGGCTTCAAAGCCAAAAGTATGAAAGAAGTATTTGAACACTTCCAACCCAAGAAAGATGGTGTTGCAATGGAGTCGGAGGACGGCGGCACCGTGTATGAGGACTTCGAGTTCCGCAGCGTGAAAGACTTTGACGATGATGCTCTCATTGCGCAGAGTGGGCTGCTTAGTGGCGAACAGGCAAAGATTGATGCCTACAACGCTGTGATTCGACAGCTGGAGAAGAACAAGGCATTGCGTAACACGCTAAAGGATGCCGCCGCACGTGGTAACCTCGCCAATGCTCTCAAGGCATTGCTCGCCGAACTTGAGGATGCTGATTAAATCAGTTTCATGCACAATTTTGTTACATTAATAACCAAAAACTGAAAACAAATATGGCAGCAGAAGAAATGCAAAAACAGACCCAAGGCGAAGCAACTGAACTCCGTGAAAGGGTAAAAATCGAGAATCCAGCCGGATTACTTCAAGATAGTTTGGCCGGACTGAATAAACAAGGAGGTTTTCAACTGGTAAAAGGCTTGATTAAGGGTGTAGAGAACATGGATCCCCGTCGTAAAGCCCAGAAGAATATTTTCCTGAATGAACAGACCTATGCTGACTCACGTCGCAAATTGCGTAATGAGTTAGAAATGTGGATACAAATCCTTGAAGAGGGCGGCACCGACCCGCAACAGATTATCGAGAAATGTTCTCTTGAGCGCAGCAAAGCCGAAGAAAACATGAAGAACAACCTGTTCAACCTGCACGAGGAGGTGAAAGCACTGGAAGTAACCTATCGCTCACTGGATTCGTTCTTTGCCAATGCAGGACAAGGAAAGGTTGACTGCCTCACTCTTATGAACGTTAGCAAGGAAGATCTTGGCGACCACGATTCAGACGATACCAAGGCTATTCGTGATGAGTTGGAACGCTACTACGATAGGTTGAGTTTGAAGAACAACTACAGCCTTATGGTGATGCCAGGATATCTTGGCGATGCCTCAACGCTGCGCATGTGGGGACAGAGTGCTTACCGCAACAAGGTGATTATGGTAACTGACTTCCGCGACAGCTTGAATTTTGAGATGCTTAAGGAAGAACTTGATGACGCCAATCTGCAGAGCCAGGATGCTTATATGGCCAATGTGGTGATGACATGCAACTACCTGTTGGGTCGCAAGCGCTCGGAACTCGCTGATGAAGATGACGACCTGTATTTGCCAGGTTCGGCTGCTCTCGCTGGGCGCATGACAAACACCGATGACATCGTTATCGCACAAGGTGCTGCTGGAAAGAAGTATGGCACGCTTGACAACGTGAAGGGTGCTCGTATGGACTTGCGCAAGGGCGAAATAGCTGCACTCATCGACTTGGGTGTAGTTCCTATGGTCGAAGAAGATGGCCGTACAATGGCATTCAGCAACCGTTCACTGTACAACGGAGCTACGCTCGGTTTGCAGGAGTATCCCATTGTGCGAGTATTTGACTGGATAGGAAAAGTGTTCCAGAATTTCTTCAACGATGAGGCATTCATTAACTGGAACTCACAAGTTCGTGCCGAACTGCAAGAAGCTATACATGACTTCCTAAGTGACTACAAGGGACCAGGTAAACTTATCGAGAACTATAATCTGAAAGCTCTTGAACAAGATCCGAAGACCAAGGACATCAACATCCAGGTAGAGCTGAAGCCATTCTTTGCAGCTAAGAACTTCCTTATCGAGCTTACCGGACACAAGGGTGATGCAGGAGCCGATTGGGACGATCCTAAAGTTAGCAACAAGGACTAATGTAATCTCTAACAAGTTTTTAAATTCAATATTTATTTCTCAATTAATTAATGTTTTATAATTATGGCAACAAGAACCGCAACCATCAACGCTGACGGCATAGCCGAACGCGAGGTAATGTATGTTCGTTACGAACTCAACCAGCAGACCGACGTCGAGGGACAGCCCACTGGCACCACTCGCGGTGGCAAGATTTATGTGAAAGTGAAATCTAACGATGACGGCAACACCGACATCCTTGAATGGATGATTGATACCTACATGAGCAAGAGCGGCAAGATCAGCTTCCCCAACCGTCAGGGTGGTGAGATGAAGAACCTGAGCTTCAAGGAAGGTTATGTGGTGGAATATGCTGAGACCTACGATAACAAGAACGACACTCAACAATTTGAGGAGTTCACAATCTCGGCAAAGGAGATTTCCATTGGCAATGCTCGTCACAACAACCGTTGGACAATTGACAATTAATGTAACAGTTGGGCAGACTGCTGCCAGAACAGCGTCAGCAAGCAGTCTGCCCACTTTAATAACACTACTATGGCCTTACAAGGAAAGCTGAAAATCGCTGGACGTACCTACGGAGTAGTGGAGTGTGCCTATGAGTTTAACCAGCAGGTTGATGACACAGGCAAGCCCACATCTCGTCCTCAGGGCGGAAAAATCACTTTTGTTATTCCGTCGACCAGCGACGATGACCTGTTCTTCCACAAGTGGATGTTCAACAAAACTGAGGTTTACTCAGGCGTGTTCAGATTTGTGGTATTCAGCAACAGCAACAAGAGAAGCTATCGTACCGTATCATTTGCCAACGCCTATTGTGTACAGTTGAAAGATTATTTCAACGATAACGACAGCAAACTCATGTACACAACCATCACCATAAGTGCCCAAGGCATACGCGTGGGATCTGTTGACAGTGCTGTCTTCTTCAACGAGTGGGATGAAAAGCAAGGTCTGGATCTACCTTTTGAGAAGTGGATTATGGATGGTGTAAGCAAATTCTTCAAGTGACA
This sequence comes from Muribaculaceae bacterium, assembly GCA_017651515.1. Taxonomy (GTDB): domain Bacteria; phylum Bacteroidota; class Bacteroidia; order Bacteroidales; family Muribaculaceae; genus Sodaliphilus. The sequence goes on along the minus strand of JAGCCU010000079.1, from coordinate 52,609 downwards.
TTTGCTTAACGTTCTTGTGACAATGAAATCGCCCTTATTCATTGTTGGTCTTATTTGTTTTTATAGCATAACCTTTTTTAAACCCTTTAGTATTACTAATTCCCGTGTCAATAACCATCAAGAGCATTACGGTTGCCATCGACGGCACGCCTTCGCAAGGATTTGAGATTGAGCTGCAAGGAATTCCATATCACATGGACAACTTCTCTCTTACCGAACAGTTGTTGCGTCCTTCGTCATTGTCGTTCGCAATGCACCGAGGCCCCGAAGAACATATGCAGGAAGTGCAGTTTCAGGTGTGTGGCGACATTATTGGCAAAGATATCACCCTGCGTCTCGAGACTGAGAACATAGAACAGCAATCGTTGGGGAGCGGCGGTGAAAAGACTGCCGACATTGAGTTTCAAGGAGTGATTGTATCGGCTTCGGGCAGCAGGTCGGGGACTGAATTCAATATTGTAGTTGAGGCTCAAAGCCACGATGCGTTGCTGGGCGATAACCCAACCTGCAAGTCATTTGAACAGATGACATTGTCCGATATCGTTAACGATGTGCTGAGTGACTATGCCAGCGAAATGCAGATAGTGGTGGATCCTCGCTTTACCGAGGTAATACCCTATTGCGTGCAGTATAATGAGACCAATTACCAGTTCCTTCAACGTCTGGCAATGCGCTACGGCGAATGGATGTATCACGACGGAAGGCAGCTGGTGTTCGGCAATCTGGTTGAGCAGGACCATGTTACACTTACTTATCCTGGTCAGGACATTCCAAGCTATCATGTCGACCTGCAAATGCATCATGTGGCGTTCCATCATGTGGCATCATCCTACAATGCTTTTGACGCCGAGAATCGCGAAGGTCTTCCTGAGATGCAGCGTTCTTACAACGACTTGAGCGACCGCACCTTTGAGGCTTCGCAGCAGCGCATGATGAAAACCACTGTGCAGAATCTTCATTCAGGAGGCTATGCTAACGAAGACAGCAAACAAGTGGTGCTGGATGTGTCAACCAAGACTCAGGCACGTGGCGAGAAAGCCAGCATGGTAACTTATAGCGGTACGACCTACAGCTCTAATCTGCGACTGGGCGGCATTCTAGTTGTGCGTGACAACTACATCACTGACTATGGCAATGCTTCTCGCAGCGATGTGGAACAAGACGAAATCCTGATTACTGGGCTGGTACATTCGTTTGATGACGACCGCGTTTATCGCAATTCATTCTCTGGAATACCCGGCAAGTGTGATTGGCCACCATACAGCAACACCGATGTTTATCCAGTGGCTCCTTCCTGCCGGGCACGGGTGACCGACAACGAAGATCCCAACGCGTTAGGACGTGTGAGGGTACAGTTCGACTGGCAGGCACAGCAGGAGGGCGACATGCAGACTCCATGGCTTCGAATTGCACAGCCATATGCTGGAGGAGGCAAGGGTTTCAGCTTTATTCCTGAAATTGGCGAAGAAGTGATGGTTGATTTCGAAGGCGGCAATGCCGAACGGCCATACGTGAGTGGTACACTATTCAACGGGCCGGAAAATCCCGACAGCGCCTGGTTGCCTGGAAGCAATCAGGTAAAAGCCATACGCACTCGAAACGGACATACCGTCGAAATATGGGATCAGGGCGAAGGCGGATACATCCGCATTTACGATCATGGCAAGGAGAACTACATCCTCACTTTCTCCACCGATGAGAAACTCATCAAACTTGAATCGACGGGTAACATAGAATTGTATGCCCAGAACGACATCATCATGCATGCCGGTCATGACATCAATGCCAGTGCCGACAACGACATATCCATTGCCGCAAGCCATGACATGCAGCGTACTGCCGACAATGACATACGCGAACACGCCGGACACGACCGCTCAACGAGCATCGACCGTAACGACTCGCTCACAGTCAGCGAGAACCAGTTTGTCAAGGTTGAAGACAATAAGGATGAGCAGGTGAAACACAAACTCCAGGTAACTGCCGAGAACATCCGTGTAGAGGCTCAGCAAAAACTGATGGAATATTCCACTACGCATCAAGCCAAGGCTCAGAATGACATGGCAATGAATGCTGGCACCAAAATCGATATCAAAGCAGCTGTAGTAAAAGTAAACTGATATGGCAGATTCTTTCGTTTGCTCGGGTGCTATCATGAAATGCACTTTCGGATCAATGCCGGCTCGACTGGTAGTGCTTCCCGACCGTACGGTGTGGCTTGCAGGTCAGCAGATGGCGAACATCATGGATTGCAAGCCCGTCGCCAACATTCCCAGCTTTGGTCCATGCAGCGCGCCGACTTATCCTCCCACAGCTTCGGCCACGGCGGCTGCTATGGGTGCACTTACACCAATGCCATGCGTACCTGGTACCACCGGCCCATGGATGCCTGGCAAGCCTGATTACTTGATACAGAATTCGCCCGCTTTGCTCAAGAGCTGCAAGTGCCTTTGCCAATGGGGAGGAGTGATCTCCATCGAACAAGACGGCCAAATAGCCGAAGGTACGACTGATATTATCAAATCAACCAAGGAACACTTCGAATAAAACACACAATACATGGGTCTCACAGAGGAAAACGCATCATCGATCGAAAACCAAAGCCGCGACACTACGCAAAACGATCGCGAGGAAATCTACATCAAGGTATTTTTCACCGCAATGCGCCAATCGTCGTCGCAGTCACCGCAGGAGTTCGCACATAACATCGTTGCCGACCATCTGCATCTGCGCGACATTAAAGGTTCTACTGCCAGTTCTCTTGACGTGTCCGACAAAATCAATACCTCGTTCGTCATCAATTGTTCCGATTTATATGTGAACGACGATGGCTACGTTGATGACCCTGAAGGCCAAGATGACAAAATCGAGGAAGCAGCTCAGAAGGTAGTTGATTATCTTGATGGAAAGTCGGGCACTATTAAACTGGCAGACGTGCACATTGCCGTGGTGGGCTTCGACATTGTAGAGGATACAGTGCGAGGTTTTTCATACCTCTGTGACCAGGCTAACGGCCTTAACTTGAAAGATGAACAGCTCAAAGCTTTAGTGCTGCAAAGTTATCCGTTGAATTACGAGTTCAGCGATTGGAATTTCTACACGGAATATGTGGGTGTGTTTGAGCATCATGTGCTCTTCCAGCCAATCACCCAGCAACCCTCAGAAATTCGTAGTGAGCAGGCAAAGCCCGCTACACCGGCCTGCACAATTAGACCTGAGCCTGAACACACATCGCCCACTTTTGAGCTTTCGGTCGAGGAAAATGGATACTTAAACGACCAGGACATTGACGGCGAAGAATACGAGGAAGAATTTGAAGAAATCGAGGAAGATGATAGCAACTGGCTTGATAATGCCCAACTTATTGCCGAGGGGGTGGGGTTGCTGCCTGTTGTGGGGGAAGTGGTGAACCTCGCCAATGGTTTTGTGTACCTTGGCAGAGAAATCCATGCTGGCGTCACTGGTGACTTTGATAAAATGTATAAGATGCGCGATGACGCAATCGTTAGTTTTATTGGTGCCATTCCCGCTTCAGAATTAATTCGCGGAGGCGCCAAAGTAACGAAGGCTGTCAGAGGCGGTCGTACGGTAGAGAAAACCGGGAAAGCATTAGAAAAGGCTACGGCAGAGAGCGCGAAAATCAAAAAATCAAAAGCTGTCATTGATGCCGAAAAGGATGTGAAAACTGCCGAAAGAGCGAAAAATAATGCCTCACGGGCACAAAGGCAAGCGCGACAAAGAAAACATGTTTCATTAGGGCGTAGACGTAAATTGTCAAGTGACGTCGAGAAAGCCAGCGAGAACCTAAAACAGGCGAAAAACAATCCCGAACTGAAGGCAGCCGAGAACGCCCAAAAGGAGGTTGAAGAACTATCGGCAAGGCATAGCCAAGAAATTGCGCAGCATAACAAGGCTCTTGAAGAAGCTGGCTTAACACTACAAGACATTAATGTCGAAGGGAAGGGCTTCATCCAAAAAACATTGGCTTACGAACAAGCAGGGGCAAAGACGTCTAGCAATCTATATAAACAGGGATTTAAACCTGACGTGAAGCCTTTGGCGCAAACAGGAAAGGAAATTCAAAACTGGTCAAAATTTGATAAAGGAGTGTTCAGCGTATTCACTGCTAGAACTTTATACCTATCGTATCAGTATGGCCAAAAAAATCTCAGGCCGCAAGGAAAACGCTGATTAATCGAAAAATTCTTCATCTATGGCTCAAGAATATTTCCTTCATGTGACAGGATCTGCACCAGCTTTGTGGCCGGCTGAACTCCACTTTGGTCTGCTGTGGATTGGCGACGGCGAGGCGCTTGAAGTGCCACGGCGCTATCCTTTCAGTGGACGGTGGGGGGAGATTCTCTCCACTCAGACTCTTGATCGCGACAAGTTCCCCATGCCCAAAAAACTCGACATGGTTTGGCTATCGGTTGTGGAGAAGACATTCTATAGCATTGAGTGCGACTTGCCCACAGCACAGATGGAAGAATGCTGGCAGCGCATGACCAATGATGAAGGAGAACCGAGTCTTTCGCACATTGTGGTAGGCATGGCACCCTATGGGCAGGTGGCGCTGTGGCTACGAGGCGAAAAAAAAAGTATACTTCTGGACTGGTTGCGTGGTGAACGCATGGAATCGAGTTCTAAACAACTCATGCCAAATAATCCCACCGAGACTATCGACAGTCACTGTCGCAAATACATCAAAAGGCGCGTTCACAAGCATCTGAAGATGCACGGCTTGCCAGAGCCGGGACTTTTCGACCGAATTATGGCGCAATACTGCTATCGGTTGGTGCCGCTGTTTGAACACTGGCGATCTGATGAGGATGTGAAGTGGCGCAGGCATGACGATGATGAGGAAAACCCACCAGTGATGGATCATGTCTTTGTCTCGCGTTGTGATGGCACCCACCACAAGATTGCTGATGACACCATAATGCGACATCACATGGCTGGACGACCTGAGCGTATCGAAGTGGCTTGGCACACAGGCAAGAGTGAATGGCAAGCGTATATTTGGCTTAACGAGGAACTAACAGCTCCCATCTTTGAACGCCTTTACGGGATGCACCGAGATACTCGCGTGGACCTGCTACTGCACTTCGACCCGGAACAGCAACACTATGAGTTGGCATTATTCCGTTATGGCATGAAACAGCCACAGCTGTTGCCAGAGGATTGCTTCCAGTTGATTGTGTTCAAGAACCAATTTGAGAATTATCGGACTGATAATTACAGCCAACCTTCTGGAGCATGGATTTGGTAGACAATATTTATCAACGACTTAAGTGCAATAAATATGGCATCATCGATTCATACATTTCTTAGAGTAGTAGTTGTGGCAGTTTGTGGTACATTAACCATAACTGCTCAGACGCAACAACCCAACTGCGGCTGCCAGTGTACATGTGAAACGTGCAACTGCCAAAAGCCTGCGCCGAAGGCTGGCGGACACTGGGTATGGGTTGAAGATGAAGTGAACGCACCAATTAAAAACGAAGTTGACGCAAAAGTGACTGCACCACAGCGCACTCAACGTTCACGACCCTCGACCCACAAAAATGAAGGCGAAATAACGCTGAATATGGATAACACGTCCACAACTCAGCCCCATAACGTAGTTTCACCTGATAAAAAGAATAAAGGCAAAATATCGCAGACTAAGAACAATACTGTCACCCATCAGGAACGAAACGCAGTTCCATCAGGCGAAACTAAAGGAAAATCAGAAAAGGATTCTAAGCCTCTTCAGGACAATAAAGGCAGACCTATTGTCAAATCGGAGAAAATAGAATCAAATATGACTCCCGAGGAAGAAGCATTACTTCGTGAATTGACCGAGGGTGATATGTCAAAATATGGGTTGGTTCAATATATTGACACCATTGCCCGGTATAAATGGGTTGATGATGAAATCATCGACGCCGAAGAAGATTTGATGGAGTATGTAAAGCATCAAGGAAAGCGGTATTTACCCGCTGCTGCCAGCATGGATCATAACCAGAATGGTGCATTTCTCTATTTTGATGAAAAAGTCGACGGTACGGCTGGCCCACTTCACATGCGCATACAGTATTGTTCAAAAGACCCGCTTCTTTATAACGATGTTGATTTCCAGATTGATTATATGCCCGCTTCCGCTGATGACCGTCGATGCACATATAACATCCGCCCCGAAAATATTGACCGTGGCAGCATGGGAAAGATGTCATGGGAAACCAGCGACAATATCATGAGCGATAATGACGACAAAGATCTGCTCTATGCCTTGGCTCATTGCAATTGGGCACAGCTCACATTAAAGGCAGGCAAGAGCGACAAAATAGTCCATAAACAACTTTTGACCGAAGACCAACTGCGTGACTTCTACGTCATGCTTCAGCTCTTCAGAATCAAGGGTGGTGTGTTTTAAGCCAGGTTATATGGCTCACAACTACGATTATTAACTTTAAAACAGAATAACTATGATTGACAATCAGACCGACTTGCTGGATGGTGACTTCATCATCCGCTTGACAATTGATGGGAGTGAGTACGAAGAAGTGGAACTTAAAGTTCAAGATCCCAACAAGACTCTCCGCGAACTGGTGGAGAGTATCGTGAATGTGTTTGAGCTCCCCAAGATGGACGGTGGAGGCAACCCCGTGCAGTACTTGCTTGGACTTGACGATGACGAGCACACTATTCTCGATTATGAAGACGAGTATGGAAGAGAGCAAATTCTGGAAGACTATAATGTACAGTCGGGAGACTTGCTTCACTTGATTTCCGTACCTATCGCAGGATAACAAATACTGAAAACTTGGATCAAAGTCTTTTGAACCGATAATTATCATTTTAGATATGAACGAAGCGTTAAAACGATTCAATCAGAAGGATCTCACGGGTCGTGACGTGCGTCTTTGGCAGGAATGGTATCTCCTTGATGAGATGTGTGAGAAGCGTCGTAATGCTAATCCGCGCAATCCGTCAATCAGCTATATCGTCCGTCGTAAAAACATAGTTGGGCTGCCAACGGAATATGAAATCCGCTATCGTGTGCGGTCCATTGTTGGTGTAAAGGATATGCCGATGCCTCGTGAACCCATCTTTGGTGATCTTCACAAAATGAGTATCGTGCTGCCAAACAATTACCCTTCGGCAGATGGAAACCCCATTTTTACATTCATCACCGATATTTGGCATCCCAACATTCGCTCATCAGGTAGTTTCAAGGGACATGTATGCCTTACCATCAAGGAGATGGGAGTACTTGCCTCGTTGCGTGATCTGGTGCTCAGGGTGGAAATGTATCTCAAGTACAAGCTTTACCACGCCAAGAACGTGTATCCTTATCCCGAAGATCAGAATGTTGCGGAATGGGTGCGCCAAGAAGGTGAACCAAACGGATGGGTGCGTTTCGCGCAAGGTGGTTCGGCAACTGTTGATGAACAGCCAGCTGTACAAGTACAACCTTTATCTACGTCAACCATTAAAAAAAGCATAACAATATGAAGCGTTTAATATTTTCACTGATATCTTTATTGTCGCTTGCACCCATCTGTCAGGCTATGATTGTTGATGAGGTTGGTGAAGTGACTGTCAGTGCCAGCGATCCGACTCAATCCTATATTTTCAATTCTGGGAATACGGGTGCCATTAAGGTGGAGGTGAGCGTTAAGGAAAACGATGAGACCGGATTCTGGGTTGATATAGCTCTATACAACGAAGACCAATACACTTATCTTCCCATTTTCGTTTTTGACTCCTCATATACAAAAAAGGAGTTGAAAAAGCTCAAGAATCCCAAGATTGAGCTTAAAGGAAATTTGTTCACCGATGTTGAGAATGTCATGCCGGCATCGATTACTTTTCCTGACGGGCAGCGAGAAATGGTACTTGAAAAGGGCGCTCCCATTATTATCGAGAATGAGAGCCCTGCCAATTATTTGAGGTCTCAGAAAATCGAGTTTGGTGAAACGGCGATTTTGCATCTGCCGGTTTACATCGTTGATGCAAAGAACTCGAAGATGGACAAAAAGAAAGGTACCTACTCCAAAGTGGTCATCACCCGCTGGCTGGTTTATGAACTCAACATCACAGCCAATGGCAAACGAAGGCCTAAGGTTGACGCGGAGTATGAGGGTTTTGAAGCACAAGTCAATGCGCTTGAAGAACGTCTTAGTGAAAAGAGGTATTGCACTGGCACCAAAAAACGGAAGCATAATCCAAGTTTGAAAACCCAGAAGAAAGAAGACCTTGATGCTATTAAGAATCTTCGCTCTCTGATTACTGCTCAAATGCAGAATTACTCACGAGATGATGATAACTGGGATGCTTTCAACGAATTGCGTGACCGCGTTGATGATTGCGAGAGAAAAGTTAATGGCAAAAGTTTGGAGTATGTTTGTGACAACTGCCTTAGTGGAAAGAGCGACAATGGTGGTGGCTATTCAAACAGCAAGAAACACTCGTGCGGCTATTGCAATGTTAATGCAGCACAGCGCATGAATCAGATTGCCACGGCCGTGAAGCGCAATGGAAATGTCACATCACAGCAGTTGAGCGAAGCCAAGGGACTATACAATTGCGCAAAAGCTCGGAATGCTCTTACTACGGGTATAAAAAATGACTATTCAGCCATTACCAGCAAAAGTGGAAAGAGCGACAATAGTGGTAACTCAAACAGCCAGAAACACTCGTGCAGCTACTGCAAAGTAAACGCTGCACAGCGCATGAGTAAGATTGCCACCGAAGTGAAACGTAGTGGAAAGGCTACTCAACAGCAAAAGAACGAAGCTAATGGACTATATAACTGCGCCAAAGCTCGAAATGCACTCTCTACAGGCATTCAGAATGACTACTCAACAATCATGAAAAAATGAGACGGTTGCTTATTACTTTGTTGCTGACTGCTTCCCTTGCCGGCTCGGCCTCTTGGGCGGCTGTTCAGCAGCATACCGACACACTCACGACACGCCAAGGCACGAAAGTGATATTGCGTTATTCGGTTAAGTATGACGGTGCCAGGGCTACTGTGAAGTTCGACAGGCCGATTTTCTGGCGTATGGGGAAAGAGCATCAGTCCTACAAGGACAAAAAAGACAAATTGCTGGTCTGGATGTTCGACGAACGTAAGTCCTCTTACGGTGGAAAGAAGGAAGATATTGAATTCAAGGGACATTATCCTCCGAGTATCATCAGTACAAGGAATGTGACTTACAATCGTGATGCATATAATCATGATGATGGTTTCGTATCCTTTTACGATGATACCGAATTGGAATTCACGCTTCCTGCAAGGGGTTCTCCTTCGGTAGAGCTTCCATTGTATATGGTTTATTACAAGAGTAAGAACAAACACAAAATAGTCGACAAATTCAGCCACAACTTGAGCATTGACTTGAGTAAGCCTGCCAGTAACCAGGCACAAGGTCAACGGCAAGGTTCTGCAATTACCCAACAGCAGCAACAAGGCAACTCGCAAGGGGCTGGAGGACACTGGGTAGAGGAAGAAGTGCGTGAAGAACAGTTGGTTCCAGAACTGACTCCAGGCGATGGCGCCACTGCGAATGTCCGTGCCCTCATTGATAAGGCCAAGGCCGCAATGCAGCTTTCGGGTGATGAATTGAGTCCCGAAGCAGCCAATGCCATCATTGAACTTGCCGGTATGAGAAATATGGCAACAGACGAAGAAAAGGCCGAAATTGACCAACTCAACGCTCTCATGCTGGAGAAGAAAGGTGCTGCTGCAGCCGCAGCCGCAGCCGCTAAAGCCGAGCAAGAAGCTAAAGCTCAGGCAGCCGAAGAAAAAGCTAAAGAGGAGCAGGAAGCTAGTAAAAAGCGCACTTTGTGGATGGTCGTTGGAGGCGGTCTGTTGGCAGTCCTGCTTTTCGTGGGTAACCAGGTTATGCAAAGTCTGCGAAATAAAGCTCAAGTACGATCGATGCAGGAATTGCAGGACCGCGCCTTGAATCAGGCTGGAAACAAAGTGTCACAGACTGCACAACGAGGAGTGAATCAAAAGGTTAATCAAATAGAAGATGCCGTCAAGAATGCTGTGCGCTCAAAAGCTAATGCGAATCCCATACGGGCAAACGCCAATGAGAATGCTGTACAAGCAAAAGTGAACCAAGCCAATGCGAATCCGGTGCGTCCAAAAGTGGATCGTTCCAAAGAATCGTTACAAGATAAGGCGCAACGTGCAGCAAGAGGTGCTCGCATCAGCAAGAACCGGGATAGAGACGGTAAAATATCCATTTAAAATCATTATTCTTTATGAAAAGACATATTCTATTGTTGCTTTTGGTCATAGGGTGCTTTAGTTTCTCACTGATGGCGGAGCACAAGACAATCATGAGCAATAACCGTGTGAAACTCACGGGGCAACCCAACCGGATGTTTAGTGATTTCGATTCATATCGATTGTATAACAATACAGACAAACGGATGACTGTCATTAGCCCTAAATCCGGTGACATTATACCCCATCAGTCCATCATAGTTCCCAAAGGTAACACAATAACGGCAAAGTTTGAAGGTGGAGAATCTTTTGTCGTGATGGACATTAGCACTAAAAAGAGTGTGCTCGACAAGCTCAAGGCAGAGGCTAAAGGAGGGTCTACGGTAAAAGACAACGCTCAGCCCGCAAAATCTCAAAGCATCGCTCAAGTTAAAGAACCTGAGCGAGAGAAACCTGTCGCAAGAGATTACAAGAACAACAAACGCGACAAACAGGAAAAAACTAAACGCGAGAAAGTCGGCGAAAAGGACAACCAACAGGTGCCAGCGAAAGTCAAGGCTGTGTCGGTCAGCCAGTTGATTGATGATTTCAAGGCATATCTGGAACAACAAGACTTTTACAATTCAGATGCTGTCGGACAACGAAAATCTGATTTTGATGAGTCGGTGACCGAAATGGCGATTTTGAGCGAAGCACAGAAGGCAGAATATGTACAGAAGAATAACATTAAAGAATATATTGATGGTGAGCGCTCACAACTCAAGACATTGATTGATGAGAAAAGCGACTTGATAGATGCCTTCTTGGACAATTACGAAGATGGTGCCATCGAAGACCGAAAGGCCGCTAGGACAGAACTTCGCAAGATACTTACCGAACCATTGGAACAACGTAATACCCAATTGTTGGCCCTAAGTGAAATGGCAAAGGTCGAATACGCCGAGGTGGATGCGACAAAAGAGCACGGCGGTAAATGGATCATGCTGCTCTCTTTGCTGGCAGCTCTGGCTATTCTGTCAGGCTTGGTTTATTTGTTATACAAGCGCAACAGGTCAAAACATCAGGTTCCATATACTACATCACCTGTGGCTTCAACTCGTCCAGGTCCGAGTGCAGTTGCCCAGAATAGTGGTGAAGGTGTCGTAGTCCGACGCCGCACGACTTCGGTTCTCAAGCGCCAGGATATCAGCGATGTGGTGGGCAATGACGACTATTTGTGCATTGATACTGCAGATTTCTGTGAGAACTCGGCGGTGCGATACATCTATTTAAAGAATTCATGCGTCAAAGATATTTACAACATGTATGCCGAGGATTTGCGTAATTCGGATAAACCTAAAGAAGACGGCTGCATGGTGCTGGGGCGCTGGGTGCTTGATGGCGAGAGTGACCAATATGACGTTACGCTAGAGCATATAGTTTTGCCTGGCGACGATGCTGTTTTTGCTGAATATGAACTGAATTTCGGAGGAAAAATCAAGTTGAGCTGCGCCGATAAGCTGCGTCGCTTGCGTCGCGAAAGCGATTTGCAATATGACCTCACATGTTGGGTACACTCGCATCCAGGGTTGGGTGTGTTCTTCTCCAACAGTGACAACAACGTCCATAATCAGCTCAAGCATCCCACTCAGCCACACTTTCTCACTGCTATGGTGGTGGACATACTTACACCCGACCAGGCATTGGGAATCTTCACTTTTAAACGTGATGGCACGGTAACCTCACATTCCGACCTCACAAGAATGTTCTCGCTTGAGGAGATTTATCAATGGGCGATTGCCAGTGAGCGCAACTCATTTAACCCACAAGATTACTTTAATGCCCTCATGGGTTGCAGTAACCGGAGTGATGATTGCCGTGGTGTGGAATTAAGTAATGGGGCGGTGATTGACATCAACCAGCTGACTTCCATACCCACCACTGGATTTACAGGATATGTGCATGGATTCACTCGCACCCAAAATCAGCTCTCTGAATACATTGCCGATTGCGTGAGCCGGGAGCGTAACCTCGCGGGAAAAGAACTTGTCGGGTGTCTGTTGGTTGACACGCATTGCAGTTTGCCTTCAGTGCGGCGCATGGTTGCTGACGAACTGGCCAACCTGCATTTTGTGCTTGTTTACTCTACCAGCAACGGAATGATTACTGCTATTCCTGTCATAGGAGGTGAATTGTGTACCGATGAGAGTTATTATGGTGTCAATAAATTGGAAGACTTAAAGATATGGACAAGACGAAAAAGATGACCTGCCTCCATTGGCTGGCCGCCTCGCTGATGCTGTGCCTGATTCTGCCGATACAGGCGCAGACGGTGAATAGAATTGAGTTCTGCGGTAAGACCTTGATTGAAGGAACCGATAGCATTGCTTTACACATCAAACTACTGGATGAGATGGGCAATGCCATGAAGAATCTGTTACTCGATGACATTCGTAAGAAACTGTACCTTTTTGAGAATGCCAATGATATCAATGATTACGAACACCGTATAAAAGAAGATGCAATCTCTGTACGTCAGGTGAGCAAAGGCGGTGGTGAGCGTATTAGCGAAGATTTCACTTTTCTGGTTCTCGTGGATCGTAATATCCCAGATATGCAGAAAGTCTATGATGCTGTAGGCGAACTGGTGAAAGCTGCTCCTAAGGGATGTGTCTATCTGGCTTTCTATGGCGACGATGTTACGGCCAGCGAGTTGGTGACTACTGAGAATTTTGCACAAATGAGGAGTAAATTTGATATGTCAAGCAATAATAATTGCTTCTTCAGCGCGATGTGTGCTAAACTTAATGAGTTTAATGTTTCAGCCGAAGATAACCCTGGACTGAAACTGCAGAGCGGATATATGAAAAACTCCGATATAGCCCTACGTGCTTCTCAGCACATCGGGAAAAACTTTCTTTTCGTCTTTGCTGATGGTTCCAAAGAACCAGACTATGAGAGTGACCAGGGCGTCAATGCCAGCCTGTTGATGGACATTCAGCAAAACGGTCCCGCTTCAACTCCAAAAGTTTTCGCATTCTATTACACTGGCAATGGCGAGAACGAAGACATGAAGACCGAGTTGCAATTTGCTGCCAATCCTGTGGTTGACGGCATTGAAGTGCGAGAACGATGGGGCAAATTTTTCGCTACTACCGACATGAGTGCAGCGCTTGCGGAATTTCAACAGGCCGTTGAAGATGCTGCTTATGACTATGATATAATTTATAAGGTAGGGGGACAAGTTTACAATGGTAGGGCAGTACAATACTTGGCATCTTGGGAAGGCAGTGAAATAGGCAAGTGTGAGATGACTATCGGTACAGCCGAGAATCCGTTCCCAGCCGAGAATCTTTCGGTAAGCGATACGGTGTTGAAATATCTTATGGCGCTGCTTGTGGCTTTGCTTACGTTCGCGTTCTTCTTCATCGTAGTAAAGATTGTGATTCCTGCAATCAAGTCGAAATCATTTGAAATTAAATATTTCAAGCCCTATGTTCCAAAACCTGGTGTGAACCGCATTATCTGCCGCTTTTGTGCTCAGGACATCCTTCCAGGTCAAAAAATTGTGCAGAGGTGCAATCATCTCATGCACATTCATTGTTGGAGACAGAATGGTTTCCATTGCACAGACTACGGACAGAGCTGTAAAACGGGTATTCAACCGCACGTGGACTGGAATATGATGTTCACACGCGAATCAATGAGGGATGTCAGCCAGACATTGACGGGTATCATGGCAGCTCTTGTGAGTTGGGTGGTATATGAATTGCTTGGCCGAGGTGATGTTTTTGCTCCGTTGGCACAGAAAATAGTAGGGTTGGCAATGGATCCCACTCATGAATTGTGGAATGATTGCACTAACAAAGTGGCGGCATTCTTAGGCATTGGATTGTTACTGGGTTTCTTCCTGTCGCTCATTTTCCGTTACAACGATGAGTACCGGCAGAAGGATTTGACAGTGTGGCTCAAGATTGTGGGATTGTCGCTTTTGTCGGCATGGATTGGCATGTTCGCTTTCGCCGTAGGTGGCTTGATATTCACTGCTTGGGCTGGCAGTCTTGACAATCTCGTGATTCCTTGGTATTGCTCTTTGCCGGCATACCTGCTGTTCTCTGTATGCTTCTCGTTGAGTCTCTGCCTGGGTTCTTCTATTCCAATCAAGAGCGCATTGCTGGGCGGTTTGGCTGCTGCGGTAATAGGGTTCATCGTACTTATGTTCTCGGGAATGTCCAGTTCGCAAAGTCCATGGTTGAATATGTTGCTTAACTTCATTATTTATGGTGGAGGTTTGGGAGCATCCATTGCAACTGTTCGCATGATGGCTGAACGTTATTTCCTCGTGATTCAGAACGGTTCTCGACAAGGTACGGAAATACCAATCCATAAATGGATGAATGCTACAGGCGGCGGAAGGGTGGTCACCGTTGGTATGATTGGTGACTGCGAGATTCAGATGAACTGGGAAAATAGCAACAAGGTTGCTAAAGAACATGCTCAACTCTATATTGAACAGACTCGCAAACTGCCGGTGATAAAACCGCTCACCACAGGTGTTGTGTTCAATTCTCGAGCCGAATTACCCCCAAGCAGGGAACATACACTTAATAATGGTGATACGTTCCAGATAGGTGATACAGTATTTATGTACGTTGAAAGAGATTGATTATGGCCGACGAACTTAAATATGAATGGGGCGACGGAGTATATACGTTGCTATCGTGGTTCAAGCAAGACCGCGTTAAGAACGCACGTGTACTTGTCGCAGGTGCCGGAGCACTAGGCAACGAGGTGGTGAAAAACCTCGCCCTGTTTGGTGTTGGGCACATCACAGTAGTTGACTTTGACCGCATTGAGGTTTCAAATCTCACACGGTCGGTGCTCTTCCGTGAACAGGATGCTTTTGAACATGCTTTCAAGTCTGAAGTTGTAGCACAGCGCGCCCGTGAGATAAACCCGCAGATTCAGGTCGAAGCCATCGTGGGCGACTTGTTCTCTGATGTCGGGTTCGGTATCTACCGCCGTGCCGATGTGGTGATTGGTTGTCTCGACAGTCGTTTGGCACGCTATCAGCTCAACCGTCTATGTATGAGGGCAGGGAAAATCTGGGTGGACGGAAGCATTGAGAACTTGACTGGTGTGGTACGCGTTTATGCCCCTGGAGTGAGTTGCTACGAATGTGGCCTCTCGCGTGAGGAATTCAACCATATCATGCTCCGTACAGGATGTGCCGATGTGGTACGTACTCAAACCAGTGCAGGACGTGTTGCGACCACACCTGTGAGCGCATCTGTCATAGGAGCCATTCAGGTTCAAGAGGCCATGAAAATCATCCACCAGAATGAAGAACAACCTGCGCCATTCAAGACGTTGGCAGGTAAAATGCTCCGATATGAAGGAATGTCTTGCTCAGTGAACACCTATAATTTCTCTTCGTGGAAACAGACATGTCCTGCGCATGAACGTTGGGATTCGGTGCGAGAATGCCCGAAGCTTTCAGCATCGCTGACCTTGCCACAGGCACTTGATGTACTCAAGCAGGAATTGGGTGTGGAAGCGGTGGAAATAAATATGCGCAACAACAAGTTTGTGGATGTCATCATCAGCGACCGTCCCGAGAAGGAATTCCGTGTGATGGTGCCCGAGTCGCGACTTGACGAAGTTATAAAAGGCGACCGCGAAATGCGCCAATTGAGTTACCGTACATTGTTCCACAAGCATTTCTTCGAGAATCTGGATGCCGATTTTCCATATCCGGATCTGACGCTCAGACAACTGGGTATTCCACCGCTCGATGTGCTTCAAGTGACTACAAGCAAGGGACAGTTCTTTGTCGAACTCACTGGTGACCTTTAACGACAATGAAACATCTACCTAATGATATAAATATTGAATTATTGCTCACGCATGACTGTGGATTCCCGCTGCATGTGAGAAACAACGGCACACACCATCGTAATGCTTATGGTGATTTGGCGTCTGTTGAAACCGAAGCCGATGGAAAGACGCTGTTGATGCATCTAGCTCGTGCAAGTATCTACAATGCTCTGCCTGAGTATATGTTCCACTCAGTGGATCGATTCAGTGGACTGGATGAATCTCGTGACGAAGATGCTTTTACTGATGAAGTGGCAAAGCAAGCTCGCGAGCGGGAAAACGCTCTCAGGTTTTTTGCTCCATTCGATGCATTGTTGCTCTTGTTGCGTGCCGATGTGCGAAAAAGCATAGAGAAGCATACAGTCAACAACAACGTATTGCAAGACATTATAGGCGACCGGCTCACTGATGAACAACGCAATAACAGGTTTATCAGGCAGTTGTTGGTTTTCTTGCCCTTGTGCCGCCACATCCGAGGAAACCGCACTTTGCTTACCATTATGTTGAGAAAGGTGCTCATGGACGAGGGACTTTATGTTGATGTGGCCGAAAATCAGTTTATGAACCATGATGACAAGCCACGATATCAGTTCCAGCTTGGTGGTCAGCTTGGCGAGTGTTTTGTAGGAAACGACTATTATTGTAATACGACTGTTTTCACTATTCATTATTGGAATGAAGAATGGTGTGATGAGCATTTTATTGACACTATGGCCGAACTGGAGCAAATGCGCCTGTTCATTCAAGACTGGTTTCTTGGCCTTGAACAACAACTGCAGCTCGATGTCTGGACCGATAATGCTTCTGCTGTTCGGCTTAGCGACACGGAATCCTTTAACTACTTGAACTACAACGCTAGCTTGTAGTATGTATTTGAATTTTGAACTACGTCTGATTCATTTTTTATCAACATATTTTTTACTATTCTAAAACTGACCCCAATATGCCAAAAATGATTAATTGGAAAAAAGGAATGCGGCTCTCTGATGATATCTTTCGCACTGCCGATGCCTTTACAGCAACCCAGATAGGGCATGCAATGGTACTGGCGGCTGCTGGACGATTCGGATTGTTCCCCTGTACGCGACCTTTTCAGGTGAATGTGAACATAAGCAATGACTTTATTGAGGTAGAGAGCTTGGAATGCCTTGGTCTCACTCGTGATGGTCAGATGATTGAAGCGCATTGGGATTCACATTTTACCAGTAATTTCGATACGCGTGTACCACTGCCTAAAGGTGGAAATTCGCAGGATTGTTTGTTGGTTATCCAGGCCCCCAATAACGAGTATCGTGAAACCAGCGATGGTTATTGCGAACCCGCTTATAAACTGGCTCTCATTGATAGCGACAAAGCTCTTCCAGGCAATGCCCTTCCAGTGGCACGACTAGTGTTCAATAGCTACGCATGGCAGTTGGATGACAATGATTTTGTGCCTCCATGCCTGTTTGTGTCTTCTCATCCGCTCTTTGAGCAGCAGCGTGTACAGTTCATCCAGTTGCTTGATGCTCTTGAGGCTAATGCTGTAGCACATCTTGGCACAGTAGGACATGGGGTGATTATGTCGCTGCTTCCACAAGTGAGGGCCTTGCGTATTGTTGCAGACAAACAACGCGACACTCTCACTCCAATGGAATTGCTGGGACTGGTGCAGCAATGTGTCTCTGCTTTTGTTACTGGTTGCGAGATGGATAGGATGATTAATCTCAATGACATTGAAGAGTGGAAGAACTATGTAAAAGCTCCTTATTCGGTGCGTCACGTACGACAGCTCATACAGCAAGGACTTAGTTTGTGTGCAGCAATTAATGAAAAAATAAACAATTTCGGTAGTGTGATGCCTGAACCAGCTCCAAGACCTGTTCCCCCAATGCCTCGTGAAGAAAGAATGGCACCACCTCCTGTGGAAAACAAAAAGATTCTAACAATACCTTGATAAGTCATGGACTTTATCCACACACCAGTTGACTATGTGGAGAAGACATCCTTCTCGCAAACTCTGCATCGCCAAATCACTGAGACTGTGGAGCCACTAGCGTTGCAACGTGACTTGCACGATGTGGTGGCTATGCTCGACAATCTAGTTGAACTGGTCGTGTTTACTCCTCGTGGTGGTCTGGCTGCTGACCCCGACTTTGGATTTGAATATTGGGGACATGAGTACTCTAATGTTAGCCACCGCGATTTCAACAATGGCCAGCCATGTTCTATCGATAACGAAATAACTCGACAGAGATGCCAGCAAAGCGTGACACATAGTCTGATGACTTATGCCCCTATGCTGCTTGATGTGAATACCACTATTGAACTGGACATTCCAGAAGCCAACAAACGCTATAGGAACGTTAATTCTAAGTATATGGTAAATGTCGTAGTGACAGGACGTATCAAGGATGGCATGGATCGAGTGGATTATCGAAAAGTCGTCACATTCTTGGTCGAACCTACTGTAAAAAGGCGTTGGTAAGCCAATACCTACATTTCATTTTTAACTATGGATATTAATCTTGAAAACAGACTGAATGAAGCTTTGGAACGAGCCAGGTCGCTAACTGGCTACGATTCTATTGAATATAGCCAGCTTGACCCTGTGCAGCGCATGATGCTTGTGGCATTGATTTATGAATGTCAGAAAATCAACGACTATGCCGATGGTGCCAGCGAACGAATAGCCCAACGGTTTGCCGAAGATTTCATTCCACGTCGCTGCATTGAGGCGATGCCTGCCATCGCACTACTCGGACTTAGAGTCAAGCAAAGGGCTGGCAACGACATGGTTATGTTGGGTCACGAAACCACATTCAGGACCAAGCCTGATCCGAAATTGCATCCCAACTTGCAAGCACTCAACTTCATACCTGTGTTCAGAACCATGCTACTTGCACACAGCGATGTGTTCACGATTAATAAACGTTGCATGCATCATCATGGAGAAGTTATCAATATCCAGATGGAACGTGCAAACCGGCTCTATTTGGGCATACGTACATCGGCCGAGGTGGATTGTCTGCAAGGTCTGAGTCTGCTCATACATGGTACACGTGGAGTGGCTCCAGTAAGTATCACTGTTGGAACGGCGAAGCAACAGCTCTCGTTTGCCACGATGGACCGCATGGAAGATATTGAGATGCTTGAACCTTTCGATTCCCAACAGGCATCAGGACGCTTCTTCTCTTTTATCGAGTCATGGAAAGAGCAGTTGCTTGAAATGAATAATGCCTCTTTGATATATATCACTGATGCCACACGTGACAGAGACCTGTTCAAGCCACGTGCCTATCCCAGTGCATTCCAGCAATGGCTGGAGAGCGAACAACTTAATCGTCTTTCTGCCGACACGTTATGGCTTAGGCTTGATTTCCCTGAAGGTTTTGATGTGCCCGATGCTTGTCAGGTAGAATTGAACGTGGTGCCAGTAGCAAATGTGGATTTAGGGAATGTAACTCTCACACCCTCGGCACCAATAGCCAAGTTGCAAAAGCAGGAGGGTGCCTTCTTTCTCGATGTATTGGAGCAAAGCAATGCAGGGCATCAAATGGGTTTCCCTTCAAACAGTGATGAATTTGTCATACGTGACTTCGATGCTGCATGTTACAACAATGGCGATTTGTTCCGCGATGTACGTATGCTCTACAACCGATTTGTGGATGATTATTATGCTTTCATCGAATATAATGGTATCAAAGATGGCGAGATAATACGCACGTTGCGTTCGACCATCACTTCCTTGGGAAAAGCAGTTAAAGGTGACAATGCGCGCTATCGGTTCGACAGCGGTACTTACGCTATGAAGAACATTGCCATTGAAGACACCAATAGCAGTTCTTCCAGTTCCGTGCGCGTGTCATTCATCACCACACAAGGGCAGGCAGGCAATGCCGTGAGACGTGGAATGACTTTGGAAAATCGGCGAAATGCCAATGCTGCCCTGGAACGCGAAGCCGAGGTTATAGTCGGTGGCATGGGCGGACGGGACAAAGCCACTCCCGATCAGCGATACGAACTGCTTCGATATAACACGCTTACAGCCGACCGGCTTTTCACGCGCATGGATATTGACGCTTTCTTACGAAAAGAAATAATGACGTTTTTCGGACGCGAAGAGTTTAAGAGAATATTTATCAAAATGAGTCTCCAAGGGGCTGAAGGAGAACAAGGACTACAGCGCGGCCTTTATATTGATATCGAGTTTAAGGACCGCAAGAACTATGATCAGGCAATGGCAATTTCATTAGCCTCATTATTGCAGCAGCGCATTGCTCGAAAGAGTTGCCTTACTATCCCTGTCGTGGTTAATTTAGTGAACCTTGAAGGGAATATGACTTAAATTGATTATGTCTTAATCGAATTCTGATGGAAATTAAGTATTCCAATTACAATAGACCCGATGAAAGGGTTCGACAGCTGCAGTTTCAGCTCAATAATCTCAGCGAAAGCCACAGTTTGAACTGGGAACGCTTGAAGGAAGACGGCATCTATGGCAAGCGCACGGCTGCCATTATTAAAAAGTTCGTGAACTGGAACAGGCAGATGAGTTTGGCAACCGACGGACAAGGATTGCCCGTGCTTACTGATGCTCTGTTCACTGAGGTAAAGAAGGCTTACGACAAACGGCCCGTGGCCAGCATGGGGCAACCAATTCTCAAGCGTTCCGTCCCTATTGCTACACCTGCCGACCCAGCCGCCTACAAGCGAATGATTGAAGCCGGGCCATCGATGACTTATGACGGAAATACGAGTATAATACCCGCTCCTTTTGACAAAATGTGCGATTTAGTTAAGGGACTTGTGGAGAGCTTGATGGAGGAACTCCAATTGGTGCGAGACCTTAATGATTGGAAAGCCGAAAGGATTCTGAAGTGGTACCGCGATCAGGCCGAGCCGACAGCAAATAAGTTGAAAGCCACTTTTAATAGGTTGACCTCTAATAAAAAAATTCAGAATATAGGAGACAGTCTTCCTCAATCCATGGGAACCAATAATACATTATTGTGGAACTCAGAACCGTACCGACAAAATGTTAAGAATGCCTATTCCATAGGTGCGCGGTTTGATAAATGGCTCAAAGAAGCCAACATAGGAAAACGGGTGGAAAACTTTATGAACGGAAAGGGCGGAAAGTTCGTGAAAGGACCTTTGAAGAAAATCTGGGATTTTAAAGATATTATAGGTGATTTGTGCATTTTAGCCTACCTTTTGGTCACTGGTGAACCCGTTGATAACTTGTGGTGGTCTCGGTTCGAAAAAAACCTATATGCGTTCGTCGATGAACTGATTGCTGGTCTTCTTGGCACACTGGTGGTGGCTGGCTTGGTTGCTGTGGGGGTTCTTGCTGGACCAGCAACCTTAGTAGCGGGACTCATCGGGGTGGTAGTCGCTCTTGTCTTTGGCTTAATTTGTGACGGTTTCGAATTCTCGCCTACCAAGTTCTTTATGGATATGATAGGGAAGAGCATTTTGCACAAGATGGGAGAATTGGCCGCTGTAGCGGTGGATGCCAATGCCAAAGTGTTGGGGCTTCAAGCAAATGAGCCGTTGAAAATATCAAGACCTATATTATATAGATAGGATTATGATTATGAAAAAAGTTTTTGTCTTAATAACTGTTTATATATTTGCTGTCCTGTTCAGCCGAGCAAATTACACCTCAGATGTGCAGATGTACATAGCAAATTATCAGGCTGCAGCATTGTGGAGTGAACAGAAATATGGTGTGCCGGCTGCCATCACACTGGCGCAAGGCATCCTGGAGAGTGGATGCGGCAAAAGCGGACTTACACAACGCTCCAACAACCACTTTGGCATTAAGGGTGTAGGGCCGGCCGGGTCGGTCAAGGCTAAGGATGACGAGCCGGGATTGAGTACGTTCAAGGCATATCATAATGCCACAGAATCGTATGAAGACCATGCCCGGTTGTTGAGTCGTTCATCGTCACGATATGGTTGGCTGCATGGTTTCAGCAAGTATGACTACCGCAGCTGGGCATACGGCATCAAGAAAAGCGGCTATGCCACAGCACCAGACTATGCTGAAAGCCTTATCGGCATCATTGAGGCATTCCGCCTCTACGACATAAATCATGGCAAAAAACTGAAAGCCAACGTGCGCGTTGTGGTCAAGAAAGTAAGGCGATGGGTGCCTGACAAACCCGGTGATGCCAATCATCCCACAGCCGACTCTATCCCCGAGTTTGAGAACGAGGCTTCCATCACATTAGCCGACGATCAGATAAGTGATGAAGAACGGGAACTGGAGGATGCCATCAAGGACTATCCCAACGACATCATGATTAATGGCGTGCCATGTGCCGTGAAACTGCCCGGAAAAACGGTGGGAACCATCTGTCGTGACTATGGACTGAAGGACAAGAATCAGATTCTGCGTTTCAACGAGGTAGAGAGCGAAGCCGACATTCCAGTGGGCGGCATCGTATTCCTAGACAAGAAAAAAGACTGTTACGAGGAAGCGCGCGACTATTACTTTGTACACAAGGATGAAACGCTGTACAGCATCTCTCAGAAGTTTGGAATAAAAGTCAAGAAGCTTGCAAAACTAAATGGTATCAAGGACATCAAGGCACCGCTTCGCGTTGGAGAGAGAATTGAACTGAAATAAATGTTTACATTGATGTAGTCATACATTTCACGCAATTTGTTATGAAACTGAAAATTTCGGCAATCACCGATGTGGGGAAAGTCCGCACCAATAACGAAGATGCCGTGGCGGTGTGTACCGACTTGACAACTAAAGCCTGGTTGCAAGGTGACTGTCAGGACAGTTCCGACTACTGCACGGCAAATGAGGCGGTTGCTGTTATTGCCGATGGCTTGGGTGGACAAAACGCTGGAGAAGTTGCTTCAGCAATGGTCATCGACATTGTCAAGCGTGAATTGACAGCAACAGACGACTCATCGGTGCCTGCCGAGGCATATCATAAGCGGATCAAAGAAATCATTATGATGGCCGATGAGGAAATTTTCAGGTCTGCAATTGAAAATGCCGATACACGTGGAATGGGCACAACCGTCACAATTTGCTGGATGGCTTTCGGACAAGCACACGTTGCTTGGTGCGGTGACAGTCGTTGCTATCATTTCTCTCCACGGCAGGGTCTGCGGCAAGTTACTAAAGACCACTCCTTTGTGCAGCAACTCATCGACAATGGCGAGATTTCACGTAATAAAGCTTTTCACCATCCCGACAATCACATTATTATACGTGGTTGTGGAGACCTCGATTGTTCTGCTGATCCCGATTTCGCCGACGTGCCATTGAGCCCTGGCGATATGCTCATGATGTGTAGTGACGGACTTTCCGGCTGTTGTTACGACAATGAGATTGAATTGATGCTATACAAGCACTATACCGACCCTGCAGCCTGTCGTGATGCCTTGCTCAATGCCGCAATTGATGCCGGCGCCCCCGACAACGTTAGTGTGATAGTCATCTCTTGTATAGATGACTGTGATGATGCTCCTAAGGCTACAGTGTCTATGAGATTCAAGGCTATGGTAAAGCGAAGCCGATTTGCAATCAAACAAAAACTTGGACTGATATAGGTGGACTCATATATATTTTTATTCATCATTTTATTATTTCTTTTCCTATGAAAACAAAACAAATCTATATTTGTACAACAGCATTGTTCTTGATGCTGTGTCACACATCCTCGGTATTGGCCTACACCGTGGAATGGGTCATCCCACCAGAAGACATGCAAATAGAGAATCTTTATTCGACAGGGCTTTATCAATACATATATCACGATGATTGTGTAGGTGGAATTTTTGATCCGCAGGCAAATGATTTAAAAGGGAAAGTATTGTTTAAGTACGATAATATTTTCGTGGCACCATATTTCGGAGACAATATCATTGGCATTTATGACAGCCAATCTACCGAATTCTTAGGGTTGATTGACAGGCAACATCATTTTGTTGAAGTGCCGAAAGGTTTGTTCCGATATGGGCAGTATTTCGCCGATGGAGATCTCGTTAGTGTGTGGAACAGTGCAAATAGGATAGGGTATCTTGACTTAAAAGGCAATCTGGTTGTGAAATGCCAGTTCCGGGATGGCAAACCGTTCCGTAATGGGTGGGCATTTGTCAAGAACGAAAAAGATGAATGGATGTACATCAACACCGATTGGGACAAGACGAAAAAAACGTTGAAAGTAAAAGGCGGAAAAATTGATGAAGGACGTCAGGTCAAGGACGGCATCACTTTCATCAGGCAGAAACATAAATGGAAAAAAATAAGCGTTACCGGTGACGACTTGACTCCATCACACGCCGTATCTGAAAACTTGGAAGCGGAAGCCTTTTTCTATTCAGAAAACTACCTTCGCTCGAAAGAAATTGACGAGCATCCTGAAAAAAGCAATTCAAACGTACAACCTAATAACGGAAATATCAATATCTACACAGCCGAGAACAATCTCATCGGATACACATGCGAAGGCAAAATGATTGTTCCTGTGCAGTTTTTAAATGAGAATCCCGAGAATTTTGATGGTGACTATGTAGTGGTTAAGCAACGCGATAGTGAAGATCATGTGCTGCAAGGATTGCTGCGCAAGATCGACGGTGACTTCACCACAATTTCAGCCGATTCGTTGATGCGTAGGGACGGTAAAGGCACATTCAAGGCATCTTTCAACTATCCGGCCAGTCTTGATGCAAGCAAACTGCGAGTAATGGTTATTGGTGGGGACAATGAACCTGTAGATGCAACGACACAGGAATTTAAGAATGGCGTGTGTAACTTCTCTTGGAAACCCGATGCAGGGACTTTGTCAAGCCTTGATGATTGCGAACTGACGTGGCAGGTTTATGCCGACTACGGACTGCTGCTTTGGGAGGAGAGCAAGGTGGTGAGCTTTGTTGAAGTCAAAAAGGCTTCAGTGGGTAGTTTTTATCAGGAAAGCACCACACCTCAGCAGAAACAGACAATCTGGGTAAATGTCAATAATCCTGCTGGCAATGCACCGTTAAAAGCTACGTTCTCCCTCAGCAACTCACAGGGTACCATCGGTACCACGTCAAAGACGTTGCCGGCAGGTACAAACGCAAGGCTGCAGCTCACAGTAGATGCCAAGCAAGGAGGCAAGGTAAATGCTTCGGTAACCCTCGGCAATGGACAGACAGCACGTTCTCAGGTGCTGACAATCACTCCCTATAAAGCAAGTTATAAACCCCCGGTGAAACAACGAGTCGTTGTTCAAAAGACTCCGCAAGAAAAAACTCAGCAAGGGAAGACTAAGAAATTTAAAGATCTTTGGTAAATCATGATTACTTCACTCAAGAATGGTGATATTTTTGATGGACACTATCGCCTGTTGCGACTTTTGAGCAATGCAGGCGGTACTGCCGACGTGTGGCTGGCTATTGACCTGAATACCATTGATGACTCAATTGAAATCAATGATGCTCTTGTCGAGTCTCATCCTGATGAGAATACAGCCATGAAGGTGGCCATTAAGATTTATAGGCCTCAGAATGCCCTGGACATAGAAGGCGAACAGCGCTTTCGCGATGAATTCAAGATAGTCTATAACTATCATCATAGCAATTTGTTGCAGCCAACGCACTTCTCCATCTGGGGAGAGAACCCTTATCTGGTCATGCCTTATTGCAGCAGGGGGTCATCCGAACAATTTGCAGGAAGGCTTACTAGAGAAGCCGATATTTGGAAATATGTCGGTGACGTGGCTGCGGGATTGGCTTATCTTCACGGCATGAATCCTCCAATCGTTCATCAGGATATCAAGCCAGGCAACGTCCTGATTGACGATAACGGCAACTATGCTATTACCGATTTCGGTATCAGCGTGACGCGAGAAAAGCATCTTCAGTATGATGTCAAAGGCACACAGGCTTACATGGCCCCTGAAAGGTTTATCGATGAGACTCCTCTTGCCGCCAGCGACATTTATGCTTTCGGTGTTACGTTGTTCGAACTGATTACGGGGCAAGTGCCATTCGGTGAGGGAGGCGGAAGGAATCAGCCCGATGGTCCTGTTCAGCTCAACTTCTTGGGACGCAATGTGCCCACCTCTATTAAACGTCTCATCACCGACTGTCTTGATAAGAATCCAAATCAGCGTCCTACGGCCGCACAACTTGTCGAAGCAGCTCGACTTCACTCATACCCTGTAAGCTGGTGGCGCACACATCGCTGGACCGTTACTGCTGTCGTTGCCGCTTGTGCAATTGCTGTCGGTGCCATTTTAGCTGCTTACCATATGAAAAAGCAAGTGCCACTTACCGACCCGGTTGATGTGGAAGCATTGTTTCAGCAAGCGCAACGAATGGCGTCTAGCACCGATCCCGATACTGTGATTGCAGGAATGCGGCTGATGGATTCTGTCGCGCGAGCATATAGTTATATTCCTGCATTCTATGAGATTTCCCGCACTTATGGCCTGATGCTCCCTGTAGACTCTTCTATATACAACTCGCGTCGCAACGCATTAGGTATAAAAATGGGAAACAAACAAGTTGAAATCAACTGTAACAATTACGGTGATGAGAGCTTTGATTCGCTCTATTTCTTCTTTCCGTCAAACAACGATCATATTAGCCGTGCAAACATGGCTTGTAAGAAGATATTGGATATTGGAGCTTCGCGGCCTCTTGATGAAATCACAGATGCCTATCTGCTTAGTCTCATGAAAGAATCAGCAATGGCATTGGGTCGGTATAAGCTGCTTTGTTATTCTGAGCCAGACAGTGCGGTCAAGTACTTGAAACTGTGTCGAAGGATTGCATTGCAAATGGGTGACGAAAATTCTGTTGATAATTGCGATGAGTGGATTCAAATGATACAAAATCCTCAATGATGATGAATTTTCGGCTTATTGCTGATTTAGGTTATTAAGCTGAAATCCAATATAAATATAATTCGCCAATCGTTTGTATAAAACGGTTGGCGTATTTAATTGCTGATTTTTATGGATAAGTCAGTGTTACTGATTGTAGTTGATGATGAATTCAATGAATTCGCGTACGGCACCTTCGCCGCCCTTGCTGGCACAGATGTATTGCGCGATGTTTTTTACTTGTTGACAGGCATCGGCAGGGCAGCCCACCAGGCCACACTCGTTCATGCACACGATGTCGAGGATGTCATCGCCTATGTAAGCCACGTTTTCCTTTGTGCATTCATGCTTCTTCATTATTTCTTTCAGGGTGTCGAGTTTGTCATGCTTTCCCTGATAGAGTTCGGTGATATGCAGCTCGCGGGCGCGGTTTTCAACAATCGTTGAAGTCCTGCCGGTAATTATAGCCGGGATAATGCCGTATTGTGGCAACATCTCGTTGATGGCATAGCCGTCCTTGATGTTGAACGCCTTGAACAGCTCGCCTTCCTGACCCATGTTGATTTTGCCATCGGTGAGAGTGCCGTCAACGTCCATTACCAATAGTTTGATTCTGCTTCCCATAGTGTTATTCTCCGCAATGGCGTTTAATATTGTCGATGATTTCTTTGTAGGAATTATGGTGGCCGAACAGCGATGAAGTGCCCAGTACGAAGCCGTCAACACCATTCTTGCTCCATCGTTTCATGCGGTCGAGAGTGCACGCACCGTCGAGGATTATTTTCCAGCTGGCATTTGCACGAAGTTCGATGAGTTTTTCCAGTTTCTGATTAACGTGCGACAGGTAGATGTGTCCGGCATTGCCGGGCTTCACACCCATCACGAGAATATTGTCAACTAAGTCGTAATACTTCTGCAGGCTTTCGATGGATGTTTCGGGATTTATGACGATACCGGGGCTTTTGCCGGTTTCCCTTATCTTGTCGATTACTGCCATGGGTTTGCTGGCTGAATCTGGGTGAATGTAGATAATGTCCACGCCGGCATCGGCAAACATCTTCACATATCTCCCTGGCTCCATTATCATCATGTGAAGCTCGGTGACGAGAGATGTGTTGCGGCATATCGACTTCACATCGCCAAGTCCTAACGCAAAATTAGGCACGTATTGTCCGTCCATTACGTCAATGTGCAGGCGGTTGGCGCCGGCAGCTTCCAGTGCCAGTACTTCGTCCCTAAGACTGTCGCAGTTGGAACACATCAGTGATGGTGAGTATATCATAGGTCGTCCTCCCTGATTTTTGAAACGAAAGCAAGCTCTATTTGTCTTGTGTCCAGCATCTCATTGGGCCATAGCAGGATTGTGGAGCCGGGGGGCACCGGCATGCCGTCGCAGTGCAGCGCACCTTTCACGAGCGTGAAGCATTCCAGAGTGCCGCTTTCGTTGGTATATGTTATAGTGTTGTTTATTAGCTTTGTGCTATAGGTCTTTTCTTTTATTTCCTCTCCGTTGTATGACTTTACGCTGGATTTCAAGTGAATGTCTAAAGCCTGAGTAGCTTTTTCAATGTGGAGCTCGCGCTTGTTGCCCTGGGTATCGGTGCGGTCGTAGTCATAGAAGCGATAAGTGAAGTCGGCACCCTCTTCAATCTCAAATACCAGGCTGCCGGCAGTGATGGCATGAAGGGTGCCGGGCTCAACGAAGACATAGTCGCCCTCCTTTACTGCCAGCGTGTCGGCCATTTCCATGAATTGTTTCTGTTCGATCATCTGCTGCTCCTGTTTTTTGTCGTGGCAGGTGCAGCCATTGATGATACTGCCCGAAGTAGGGGCGTCGATGAAATACCACGACTCTCTCTTTCCACGAGCCTTGTTCTCCATTTCACTCGCAGCTTTGTCATCGGGGTGAACTTGAATGCTGAGGTTCTCATTAGCCTCGGTAAGTGCAAGCGTCAGTGGAAAATACTCGTATTGTGAGAGATTGAATTTGTTTCTGAAAAGAGGAAACACATCGTTTAGGAAGCGTCCTTTCCATTCGCCGTTAAGGATTTCATTGGAAATGCCTTTGCGGCAATAGACAGAATACAGGTGGCCGATGCTGTTTCCCTCGACTCCTGCAAGCTGGCTGATTTTAGGACCACCCCAAATCGTGCTGTGAACTATTCTCTTCAGTATAAGCATTATTCCGAAGCGATTTCTCTGATTCTCATTATCTGGTTTAACAGTTTCTCCAGTTCATCAAGACGTAGCATGCAGCTCCCGTCACACAATGCCACCGATGGGTCATTGTGAACTTCCATGAACAAGCCCGAGAGCACTCCTGTCGCAACGGCTGCCTTTGCCAGATATGGTACATATTCACTTTTCCCGCTGTTGCCGTAGTTGAAACCGCCACCGCTTATCTGAACGCTGTGGGTGGCATCGAAAAGCACGGGGTAGCCCAGCTTGGCCAGCCTTACCAGTCCAGTCATGTCCACGACGAGGGTATTGTATCCAAAGCAGTTTCCACGTTCGCACAGCATGAAATTCTTGCAGCCGAAGTATTCCATCTTGCTGACAACATTGTTCATCTCTTCAGGGCTGGAAAACTGCCCCTTCTTGATGTTTACAATCTTTCCTGTTTCGGCGGCGGCTTTCAGCAGGTCGGTCTGTCGGCATAGGAATGCCGGCGTCTGGATAATGTCGGCTACTTCCGACACTGGTTTGGCTTGGCTCGGTTCGTGGATGTCGGTGACGATTTTGACTCCGACATCGGTTTTCGCCTTCTCGAGGATGCGAAGCCCTTCTTCCAGACCTGGCCCTCTATAGTTGGTGGCTTTGGTTCGGTTTGCTTTGTCCCACGATGCCTTGAAATAGAAGTCAATGTCAAACTTATCAGTGATTTGCTTTAATGCTTCGGCAAGAAAAAGCACATTGTCTTCCGATTCAATGACACATGGCCCGGCAAGCAACTTGAACTTATTTTCAGTCATATGATTATTCACTTATATAATCTGCTATTGGCAAGAGAAAGGTTAATAGCGGGGCAAATTTAATAATAATATGCGATAATAGCATACTCTTTTCGCGAAAAAGTGAATTGAGTCAGTTAGCTTTGAGGCGTTAATAATCCGATTGTATAGAAAAATCAGGTATTGTTTATTGCCGTTGTAAAAAATATTGTAACTTTGCAGGGCATATAACCTCAAAAGTAAATACGATGAAACGGCTTACTCTATCCATTTTAATTGCTTTAATAGCTTCAGTATCTATTAGCGTAGCAGCACAATGTTCCCAAAAGTCATGTGGGGCCATACCATTTGAGAAACTTGTTGACATGATTGCAACGGATGCTCATTGGGATTGTGATAATCTTGTGGAGATAGGGCTGTCCCAACTTGTCTCAGAGACCGAAGACGACGAAGAGTGTGGAGCGTTCTATTATTTCGTCTATGGCAGAAACGTGGAGGCTAAATTATCTGAAGATTGGAGCGTTACTTTGACTTCCGAGGGGCCTCATGCTTATGCCATCGAAGTGGTTCTCATGACCGATAATGGGACAAAACTATATTTCAAGGAAAAAGCCGACCACGATGCATTTATGTCTTGTGCAAGAGAATCAAGTCATTATGATAGCACAGATGTTTCGGAATGGATTGGACTTTCTCTCATAGAAAGCGACGAGTTCATTGATGGTTGGTATGTCATCTCATTCCATGGAGGATAAACTGAATGAACAATTCAGATGAAATAAGCCCACCATCGGTGGGCTTATTCTTTTATTCTTATAGCAGATATCAATATTAACCTGAAGGAAATACTGTCCTTGGCTGGTTTTTATAGTGACATTTTTGACTACTTTTGCCAAAAAAGTTTTCTTTTGGGGTTTAGTAAATCGGTTTCTGTGTGTATATATAGTGTATGACACAAAAAGAACGACAAATTGAGCGACTTTTCAAGCTGCATTATCGTGCGATGTATAGGCTGGCCAGCATACTGCTGCACGACGATGACGAGAGCAAAGATATTGTGCACGATGTCTTTGCCCGGCTGCTTGTTGAACAAGTGGAGTTGCGAGAAGACACCGCTCAGTCCTACCTATTATTAAGCGTGCGCAACCAGTGCCTGAATGTGATTCGCAATCGCAAAATTCATGAACAAGTACATCAATACTTGTTACTTGCAGATGAGTTGGAACAAACGTCACTCGAAGAACTTGAGCGCGAAATAGAAGTACTCAGGGCGGGCATAAATGATTTGTTTCCACCCATCTGTCAAGAGATAATTCGCCTGCATTTCTACGAAGGCTTGCCATTCCGCGAAATCGCCGAGCGACTGGGCGTGAGCGAAACCACCATCTACAAGCACATGCGTAACGCTCTTGACCAATTACGTCAAACATTAAAATCCGCAGAGCAATGAACAAGACCGATTTACTGTTCCAGATGCTGGAACATCCCGAGCAATACAGCGAGGCACAATGGCGTGACATCCTTGCCGATGATGAGTGCCGCGAGCTTTATACGCTAATGGCAAAGACAAAGAGCGCCACACAAGCAACCCAAGTGACCGACGATGAGATTGATGCTGAGTGGCAACGCTTGGCACACCACAAGCACCTAACTGCAACAATGATTCCTCTATGGCGCAAGATTGCTGCCGCTGCCGCAATCATGATAGCGTTGTTTGGGTTCACCTATGCAGCTGTTCGCACTGGATTCTTCGGTGTAGAAAAGTTTTTGGCTCCAAAGGAAACGACCCACGTGGAGAAGAAAACTACAACCAAAGAGCAAGAAACCAAGATCGAAGAAGTCTTGACCGAAGAAGAACAAGTTGAGGAAGTGCCAGTCAAAGTAGAACCTCATCTTTATGACAACGTGCCGCTGGAGCAGATGCTAAATGAACTTTCGGCATACTATCACGTGGATGTGGAATACCGCTCCGAGGACGTGCGCTCACTGCGCCTTTACTACCAGTGGGAGCCTGAGTATCCACTTGACAAAGTTGTTGAGATGTTGTCACACTTCGAGACGTTCAACATTCACCTCGAGGGGAATAAACTGATTGTTGAACCATCATCACAGGGGGGCAAGCAATGAGACGACTATTGACCATTACACTATTGCTGTGCGCTCTTGCAAATGTGGCTATGGCGCAACGCATCACGCACAACTTCAATAACGTGTCGATGAGTGATGCGCTGAAATATGTGCAGCAACAAACAAGCAAACACAAGATAATCTTTATATATAACGAACTGGAGGACTTCAAAGTGACAACCTCGGTTCGCAGCAAGTCGGTGCCCGAAGCCATCAAGCAACTAATAGGCTTCTATCCCATCCGAATGACTCAAAACGGCGATGAAATCTATGTGGAGTGCACGCATAAGAGCGACCGACACCTCACGGGCAAGATTATTGACGAGAATGGCCTGCCATTGGAGTTTGCCGACGTGCGGTTGCTCAATCCATCTGATTCATCATACATTACGGGCGGCATCACCAACGCCAGCGGTGTGTTTGTCATCCCGCTCGACCTGCAGCGAGTAATTGCCCGCTTCAGCTATATTGGCTACAAACCCGTTTACAAACTCTGCTCACGCGAGAACGTGGGCACCATCCAACTGCAGATTGAAACAACCCAGCTCGGCGAAGTGACAGTGAAAGGGGCGCGCCCCCAATACAAGATGACGACTGGCGGCATGACGGTGAATGTCTCAGGCACATTACTCAGTGACATGGGCACTTGTGTAGATGTATTGGGGCAACTGCCACGTGTCAATGTCAAAGGGGATGGTGGTGTGAATGTTTTTGGTTGTGGAACACCTCTCATTTATATCAATAACCGTCTCATTCAAAACAATAACGAATTGCAGCGGCTTAAATCAAGTGACATCAAATCCATTGACATCATCACAAGTCCAGGCGCAAGGTATCAAAAAAATGTATCTTCGGTTATCCGCATCCATACCATTAAGCCTCAAGGTGATGGATTCAGTGTCAGCACGACAACCAATATTAGAAATAATCACGAGTGGGGAGGATATGAAGACATTGATGTGAAATACCGCACTCATGGCCTGGAACTTTTTGCTGAAGGCTACTGGCGAAGCTCTTGGATGGGTGAAGACAACAATATCAGTAACGAATTGTTTTTTGATGACGGCACGATTCGTATCAACCAGATTGGTGACACCAAAATGCGCAGCAGAGCCCATTATGAGAAATTTGGCATCAATTATGACATTGGCGAGCGTCATTCTCTTGGCGCATCATATACATTGAGCGGTGTCAACATCAAAGATGGATCAGTAATCGGTGTTCAGCAGATATGGCATAATGGCAATCTTGAGGGTTATATCACGCAAGATGCTCTTGTCAACCGTAAACAAAACCCGTTACATGATGTCAATGTGTACTATGTTGGCCAAGTGGGCAACTTCTCAATCGACTTCAACGGCACCTGGTATCACGGCAAAGACCATAATATAGATGCACGTACTGAGTCCAGCGATGAACTCGATTGCCACGACGTACTTACCCAAAGCTGGCAGAGCAATCAGATGACCGCAGGCAAACTCATCGCAAGCCACTCCTTGTGGAAAGGAACGCTAAGCATCGGCTCAGAAATGACCTATACCCGTACCGATGGCGAGTACTGTAACGATGACCAAACCCACCAATCATCCGATACCCGTATCCATGAGAGTAACCTGGCGGCTTTTGCCGAATATAATTTTTCGTTCAAGAATTTCACGATTGGCGCGGGATTGCGCTTTGAACACATCGTCAGTCACTATTATTCATCGGGAGTGCTCGATGATGATGCCAGCCGCAACTACAATGACTGGTTCCCCAACGCTTCTATCGCATGGAAAAATGGCAAATGGAACTGCCAATTCAACTATAGCCGTCGCATTCATCGTCCCACCTACTGGATGCTGCGCAACTTTATCCAATACGACAACCGCTACACCTACGAAGGCGGAAACCCGTTGTTGCGTCCTCAGTTGAATCACAACTTGGAACTTTCGGCCATTTATTCATGGCTGAGCGTGCAAGTGAGATATACCTATGGAGTGAACACAATGGCTTGGGCTGTTGTACTTGACAATCAGCAACGGTATGTGCTGTTGTGCAACCGCAACTTTGACAACCACCAACGCCTTTCGGCATCAATCGTTGCATCACCCAAATTCGGTTTCTATCGTCCATCATGGATGCTGGCCTACAACAAATTATTCTTTGATGCTGAACGATATGGGTCTAGTTTGAAGCATCATAGGCCACTATGGAGGGTTGACCTGAAGAATACCTTTGACTTGGGGCGCTCTTGGACAGCGATGTTGAATGTCCGCATCTGTAGTGATGCAGATGATGAATTCCTGCACGTCAGGCGTTACTGGACAGTTGGGGTGAGAATCAATAAGTCGTTCTTCAATAAAGCACTTCGGCTGAACCTCTATGCCAACGATATTTTCAAAACTAGTCAGGAACGTTGGACCATGTATGGCACGGGAGCCAATCTCAACAAAGACTGCTACAACTACGACCGTACCATCGGCCTCACCATCACCTACAACTTCAACTCTACCAAGAGCAAGTACAAAGGTACAGGTGCCGGCAACGACGAGAAGAGCCGCCTATAGCAATGTCTTTCCTGAACTGAATTCATTAAATAAGACTATAATCAATGAAACGACTTATAATCATCATACTGTTGTTATTTGCTGTTGCGAACACAGCAACCGCTCAACGTATCAGCCACAGCTTCAACAATGTGTCGATGAGCGACGCGCTGAAGTATGTGCAGCAGCAGACGGGCAAACACAGGATAATCTTCATTTATAACGAGCTGGAGGACTTTAAGGTGACGACCTCGATGCGCAATAAGTCGGTGCCCGAGGCCATCAAGCAGCTCATCGGCTTCTATCCCATCCGCATGACTCAAAACGGCGACGAAATATATGTGGAGTGTACTCACAAGAGCGACCGACACCTCACGGGCAAGATTATTGACGAGAATGGCCTGCCATTGGAGTTTGCCGACGTGCGGTTGCTCAATCCATCTGATTCCTCATACATCACTGGCGGAGTTACCAACGCCAGCGGTGTGTTTGTCATTCCGCTTGACCAACAGCGAGTCATCGCCAAGTTCAGCTACATAGGCTACAAACCCGTTTATAAACTTTGCTCGCGCGAAAACGTAGGCACCATTCAACTGGAAATCGAAGCCACCCAACTCGGCGAAGTGACCGTGAAAGGGGAACGCATATTTACAAGCGCTGAGAACGGCCACATCATCTACAACATGCCTATGTTGCTGCAAGTCATACCTGCCGACAACGCCTACGACGCAATTACTCGCAGCATCCCCGGCGTTGCGGAGTTAAACGGGAAAATCTCGTTCTCCGGTCATCCGGTGACCCTTATCATCAACGGCAAACCTACCACACTCACTGCCGAACAAGTGGCAGAGCGGTTGAAACAAATGCCAGCAGATATGCTGGCAAAAGCCGAGTTGATGCCTTCGACACCGCCAAAATATCATATTCGGGGAATGGCGATTAATATCGTAACCAAGGACTTTACTGGCACCAATCAGTTCTCAGGTCAGTTGAATGCGGGCATAAAGCAGCACAAATACACAAGTGGCAGTGCGGGTGCCAGTTTTATCTATAACCATGACAAGCTGAGTATTGACGCGTCATACGACCTTACCGGCGGCACAGGCTATGGTCAAGCGGAGCATGAAGCCAATCATCCGCTCGGTGACCAGCGCATACCTTATAGCGACAAGACCACCCAACGCAGTGACGGTGTCAATCACCAATATCACATTGGCATGGACTACGCATTTGCCGAAAATCATAACTTGGGAATAACCTATACCGGGGAATGGAACGGTACCAAGTCAACAAACACCACTATTGGCACCGCCAACTCTACCCAGCACTCCACAGAGCACGACTATATGCACAATGTGGATGCCAGCTATAGCCTTCCATTTGGGTTGCAGTTGGGTGCATCTTATACAAACTATCAGAACCCACGCACTCAGAATCTCGAAGGATATATGTATGACAGCAACCGGAACCTCTCGGTTGATAGCCGGCAGAAAGTGAGCAAATGGCTAATTTATGCCGACCAAACTCATACGTTAAGAAACGGCTGGGTAATATTCTATGGAAGCAAGGCACAGTTCACTAACAATAACAGCTACCAAACAACGCTCGACGAGAACCGCCAGCCAATTGCCGATGCCACTTCACACGTTGATTATGATGAACGCATCCTCAACGTCTACTCCGGTTTCAGTAAGCAAGTTGGTGAAGCTCTGAGCCTTGAAGCCTCATTAACGGCGGAGCAATATCACGCGACAAAGTGGAATGAGTGGCGCATCTATCCACAATTCAATGCCATGTGGAATGTCAACGACAAGAATATGCTCAACCTCTCTTTCGGCAGCAACGCCATATACCCTTCCTATTGGAGCACCATGAGCAGCATTTACTATTCATCGGTATACAGTGAGATTTGGGGCAATCCCGACCTGAAACCCATGTCACATTACGACTTAAATCTCATGTGGCAGCTCAACCGCAAATACATGTTTACTGCTTTTGCGATGTTTGAACCCGACTATTTCGTGCAGTTGCCATATCAACCTAATGACCGCATGGCAGTCGTTATGAAGGAAACGAACTTTGATTACTCCAACTGCTATGGATTGTCGGCTTCGGCGCAATTCAATATAGGTAACTGGCTGAATGGCAATGTGAGCGCGACAGGTCTTTACCGCCACGATAAGAGTAGTAACTTCTTCGATTTGCCTTTCAATCGTAAGCACTTCTCGGTCATCGTGCGAGGTACGGCTGTGGTCAAACTCTCTCAACGGCATAACATGCAATTCATTCTCAACCCTTTCTTTCAGTCAAAGGCCATTCAAGGTGTGTATGACATCGACCTATTATTCAGTTTGAATGCCTCTCTGCGTTGGACTTCCGATAATGGTAAGTGGAGTGTGATAGCAAAGGGAAACAATATTCTCAACAATCATATCACCACATGTTCAAAACAAGGAAATCAAGACTATGATTTACGCCTCTGGATGAATTATGCCAGTGCCTCACTTACCGTTGTCTATCGCATCGGCAGCTACAAGGAGAAAAAGCGAAAAGAGGTAGATACATCCCGCATGGGATATTGACACGTCTTTTAATTCGATAACATAGTCAACAACTTCAATTCATTCAGCCGGGGGCAAATTCATTGCTCTCGGCTGGGTCGATGTGTGGCGATGTCGTGGAAAAGTACTACCTTTGTCGTGGAAAAACAAAAACATGAGAATAATGAGGAAATTATTGCTTTTGTTGGCATTAGTAGCATTGAATCTGCCACAGGTTGACGCATGTACGAGTATTCTCGTCGGGAAAAAGGCAAGCGTCGATGGTTCGGTGATGTGTACCTACAACATCGATTCATGGGGGGCAATGCACAAGATGTATCGCTACGAGGCCGGCACGCACCCAGCCGGTTCCATGCGCAGTATATATGACCGTGACACACGCGTCTATCACGGGAAAATACCAGAGGCTCCAGTGACCTATCTGGTCACAGGCAATATCAACGAGTGGCAGGTAGCTATCAGCGAGACTACATTTGAAGGACGCGACGAACTGATTGACAATTCTGGCATCATCGACTATGGCTCGCTTATGGATCTGGGTCTGCAACGGGCGCGTACGGCACGTGAGGCTATCGCCGTAATGACTGACCTTGCCGATAAATATGGCTTCTGCAGTTCGGGAGAATCCTTCACGGTGTGTGATCCCAACGAGGCTTGGGTTCTCGAGATGTCGGGATGTGGACCAAAAAGCAAGAACGTGGTATGGATAGCAGTGAGAGTGCCCGACAATGCTGTCATGGCACATTCTAATCAGAGCCGCATACGCTGTGTGGACATTTCCGACACTGCCAATGTGATGATATCGAGCAATTGCATCAGTTTTGCGCGAAAGCGCGGCTATTTCAAAGGCCCAGATGCTGAGTTCAGTTTTTGTGATGCCTACAATCCTCCCACTTTCGGCGGTCGGCGCTTGGGCGATTCACGCGTGTGGGCCATCTATCGTCGTCTGACATCGGGCATGGACCGTTATCTGCCTTACGTCGAGGGGAAGAAGCCTATGCGCGAGGTGGAGCCTCTGCCAATGTGGATTATTCCAGACAAGCCGCTCAGCGTTAACACCGTGATAGAGTGCCTGCGCGACCGCTTCGAGGGCACACCATTGGGTATGGACGACAACGATGCGGGGGCAGGTCTGTACGACAGCCCATTCCGGCCACAGCCTTTGCGATATGACGATAATGGGACTACCTTGTTCAATGAACGGTCGGTGGCTACTACACACACCGCCTTCACCTGGGTATGCCAGCTGCGCAGTTTCATGCCGCGCGAAGTGGGTGGTGTGATCTGGTGGGGTAACGACGACAGCGGAATGGTGGCCTATACACCGGTATATTGCTGCGCCAATCGTGTGCCGCAATGCTATAACACGCCTGAAGCCGATGCATTCCACTTCAGTGAGGAAAGTGCCTATTGGGTATGCAACTGGGTGAGCAACATGGTTTATCCGCGATGGAGTCTGCTCTATCCCGAACTCCAGCAAGTGCGCGATTCGCTGCAGGCAAGCTACTTCGCTCATCAGAACGAGGTGGAGAAGAGTGCACTTCAACTATTGAATGTTGAGCGCGACAGCGCAATAAATTACTTGAGCGACTATAGCGACCAAGTAGGCAAGCAGATGGTTGCGCGATGGCGGCAGATGGCATGGCACATGATTGTGAAATACAACGATGGGGTCATCCGTCAGGAAGAAAAAGGCATCTACAAACGCAACTCCAGTGGATTCAGACCAGTGCTCTCCCGCCCAGGCATGACTCCTAAGGCACGTCGTCGCATACACAAATCTACCGGCAAACGTTTCGAAGTTCCTCCAACCGACAAGTTGGACTCCTCCTATATGTAACCTTTTTGAATTCACTCCAATTTTATAATTGAGGTTCAGGAAAACCATTAATTGCCCACCAAGTTCGTTGGTGGGCAATTTTTTATTCTTTACTGTTACGTTTTGCTGTCTCAAACGTCTCTATAATAAACTGACATGGAACTCGACATGATGACATCCACGTTTCTTGACTTGCGCAATAAACTGCACCGCATCGCATTGCGTTATTTGCAAAGTGATGAGGATGCACAGGATGTACTTCAAGACACTTGGCTCAAGTTGAGCGACAAGAGTGATGTTGAATCAACGTCAGAAGCGATGAACAAACTTGTGGTTGTGCTAAGGAACATCTGTATTGACCGGTTGAGAAAAGCAAGGACAATCCCGATTGATTCGATCAATTCGAATGATGTGCCACAGTACAGCATGGTAACAGAAGATATTGAGCGGCTTGAACAACTGTTACAACAGCAATTAACTCCACTACAGCGGCAAATATTCACTTTGGTCACTCATGATGGCTTTGACTATGAGCAGATTGCAAACAAACTTTCAATGTCGGTCGAGGCGGTGAGAATGAACATGAGCCGTATTCGTAAAAAGATTCGTGAAACATTAAAAAAGTTGGACCAATGAAATATTTCAATAATAATTTCTCACTTGATGAAACCGAAAGGCTATGCCAACTATATCAGAATTGCCAGCTCTCCATACTTGAAGAAATGGAATTAGAATATGTTCTAACATACTGCGAATTTGACTCAACTATGATTGAGGAAACCAGAGAACTGATGGCAGTTTCACGTTCGGTTAATTTGGCTAAAGCCAAGGCGCTACGAAAACCTGTTTGGGTATGGGTAATGCGACTTACAGCAAGTGTAACAATTTTATTGGGAACTTTCGCAGTTTTTCGCCAAATAAACTTCAATGTTGTGAATGATGACTGTATAGTCTATGTCTCAGGTGAAAGAGCAAGCGATAAAGTTGCCCATGAAATCGCTGAGGCTGATGTTGTTAAGATGCGGCATTTTCTGCAAGTGGTCTACGAACAGAAAGCCACCGAAGAAGCAAAAGTAGAACAATTTATAAACCATATAAATCAATCGAAATGAAACGTCTAGTTTTAATCATATTGAGCATAGTGATTGCCATTGCAGTTTTTGCTAATCCACCAAAGCTGAATGTCGAGAGCCTGTTTGACGGCAGATTCAACAATAATAAGAGTGTCACCATTTCCATTTACAAGAATAATGGAAACTATTATCGTGGGATTACTGTCAAGAATAATCCCGACATAATAAAGAAGATTGTCGACGCTATCGCTAAAGATGTACCAAGAGCATCAGACTATTCAGACCATCAGGGCGATGACGAGCAATATACCTCGCTTCAAATCATCAATAACGGAGAGACCATCTACATTGGTTTGCAACGCGACCGGCATGGTGGAGGATTCTTCTTTATACAAGGCAAGGAAAAGGCATTTAAATAACTAATCAAGAATAAATTATGAACAAATTTCTACAAGCCATCATATTGATGGCTATGCTGCCCTCGTCTCTATATGGACAGGAGTTGAATGACTCAATCGCTGTCGATTCCATTGCTGACTATTGGGATAAAGTGCTCGAACTCAACGAAGTGGTGGTAGTTGGACACCGAACAGTGCTCAAACAGTCGCCTGACCGCATCGTCTATCTCACCAAAAATGACTCTTTCGCCAAAGGACTTAATGGCATAGAGGTGCTCGACCGCATTCCACGTGTGTCGGTCGTCAACGACCTGGTGACCGTGGCAGGGAAGTCATCGGTGAGATACATCGTTGACGGTCGCCTCTTGGAGATGAGCGACGAAGCCATCGCTATGCAACTAAAAAACCTGCAAGCATCGGGCATCGAGAAGATTGAACTGCTCACCACGCCGCCTGCCAAATATGCCGCCAGTGCCAACGTGGCATATATCAGCATAACCACCCGCAATGAGTCGTTGGGTTCTCGTGGCAATGTTTGGGGCAATTGCAATATTAGAGAAGATTTCAATTATATGCTTGGAGGCAATTTGTCGCATACGACACGCAAAGTGGAACTCTCGACCGATGCAAGTTGGAGCGATATAAAAGGCATTAATGATCTTGACCGTACTTACAC
The DNA here is from genome assembly GCA_017651515.1 of Muribaculaceae bacterium. Classification (GTDB taxonomy): domain Bacteria; phylum Bacteroidota; class Bacteroidia; order Bacteroidales; family Muribaculaceae; genus Sodaliphilus. Next base: position 11,575 of record JAGCCU010000079.1, on the reverse strand, counting down.
TTTTTTTGACCATGAAAAAATATCAAATCGCTCCACCCATTTCAAAAACAGGACATTCGGTGTAAATAGCCTGTTTAAATATAAGTTCAGCAATCGATTGTGTGCTGGGGCCATTGTCAATTTCAATACAAATAGGCTGAATAGCAAGTTGAATGATTGTACAATTGAAAATGATTTGGTGTTCAATTCTTATAACTATTCGCCATCACGCCCCAACAATGCCTTGACATTGACTGCTTTCGCCGATTGGCAGTTGGATGATAAAGGCAAGATGCTCAGTTTTACGTATAACTTCTTCAATCGTATAAGCAAGTCATTTTCTAATGTGACAACCACATGGTTGGACAAAAATTCAATACTCACCAACGAAGGAGATAATAAATATCGCATCAATTCAGCAAAACTAGACGCCATTTTGCCTTTCAAGGGATTCAAATTGGAAACCGGACTTGCGTTAACAAACATAGGCAACAACACAAGGCTTAATGTGCACCGATATGATGAAGACAAATGGATAAGTGACCCGATGCAAAGTAACCGATTCAGTTATGATGAAAATACAGCTGCGGTCTATGTCAGTTTAGAAAGGAACTTTTCTGATTTTTTTTTCGGTAAACTCGGTCTACGATATGAGTACACTGATGTAAAAGGGAATCAAGATATCGGCAACGAGCGGCATAACAACAACTATGGCTATCTGTTTCCATCGTTGATCCTGAGTTATAACAATCAAAGCACAGGACGTTTCTCTCTGTCTTATTCAATGGGTATTAGTCGCCCCAACTTTGCTGACCTCAATCCCTTCCGCTATTATACGACTACCAGCGACTATGTATCTGGTAATCCCGATTTGAGACCAAGTATGGCGCACAATGCTGAATTTAGCTATAATTTCAAGGGTATCTACGCTGTGCTGTACAATTCATATAATCACAGCTCAATAGGTTATGTAACTCGTTTCAATGCCGACGGGAACCAGCAATCAATCCCAGAAAATTGTGTTAATAACAACAAAACTGGTCTGTATGCTTCTTTTAATCGCTCACTGTTTGACTGTTGGAGCTTGAATGTTGGTGGAGAGGTTTTCAATACCTATGCGAAGTCTAAAATTGCCGATTTTAAAGACCTTGACCAAAGTGACTGGAGCGGAAAATTGGAACTCAACACATCATTCATGCTCAATCGCCAACGTAATCTCATCTTCAACGTGCGCTTCAGCCACTATTTCCCATATAATGAGAGAATGGTGCATTATGAGTCCATGTCGCTTATAGGTTGCGAACTACGTTATATGCTACTCGATAATCGGCTTACGCTGATTGCCTCGGTAAGCGACCCATTCGGTTGGAACATCACCAACTCTACAGCCAACTACAAGGACTATAACGTCACTTCTTTTAATAATATCCACTCTCATTCAGTGCAATTCCGCATCTCCTACACTTTTGGAGGCAATAAAGTCAACAACGTCTATCGTGATTCTAAAGAAAGAGAATCTATCCGATCTTATTAACTTCATTTAATAATACCTGCTTCATCTTCAGGCGCACTTCGTTATTGAGGTGCGCTTTTGTGCTTTGCTAGAGTTCAATGCAAGATAGTAGTTGGTTTCGAGAACCATTTAAGATAATAGTAACTTACTTAAACTTCAATATCACATTTCATTTTGTATTGCGCTCAGTTTGCATTAATTTTGCAGGCTGAAAAAGTTTTTGAGCAATGAAAATACCGTTTGAGCGATTAAAGAAACAACCCGGCTTTGTCATGGCTGTGAATTTCCTGATGTTGATGGTCATTTACATGCTGTCGCGTTGGTTTTTCTATTATATGAACATCAGCACGTTCCCGGGCTTGACGTTCAAAGAGATGATGACAATCTCACTGGGGGGGATGAGGTTTGATTTGAGTGGCCTGTGCTATCTGAACATTCTGTGCATTTTGTTACAGTTCCTTCCCATAAAGATACGGCATACTGTCAAGTATCAAAGGATTGTAAAGATAATATTCTTGATTATAAACATCCTCGGCATTGCGGTGAACGTTGCCGATATCGTTTACTTCGAATTTGGTGGAAGAAGAACCACTTCGATGATCTTTTCTGAATTTGGTGGAGAGAGCAATCTGGGTACAATCTTTCTGAACAGCATCACTGGATATTGGAAAGTGTGGATTTTCGGCATTTTGATGATTTTGGGACTTGTCTTCCTGTATTTTAACCCCATAAAAAAAGACAGACCGAAATATGATTTCCCAACCAATAAAGTCTATTACACGTCGCACACTGCTGTTTTCCTGATTGCCTTATTGCTAACATTGACTGCCATACGAGGCGGTTTGAGCATCAAAATGCACCCTTTGAGGCAAGACTCTGCCGACATCTACTGCAACAAGCCGATAGAGGCTGCAATAGTGCTGAATACGCCATTCACATTAATTACCACATTGCACAAAAAAGGATATGAAGACCCGAAATTCTTTAATAAAGAACAGCTTGACGGTATCTTCAACCCCATAAAGAACACCAGTCCAAAGGGTGGGGAGATGCAGAAATTGAACGTTGTGGTTTTCATCATGGAGAGCTTCTCGATGGAATACACTGGATTTTTCAACAAAGATCAGCAGGGATACACTCCTTTCCTCGATGAAATGCTGGCCAAAAGCTATAGTTTCCAATATGGTTTTGCCAATGGCATTCGTTCAGTAGATTGCATGCCGGCGGCTTTTGCAGGAATACCCAGGTATATAGATCCGTATTGTTACTATTTCTATTCCAACAATACACTCCAGGGTCTGCCCGAAATGCTCAAGAATGAAGGCTATACAACGGCATTTTTCCATGGAGCACCCAACACGACTTTAGGGTTTAAGGGCTTTTCAAATACTATCGGTTTTGATGCTTATTACGGCATGGACGAATATGGGAAAAATGATGACTTTGATGGCACATGGGCTATTTACGATGAGCCATATCTGCAGTATTTTGCCGATAAGACCAATGAAATAGCACAAAAGAACAAACCGTTTTTCCTGACTGTCTTTACGGCCTCAAGCCATGAGCCGTTCAGGATTCCCGACAAGCACAAGTCCACCTTCACGCGTGGCGAGATCCCCATGCACAAGTCAATCAGCTATGCCGATTATTCTATCAAGCAGTATTTTGAGAAAGTGAAGAACCAGCCTTGGTTCAATAACACCATCTTCATCTTCACGGCCGACCATTGCGGGGTGAGTCATCGTCAGGATTATAACAACGAGATGGGACGGTTCCTGATTCCTATTTTCTTCTATACACCTGGAGGTCAGCTGCCCGTGAAATGTGACTCCACGCGGCTTGTGCAGCAGATTGATATCACGCCTACGCTTCTTGGAATGCTCAACTATCAGAAGCCGTATTTCTCATTTGGCAAAGACGTACTGTCTGACAGTGCTGATTTCATGAACTACGTGTTCAATGACCGTAATGGTCAGTCAATGTATTATCTCGATGATTTGATGATTGAATATCGGGGCAACAAGCTGTATGGCATTTTCGAGTTCCGAAAAGACTTTTCGCTTCAGCACAATCTGATTGACCGAAAGGAACAATTCCCCCAGTTGCCATTTATGCAAAAGCAGATTGAAGCCATCATCGAGCAGTACATAACGCGGATGAAGGATAATAATCTGACAGCAAAATAAAGCAAATCTCACTTAAAGGTGAGGATAGAACATTTTGTCGGTGTTAGCAAGGCTGCGGCATCCATAAGCTGTTGTGCGGTAACCGACATTATGTTTTCGACAAGGGCATCAAGGTCGGGAAGGGCATCATAGTATAGAACGCTCTTAGCGGCATTGAACGCTACCGACTCGGCACTGTCGGCCGACACGAGCAGTTGTCCGCAATATTGCCGTTTGTAGGCTTCGAGTTGTCGCTCGCTGAGAGGCTTGTCGGCAAGTTGGCTGGTAATGCGGTCAATTATCTTCAGACTGTGTTTTACGTCACGGCAGTCGCATCCAAAGTAGATTTCCATCAGTCCGCAGTCGGTAAACATTACGGCAGTAGATTCTACGTTATATACATATCCTCGCCGCTCGCGCAGTTGAAGGTTAAGCATCGAGTTCATCCCTGGTCCGCCCAGAATGTTGTTCAGAAGGGCTATTGCGTAACGCTGCGGAGAGTACATGCCAGGCAGCCGCGCTCCCACGATGGTATGCGCCTGATGACTGCCTATTACTTCGGTATGCTTTTGAGGTTCTACTTCATCAGGTGCAATGCGGTCGGGACGTTGCATCGGCCGTTGAGGCATTGAGAAGTTGCGCTCAGCAAGTCTTATCACACGGTCGAGGCTGTCACTGCCCACGTAGAACAGCACCATGTTGTCTGGAGTGTACAGCCTGTTGATGTGGTCCAGACAGTGCTGACGTTCCAGTTTCGCCAGGTCGTGTTCCACCCCCAGAACATTGTGCCCCAATTGACTGCCGGCAAACATCATGTCCTCAAAATCATCATATATGGCTTCGGCAGGGGCGTCGCGGTACGATGCTACTTCTTCGAGCACTACATCTTTTTCGCGCGTTATCTCATCGATGGGAAACGTCGAATGTGATATCAGGTCCGAGAGAAGATCTAAGGCGCGGTCGAGGTGGCCGCAGGGGAATATGGTGTAGAGCATCGTCTCTTCTTTGGTGGTATAGGCGTTCAGCTCTCCACCTATGCTCTCCATACGGTTCATTATGTGCCATGCACGTCGATGGGTAGTGCCTTTGAAGATAGTGTGTTCTACAAAGTGTGCCAATCCATATTGTCCTGATGCTTCGTCACGACTGCCGGCTCCTAATGCCACTCCGCACCAGGCCACCGTGGAATGTCGCTCGATATGTACGAGCCGAAGTCCATTGGGAAGGGTGTGTATCATAGACGTGTGTCGATATGAAGGATCTGTTGTACGAGCATCATGTCGCGTATGTCGTTGCGGTAGATGTCCATGTCATCATATTCAGGATTGGCACTGCGAAGAGTCACCTTGTTCGGGTCAACGTTCTTACGCACGTATTTTATCATTCTGAAGTCGTCGAGAATGACCACATAGATTTGCCCCCAATAGATATACTGCATGCTGGTGAGTTCGCGAAGGGCTATATAGTCTCCATGACAGATTACGGGTTGCATGGAGTCGCCGTTCACCCTCACGATACGATGGTCGCTGCCGGCAATTTCGGGAAGGTCAATCCATCCGACAATCTGTTCATCAGTGAACATCTGCGATCTGGGTATGGCACCGGCAGTGACATCGATGTCGTATACTGGTGTCCCATGATGTGTGTCCTGAACTATGGTGGGTGTAAGTTGTATTGATGGGACGATAGGTTTGGCGAATGGAAGATCGGTGCCTTCCTCAAGCCATTGTTTGGACACGCCCATGTTGACAACGATACGGTTGATAAGTGATTCGCTCAAAGGCAGACGGCCGTTGAGGTATTTCGACAAATTGGATGTATCAACATCGATTTTCCTTGCAAAGTCGGCCTGGCGATAGTTAAGTTCCTTAATGAGGTACTTTATGCGTCCTATTATTTCCTGCTGGTTCATGATGTCTTGTGTGTTTTTATGGTTTATTGTAGTTTATGATTGATAACTAACTGCTAAAAACTAATAACTTATGGCTCATTTAATCAGCGCCAAAAGAGTTTTTGCGTCTTCATCTCCCTCCGAGGCATCCTTGCGAAGTTTTTCCATGATTTCCTTCCCATCTTTCTCGTTCTTTACTGCCTTCTTGGCTAATGCTTTAGCACGCGATTTATCAGCAGGGACGCCTTTCCCTTTAAGAAAGCATTTGGCTAATGCAAGCTGCGCATCGGCATTGTCCTGCTTGGCAGCTTTGGTGAAATAATCAACGGCTTTGGTGATGTTCTTCTCTACGCCTTCTCCGTTCTTATAGCTCTTGCCAACTTGATACTGAGCCTTGGCATGGCCTTGGGCTGCTGACTTGGAGTACCAGTAGAAAGCAAGTTTTTCATTCTCTGCCACTCCGTTTCCTTTGTCGTAGCAGCGTCCCAGTCGATACTGCGCTTTCTTGTGGCCTTTTTCGGCGGCCACTTTAAGTTTTGCTACGGCCTGGGTATATTGTTTGGCATCATACAGTTTCTTGCCTTGTTCGTAGAGTTTATCAGCACTTTGAGCACCTGCAATCAGCGCTACGGTCATCATTATGACGAAAATGAGATGTTTCATAGTTGGTTTTAGCTTTATATTTGCTGCAAAGTTACCACATTTTATGGTAATATGCAAATTTCAGTTATGAATTTTTCAGTAATCTCAACTTAAAATGTTGCAAGTTCTATAAACTCTAGATAATCTACTATTTAGGCGACTGTCTTCACTATTGAAATCAATAGAAATGAATAATTTTTCAAAAGAAATGCTTGTATTATTGAAATTTTGAGTAAATTTGCAGAAATTTATTTCTAAATGTATAAATATTATTTTTAAGGAAATGCAGACTAAAAAGTTTTTATTGAGTGAGCAAGAAATTCCACGTGCATGGTACAATGTGATTGCCGACATGGCTGTGAAGCCTCGGCCAATGATTAATCCGGCTACTCATGAGCCTATAAAGGCCGAAGACCTGTATCCGCTGTTCAGCAAGGCTGCCAGTGACCAGGAAGTGAACTATACTGATTCATTTATTGAAATCCCCGAGTCGGTGAGGGATCTGTACCGTATCTGGCGCCCGACGCCGTTGGTAAGAGCGTTGGCATTGGAACGTGCCCTTGACACTCCAGCACACATATATTTCAAAAACGAGAGCGTGAGTCCAGTTGGTTCGCACAAACTCAATAGCGCGATTGCTCAGGCTTACTTTTGTAAACAAGAAGGTGTGACCAACATCACTACCGAGACCGGAGCAGGACAGTGGGGTGCTGCATTGTCGATGGCCGCCAAGCACTTTGGCCTTGAACTGGCAGTGTATATGGTTCGTGTCAGTTACGACCAGAAGCCCTATCGTCGCTCGATTATGCAGACTTATGGTGCAGAAGTGATTTCATCACCAAGCATGAGTACGAAGGCAGGCAGGAAAATCATTACCGACCGTCCGAACTACAGCGGTTCATTGGGCACTGCTATCAGCGAAGCGGTGGAATTGGCTATGAGTACTCCAAATTGCAAGTACGTGTTAGGCTCCGTGCTTAATCATGTGGCGTTGCACCAGACGGTAATAGGCCTGGAGGCCGAAAAGCAGATGGAGATGGCGGGTGAGATGCCCGACACTGTGATTGCATGTTTTGGAGGTGGCAGTAATTTTAGCGGCTTGGCATTCCCATTTTTACGTCACAACCTGAAGGATGGTGCCAATATTCGCTTCATCGCTGCTGAGCCGTCTAGCTGTCCCAAACTCACTCGTGGAGAGTTCCAGTATGACTTTGGCGATGAGGCTGGTTACACACCCCTGATACCTATGTACACACTTGGGCATACATTCACCCCCGCCAACATACATGCAGGAGGACTGCGCTATCATGGCGGCGGTGCCATAGTGAGCCAACTTAAGCATGACAACCTCATTGATGCTGTTGACATTCCTCAGTTGGAGACATTCAAGGCTGCAACACTCTTTGCCCGTACCGAGGGAATAATACCCGCTCCCGAGTCGTCACATGCCATCGCTGCTACAATCCGCGAGGCGCTCAAGGCAAAGGTTGAGGGCAAACAAGAAGTGATTTTGTTCAACCTTTCCGGACATGGATTGATTGACATGACAGCATACGACCGCTATTTCGCCAACGATTTGACAAACTATGATGTTACTGCCGATGAAATAGCAGCAGCTACAGCCCAGTTAGAGAAAATTTTGTAATTGTAAGGTTCATAAGTATAAAGTTACACGCCTCTGTCGTTATGGCAGAGGCGTGTTCGTTTTTAAGCTTTGTGCTTGATTTCTGACTACATGTACAATCGTTGATTCTCGAAATCAACTTCGCTGTCCAGCTGTGTGATGAAGTCCTCTAAGACTTCAGGCTCAACGTCACCGAGCTTGAATTCTTTCTCTGCATCCTGACGGATGTAGGAAATCCATTTGCGTCTTGCTTCGATGTAGTCGGCATGGATTCGTTCAAGTGTTTCGGTGGTTAGGCTGTCGATGCCGTAGTAATCAAGAATCATGCGGTAACTCCACGACCAACGAAGCTCATTGTAGTTGTTGTTGATGCTCTTGAAGCGTGCAATGATGTCTTCGATGCTTTCTAGCTTGCCGCCAATGATGTCGTCAACCACGCGCTTTTCTTCGTTTTCAGGCATCAGCAGACCTGCGAGGTCTATCCAGTTGCCTTCGCCCCAGCTTGACTCGGGCTTTACGGGGCGGTGACGTTTGAGCACGGCACCCATGTAGATGCGTAATGCAAGGTCGTAATATTCGATGCCTTTTCTCAGACATGGAGCTTTGATGACGTATTCGTGGTAGTTGTAAGTGCTCACACGGTCACCCGAAGCGGCACGAAGGTTCTCCAAAATCTTCTTACCGCGCAGTATCTCGCTGATGGTGAATGGGCTCAGCCAGTCAAAGTTGACGCAGCTTTTGCGCTCACCGCTCTTGCGCTTGTCGCGTTTGGGCCACTTGCGGATGTCACGGTACAGACCCACTGTTGCGAAATTGCGGCCAGGTACAAGATACATAGTGTCGCCGTAGGCAATCAGATAGGAGAAAGGCAGGTCGCGGGTGTCGGGATGATACATCAGCTTGCCAAACAGCACCGAGAATGCGCCGATGTTGGCGGGCATGAGCAGGTAGGCACCACTGGCAGTCTTGCTGCCGCGTTCAAGGATACCGTAGTGCATAGGCCCCATCTTGTAGGCGTGGTTGCTGAAGTTGGTGGCAGAGCCTGCATTGTAGAAAGAGAACATTCCGCCTATGAGCAACGAACTCTTGTGATGGCTTACGCTGAACGGTCCGCAGAAAGCCGCGCATGCTTCGCCATTGGACATGTAACTGTTGGCAAAAAATACACTGCTGGCGGCAGTGAAGCCGTTTGAAAGCTCGCACACTTCGCCCACGAAGCAGTCAATCATCTTTACACTGCCAGTAATTGAAGAGCCTCCGCTAACGATGGAGTTCTCGCAAATAACTCCAGTGCCGATCTCAATGGGATTGTCGGCAGTGCTGACAATGGTGCAGTTGTAAAGACGCGATGCTCCAGTAATCTGGCAGCCATCACCTATAACGGCGTTTGTGATTTCGTTGGTGTTTCCAATGCTCACGCCGTTGCCTATAGAGCTGCACTTGGGCTTTGAAGCGTCAAGGGCTTTCTTGACCAACTTGTTGAACGTCTCCATAAACTGGACGTTGTTGGCATGCTTCACCATCAGTGCTGCCAGTTGGCTGTTCAGCTCGCTGAAGAGCAGCAGGTTGCCATTGCCGACTTCGTTGAGAACGGCTATGAGATTACCTTGACCGTAGGTTGCTCCTTCGCGAGTGTTAATGGTGCTCACGTTGGAGATGTGGCAACCGTCGCCAATTGTAACATTGTTGATAAAGTTGCCGATGTTCTCAATGAGGCATTCATCACCTATGGTGACATTGCGTAGTGTGGCGTTGTTAAGGCCGCACTTCTTTACGAAGCCGTCAGTCACTTCGATAGTACCTTGGCAGCTTCCCAATTTAGCCCAGCCGTAGAACGTCACACGATGGCAGCAAGCGGCGTCAAAGCCGTCGCTCACCATTATTTGTTCCCAGTCTTCACTCTGACAGCCATTGGCTTTCATCAAATCAATTTCTGTAGCAGTCAGTTTCCTGTAATTCTTCATTCTATATAAAACCTCTAAACGTGTTTAATGGTAAAAGGTAGTAATAACCGCTGCAAAGGTAATCTAATTTTGTTGGGTGGACAAAATGTTTATGCTTAAAACCCAAGTTTGGTCCCAAAACCAACATGCAATCGGTTGCACCGTCTCAGTGGTGAAGTGACAACAATAACAATAGGCACCATCTGATGGCGCCTATTGTTATGAATTGGAAATGAGTTGTTTATCTAATAATCTTAGTGGTGTTTATAGAACCATCGGAATATTGCTTAACCACGATGTTCATACCATTGAACGGTCTCTGACTTGCCATTCCCATTGGATTGTAATAGATGACACGGACGATGGTCTTGTCACAGTTCACGGTGTCAATACCTGTTACTACAGAACTTGCGTCCAGAGTTAGAGGCATAACCACATATCGTGTGCTCACACCGCTGTTTACGTCTGGTGTAGCAGTCTCACGTCTTGGGGCTCTGCTAGATGGCGATGTCACATAACAACCCGAAAGTCTCTCGTACTTGTCACCATAGCCATCCATCCAGTAGTTGTAGAAGTTGTTAGCCTTCTCAAAGTATGTTATGTCGCTGGTTTGATTGCTTCCACCTTCACGGCTGAATGCTATTAGGTCGGGTTTTGTGGTGCCAAAGCTTATATAATACCAATTGCTCGGGGTGCCACCACTGTCGTAGGCTTGACGCATTTGCGTCAAGCGTTTTCCGGGCCTTTCACCAAATACTTTTTCACCGTTTACAATGGCGTAAATGTAGTTTTTATCATCTGTCACCAGTTGACTGCCACCATTTATCGCATGTACCCATACATTGTAGCTCTCGCTTTCAGGAGGTACCATGTTTACCATGGCATTGAAAGTGTAAACGGTTCCATCAATGCCGCTGCCTGAGTCAAGATAGGTCTTGTCCCAAAGGAAGCCGCCGCTCAGGTTGTGAGTGTTGTTGGAGCCGCTGGATGTAGGAGTATAGAAAGCATCAGTAGTGGCATCATAATTTGCCCACTTAACTTCACAATACTCCTGAGGCTTGGGCTGAACGAAGAAGTATTCGCTGCCTACTGCAGCATAAGCATCATTGAAACTTGGTACTACATACACATTTGGGGTGTAGCTCATCGTGTTGCCCATAGTTGGCATATTACTTAGGGCAATGGTGGGATTAAGTTTGTCGGTGAAAGTGCCTTTTACAGTTCCGCCTTTCAATATGTGCCCAACATAACTAGAACTGTTAGAGTCAAAATCATCGCTGGTCAGCACCACCCAGTTGCTCTGGTCATAGTTGCTGAATTGACCCGTCTCAAGCATATAGTCGAAAGCATTGGCAGTGTTGACGTTCTTGTTTTTGTACTTGCCAAGATCTTTGGCCACAATCACCGAACCAATTTGAGTCTTGTTGCCATTGTTGTCATACTTGAATTGATTCAGGAATGCAACGGCCAGCAGGTCATCGGCAACGGTCACCTCGTCACCCTCGTCCTTGTCATTTATTATGTCCACCAAATCAGTTGAATAAAATGTCGACTGTGTGTAATAATTGAATACTCTGGTAGTACCAGGAGCAGTACCTGATCCTGTAGCCATAAAGATTCCCCAATTAGAAGTGGTCATTATAGTTTTTTCTTCTAAATCAAGTTCAAACTCAACTGGAGTTTGACCATAGTAACCATATGCTGCATATCGTGCATGTGATGGATTGTTATATCTTTTATCGTATGCCCAATATTCATATGAACCACTTTGCCCTGTAGAGGCAAGATAGGCTGTTTTGTATGAAGTCCAGTTGAAAG
>JAGCCU010000078.1 GCA_017651515.1 Muribaculaceae bacterium | reverse complement strand
TCTTATGATGAAATCCATTATCCGTCTTTTATCTTCTTGCGAATACCACGAAATCACCCAATGTGTTTCTGGCTTTGTTCGCCTGATAATTTTCTCTAAATAAGGCATGTCTATGGATGAAAACGAGAATCCATACACATATATCCTTTCGACATCAAGGATCTCATTAAAGAATTGTTGACTCTTTTCTATACACCCCTCTACATCTTTCTTCAAAGACACTATTGATTCTAACGAACTTAAAGCTGCCAATTCTTTATGTTTTGGTGTAACTATTTGGAGTCTTGTCATTCTATTTAGCTTCTTATTCCAGGCTTCACCTATTCGTAGTTCTTGACTTTTAAGCATATCATTCAACTCATCTTCTCCTAATCCGTGACCAACTACCATTGAATCCTTGTCATCAATTACGCCATGGATATGATAAACGCGTTTGGCATCTATCTCGTAGATGTCCTCAAGAGTCTTGGTATAGTTAAAAGTGAGGAATATGCTGCCTTCGCTTGGAAATTGTATCTTTTTGTCTTTGGGCTTCTCATACGCCTCTGACAACCATTTCTGAAAGTCTTGCCTCAAAGATTCCTTAATTTTATCAAATTCTTCAATAACTTTTTGGGAGGCATATTCCGTTTTTTCTTCTATCGAACCGTCTTTGATATATTCAGGGTCATACAAGTTACCTTTCTTATTGGCATAATAGTTAATGTTTAATTGGGCAAGGCTATTCTCAAAATCTCTCCACCAATTATATTCCCAAGCACTATTGTAAACCTGAGTTAATTTAAAGAAAAGACTTGCATCGTTTTCCTTTATCCATTCCATGAAATTCAGAAAGCTACATTGAATGTCATGGTGTTGGTCAAAGCCATTACCAATTATGTATAGGTTCTTGTATATCATAAACAACTGTTTTGATGCTTACCTAATAATTGTTATACTAAACATTATCACTTTTATGTACCCTAAAGAGTTCTTGTAGCGCCCTTATTCTCTTCATCATATCGGCAAAGGTAAGTGACTGACCATAAATGAAACTCTCTTTCATTTCATTGTAGTCAGCTTCGTAAGCAGACATCAATTCTTCATAGGGTACAATCTGAATATTGACAGGAAGTTCCTTGTCGTAATCTACATAACCGACATGATAGAACTTTCGTCTGTGCTCCACAATCTCGTTATAGAGAACGGAATCATTGAGAGCCATTTCAGCATATGGGGTTTGCATCAGCTTCTCCAAGTCGTAAAAGTGACGTGTCATCCTGTGCGTCCTCGGTTCGTCCTTTTGGAACTCCTCGCACAAAAGGAAGGCCTTTTCCAAGAAAGTCCTAGCGGGACTGACGGTGCGGATTGTTTGAACAAGGTCGGAGTCCACATCTTCATCTTTATATGTTTGTTCTATCAGCGAAGAGATTCTTCTCATCTCGTAAGGCTCAGACATCGACAATACGCTGATTTCCACTTTTACCGTCGGGATAGCGTAAGCAGCTTGACTATCGTAGAGTGAAGGATATTGAACATAAAGTACAGATGGGTCTTTATCGTGTGGGACCTTTCTTGACTCGCCATTTTCATTGGATATGTCATTGTCAGTGAGAACTGTTACTTCAAGCCCCATTTCGACAAGTTTCGCCGATAACTCGTCTTTAAACTCGCCAAACAGATAGTCCTGTCCTTTCTCTCGAAGATTATGTATTTGCGTATTACTGGTGCAGCTTGCGCATGAGAGTTGCTTGACGTACAGAAAATAGTCACGGCTCAATGCTAAATCAATATCTTCACTGAATCGATTGATAATATCCCAGCCTTTACTGAGACTCGTACCACCTTTGAACAACAGATATTCTGATACATTGGTGTGAAAAAGGGCATACAACACTGCCGTTACCCACCAGTCCTTCTCAGCAGCAGCTTCATCAATTTGCCGTGCCTCGACCACACCTTGTATCATCGCCTTTCGCTCGTCGAGCGAGAAATCAATCCATTTACTCATTGCTTTATTCCTTTCTTTATAACTTGTCGCATCCATACAGGAGCCAACAATAAATCATATTCTATGGTGTCAGTCTCAGGAGTTTCCGTGAACAATTGTCCAATCCTCGTTTCAACATCTTGAGTGATGTTATGCTCACCAATGCTGCGTAATGCTTGTACCAATTCTGGCATCAAGTGTCCTCGGAATGCAAAGTTCTTAGGTGCCCCATGTTTCAGAGTCACAGTTCGATTCCCTAATTTCAATTTTCGCCCAGACCCAGTAGTCAGAAAAATAGTATTCATGGGTACTTGTGTGGAGAATCCTAAGCGATTAGCGGCCGTGGCCCCAGTCGGTATGACTTTTGCTTTATCTCGTTTTGCAATCTCTTTCACTAATTCGTAAGCAGAAGGGTAAAGGATGCCAAAACGTGTCTTGCGTGGCTTGACATACACACCTTTGGCTATGCGCGTAATCAATCCTTCTTTCTCAAATATGGCGAGCAACTTGGTGACGTACTCGACATCATACTGAGGAAAAGAAGAAACAAAGAATATCTCGCCAAATTTACTGCGAGTAATCCTTTTCCTAATCTGTTGTACTACTGCATTCTCCATTGATTAAAATATAAATTATGGTCGGAATGATAGCAAATATTTCCGACCGCAAAGATACTGTTTTTCTTTCAAACAACAATGTGTTTCCCCTCGAAATTAAGTTTTCTTGACTGAAAAAGGAACATTTTTTGTCATTTGAATAATATTTCCGTGAAATATTGAGTTACTTTTTGCATTTTGAAACACCATCAGATAATTAAAGATGAATTGTAGCCAAATTTCTCAGAACGATTGCGCATAAGTTCTGTTTAAGAAAGTTAAAAACGTTAAATCTTCATCTTTTTCTCCATTTACAGAATCCGCATCATCACTTTTCTACCGTTTTAATCAAAACACATTGACCTGCAATGAGTTGTAAATACCAAAATTGCAACGGACTGACCAGCGTAATCATTGGCAACTCCGTCACCTCAATCGGCGAGGATGCGTTCTCTGGTTGCAGCGGGCTGACGAGCGTGACCATCGGCAACTCGGTCACTTCAATCGGCGGCGGTGCTTTCGATGGCTGCAGAGGACTGACTTCGGTGACAATACCCAATTCTGTCAAATCAATCGGCGGCGGTGCTTTCGCTGGTTGCAGCGGCCTGACGAGCGTGACCATCGGCAACTCCGTCACCTCAATCGGTGACGATGCGTTCTATGGCTGCAGCGGACTGACATCGATCAAGTGGAATGCCATAGAGTGCAACGACTTCTCAAATAATTCTAATGTATTTGAAGGAGCAAATAGCATTAATTCATTTGAGTTTGGTAATACAGTGAAGAAAATCCCTGCTTATCTATGCTATAACATGAAGAGTCTGACAAGCGTCACTATCCCCAACTCTGTCACTTCAATCAGTCAATCCGCCTTCGTCGGTTGCAGTAGCCTGACAAGCGTCACCATCGGCAACTCCGTGACCTCAATCGGCGAGGATGCGTTCAATGGTTGCAGCAGCCTGACCAGCATCACCATCCCGAACTCTGTCACCTCAATCGGCGAGGATGCGTTCTATGATTGCAGCGGCCTGACGAGCGTGACCATCGGCAACTCCGTCACCTCAATCGGCTCCTCTGCGTTCCGTAATTGTTCCGGACTGACATCGATCAAGTGGAATGCCATTGAGTGCAACGACTTCTCATATACCTCTTATGTATTTATAGGAGCAAATAGCATTAATTCATTTGAGTTTGGTAATACCGTGAAGAAAATCCCTGTTTATCTATGCCATAAAATGAAGAATCTGACAAGCGTGACTATCCCCAACTCCGTAATCTCAATCGGCGACTATGCGTTCGAATATTGCAGCGGCCTGACGAGCGTGACCATCGGCAACTCCGTCACCTCAATCGGCGAGGATGCGTTCAATGGTTGCAGCGGCCTGAAAGAAATATATAGTCATATTAAGCATCCCGAAAACGTTGCATTGGGTAATTATGTGTTTTGTTATGTGCCGAAAGATACGTGTACACTTCACGTGCCTTTGGGCATTGTGCCTGCGTATCGCCAGTGTAATCAATGGAAAGACTTTGTCAATATCATTGATGACATAAATGAAGGAATAGTTGGTGATGCTGACGGCAACGGCATCGTGGATGTCGAGGATGTGAATGCCGCTATCAATATCGTGTTGAAACTTGCCGGCAGCAGCGACTATCCCGGCAGTTGCGACATGGACGGCAACGGCATTATCGATGTGGAAGACGTGAATGCGATGATCAACATCATCTTGAAGCTGTAAAAAGTATTCAGTTTTCAGTCTTCAGTTTTCAGTCTTCAGTGGAACTGATGCACAAAAAGTCCGAGGCCTCAGAGAACTCCGAGTTCTACGAGACTATTGGCGTCAACCCATCTGTATGATCTGCTAAATCTGCATGAGGATAACTACGTGCGTCAGCCCACATCGGGCCCGGCGGCCCGCCGGTCTCGCATCTCGCTAAAGAGAAATTTTGTTCAATTTCCGCCACGCTAGTGGCGCCCCTTTGCTACTTTGCATCGCGATAAATAAAATTTTGAATAATTTCCCGCCGTCAGGCGGCCCCTTGCTACTGGCGTCAGCCCACTTATGTAACTTATTTTGTTGGCGTTAGCCTATATGTAACTTTTGTAATTTATAGTCTTATATCTGTATAATCTGCTCAATCTGCATGAGAATTATCACCGCGTTAGCCCATATCGGGCCCAGCAGCCCACCGGTCTTGCATCTTGAGTCTTTAACTATTTTTCGAAAGTTTGCCTCGTTTGCTTGTAATTATTGAAATTATTACTACCTTTGTCACTTGTAATTGATATAAAAAAGTACAAAATATGAAGAAGATTGTGATTGCACTGTTGTGCTTGCTGGCTGCAAATATTTCTTGCCAGGCAAATAAGTCGGTGATAGACCTGAAAGACATTATCGCCGTGTTTGATTTCAAGAATACCTTACCCGAAGCCACAGCCGAGCAAGATGCTGATGAAATCATGGCTCTGGCAGTAAAAACGTTCACTGCCAAGGGATTTACAAAGGGATTGACAGGCGAGGGCTATGGCGGTCCATGTGTGATTATCGATGGCTTCTATAAGGGAGGCTGCACCGACAAAGAACTGTATAGCTTCATTCCTACCGATGCCAAGAATGCTTGCGTGATAGAGATGTCGGCTTGCAACGACGGAGACGGCGGTGACTATGAACTATACATGACTATGGATCTGTATGACAAAGAGAATGCCTTGGAATTCATGGATCAGTTAGGTGTCGCTGGATATGAACTGATTTTGTCTGAGGAGTATGGCAACATTCGCAGTTACAGTAATGGCAAATATGTTATAGACTATGCCTATGAAGGTGAATATGCCCACGAAATGTATTGTTTCAGAATCCAGACCGTTGCGCGCAAAACTAAGTTCGATTATTAATCTGCAAGAACGTTGAAGACGTCTATGATGCAGTATAATAATGTTGAGAATAACCTCGAAGAGGAACTATATTGCTGTTAATTGGAAGATTCTCGACTTTGGAAATTTAATTAAACATTAAGATATGATACAGAGCAGTATTTTGCTACTTTTTGGCAACTTGGGAACACCGGAACTTATAATTATCTTGGTTATTGTCTTGTTGCTGTTCGGTGCCAAGAAGATACCGGAACTGATGAAAGGTCTGGGAAAGGGCGTTAGTTCATTCAAGAAAGGAATGAACGAGATTGAAGAGGAGATCAAGCGTCCTGTGGAGGAAGAAAAGAAAGAAGACGTCAAGCCTGAAGAATAACTTCGGTCTTAACAAGTGCAGGCTTGTGCCTGTGCGTGATGACGAGTATGTCAGAGCAGTTACAGGAAATGTCGTTCTGGGACCACCTCGACGCCTTGCGTAGCGTGTTGGTGAAAATGGCTGTGGTACTGGTTGTCATGGCCGTTGTATTGTTCATGCTTATGCCCAGAATCTTCGATGGCATAATCATGGCACCATGTGACGGCAACTTCGTACTTTATCGCCTTTTTTCCCGCATTACGGCGGCGATTCCAGGCGTGCCAACTTTTTCAACATCCGATTTTCACGTCGATTTGATTAACATTCAGTTGGCATCGCAGTTTTTCATCCATATGTCCACTTCGTTCTATCTGGCGCTGGTATTGTCATTCCCGATAATAATGTACCTGTTGTGGACCTTCGTTTCACCTGCTTTGTACCAGCACGAGAAACATAGCGTTAAGACGGCATTTTTTCTGGGAAACATCATGTTCTTTCTTGGTGTGGCAGTGGGGTACTTCGTGGTTTTCCCCGTAACGTTGCGCTTCTTGGCCGACTACCATGTGAGTAGCATCGTACCCAACCAGATATCGCTCGACAGCTACATGGACACGTTCATGATGCTCATTTTCGTGATGGGATTGATTTTTGAGTTGCCACTTCTGTCATGGTTGTTAGGTAATGTGGGTGTACTTCGCCGTGAGTTCTTCTCGCACTATCGGCGCCATGCCATCGTAGTGTTACTCATTTTGGCAGCGTTCATAACGCCGACAGGCGATCCGTTCACACTCACCATCGTTTTCCTGCCGATTTACGTGCTCTATGAATTCAGCTCATGGCTGGTTCCCGCTTCAAAGGATGCTGATGAAACGGCAGATGATGAGCAATGACACTATTTCATTTTATTGATTTATAATCGGTTTTACGCAAATTGTGTGTTTCCTTTTTAAAAAAGGTTGTGTATTCAGATTATTTGGTATAAATTCGCAACATGAACTTATTATTATGGGTCAAAATATTAGGTGAAATATAAATACGACCCACAAATGTTTAACCAATACTAATTATTAAGAAATGAAGAAAGTTTTATTTTTGTTAGTTGCTTTTGCCTTGATTATTGGTTTTACCTGTTGTGCTAACACTGGCGAAAATGCTGCTGCAGGTGAAGACCAGGCTAAGACCGAAAACGTAGAGAAAAAGGTTGACATCAACGAATTGGTAGCCAAGGCAAAAGCTGAGGGTGCTAACTGGAGTGTTGATGAGTGGAAAGCAGCCTTTAAGGATTTGCTTATCGCTGCAAAGCCCATGTTGGATTTCATGAAGGACTTCAAAGAGAAACTCGAAAAAGATCCTGCCGCTGCTGCAACAATGATGGAAGGATTGGAAAAAAACAATGATCTTGAGTCTATTGGAAAAGCGTTTGAAGAGTTCTCAAACGCAGCTGAAGCTACTGCTAATGGCAAGGCTGTGCTTGATGATGAGGACTGGGGCAAACAGCAGCTTAAGGAACTTGGTTATCCTGAAGATGTATTGAAGTAATCAATTGTAAATTTGACAATTAAAGAGTGCGCCACATGAAATGCGGCGCACTAATTTTTTATTTGATACAAATGATTCATAATATGGATTTGTAAGGTATTGAATAATTTTTTTAAAGAAAATTTGCAAGTTTTGATATTTTAGTGTAAATTCGCAAATCCAATTGCCGCAAAGGGTCATGCCGGTGGTTGGCACAGAGTAATTTGACCCGATACATTAATGTTTAAACAAAACTGTTTTTAGAAATGAAGAAAGTTTTATTTTTGTTGGTTGCTTGTGCCATGACAATTGGCTTTATCTCTTGTGCTAACACTGGCGAAAACGCCGCTGCAGGTGAAGACCAGGCTAAGACCGAAAACGTTGAGCAGAAGGTTGACATGAACGAAATCATTGCCAAGGCAAAAGCTGAAGGTGCAAATTGGACTGTTGACCAATGGAAGGATGCATTTAAGAGCATGCTCATCGCTGCTAAGCCTATGTTTGACCTTATGAAGGAGATGCAGGAGAAAGCAGAAGCCAATCCAGATTCAGCACTTTCCATGTTGGCTGAGCTCGAGTCTAAGTCTAAAGAGTTTGAGCCAATTGAAAAGGGCATGAACGAATTTGAGGAAATTGCCAAGGCTACCGAGAATGGCAAGAAAGTCTTGGACGATGAAGCTTGGGGCAAGCAGCTCATGAAGGAACTCGGTTATCCCGAAGACCTCTAATTTTCTGAATTTCCGAAAATTAAAAATGGTGTGCCGGGGCAAAAGTCTGCGGCGCACTATTTTTAATTGAGAATTACTTACTCAAAACTAACTATCCCGAGGTCTCTAAGTCCTCAGCGACTACTGGCGTCAGCCTCTTCGGCTCCGACGGCTCGCCGGTATTAAATCTTGAATCTAAAAAACTATGTTAGGAAGTATTATAGGCGATACCATTGGCAGTATCTATGAATTTGCCAATATAAAAACCAAGAGTTTCGACCTTTGTCAACCAGGTATGATATATACCGATGACAGTATTTTGACCTTTGCCACTGCGCAGTGGGTATTGCAGGGAGGCATGGCCGCAAGCTATTATTTGCAGTTTGCCGACAATTTTCCGTGTCCTATGGGTGGCTACGGTCCAAGGTTTGAGCGTTGGGTAGATAAGTCATTAGCAGCCATGCGCGTTTTGCCGCCTTTTAACAGTTGCGGCAACGGTTCGGCCATGCGCGTGTCACCTGTTGGGTGGGCATGTGACGATGAGTCTGCCGTCTTGGATATGGCACGGGAATCAGCCGCCTGCACGCACAATCATCTAGAAGGCATTAAGGGCGCTCAGGCAACCGCACTCGCAATAATGCTTGCCCGCCACGGCAGCAATGCCGCTGAAATCCGCACACGAATTGAGAATGACTTCGGCTATGATTTGTCAATAAGCGTAGATGAGATACGTCCCCGTTATTCATGGGACGGTCTCGATGGCGCTATGAATGGCGGCACTTGCCAAGGATCCGTTCCACAAGCCATCATTTGTGCTTTGGAGGCAACTGATTTTGAGGATGCAATACGCAATGCTGTATCGATAGGCGGAGACAGTGATACAATTGCCTGCATTACTGGTGGAATTGCTGAACCATTATTCGGAATACCACAATCTTTGGCCGATTGGGCTTGCAGTAAATTGCCAGACGACTTGTCGGCATTACTTACGGAGTTTCAGTCTCGTTATGGCAGCAGAATAATCCCCGACTCACATTAAATACTTTTGAAATATAAAGTTTTTCTTTAATATAAGTAAACCTAGAGTCTTAATCAAATATACTATAACCAATCTATTAATAAACAAAAGAGTATGAATCCTATAATAATAGTGCTTCCCATCCTTTCACTGCTAATGTTCGACCTTGGACTGACGTTGAAATTGGATGATTTCTCTCGCCTGTTGCATCGGCCTCGTGCGGTACTTGTCGGCTTGCTCGGACAGCTCGTTGTGCTGCCCGCCGTGGCTTTTCTACTTATCTCGGTATTGCATTTGGAACCTTTATATGCCCTAGGCGTGGTGCTCATCGCCTGCTGCCCTGGTGGCAGTTCGTCGAACGTTTTTTCCAAGTTGGCTGGCGGTGACGTTGCTCTGTCGGTCACCCTCACGGCATTGAGCAGCATTATAACATTGTTTACAATCCCTGTGGTACTGGGCATTGCAGTGCAACAGAGCGGAGCAACGGTAGATGGAGCGGTACAACTGCCCATGGGTAACCTGATAATGCAGAACATTGTGCTGATGGCAATCCCAATCATACTCGGTGCAGTGATGAAGTGGCGTTGGCCAAAAGGTGCTAAGCGCACCGATGCCGTGCTGTCGCGCATCGCATTTCCAGCCTTGATGCTGCTCGCTGGAATATTCTTCGCGCAGCACTACACCGAGATTATTGCCAATTTTAGACAACTTGGCGTTTGTATTTTAATTTTGATTTTGCTTGCAATTTTGGTGGCAGCAGGACTGTCACGTATTGCCCGACTTAGTGGTGCCGTGCGTCGCACGATAGTTATTGAGGTGGGGATGCAGAACGCAGCCCAGGCCATCGCCATTGCTTCCAGCCCGTTCATCTTTGCCAACGATCTGATTGCAATACCTGCCATCATCTACGCCCTACTAATGAACGTGGTGCTCCTCATCTACGTTGCCGTCCTCCGAAAACAGATGAAAAATGTTGGATAACCTAGGAAGCTAGTTAATATTTGCATTGTAGTATTTTTTCAAATTATTCGTTCTAAAGTGGCACATTGCCACTTTTTTTTGTATTTTTGCCAATTATTCTACTAAGTGTCAATAAATGGCAGAGGAGAAACGCAAACGCAAAGGCTTGAAGATAGCAGGTTGGATTTTCGGCATCCTGCTGTTACTCATTGTGTTGCTGCCATTTACACTTTACATCCCCTGGGTACAGAACATCGTCAAGGACTACGCTTGCGAATGGGCAAGCGAGAAAACCGGCATGGATATCAGCATCGGTCGTATCTTGGTCAAGTTCCCGCTTGACGTGAGTGTTGATGACGTGCTGGTGATTGAGCAGAACGGTGACACCATGCTCATGGCCGAGAACCTGACTGCAGGCGTTGCCGTGAAGCCACTGCTCGATGGTCAGGTAAAGGTTGATGAGGCGAATCTAACCAAGGCTAAGTACAATCTGGTTACCGAAGATTCGTCATTGGTTCTCCGTACTCAAGTTGATGAGTGCAAGTTCAAGGGGCTTGACTATGACTGGAACAAGAACAAGGTTAATGTAGCTGACGGATACTTGCGTGTTGGTAAAGTGGATTTGAATTATCTGCCGCACAAGGTAGTGCATGAAGCCGACACTGTTGAGAGCGATCCTTGGCAGATTCAGGCCTACAAACTCACCCTCGACGACGTGGACTACACGATGCAGATGGAGCCTACCATCGACAAGATGCAGGCTCATGTCACACATGCGACGCTCAAGAACGGCATTGTTGACACTGGCACGAAGACCGTTGATGCACATTCGTTGGAAGTAGACAGCGCCGACGTGAGTTACGTCTATCCGCCAGACAAATGGGCGAAAGACTTTGCCAAGGCCAATCCTGTTCCTCCTGACACTATGCCCAAACTGCCTTCCGACAGTATCCCATGGACAGTGAAGGTGGATAGCGTCAAGCTCACCAATGGAAAGGCTCATTATGCTCTGCGTGACAAAAAAGGCGGAAAGAAGGGGCTTGATACTGACTATATAGACGTCACTGACCTTAATTTAGAAGTCGCTGATTTTTATAACCGTGGAACTAATACTGTCGTTCCCGTCAAACATCTCAGCGCCAAGGAGCGCAGCGGCCTTGAGATAAAAGATGCAAAAGGTACGGTGAAGGTCGATGACCTTGGGGTGGATTTGGATAGTCTGAAGCTCAAGACTTTCATGAGTGACATATCCCTTGACGGCCATGTGGATATGGCTATGCTGGAAAATAAGCCGGGCGGAAACATGCGCATCAAGACTGACTCTAAAATCGCCCTGCAAGAGGTCAGCAAGATATTGCCTGAATATGCCGACGTACTCAAAGACATCCCGCAGACCGCCCCTGTTTCCATAAAAGGCGACGTTGCGGGAAATACACAGCACCTTGACATCCATTCTCTCACGGCCGACTTACCGCGCTATGGCCACGCCACAGTGAGTGGCAAGGTGTTCAACCCAATGAATCCCGACAAGCTAGCGGGCGAGATAGACATGGATGCTCGACTTGATAATATTAATTTCATCAAGCCGACGTTGCTTGACAAGGCAACTCAGAAGCAAGTGAACTTCCCGCCTATGAGTGTCAAGGGCAAGGCTAAGCTGCAGGGCGGAACAATCAGCGCAGACGCTACAATGAAGGTGAAAGGCGGCGAAGTTGTGGGCCGTGGTTCGTTCAACAGCAAGTCGGGTAAATACGATGTGGATGCAACGTTCAAGAACTTCCCCGTGAAAGCCGTGCTGCCATTGTCAAATGCCGACAATCTTACCGCTCATATCAAGGCTAAAGGCGAGGGGTTCGATTTCATGAAACCCTCAACCAACGTCAATGCCACCATAGATCTTGGCGGAGTAAATTACAATAATTCGCTGTATAAAAACCTTCAGGCTGATGTCCATCTCAATGGCGGTGACCTGCAAGCAAAAGTAAAATCAAACAATCCAAATTGCGACGTTGATGTGGATGTGAACGGCACCATTAATGGCGACCACTATGTACTTGATGCTCAGGGAACAGTTAAGGACTTTGACCTCCAGGCTTTGAAGATGTACAATGGCACTTGTCGAGGTTCGACAAAATTCAAGGCACAGGCAGACATCAACACACGCACTAAGGAATATGATGCGGCTGTTGACCTAAGTGATATTAATTGGAATCTTGAAGGCGAAAAGTTGGTGGCAAACAGCGCAAGTGCTACGTTCTATTCCAATGAATCGATTACCGAGGCCACTTTTGACAATGAAGACAACCACATTACTTTCAGTTCAAAAGAAGGAGTGGAGACCTTGATTGACAAGTTCAAGAAGTCAAGTGACATCGTAATGGATCAGATTGATAAGAAAGTCATCGACATAGATACGCTCAAGCAGGCCTTGCCACAATTTGACATGGATGTTAAGATGGGGCCTGATGGTCTTGTACAGCGTATTCTGGAAACACAAGAGATTGATTTCCGCGAGGTGAATTGCAAGATACGCAACGATTCCAATATCTTCGTTGACGGACGGGTGCGCTCACTCAGCGTGGGTTCGACGAGTATCGACACCATTACCTTCAATGCAACCGAAAAGAACAAGTATCTCGCATTCAACGCTCACATGGGCAACAGGCCAGGAACTTGGGACGAGTTTGCTCGCGTGGATGTGGAAGGTGGTGTGCGAGGTTCTACCATCGATTTCCTTGTCAAACAGCAGAACATAAAGAAGGAGACAGGCTATCGTCTGGGATGCAATGCCACCCTCACCGACAAGGAAGTGAAGATGCGTCTGTTCCCGCATGAGCCGGTTATTGGCTATCGCAAGTGGACTCTTAACGACAGTAACTATATCAACATCGACTACACTGACCGTATGCTTGATGCCAACCTGCGCCTAGAGAGCGACTCTAGTGTGGTGGCGGTTCGTACGGTTCGTAACCCTGAAGAAGGCAATGAGGATATATTCTTCGATGTCAACAATTTGCGCATTGAGGAATGGACCCGTATTGTACCGTCATTGTCATCGATGACGGGTAAGTTGGATGCCGACTTCGACCTGAAGTTTGACGGCAAGAATATGGAAGGTACAGGCGATATGAGCGTAAAGGACTTCACCTATAACGGTATTCGTGAAGGAGACATTGCACTTAACGCAAACTACAGCATTGACCCTGCCACTGCAAGTACGCATGTTACTGCCGACATGCTCATGGACGGTGCTCATGTGGCCATCGCCAACGGTGTGCTCAACGACAGTACCAAGTCGAGTCCACTCAACATGACGGTCAAACTCGATCGCTTCCCACTGCGCAAGGTATCACCGTTCATTCCAGGCAAGTATATTTGGCTGCGTGGGTATGCTAACGGAGAACTTGCTGTAACAGGAAAACTCGATGCGCCCATAGTGAATGGTTACCTTGTGGGAGATTCAGCAAAAGTGACAATACCGCGCTATAGTGCTGAAGTAACGCTTTGTGATGACCGGATACATGTGAACAACAATGTAATAAAGCTCAACAATTATAAGTTAATAGGAATTAACGACAAAGCCGCATTGATGAATGGCACAGTGGATTTGCGTGATCTTGACAAGCCCAAGGTGGACCTTCGCGTCAATGGAAAGGATGTACAGGTTATTGGTGGTGAACAGCGTGATTACATCGATGTGTTCGGCAAGGGATTCTTCGACGTCGATGCCACGGTCACTACAAAGAACAATAACATTTCCACTCGTGCCGACATTACAATGTTGCCGGGCAGCAACATAACCTATGTTATGAAGGATGAAGTGAACAGCCTAAGCAATCAGGTGGACGAAAACATGGTGACATTCATAAATCCTAATGACTCAATTGATGATAACAATACTATCATCATGACTGCAGCTGAAAGTCTGTCAACTACCGTTTTAGCTAATCTTGATGTGCAGCAGGGAGCCAAAATCAATGTGTTCATGAGCGAAGACGGCAAGGATAGGGCAACCATTGATGGAAGTGGGCGTCTGAAATACTCCATCGACTTTACCGGTAAAGATAATCTGACGGGAACATACACTGTAGAAAATGGCGTCTTCAAATATACACCGCCGCTAATTGCTCAGAAGAACTTCGATATCAAGAGTGGCAGCACGCTCACATGGACTGGCGACATGCTCAATCCTCAGTTCAACATTACTGCTACTCAACACACCAAGACTAGTGTCAAGAGTGAAGATGCCGGTTCAAGGCTTGTTGACTTCCTTATCACAGCCAAAGTGAAAGGAACGATGTCGGATATGGACTTGAACTTCGACATGAGTTCCGAGAGTGATATGGAGGTTCAAAGTGAACTGCAGTCAATGAGTGACTTGCAACGCAGTCAAGCCGCCCTCAATATGCTGCTTTACAACACTTACAGCGGTACAAACAGCTTTGGTGGCCTAGGTAATTTCAATGCCAACTCAGCGTTATTCTCCTTCTTGCAGTCGCAGCTCAACAATTGGGCATCAAAGGTCGTTAAGGGCGTTGACTTATCATTTGGCATCAACCAGTATGAAGGCGCCAAGAGTGGCGGAGTGGAAACAAGTTACAGTTACCGCTTGTCAAAGAATCTGTTTAACGACCGCTTCAGGATTGTAGTTGGCGGTGAATATAGTACCGATGCCACTGCTGAGCAGAACTTCGGACAAAATCTTATCAACGACATCTCGATGGAATATTATCTGAACAATCAGGGCAGCCGCTATCTGAGATTGTTCCGTCATACGGGATATGAAAGTGTGTTGGAAGGTCAGGTAACGAAAACCGGTGTGGGATTTGTAATGAAGCACAAGTTGGCTTCAATAGATGAACTGTTCCGCAAGTCTATGACAAAGCAAGTCACTACTCCTGCTGAAACAATACCTGCGATTGTTGATGTTGATCCATACGGTCACATGTTTGATACTGACACAATAATCAATTTGGGAGAATGAGAGCAAAATACCATATATATGAGGTGAAAAAGACTACGGCAGTGCTGTGGCATATAGGTGTTGTCGCGTTCTTGCTCATCGGCATGGCGTCATGCTCCACAACCGCAAGATTGGGGGAGAATGACATTCTTTACACTGGCGTAAAAAAAGTCGATTATCATCAAGATAAGGTCAAAATAAATGAAGATGTAAAAGACCAGATTTTTGAGGTCATAAATGTGAAGCCTAACAATCCGCTATATTCGCCATATTACCGCACACCGTTTCCTGTGGGACTGTGGGTTTACAATCACATGGATCCGGATGCTAAAGGTTTCAAGGGGTGGTTTTACAAGCATTTTGTTTCAAAACCTGTGACGATACGCCGTGTTAATCCTGAAGCACGCGTGGATATGATAAATACGTTGTTGCGGAACAACGGCTATTTCAACTCAAGCGCGAGTTATTCCTTGATTCAGGGCAAGAATCCGAAAAAAGCCAAGGTTAACTATGATATCAATGTCACAGAGCCTTATCATATCGGCACGGTTAAATACATTGGAGAAGAGGATGAACTGCATGCCATAATAGATTCGGCGGCACGAGCCGACACTTATCTGCGTCCAGGCAAACGCTACTGTTTAGACTCGTTGAATGCCGTGCGTATTAATATCACTAACGCTGTGCGTAACCGTGGTTACTACTATTTCCGTCCTGAGTATTTGCAATACCGTGCCGACAGCGTGACGCAGCAAGGTATAATCAACATTCAGCTTGTCGAGGCTCCCGATGTGCCTAATCAGGCTGAAAGACGCTACATTACCGGCGACATCACTGCTACAGTATATCCTCCAAGCGGAACTGGGGTGCCGGACACTGTCGTCACTCCTAGAATGACGCTGGTGCGATATGACCCGGTGAGAGTGAAAAACAACGCGATAACGTCGAATGTGAGGGCACGTCAGGGTAGGCCATTCCGCGTGTCAAGCCTTGACCGAACACAGTTGGCATTGTCACAGCTTGGCATATTCAGCAATATTGACATGCGTGTTACCGACCGTGACACTGTATTGCCTTCGGGCGATGGGGTGCTTGATCTTGACATACTTACTGTTGTAGATAAGCCCTGGGAAGTGAAACTTGAGGTACAGGGTACGAGCAAGAGTAACAGCTTTATAGGTCCAGCACTGCAACTCGGATTAGGACATAAAAATGTGTTTGGAGGAGGCGAACGTCTGAATGCCAACATTAATGTGTCTTATGAGTGGCAGACGGGTAAGGGAGCCAGTTACAAAAATAGTGATTTAAACTCCTATGAGGTTGGCGCAGAAATAACGCTAGCCATACCGCGGCTGCTAGCTCCTCGTTTCGTGGACCGAAGCCGCCGATATACCAACTGGACACGTTTCGATGTGAAGGCCGATATCATGAATCGTCCAGGCTTCTTTAAGTTGTTCCAGATGGGTGGCGGCATGACGTGGGAGTGGCATGCTAACAAGCATTCGCTCAACGAATTTACTCCGTTCAGGCTCACATATAATAAACTGCTTAGTTTTACCGATACCTTTGCTATTGCGGTGATTCAGAATCCAGGTTTGATGTTGAGTTTCAATGACGTGTTTATTCCTGAGATGAACTATACCTATACCTATGATAACGATTTCGGGCGCAACCATATCACATGGCGGTCATCGATAAAAGAAGCGGGTCACATCTTTGCAGGAATATGGGCATTGGCTAAACGGTCGGACAGAAAGACAATGTTAGGAACACCATTCTCTCAGTTTCTCAAGGCCGAGACAAATCTTGTGTGGACTAGGCATCTGACCGACAAGAGCAGTCTTGTGGGGCGAGTATTTATTGGTGCAGCCGTGAGTACGAGCGACTCGTTGGAGGTGCCATTCCGCGAACAGTTCTATGTGGGTGGTGCCAACTCAATACGAGCGTTCACTGTTCGTACAATTGGTCCTGGAGGTTATCATCCAGAATTCAGAACTATTTATGATTACTACGACCAGACTGGTACTTTCAAATTTGAAACAAACTGGGAATATCGTTTTCCGATTATTGGCTATTTCAATGGTGCTGTGTTCCTGGATGCAGGAAATATATGGCTCCTGAAACTGGATGATTATGACGAGATATTCCGTCCAGAAGGCAAACTCAAGTTTAAGAATTTTTTCGACCAGTTGGCTGTAGGTACTGGATTTGGAATAAGATTTGATATGAGTATGCTCGTGTTGCGTGCCGACTTGGGTATAGGTCTTCACTTGCCATATAAGACCTCCAATAGCGGCTGGTACAATATCCCTCGCTTCAAGGACGGCATTGCATTCCATCTAGCCATAGGATATCCGTTCTAAGAGCTAAAGAGCCAATATAAAGTGCGGGATATTGTCAAATAGGAACAATATCCCGCACTTTTTTCAAAAATTTGTTTTAGAACAAGCTGAGTGATTTCTGTTCAACGCGTCCGTCGGCCAGTCTTAGACGTTCAGGGTTAATGTCAATACCTATTGAACGGCGGTCTAGTTCGTATGCGACCTTGCATGTAGTGCCAGTGCCACAGTAGGGGTCGAGTACCAAGCCGTTTTCGGGGCATGTTGCCACAATAGGCAGGCGACACAGCAGCTCGGGCGATACGTTATAGCGTTCGATAGGGCTCTTTTCTGCTTCGATATTCCACACGTCGGGTGGCATAAGGCCTTTGCGGCCCATATTCATGACCTCGTTAAAGACGCGCCTCAATTCCTTGGGATCATATTCGAATTCCTCTTGCTTGACCAGGTGAAACAGGAATTCGTGAGTGTTGCGTAGGTGGTCATGTGTATTCTCTGTTGAATTGGTGTTTGTATTCCACACCACGTCGTTGCGCAATATCCATCCCTGCAAATCCATCATTTTAATTACTATACGCCATGGGATTGCCTGCAGTGAGTCATTCTGATAAGCATCACTCATGTTGAGCCATAGCGAACCTTTGGGTTTTAGTACGCGCCAACATTCAGCCATCACTCGTAGTACATCGTCGATAAACTCATCGATATTACTTGCCGTAATCATCTCGTTTCGACGGAGTTGCCAGTAGGGTGGTGTGGTGACGATGCAATCAACGCTACAGTCTTCTATGCGCTGCATGACAAGACGTGCATCACCTTGCTCGTAATGAGGAAGTCCTCTTCGGCCCAATGAAGTGATTAAGTTGCGTTTAACGTCTACATCAATTGGGGCTTTGATGATAGTTGGGTCTATGGTTGGGACTTCAGGTGTAACAGCGATTTCGGATTCAACATTGATGGATGGCGCATCGGGAATAACTGGTGCTTCTACCGGGACGGTGGCAGTGTCGCCTCCCAGCGTTTCTAGCAGTAGCTGTGAGGCTCTGGCGCTCATCTTGTCGTGACCTATTGTGCGCATGGCATCCTCGGCAAGCCATAGTGCAACAAGCTCGTTGGCATCGGTGTCTAGTAGACGTGCCAGTTTGATCACCTGTTCTCGTTTTGGTGATCGCTCTCCATGTTCGTAACGGCTATACATTGGCAGATCAACCCCAATGGCTGCCGCAAGCGTGCGCTGCTTCATTCCAAGCTGTTTGCGCAATGTCCTTATGCGTTCTGAAAATAGCATATATAAATAGGATTTGTTGGTTGTTGACAATTCTGTTTTATGGTGGTAAGCCCTAATCGGTTGATTTTCTATGATGACGGTGTTTATGTCGATGATGATGAGAACTGGATAGCAGCGTCCTTCTGACTGCGTGTAATCCTTTCCATTTCATATACCCGAATCCCGCAAGTGCACCGATGCAGTCTGCAAAAATGTCCATGGTGTCGTATCCGCGTCCAATATTCATAGCCAGCTGGATAATCTCCAATATCAACCCCAGCAACATGGCAGATGCAAGCAATGCCAGCTCAATGTTGAGTTTTGTGTGATGGGGTTTTATGGCTTTGGCATAATCGGTAAGGAATGCGATTACAGCCACAAAATACATCAGGAAGTGTGCCACCTTGTCAGAATGAGGGAACAGGCGCATGCTTATGTCGCCCAAAGGCCTAGGGGCCAATGAGAAGTATGTAATGCCAAGCACAACTATAGCCGACAGTACACCGACAGGCAATGATTTGATGATTTTTTTCATAATTAGTCGTCAGTCTTTAATCAGTACTGAACCGGTCATGTCGGCAGGCTGGGGCAGACCCATGATGTGCAAAATAGTAGGAGCCACGTCGGCAAGGCGTCCAGCATCAACTGTGGCATTGACATTTTCGGTAACGTAGATGCAAGGCACAGGATTAAGAGAGTGCGCGGTGTTGGGTGTCCCGTCGCGGTTGATGGCATTGTCAGCATTGCCGTGGTCGGCAATGATTATAACCTCATAACCATTGAGCCTTGCCGCTTCAACCGTGTCGTGTACGCATTTGTCGATGTCGCCCACGGCTTTCTGTATTGCGGTATATACACCCGTGTGTCCCACCATGTCGCCATTGGCGTAATTTACCACGATAAAGTCGTATTGTTGCGTGCCGATGGCGGCAACCAATTTGTTACAAACTTCGTAGGCACTCATTTCTGGCTGTAGGTCATAAGTAGCGACTTTTGGCGATGGTACCAATATTCGGTCTTCGCCGTCATAAGGTGCTTCACGGCCACCATTGAAGAAGAATGTGACGTGTGCATATTTCTCAGTTTCTGCGATGTGAAGCTGTCGTTTGCCAAGTGATGACAAATATTCGCCTAATGTATTGGTTACGTCGACCTTCGGGAACAGGATGTGTACACCAGTGAAAGTGGCATCATAAGGGGTCATGCAGTAGTACTGCAAGTTGGGGATAGTGTGCATGCCTGCCTCAGGCATGTCTTTCTGCGTTAGTGCAATGGTGATTTCCTTTGCGCGGTCATTGCGGAAGTTGAAGAATATCACAACATCGCCTTCCTTGATGCGTCCGTCAACGGTATTGTTTACGATGGGCTTGATAAATTCGTCGGTGACGCCTTCATCATAGCTCTCCTGTATGGCGCGGGTCATGTTGTCGCTCTGTCGACCTATACCATCCACAAGCTGGTCGTATGCAAGCTTGATACGGTCCCAGTTTTTGTCGCGGTCCATGGCGTAGTAACGGCCGGTGATTGTTGTCACCACGCCTGTTGTCTTGGCGCAGTGTTCTTCTACTGCAGCTACGAAGCCTTTGCCGCTTTCGGGGTCAGTGTCGCGACCGTCCATGAAGCAGTGGATAAACACATCTTTGAGGTCATAGTCCTTGGCAATGTCGCAGAGTGCGAACAGATGCTCTAGCGAACTGTGTACACCGCCGTCCGAAGTCAGTCCCATGAAGTGGATTCCCTTGCCTTTTTCCTTGGCGTATGTGAATGCATTCACTATTTTGGGGTTATTCTTAATTGAGCCGTCGGCAATGGCTTTGTTGATTTTCACAAGGTCTTGATATACTACGCGACCTGCACCTATATTAAGATGGCCTACCTCGCTATTGCCCATTTGTCCGTCGGGCAGACCGACGTTCTCACCACTGGCCTGGAGCAGGCTGTTAGGATAGCGTTTCAGCAGGAAATCCCAGTATGGTGTAGGTGTATAGTAGATTGCGTTATTCTTGCAGCGGGGTCCTACGCCCCAGCCATCCAGTATCATTAACAATGCTTTCTGTGCCATAGTTATGTGTTTTTTATTGTTGATTATCGTGCAAAAGTAAGAAATAATTGTGTAACGGTCAAAAATATTGCATTTTTTTGACAATAAAAAAACAGGCTGCAAGAATGTTGCAGCCCATTGTGTTAGTTTCCACCATAAAGTGGATGTGTGGATTTTAATTAAGCTTTTTCGTCGTCTTTCTTTCCACCGAAAGTGTCCTTAAGGAAGTCAACGGCTTGGTCAACCATGCCTTCTACCTTGTCATCGAGCGAATCGGGAGTGATGGCTTTTCCCATTTCCACTACTTTCTTCTTGATTTCTTCGGAATTAGCGAGCATTTCGCCGGCCTTTTCGCCGATGAAGTCCTTTGCCTTGTCCACCAGGTCGCCGGCACCACTCAACTTGTCACCCAGCATCTCCTTTGCCGAATCCAAAATGTTTTTCTGTTCTTCTGCCATAGTAGTTTGTTTTTTACAGGTTGTTGCCTACTTCCTTTAGAGCGTTTCGGCATTCTCTTTCGGTGGCGAAATTACACATAATTAATTAGAAATGCAAGACCAAGGCTCAAAAACTTTGCATATAAAACAGCTTGTTGCGAAAAAAATAGCCCTGCAACCATAGAGGCACAGGGCTATGGTATTAAGTGTATTTAATTACTTGGCGAGACGCAGGCCGATACTGTTGGCTTTGCCATAGATGTTAGACTTGTCGCGTACTGTTATGCGACAGCCTTCGGCCTGGCTTTTATAGCAACCGCCACGGAGGACACGGGCATTGCCATTTGCTGGACCTGTTGGGTTGGTCTGGTCATCGCTGCTGTAGGTTCCGAACCAGTCTTGGCACCACTCCCATACGTTACCACTCATGTCGTAAATTATCAGTTCGTTACCGTTTTTGGTGCCTACGGGTTGAGGATTGTAGCCTTCGGTATCAACAGCTTGCGAAGGTATAGTGCTTATGTACCACGCAACATTGTTTATGTTGTTGTTGCCAGAGTATTTGAAGCCTCTGCTCTTTTTACCACCGCGTGCTGCATATTCCCATTCAGCCTCAGTGGGAAGACGGAATGTCTGTCCCGTCATTTCGTTCAGTTTAGCAATGAACTGCTGACAGTCGTTCCAGTTCACATTTTCTACTGGACGCTGAAGGTCTTCGGTGTAACCATGCGCTGTAGTGAAGTAGCTGGGATTGTTGCCCATCACAGCTTGCCACAACTCTTGAGTGACTTCGGTAGCACCTATGCTGTAGTTTGACAGAGTGACCTGATGAGTGGGAAGTTCATTTTCGTTGTAGTCAGATCCTTGTTCAGAAGTAGCACCCATTGTAAAGGAACCTCCCTTGACGTTTACCATCGTGAAAGTCACGCCATTCACAGTATAATCAGAAGTAGGACTGGCGGGACCACCTGCCAGAATGATATTTATGAGAGCGTTCACGTCGCTCACGTCGATAGTACCTTCGCCGGTTATATCGGCATCGCCGGGATAGTCATCCGGAGTATTCCTGTTCAGGATAATGTTGATGATGGCGTTTACATCACTAACGTCGACATCACCTTCGCCTGTCACGTCGCCTTCAATTCCATCCTGATCAAGATTGCCCATAACGTTGAACTCTTTCCATTGGTCAGCATTACTATACCACTGAGCGCATTCTGGATACACGTGAAGGTTACAGTTGTTTTGAGGCACACCATCCCAAACATTGGAGCCCAGTGTAACTGCTCCGCCTTCTGGATAGGCGTAAATCTCGTTCAGCCCATTGCAGTAAGCAAAGGCATAGTCACCAATATAACTTAGCGATGTGGGGAAGGTGACAGTCTTCAGCATTGAACACCATGCAAAAGCGTAAGTTCCAATAGTTGTTACACTCTCTGGAATGTTGATGGAAGTCAGGTACCAGCACTGTTGGAATGCGTATTGTCCAATTGCTGCTACATCGCTGGGGATGATGCTATTCTTACATCCTTGTATAAGAGTACTGCTGCCTGTCTCTATGATGGCGTTGCAGTTGTTGCGTGAATCATAGTAAATGTTCTCGCTGTCTACCACGATTGACTCAAGATTGGGGCAAGCATTGAATACTGCGGTGCCTATGTAGGATACAGAAGCCGGTATTGTTATCGAAGTCAGTGCGGTGCAATTAGAAAATGCATAACCGTCAATCGAGACCAGTGTATTTGGTAGGTTTATGTTGACAAGGTTTTCGCACTGTGTGAAAGCATTCCAAGAAATTAATATTATATTCTCTGGTATGTCAATTGATGTTATGCCTGTACAAGCGCTGAAAGCTTGATAGTCTATAACTCTTACGCTGCTTGGAATCACAGTGCCGTTACAAGCTCTGTATAGGTTGTTCATTTGAGTGTAGATGATTGCATTACAGTTGTCGCGGGAATCGTAAACCGTATTGTTGCTGTCAACGGTAAGCGTAGTCAGGCTGTTGCAATAATCCAGCAAACGTTGTCCTATATATGTTACCGAAGCTGGAATATTAAGCGATGTCAGGCTTGAACACCACATGAAAGCGTTATCACTGATAGTTGTGACCGAATTGCCTATAGTAATATCGGTCATGCCCGTACACAGGAAGAAAGCTGAGTTACCAATAAGTGTAACTGTGTTGGGGATGACTACCGAGGTTATCTCGGTACAGTTGAAAAATGCATAGTCGTCAATTGCAGTCACCGTGTAGGTTGTGCCATTGTTTGATACTTGATCTGGAATGTTCAATGCTCCGGTTAGAGTGGTAGCATAGTCGCTTCCTTGAACTACTGTGACGTTAGTGCCGTTAATCTGATAGCACAGTCCGTCAGCCGTAAAGTCTTGGGCATTGACTGTGATTAACGCACACAGCAATGCGAGTAATAGTGTAATTTTCTTCATTTTAAAATATAATTAATAATACTATGTTGTTTCATGGATTTATGAACCTTAGCCTCCGTTTAGGATTTCAGGCAAATTTAGCGGGTGCGAATTTACGCAAAAAATCAATACTATACAATAAGTCATAGGAAAAACGCAATTATTGGTTCAATTTGGAACAAAAAGAATCCCGAGAGTTAACGGCTCTCGGGATTCTTTCCATAGCCCAGAAAGGGTTGTTGTTTTATCATCAAGAATTATTAGTTGGTCTTGCCCAGGATAATGTTGATGATTGCGTTCACGTCGCTTACGTCGATGTTGCCTTCGCCGGTGACATCGGCATTGCCGGGATAGTCATCCTGAGTCTTCTTGTGCAAGATGATGTTGATAACGGCGTTCACGTCACTTACGTCAACATCACCATCACCGGTAACGTCACCAATAACGGTATCGCCACCCTTCTTGGTGATGATGAGTTTCATGTTCTCGAGGTTCAAGTTCAAGCTGTATTCACCATCAGGAATCTTGTAAGCTTGGCCGTTGTCGTAAGTAAGGCCAAGTTCCTGACCAATCCATTCGTCTGTTACGAGGAAGTCTCCTTCGCTCACAGCGCCGAAACGGAAGGGCTCAATGTATGCCCAGCCGCCGTTATCATTGTTCTCGGCAAGCTCGGTAGTGAAGCTGAAGTAACTATAGCCGTCGGTGTCGTTTTCGCCTGTAGGAGCGCAGGTGATGTCGGCGGTGTAGGTGACTCCGTCTTGAGTAGCCATCTTATAGCCTACGTTGGGAGCCCAGCCGTTGCCGTTCACCTCGCCCAGGATGTAAACATTAGAGAATGACTGATCGAGGTCAGCAATCACGTTGAACTCTTTCCACTGTTCGGCAGTGCTATAGTAGTCATAGTCGGCAGGATAGACGTGCAAGTTGCAGTCTGCCTGAGCCACACCTTCCCATACATTACCTTGAAGAGTCACACTACCACCTGAAGGATAGGCATAAAGGTCGGCAAGTGCAGTACACTCCCTGAACGCATTGTTACGAATACTCTGAAGAGAAGCCGGGAAAGTGAAAGTCTCCAACATTGGGCACTCCATAAAAGCAAAGTCTTCAATACTCTCAAGCGAAGCTGAGAAGTTGACAGTCTTCAAGATAGAGCAACCTCTAAAAAGACCGTTACTTATAGTCTTAACGTTATCTGGCAAGGTGATAGCCTCCAGCTTTGTGCAATAACTAAACGCATTGCTTTCGATGGTTGTCAAACTCTCACCCTCAAAGGTGATATTCTCTAACATGCTAGAGTTAAAAGCATCCTGTTCAATTGTTGTCACACCCTCAGGAATGACAACATCAGTTATCGAGCAAGATTTGAAAGAACCTTTTCCTACGATTACCGAGGTAGGGATAGTGGAGCCTTTACATCCAAAAATAAGAGTGTTGGTGGCAGTTTCAACCACAGCGTTGCAGTTGTCACGCGAGTCATAAGTTTGATTTCCACTTTCTACCACGATTGTTTCCAGATTGTCGCAACCGAAGAACGGACCTCTATTTGACCCATTGGTTTGGCCTTTTCCGTTTATGGAAATTACCGAAGCGGGTATTGTAATCGATGTGAGTGCCTTGCAGCCCATGAATGCCCCCGCATCTATCGTTAACAGAGAACTGGGCAAGTTAATGGAAACCAAGTTTTCGCAATTATAGAAACCTTGCGAAAAAATAGTTTTCATACCCTCGGGTAAGTTGACCGATGTCAAGCCATTGCACGAATTGAATGCTCTCCAACCGATTGCAGTCACGGAGTAGGTTGTGCCATTATAGGTCACCTGAGCCGGAATGGTCAATTCTCCATTCAGGGTGGTGGCGTAGTCACTTCCTGAAGTTACCTGGACAACGGATCCCGACTGATGCAAATAGCACAGTCCGTTGACGGTAAAGGTTTCAGCACTGACTGTAGCGAAAGCACAGAGCAACGCAAATAATAAAGTAATTTTCTTCATTTTAATAAAATATTTAAAAACAAACTATTGGTTCAATTGTTTCTGCACCATATGCCCATAAGTGAGCATAAGAAATATTATGCGGGGCGAAATTACGAAAAATTACAATAAGATGCAATATTTTGAGGATAATTTTAAAAGAACCTCGGAAGTTAATACCTCCGAGGTTCTTTATGTATCGTAAAATAACCCTTGAAAGGGCACTTGACCGTGACTAAATTATTCGTTGGTCTTGCCCAGGATGATGTTGATGATTGCGTTCACGTCGCTCACATCGATATCGCCTTCACCGGTGACATCGGCATTGCCGGGATAGTCGTCCTGAGTGTTCTTGTTCAGGATGATGTTGATAACGGCATTTACGTCGCTAACGTCAACGTCACCTTCGCCGGTTACGTCGCCAACGATTGGAGTGGTGTCATTCCAAGTACCGCTGATGGCAAGTGTCATGGTTTCACCACGAGTAACGGTGAATGTCCAGGTTCCTGCAATAGGAATCATGAAGTTTGCACCGTCAATCATAGTGATAGGAGTGCTGTTTGTAACCATGTCTTTGTTGATCTCGAAGTATCCAACACTATAATCGTCTTGACCACCGTACCATGTTCCCAGTTCATCGCGGAACTTGAATTGTACGCCTGCATCCAGAGTCTTGGTAATTGTCCAGGTGTTGTTTTCACCAGCAGTCATTGCTTCTTGAGTTTCCTGATCCCAATTGTTGAATGTGCCGATGATGTACATCGCTGGGTCGATGGTTTGTTCATTCCATTCGCCACTGATTACCATCGTATTGTTTTCCAAGTCAACGGAAATGGTCCAAGTACCAGCCACAGGAATCTGGAAGTTGCTGCCGAAGCCAGCCATAATGGTGATTTCCTCTCCATTCTCTACCTGCTCTTGGGTGATCTGGGCACCAGATCCGCCAATCCAAGTAATGCCTTGTTGACCTTCAACTATTTTAACCAACTTGAATTCGCCACCGGCTTCCATGGCTTGTGTTACAGTCCACTTACCATCATTGCCTACAGTGAAGGGAACCCTTGTTTCTTGATTCCATGCATTGAACGAACCAATGAGGTAAAGCTCGACACCGAGGTCACCGATTACGTTGAATTTGTGTTCATAATATCCCCAACCGTTGTAATTACCTTCATGGTCTGCATACCATTGATTATACCATTGAACATATTGAGGATAAACGTGCAAGTTAATAGTATTTTCAAAATAGGAAAGTTCTTGCCAAGTGGAGTTTCCTACGGTTACGTTGGCAGGGTTGAAATATGCATATATGTTAGTCAAAGCAATGCAATTGGCAAAAGCAGTATTTCTGATTTCTGTTAACGTGGAGGGCAAAGTTATTTGCGCCATGTCTTCACAACCACTGAAAGCACCTAATTTTATTGATGTTAAGCCTTCGGGAAGAACAACAGAGGTAAGACCTTTACATTTATAGAAAGCATGTTCTGCAATTGATGTCACAGAACTGGGAATGACAGTATTCTTACATCCAACCACAATCTCGTCTTTCGGATTTGGACGATTCCATATATAACCTCCTCCTGATACATTATTATCTTCATAATAAACTGGTACAGTTATCTCCTGCTTTGTGATGATAGCATTGCAGTTGTCACGAGAGTCGTAAATAGGATTGTCTTCAGCAACTATTATTTCAGCAAGGTCATAGCTGTATTCAAAAGGATTATTGTGAATAGCAGTTACAGTAGCAGGAATTGTGATTGAAGTAATAGCGCAAGATTGGAAAGCATACTGATTGATTGCAGTCACTGTATAAGTCGTGCCATTATTCATTACCGTGGAAGGAATAGTAATCGCCCCACTGATATTTGGATTTGCGGAAGTATAGCCTTCTACCCAAATTTCTGTTTCTTCATCAAAATACGAATAGTATGTAGCTTTCTCTACATAGGTAACAGTAACAGATGTGCCATCGTCATTAATGTTGTAGGCGAGTCCACCTGAAATGAAGTCATAAGCGCTGGCTGTAGCTACTGCAGCAAACGCTACCAATAAACTAAGTAATACTTTTTTCATTTGTTAAATTGTTAATTATTAGTAAGTTATTTATGTTAATATGTCAATTTTGGCTTATAAAAATCTTTTTGAATCATTTAATAAATGCAATCAAAACTTTTTAAGCATGCAAATATATTGATAATTATTTAATCTTTTGTTTGCGATTGAGTTTTTTTATAAAAAATTCAACAAATGTAAAAGAATTATCAGCGTGAACCCATAATGGCATGGTAAGCCATTGTTTAATAAGTTTTTGTATAGATTTTTTTCATATAGGCATAAAAAACAATGAGGAAGTCACTTTCTGTGACATCCTCACGTTTTCGTTTTCGATTTTGAAAAGAGTCTTATGCCTCTTTCTTGACGATACGGCGCTCCTTGATGCGAGCCTTCTTACCTGTGAGCTTGCGCAGATAGTACAGCTTAGCGCGACGCACCTTACCATGCTTGTTGATGGTGATGCTGTCGCTGAACGGAGACTCGATTGGGAAGATACGCTCAACACCGATGTTGTCGCTAATCTTGCGAACGGTGAAACGCTTCTTTGTTCCCTCGCCTGTAATTTTCAGCACTACGCCGCGGTACTGCTGAATACGCTCCTTGTTACCTTCCTTGATGCGATAGGCCACTGTGATGGTGTCGCCAGGGAAGAACTCGGGCAGTTCCTTGCCTGTTGCAAATGCTTGCTCGGCAACTTTGATTAAATCCATTTTTTGAATGCTTTAATTCATTAATACTCAATTCGCAATATGCGCAAGCCACTCGATCTTCTTGCCAGAGATTGCGAAAAGCGGGGCAAAATTACAACAAATTTTTGAACTGACAATGCCTTCAATCAGATTTTTCAAAAATAATTCGCCTCTATGGCTGTCGTTAAAGCTGTTATGGTCATTAATGAGTAACTCTTAACCCTCACTAAGATACTGCTTGATGTATTCCTCACAGTTTAGGGCGAGTTCGTCGTACCATTCTTGTCCGAAGCGGTCAATTAGCGGTTGCTTGAGGAACTGATAGACGCGAATGCCGTTTTTGCGGCCCATGACTTCGGCGCATTTGCAGATTTTCCAACGATGATAGTTTACAGCGGCATAGCCGTCATATTGCTTGATGCGAAGAGGGTAGAGGTAACAGGAGATAGGTTTACGGAATGTGGTCAATCCTCCACGGTAGGCACGTTCAAGTGCACATGAACAGAGTCCGCCAGGCTCGAAATAGGAGAACACGCAGTTCTTGCCGTCGATGATAGAGGTGACCATTTCGCCTTCGGGGTCATGGTATGCGACTCCATTTTCCTTAATTTCCTCCTGAGCGCGTGGCAGCAAGTAATCCCATACTGTGGGCAGGATAGATTCAATTTGTGCTTTCTCGGTTTCGGTAATTGGAGCTCCCGCATCTCCTTCAATGCAGCATGCGCCAAGGCATGACTCGAGGTCGCAGCAGAAGAATCGTTCCACCACGTCGAGGCTTACGAGTGTGTCTTGTATTTGAAACATGCTTGTCAGATGTTCTCGGCTAGTTGTGACAGAGCGTGTTCGAGGTCGGTACTGCTTAGCTTCTGGTGCAGTTCACCTTTGTAGGCGTAGGATATATTACCTGTTTCCTCACTCACTACAACAGCAATGGCATCGGTGGCCTGTGCGATGCCGAGAGCTGAGCGGTGTCGCAAGCCTAAGTATCGAGGTAGCGACGTGTCGTGCGACACGGGCAAGATGCATCCGGCACTCTTGATCTGATTGTCAGCAATGATTAGCGCCCCATCATGCAACGGACTGTTCTTGAAGAAGATGTTTTCAATAAGTCGTGTGTTGATTTTGGCATTAATGACGTCGCCGGTGTGTTCATAATCATCGAGCGGCACTTGTCGCTGAATGACAATTAATGCGCCTGTCTTTGACTTTGCCATACTCATGCAGGCATATACTACCGGCATCACCCATTGCTTGGCTTCGTCTTTAGATGATTTGTGGCGGAACACGTTGCTGATAAATCCCCAGCCCTTGTGTGACCCCAGCTCGATAAGGAAGCGCTTGATTTGGTCCTGGAATAGAATTACCAAGATGAACAGACCTATGTCGATGAACTTGTCCATGATGGTGCCAATGAGGCGCATGTCAAGAATCTTGTACATCACCACCCATGCGATGACGAATGCCAGCACTCCGATGAAAATGTTCAGCGAGCCGGAGTCTTTCATCGTGCGGTAGAGATAATAAAGCATTGTAGCTACGAGCAGTATGTCGAGCAGGTCTTTTATACCGAAGACTGAGAAAAATGAATTGGCAAGTATCATGATTGTTGAGTGGGTTTACTGTTTAATAGAGAAACTAGTTTTCGCGCTTCTACAGCTGCTTTCACGTCATGTACGCGCAGTATGTGTGCTCCTGCGAGGAGGGCAACGGTGTTGAGCACTGTGGTGCCGTTGAGGGCTTCATCGGGAGAGCAGCCG
Organism: Muribaculaceae bacterium; assembly: GCA_017651515.1. Lineage (GTDB taxonomy): Bacteria > Bacteroidota > Bacteroidia > Bacteroidales > Muribaculaceae > Sodaliphilus. The sequence continues at coordinate 3,211 of JAGCCU010000078.1, read as the reverse complement.
AGGCTCTTGTAGATCATCGACTTGCGTGAGATGCCTACGAGCAGGGGGACATCTAGCGCGTGAAATGCGTCTAGATGTGCCATCAGTTCATAGTTTTGTGTAATGGTCTTGCTGAATCCGAAGCCCGGGTCGGAAATCAGTTGTGTAGCGCCTGCTTGGCGCCAAGTGTCGAGGTGTTGTCTCAATTCTTCCACAACGTCTTTTACCACATTGTCATATTGTGTGAACTGCTGCATGGTTGCCGGTACGCCACGCATGTGCATCACCACTGCCGGTACGCCCAGCCGAGCTACAGTGGCAGGCATGGCTAAGTCAATTGTGCCACCTGAAACGTCGTTGATTATGTCGGCTCCCATTTCTTCTATCGCTACCTGTGCCACGAGTGCGCTGCACGTATCAATCGAAATATAAGTATCGGGAAGTAGTCGTCTGACAATGGCAACAGCTTGTCGCAATCTAGCAATTTCCTCGTGTTCAGGCACTATTTCGGCGCCTGGTCGGGTAGAGCAAGCACCAATGTCGATGATATCAGCACCCTCGGCAATCAGCTGTGTGACGCGAGTTTCAATATCGGCATCGGTCGATGCCCTGCTTCCAGCGAAGAACGAGTCGGGGGTGACGTTCAAGATGCCCATAATCCAAGGGTGCGAAATCTCTATCTGATTGCCGCGCATGGAAAGGGTGTATGTCTTGAAATTGCTTAACGTCATGTAATTATAGTAAAATTAGCATGCGAAAATAGTGTTTTTTTTACTCCTGTGCAAGAAATGCCTTGAATTTATCAATAATTAGGTATTGCATCAGGCAGACTGTGAGGCGGTGGTGTGGATTTGTGTTTCTTGTTGTTGGATTTTTTAGTCTTTTTTTCGGACTTGTCCTTTTTCTTATGAACAGCGCGTTTTGCGGCTTTTTCGGCTTTGAAAATGGAGTCGGATATAGCTGCTTCGCGTCGGGCACTATCGGTTTGTTCTGCCCATTGCAACAGTGCGGCATTGTCGCTTTCGGAGGGTGGCGGTGAGCAGGACTTAATTGTCCATGTCGTAACAATGATAAGTGCCATGAAAGCCAACACGACGAGTGCCCCAATACGCTCATGACGTGATATTGATAACAGGTCTTTCAGCTTGCTCATAGTGTGTCGTATATTGGTGTTAGTTATTGACTTTTTTGCATATCAATATGACATGGTGGCCTGAAGCTGTTGTCGTGCCGAAGATATAAGTTTTGCCGCCGTCTTTCAGATGTAGTCGTCTGGCAAGCTCGTCCGCCCGCATTGGAAAGTTGCGCACCGCTACATTAGCTTGAGTGATGCCGCCAAGTGCTTGTTTTAATTCGCCTTTGTTCATGGATGAAATGGCATCAACCATAAACGCCCTCCCTGGGAATTTATCAACATATTTGTCAGAAACGAGCAAATGGCTGTCATGGCTCATTACCTGCATATTATTGCGTGCTGCAAGAATGGAAAAGCATCCGGCTTTCATTATTGATGCATTAGGCTCATAGACGTATAGTGATTTGTGCGATTGTCCATCCCATATGTTGGCATTGACATTGTCCTGTCCTTGTTGGTAGGTGAACACTTCGTCATCGTTAACGCAGTGTATTTGTGTACCACCGGCGGAATTGGCACTCATGAGTACCAATAGTTCCTTACATTCGCCAGTCACGCTAACGATATGTATATCTGTTACGTGGGGCAGGGTATTCAGAACTTGGGTGACATCGAGCATTGGCGATAGCTTTATCATTACCGTGTGAGCTTTAGCGAGCAGTTCAGGTGCAAGCTGTGCCACGTCGGGTGTGCAATCTTCAATGCCATAGGTTCGGCGTCCTGCGTTGTCACGCCGTGCAGGGTCAATGAAGATCAAGTCAACAGGTTTCATGTTATGCAAGTATTCTTCGGCATCGCTGTTAACTACTTTGATTTTGTCACAATCAAGCAAATGGAAATTATGCTTTGCAATTTCACAGAGATGTGGCTGACACTCTACATATACGGCGTTGTCGAAGGATTGTGCCATGAAGTAGCAGTCTACACCCATGCCACCAGTCAGATCTACAAGAGTGCAGTCATTCAATATCTTTGCCTTATAGCGTGCAGTGGCTTCGCTGGAACATTGTTCAAGCGACAAGTGCGGCGGATAGACGATGTCGTCCACTTGACTCCAGATAGGGAGTTTGTGACGTGCATACTGCCGACCCGCAATTTGGTCTAAAGCCAAAGGCAAATTTACAGCCTTTTTTCCGGCATTATGCAGAGCTAACTGTCGTACGTCGGCATCGGCATGCTCGCGCACGAACTGTCGTGTGGCTTCGTTAGGCAGGTATTTGGTTTGGTTTTCCGCCATATTTGTTCGGATTTTCATGCGAAGTTACAAAATAATTCAGAAATGACAAATTTGTAATTTAAAGGGAATACCCCCATTTAACTTGATTTGCAGTTTTGGATTTATTTGGCTAACTTTGCATGATTATATCTAACCGTAGAATTATAACCAATTAATATAAAGAATATGATGATAGTTAGAAAATTTATGCTTGCTGCTCTGGTAGCAGTAATGTCGGTCATAAGTGTTCAGGCCGAACATGTAGTTATAATTGCAGCCAACGACACTCACAGTCAGATTGAGCCTGCCAGTGACGGTCAGGGAGGCGTGATGCGTCGCCGTGCCATCTACGACAAGATTCGCCACGACAACGAAAACACGGTACTCGTGCATGCTGGCGATGCAGTACAGGGTACAGTGTTTTTCTCACTTTATGGCGGTGAAGTGGAGTATGCGCTGATGGACACATTGGGCTACGACATGATCGTGATAGGCAACCATGAGTTTGACAACGGCCTAGAGAGCGTTGCGGAGTATTATCGCAATGTCAGTGCGAAGAAACTGAGCGTAAACTACGACTTCAGTGGCACAGTGATGGAAGGTTTGTTTGAACCATACGTTATCAAGGCCTACGGAGACAAGCGCGTGGCTTTTTTCGGTATCAACGTGGAACCAGAAGGTCTTATCTCGGCCAAGAACTACGAGGGTATGCGCTACATTCGCTCGCTTGACGTGGCCGACAAGATGGCCCAGTTCTTAAAAGAGGTGTTGAAGGTTGACTACACGGTAATGATTTCGCATATAGGCTACACAAGTTATGACCCCAATGAGCCTAACGATGTGGATATCATCAAGTCGAGCCACTATATCGACCTTGTGAT
>JAGCCU010000077.1 GCA_017651515.1 Muribaculaceae bacterium | reverse complement strand
TTGACAGTTGATAATGGATAATTGGCTGACGCCAGTAGTGTGGTTCAGCGAACTCAAAAAACTGTAGAGTTAAGATCATTAAGGACATTATACTGAGAGAATAAAACAAGAAACAATAAAACGTCAGTGGTAGCAAGGCGACAAGTGCCTGAACCGACTCAAAAAAAGAAATATTAATTTGTAGTCACCCGTAGAGCCTGTAACGGTGCCTATCACCTTGCAACCGAGATGTTTATTAAACAATTAACTTAATAAACAAACAGATTATGAAGAAATTCTTTACACTTGCTGCCCTGCTGCTCTTCGCCGGCAGTACTGTCAGCGCACAAGACTTTATCACCAAGGCTCTTGATCCAGACACCGACATGCCAACATTCGACTGGAGCAAGGCTGTGAAGTTCATTCCCATTGCCATTAGCGAAAGCGTAGGCGCAGAGATGGCTCCAGAAAATGTGGTATTTGATGCTACCATCGATGACACACGCAACTGGCTCTATGTATGGGATAATACTTATGCTGGTGTTGATCAAGACGGAAGTCTCAACTCATTTGGTCAGCCAGAAGACCATATTGCCATGGATGTAACCACTTTCGGTTGGAGCGGCTGCGGTTTCTGCGCAGTAAATGAGCCTCAAGACTGGAGCGTACTCGATGACACCTGGGTATTGCATTTTGGTATCAAGAGTATTGATAATGCAGGGCACCAGATTGTGGTTGGAGAAGACTATGGTTTTACACTTGGTACTGAAGCTGTTAACGGGGCAAAAGTTCTTGGAGACTTCCCACGTGACAATGAGTGGTACTATGTAGATCTTCCCTTCAGTGTGATTCGTCAGCTCGCTACAACACCCATGTGGGGCGATGACCCAACAGCATATACGGGCAACTACTTGAAAATCCTCTCTGGCGGTGTACAAGGTACTCAACTGCGTCTGGACAACATTTTCTGGTACAAGGACAACACTATCGTTGTAGAGCCGGATCTGCCCGTTGGTGATGTGACTGGAGATCAACTTGTTGACGTTGAAGATGTGAACGCAACAATCAACATCATCCTGAAGAAAAAGACCATTGATGATTATCCTGGCAATGCCGATGTTAACAACGAAGGTATTATCGACGTAGAGGATGTAAATTCAATCATCAACATCATCCTTCATAAGGATTAATAATCACACGACAATTGTCGTAACCTAACAAGCAGAGGCGGAAGTGTCACTCCGACCTTAACCGCCTCTGCTTTTCCTATTAATAACATCATTTATTCAGGCTAATGAAACGTACATTCATAATACTCGCCATATTATTTACATTCCTGGCAGCAATCGCTCAGCCGGCCCGCAGCTACAAGCGAGGGGTTAGTGAGAACCAATTTGCCTACGGAGCCGAAATAAACTCACTGTTGCCCGGCGTGAGCTGGTTCTACAACTGGGGCAACACTCCCAACTGGCAAGTCCAAAATTTTGTTGGGCCAGGCACCGAGATGGAATTTGTGCCAATGATTTGGAGCGCAAACTTCAATGAGACCAATCTGCGCAACTATCTCACCGAGCATCCAGGCGTTAAATATCTGTTAGGGTACAATGAGCCAAACTTCAGTTCACAGGCCAACATGACTCCCGACAGTGCTGCACAGCTATGGCCCATCGTTGAGCAGATTGCCCGCGACTTCAATCTGAAGCTTGTTGCTCCTGCACTGAACTATAGCGGCCAAGCTCTTGCTGACGGCAACGTCTATCAGCCGGAGCAATGGATGGATGCGTTTCTTGCGGCCTATCCCGAGGCGCACTTCGACTATCTTGCACTTCATTGCTATATGAACAGTGCAAGTGCACAGAAAGGCTTTGTGGAAAACTTTGCCAAGAAATACGGCAAACAGGTGTGGCTAACCGAGTTCTGCTCATGGGAAGGTGATGTCGATTCCATAGCCCAGCAGCGCGCAATGGTGCAAAAGGTGCGAGACCTGGAGCTTAGTCCATACGTGTATCGTTATGCATGGTTCAAGGCCCGCGGCTATGAGACCGCTCCTTACTACCGTCTGCTGCACATTCCTAAAGTGAGCACCGGCCTGCCCGCCCCAGGCACACTGACCAACACCGGCAAAATCTACACTTATATGTCGTCGTTCGACACAACATATTACTATACACCTGACATGGTGATACCCGCCACCAACTTTGTCAACTTCTCTGATGGCGTGTATCTTGAAGTGAGCAATGATGACGAAAGTGACCTGCCGCTGCAAATCAGTCAATTCGACGTTTATGCCTCGGCTGAATATCTGGTAGAAATCCCTGCCGATGGAAAATACACACTTCAGCTGCGACTGTCGAGCCGAAAGTTCCTGTTTGACCCCAAATTGCGACTGGAAGTTGACGGTGAAACCGTCGTTGAACAAGTACTGCCGTCCACAATTACAAGCGGCACCGATGATAACTGGAAGACTCAGGAAATCAAAAACATCACCCTGCCTGCCGGCAAGCACCGCATCACGCTAAAGAGCCGTCAGAGCACTACATGCAAAGTTCAATGGTTTAAGCTGGTGCCTGAAATTGAAATAGAGGGCGATGTGACCGGGGACGGTCTTGTTGACGTTGAAGACGTGAATGCCGCCATCAACATAATACTGAAGAAAAAGACTACTGATTACTATCCAGGAAATGCCGACCTTAACGGCGACAGCATAATTGACGTTGAGGACGTGAACCTAATCATAAACATCATTCTACATAAGTAGAAAGACTCTTCTCTCCTATAATGTGACAACCATTTAGATGGGGAACTATTCCTCATCGCATGGTTTGTGTCACTTGGAAATGTCAGCGAGTAAGGAACTTGCTGGCAATGTAGTTGTTGAAAGTATCTTTGTATAGATCACCAATTGGCAGCGAGACCTCAGAACTCATCACTACATGGTTTCTATTCACCTCGAGAATTTTCTTCAGATTAATAATGTAAGAACGGTGAATTCTCATGAAGGTATTTGTGGGTAGTCGCTCTTCCATCTTCTTCATGCTCAGCAGCACCACGATGGGACGTGGCAAAGCGTCGCTGTAGATGCGCAGATACTCGCTCATTGCCTCAATGTAGCGGATATCCGACAGTGAGACACGCACAATCTTGTAGTCGGTTTTAAGGAAGATAGCATCATCATCGGGAATCAACGCCACATCTGTAGGCCTGTTGATAATGTCAAACCGCTGCTTCACTTTCTCGGCAGCAGCCTTGAACTCTTCAAGACCGAAAGGCTTAAGCAGATAGTCAACGGCATCTACCTTATAACCCTCAATGGCATAGTTGCTATATGCCGTCGTAAACACAATGAGTGGTGGATTATCAAGTGTTTTAACAAACTCCAAGCCATTGAGGTCGGGCATGTTTATATCAATGAAAATGGCATCAATATGCTCTTCCTTTATAATACCATCAGCTTCAAGAGCACTTGAACAAGCCTTGACCAAATTTAAGAACGGGACTTTCTTGATGTAGGCAACCAGTTGCTTAAGAGCCAAAGGTTCATCATCAATAGCGAGGCAGCGTATCATAGCAAATTGTTTTTATTAGTTATGTGAATAATCTAGAGGGAACGTAAGATTCACCCTATAGGTTGTATCGGTTTCGTCAATATTTAGGTCATAATTATTGCCAAACATGAGATCCAGACGTTTCTTCACATTGGCAATGCCGAATCCACCTTCGCCCATTTTACCGTTGGAATTCTCATGGTGCTTGCTATTTTCACAGTCGAACACCACATGATTATCTTTAACCTGTATGGACAAATGTATATATGAAGGCTCAACTGAACTCACCCCATGCTTGAAAGCATTCTCAACAAAGGAAACTACCAGCAATGGCAGCACATCGACATTTGGTACAGGCGAAGGCTTGTCGAAGACAAATTCCAACTTTTCGTCACATCTCATACGCATCAATTCAATATAGTCATCAAGGAATACGAGAGCACGGTCCAGAGGAATCGTTGGCTTAGTTCCTTCATAAAGCATATACCGCAACAAGTGAGAAAGCTTGACAATACTCAACTTAGACTTTTCGGGGTCAATATCGACAAGAGCGTGAATATTATTGAGCGTATTCATCAGGAAGTGTGGATTTACCTGATATTTCAGATATGACAATTCCTGCTGAAGCACTTCCTTATCCAACTCCTGTTTAAGTTTTTCTTGTTCTAAATTCTTATAATAAAACTTCAGGCCGAGATTAGAAGCCAGTATGAAAGCCAGCAACATGAAGACCATCAGGTCATCGGGAGAAATGGGCGGACGGTCGGCATAATTAGTTAAGTCTTTTTCCCCAATCAGCTCAATTGGCGGCATGTGGCCGACATTTTTTTGTTTCCAGTCTTTTTCTGGAAAAGCAATTATCAACGTATCACCTTCACTGTCAACCATTTTTTCAATGTGCTGATTTTTGTGAGCTGGAGGAGGAGGTACTGAAACAAGATTAACGTACAACAAAAAACTCGCAAATAAAACAACCACCCCAATCACATAGAACTTAACTTTTCGCTCGTTGAGAAGCTTGGGAGCCAAAAATTGATTGTGAATGAGGAAAATAACAAGCATTACTGCAACGTAATCCCACAAATGCAGTACTGCATGAAAACTGAAGTCAATGTTATCGGATATGGTAGAATGAGCATAGACACTAATCAAAGGTGCCAAAAACATTACCAGCCAAATGCTGATATACATTATCCATTCCTTTTTCGTTGTAGTTTTGGTGAACATTATATGCTAGAAGTATTATACTGCAAAGTTAAAGACTTAAGGATAAAAAACAATGTTAATTCAGCAACTCCAGTTTATTTATCAACAAAAAAGAAATTACATCAAATGTAAAGCAATATTCTATCAATATATAATCTTCCAGAACAATTCGTCATTTTCATTTGTCGCATAGCCTGGACCTATTGTAAGTGTCGCCTCTGCTTCAATTGGATTGCCCCAGCGGCTGTAACTATATATAGCCCCACCAGAGACAGTAATATTGCCATCACTCTTGATGCCTTTCGGAGACGAATAGACCTTTTTGCCCGTGGTAATAACATTCACAATGCCACCAGTGATTGTAAGGTCATCAGTGCTGTTAATACCCTTTCCGCCTTCGCCAGTACTCTTCAGGTTAAGCGTGCCGCCATTGATAACGATAGCTGCATCACTCTTAATGCCGGCACAACTGCTTGTGTCGGCCATTGTTTCGAGGGTTTGTTCTATGAGTTTGCTGTTGCCTGTGGTGATCACTGTTGTCCGTCCACCATTCACTTCAACGTCCAGGTCGCTCTTGATACCCTTGAACCCGTCACCATTGACTGAAATATTTAATACACCACCATCAATGAAGATGCCATCATTGGCCTTCACGCCATGTCCAGCCGAAGCCAGGACATTCACTCGACAGCCTGGACGGAAACGTATGTAGTCGTCGCTGGCAATGCCATGTCCGCCTTGCGCATTAACGTTGAGCAGCCCAGTACCGCTGACAATTATCTGGCCTTCACTGAAAAATGCGCCTTTCATCTGTTCACCTGACGGCACAGAATAGGTCGCTCCATCGGTAAGTGAGTTATACGTGCCCTTATTAAGCACTAGATATACCGACTTTCCACACTGGTCATTAATGGCTGCACCATTGGGATTGGTCAGGTTCACACCATCGAGTGTAAGCTTAAACTTGTGTTCGCTGTAGATTTTCACCGAGCCGTTCAACGACCATCCACGCAGCACATATTCCATGCGTCCATAATTGCTGTTTATGGTCACATGGGCGCCATTGGCAGTAACGTTTACCTTGCCGTAACTATCTGCACCGTCAATCTCCACATTTTCACCATTGAAAGTAATGTAAATCACGCGGTCGTAGGTATCGTTTTCCACATAGTCGTTGTAGTAGGGATCAGTCGGGTCAGTAATTGGCTCATCGGCATCTTCGAAAAGCGGACTGTAATCAAAGTCAATATCGATATATGGAGCAATGGCTTGTTCCGACTCGGCAATGAGCGTCTCCAGATCACTGTCATCGCTGATACACCCAGTCATGGCAATCACAAAAGCTAACGATAAAATATATGATAATATACGATTCATGACAAGTGATTTTTAGAACTTAAATTTGTATCCAAGCCCTAAGTAGTGGGTGTTGGTCTCTTCGTCGTCGCGCACGTTCTGATAGCGATAGTACAACTCAAACGAATGCTTTTTTGTGAGCGAATAGTCAATGCCAGTCTGCAATCGCCACTTGTCCAGCGACATGGAGTTGAACAACTCAAAACTTGCCCATGGCGAGAACTTGCTGGCAGGAATGTTCCAATCTACTTTGAAACGCGACCGAAGCACATGTTTTGTTTTCTTCTTCACATCGGTAGTTTCCCAGGCCTCATCATCAAAGTCATAGCGACATGTAGTGTGCATGGGTCGATAAGTCATACGGTATCGCTCACGCAGCGACAGAGATACACGTCGTATCTTGTAGGTGGCAGTGAGTGATGCAAATGCACGATGACGCGTAGCCCAATAGCTTGGCCGCCAATGGTTATATGTGCCATCTATCTTGTCGGTAAGTTTCTCAGGATTATTGTCTATGAGAAGTTGATATCCAGCATCAGCTTTGAGCCAGGAATTGATTTTGTATTGCCAGCTCAAAGAAACCCCAATGCGGTCAACGGTGCGGAAGTCATTGCGTGTTCGCAACTCTGCTTCCAGGGCCGTACTGGTTTTTTTGTTGAACTTTTTTTCTGCAGCAGCCGAGACGATAAGCCCCGAGTCATCGGCCTTAACAGGCTGTGACAAGACTAACGCCGACAGCACGAAAGAAGCAACGGCAATAATCGTTAATTTACTTCTTCCCATTCTTCGCGCTTAACTTTAAGGGTATTGTTGATAGAATCCGATGACTTGCCCTCGATATAGTATACACGTAAAATAGCAGTGTCGCGCAAATAATCCACACTGCCCACAGTCACATTGGTTATTTCCACACCAAGTCGCTCAGTGAGGTCAGCTATCAGCTCGTCTCGTTTTTCGGGCGTGATAAGTTTCACCTTGTCGTAAAGCACTAGTTTGGATTGTTCGTTGGTCTTGAGCAAGAAAACCTCGCACAAGAACATCGCCAACAATACAAAAAAGTTTGGCACTAGCGACTCTAACAGACTTATCGCGCTCCCCAGAGCATTAATCACCGAGAGGCAGATGATACTGAACAGGTAGGTCATCTCTCGTACGGGCATGGCATCTGTACGATATCGCATGATGCTGAAGATGCCGAACAGACCTATACCAATACCTATACCTGTCTTTCCTTTCATGTCTTCAAGCACGAAAATCATCGAATAAACCAGGAAATAGATTGCCACTCCAAGCAACATGAAAGTGAAATAGAAATCGCGTCTCTTACTCTTACGATAGTAGAGAAAATGCACCATTATCCATACCACCAGCGTGTTAATTAGGAAATTCACAACTGAAAGATGCCCGAAAGTACCTGTTGTGAAGAGTTGGGTGCACATTGAAAAGAAATCGTAATCCATCATTATTTTGTTTTTGTTTTTTTCGTTAAATTGTCAATCGGCAAGAAACCGCTCAACGCGCCGCATACGCTCCTTGAAACGGTTTTGTTTCAATGCGCCATTGGTAAATGCCTGGCCCATGCAGTACTTGCTGAATCCTGAAGGCTTGATGCGCAACTGTCGCAGCATGTCAAGAATGGGTGAAGGCAGCATTCCATCACGTTTGAGTTCGATGATTGCCAGACCCGTCAAATCGCACTTATTGCCCGTCACAAGGTTTTGGAAACGAAGGCTGGTGTCTATTGTCAAACGTTCGGTACGAGCCTTGTTTACTAGAGTAATACGCTTGAAATTATTTTCCAACTGCTGCGTGAGACTCTCAGGAGCAATCATGAGATGCTTGTGAAAGAACTCGTCATACACCACAAACTCCTCATTCTGGCGCCGGAAAACTATGTCGTGAGGGTGGTCGTGAGGGTCAAAGTTCTGCATGGTCGTACGTTTCTTCTTCGTACGGCCATGGTTGTCCTTTGTCTTTACTTCCAGAAAATTGAGACCAGAATCCACATACGAACGTATGCGCACCTTCTGACGGTTGAGATGCCCGTTCTGGTGCATGATGTACATGTGATTATCGGCGGTGTCGAAATATGCCGTGAAATATCGGGCCAACCGTTCGCCATCGATTTCCTGAGCGAAATAGTCATGACTGGCAAGCTGCAACAGTTCATACAGCACCCGCTCCGACGTAACGAATTTCGTGTCGGTGCGGTTCATTAGCTTGATGCCACTCATCTGCTCAAGTGAAATGGGGTCATATTGTGCTATGATGCGCTGCAGCATTACCTAGGCAAATCTTTATTATTAACGTTAAATCACAAGCTATCAATATAAGTCAAGATGACAAAGTTATCATTAATAGGACAAAATAAAAATTGTTTTCAATAAAAACACTCAATCATTCAGTTAAAAAGCACATACCCGAGTAGCTGAAACAAATGTTTCACTACCCGGGTATTTCTGTTAACTGCTTTATAGTATCATATCAATTTCAAAATGATATTGATCATTATATTCACATCACTGACATCAATAATTCCCGACTCATCAAGATCACCATTACCTAGATAATCACTAGGCTCATTTAATTTCAGGATTATATTGATAACGGCATTAACGTCACTCACGTCAACGATGCCGTTTCCGTCCATATCGCCACGAACATATTCTCCAGCATAAACCTTTGTATTGGTAAACTCCAAGTAGTCGAGCGCAGATAGACTAATTGTCTTTTGCTCTCCATTAGTCGAAACAAGAGCGTTGCCATCGGCAAATGTTATCTTCAAGTCGGTGGTTGAAACTTGCTGGATGTCGCCTACGGTATCGGTAAAATTCAGATATTTATAACTCTGTGCTTGCACACACAACACAGCCAGAGCCATTACCAATAGTAATATATATTTCTTCATTTTCATATATTTTTTCTTGTGGACTAATTATTGCATGACACCATAAGGAACCATTGCCGTTCCTGTTGCCATTTCTGTTCCTGCGTCAATAACTGCCTCGGGAGAAGCATATAATCCGTGCCAATTTTCAGCATCGTCATTCAGACTAGCATCTTTGTTAAGAGTGTAATCTGCATCTTCTATCAACGACGGTGACGATAAAAGCAATGTATGTCTCTTGCTCGACGAGTAACTGCGAGACTGATCAAATGTCATCACTGCGTTACCCGTCTCATCGGTGAGTGACATAATTGTCTTGTAAACTGTTCCCTGATATGTGAGCACTGGCTGCGATTCCTCAACAGTCTTAGGAGTGCTTACCAGTGCACCAATAGCGGCAACATCACCTCCTGTAATAAACAGAGCAGTTGCTCCTCTCACGCCGTATCCTACAGTAGGAGCAGCAAATGCCACGATTTTTCCGCCTGCGATTGTAAGGCTATCGCCTGCATTAACACCATGAGCATAAATGGAATAGGTATAAATATTTCCACCGGTAATGATCATGTTGGTCTTGCTGTGCAAGGCATTATCTTCGGCAACCACTTCGATTACACCATCGGAGATTGTAACGGCTTTCTCAACCTTGATACCCTTGCAATCTTCACCGACACCTTCTATGCTAATCGAGCCACCGCTCATGATGAACTGGCCATTTTTCACCTTTGTGCTGTCGGCCTTGGCATCCACTTGAATACCGTCACCTTCGCATCTCTCAACTAAAATCCTGCCGCTCTTAACTTCAAGATACTGATTTATGCTCAAACCATCACCAACAGCATTCTTGACGTTAATCAACCCAGTGAAACTTTTCTTTAGTTCCATGTACTCATCGCTCTTGAAACCATGCTTGGTGTTACCGGTAATCACAAGATTGCCACCACCCTTAAACTCACTGTGGCCTTCAACATTGAATGCCGCCTTGTGTGTGCCCTTGGCTCCATCGGCAAGTGTGGTTGTTGTACCATCAACCAGCTGTATTTCAATTCGCTTACCATCATTTATGTCAATGGCTGGACCTGCAGAGCTGGTTAGTGTGAGCCCGTTGAGTATAAATGTGGCCTTGTACTCGCCTTCCTGATAGAACGATCCGTTGCTGGAAGTTCCGCTCAAAGTATAGAACACTTCCTGCTGCATGGTAGAATCCTGAACCATTCTCACATTGGCACCATCAACTATGGGAGTCACTTGCGTTGCAATATTACCAGCAATGGTTACCCATGCCACAGTATCGTCGTAGTTAACCATCACTGTGTTACCTTCGGTCTGGGTGTTGGTAAGATAGATACTATCCACATCGCTAATGGCAAAAGCCTTTCCCAACACTGTAAGAGTATCGCCGGCAACATTAAACGGCATTCTTCCAACCTGTTGAGTATCGAAAGAATATTTCACCTGGCCTGTAGATACCCACATCGTCTGCTGGCTGTAAAGCACAGACGCGCAAGCCAATGCCAATAAAAATGTTAGAATCTGATTTTTCATTATAATAATTACGTTAATTTTTCAATGTAAAGTGCGCAAAGTTAGTTGTTTTTCTCCGACGTTCCAAATATCAGACGACATTTCTACCAATACTTTCTACAAATAGCTTTCATTATCAGATAAATCTTACCGAAAGTATCAGTGCAACAGTAATAAGGATTGTAAAAATCAGCATGTTTCGCGCTGTTGCACCCAGCAGGGGGTTGAGGGCTGCTCCGTCACGCCTTGTGAGACGGAACCACGCCACTGTGTGCAGGATAAGGTATATGACTGGAGCAACTAGTGTCCATTGCAGTCCCCCCTGACCCAGTGCGGCAAGAATCCACATGGGTGAAAGCAACGACATTGCCACGTAACCATTTATCAGGTAGGCAGCGGCAGCAGGCTTTCTTCCGAAAATGACCACCGAAGTGCGCTTGCCAGCCTCACGGTCATCATCCACATCACGATAGTTGTTCACCAGCAGCACATTGACCGCCATAAATCCCACTGCCATGCCTGTGAGTATTACAAATGGGTGAAAATGACGAGTCTGCACATAATGCATCAAGATTACAGGCACCACACCGAAGAAAATGAACACCGCCAGCTCACCCAACCCATGATAACTTAAAGGATATGGCCCAGCGCTATAGGCAATAGCAGCCAATGCAATCACTATGCCCAATGGCAACATCCACCATCCGCCATAGGGAATGAGACAAAGTCCTACCAACGCATCCACTATCAGCGTGACTATTGTCACCCACTTCAACGTTGAAGGACGTATGTCACCTTCTGTAACACCACGTCTAGGCCCCACTCTACCAACCTTATCGGCTCCATGAAGGTAGTCGAAATATTCATTGGCAAAGTTTGACACCACCTGAGCCAGCAATGCAAAAACCACGCATAACAATGCAGGTATCCACTGTACCTTGCCCATCCACCATGTGAGAGCGATTGCAATTACGACACCTGAAAGCGAAACAGGGAGTGTCCTCAGCCTTGCACATTCAATCCATATCTTTAGCTGTTTCATATCTCATGGTTTATTTTCATGCAAAATTACAAAAAACTATGGCTCTGCGCAAAAAGACGACTATAGACTTTATTGTTTCCCAACATGGTCATGAAGCAAACTGGCTCAGCTATGATTCTAAATATTTTGAAAATCCCAAGATTTGTGCTAACTTTGTCCACACGTTTAGATTTTACAGAAATTACTGAATTACAAACATAAAAACCATATGAATTATGAACGAGTTTAACGAGAACCAGAACTATTATGGACCTCAGCCCCCAACATTCAACCCAGCTGAGCCAATATCAAATCCTGCACCAGCACCAGTATCGCCTCTAGGCCGCCCAATGCTAGGCTTCATGGAAGCTGTAAAAACATGCCTCATTGACAAATATTGCTGCTTCAAGGGGCGCGCTCGCCGCTCAGAATTTTGGTGGTTTATACTAGCACTGCAAATTGCTGGATTCATTGTCAGTTGGATCTCTTTCGGTATCTATTTCAAAGATCACACGATGATGGATTACCTAAACGACCCGATGACCTTATTGAAATCGCCAGCAATGATTGTTTTAGGCGTTTATTCGCTTGCACTATTACTTCCTCAACTGGGAGCCATTGTACGCCGACTGCACGACACAGGCCGCACTGGAAAATGGCTGTTCATTTATCTTGCGTCAATAATTCCGATTGTTGGTACGGTCATAGTACTTGTATTTTTCATCATTCTGATTGTGTGGTGCGCACAAGACAGCGAACGTGGTGAGAACAAGTATGGTCCTTCGCCAAAATATCAGTAGTTGGCATCGTGATTGAGCCAATTCCCAATACTGGGCCGCCTGACGGCGGAAAAGAGACAAAAGCACAAAGGCTGCAAAAGTACATACCCACGCAGGGATTAGACTATAAGTTACAAAAGTAACATATTAGGCTGACGCCCGGCAGGGTGCCGGTTCCAAGTTGGGCTGACACGGAAAGGTTCCAAGTTCTCCGAGAATTAATAGCCGATATAGTCATAAAATAAAGGGCAGTGTCACTGCCCTTTATTTATCGTAACTTGGTTTGATTTGTGAAATTTCCACGCAAAGCGTGCCCATTAGTCCCGAGCACTGACAATAAATACCTTATTACACTTTCAGAATGATATTGATGATGGCATTAACGTCCACGACGTCGATAATGCCGTCGCCGTTCATGTCACCGTTGCCGGGATAGTCGCTCTCGGTATTTTTCTTGAGGATAATGTTGATGACAGAATTTACATCGCTTACATCAATAACTCCGCTGCCGTCCACATCGCCAAGCTGGTAGTGTGGCTCGTCGCTCCAGCGCACGATGAGCGGGTTGTGCCACGACGCTGGAGTGGGCGAAGGAATGAGGTATGCCTCCCCCGAGGGCACTTCATCGGTTGTCGCTGCCCAGCGGTGGTTGAAGGCGCCGTCGCCGTTATACAGGTAGGCGTCGTCATACACGACGAACGTCTCGGCATCGGTGTTTGCCACCATCTGGTTGCCCTGCAGCGAGGGTGTGCCTGTGGTTGTCGTCAGTGTGTAACGCTGTCCGGCGGTAAGGCCGCGCAGCAGCGTGCCGCTGTTGGCAGGGATAGCGCCGCTGATGAGTTCGGCAAACGCCTCTGTGTTGTTGACGGCGTTGACATAGTAGGCCTTGACGCCCTCGGGCATGGTCACATCCTTCAGGCAACTGAACGTGGCCGACTCCCCGTCAGGAACGAAGAACGGGGTGACCTTTGACCAAATAGTGTTTTTCCGCTCGGTGCTGATGTCCCAGCCATTGATGGCGTTCTGGAAGTTAGCCATCTCGCTGTTTTCGACAAAGCACGTGCTCGAATAATCGCCTTTGATTCCGTTGAAGCACTCGGTGCCGTAAATGCGACTGGTGGCAGGTGCGTTGATATTGATGTTCTGCCAAGCATCGGCAAAGGCATAGTCGCCAATCTCGAGCACGGTGGAGGGTATCGTCAACTCTACATCACCCCATGAATTGTAATAGGCATAGCGACCGATGTATTCCAGGTGCTTCATGTCGGTGAGGTTGCTGCCTTGATTAAGCATGTTTTTGAAACAACTGTCGCCAATCTCGGTCATCAGGTAGCGTGTGCCCATATTGTAAGTGTTGTCGGTCTCACTGTCATGCAGGGTGAAAGTAAAAGCGTATTCTACCACATCCCACGGCAGTTGGTAGACGTAGGCTGCCGTGCCGGCATAGGTAATGCCGTCTTCGGTGTACGGATTTGTACTTATCACAGTCACAAACCGGTCAAAAGTATCTTCGTGATCTATGCGGAAGTCATAGGCGCCGCCAGTGATGTAATCGGCACGTGATATCCAGTTGTTGGCGGTTTTGTACTTGGGCAGCAATTCAACAGGAACGCGCACTGCGCACGTGGCAGGGATGGTGTTGAACGCACCCGATGACGAAAAGTCGCGGTTGATGAGCAATTCGCTGAGGGTGCTGTTGCCAGAGAGCACGGGCGTACCGCAAGTGCGGAGCGAACCGGGAATGAGCATGCGCGTGATGGAGCAGTTGGCAAAGGCATTTTTGCCGAGACTGGTGATACCATAAGGTAGCACCACTTCGCCTTGAACCTTCGCGCCGTCGAAGGCGTACTTGCCCACCGTCTTCAGTTTGCCGCTCAGCTTGAGCGTTGCCGAGGCATTCTTGTTGGTGCAATAAAAAGCTGAATCGCCGATGCTGGTCACTCCAGGCAATTGAATTTGCGTCAAGTTAGGCAGTTGCAAGAACGCGCGGTTGTCAATCACCTCGGCGTTGGTGTACACGACATTGATCGAAGCGGCGTTGTAAAAGGCCTTTTTGCCTATCCTGGTCCCACTCAAATTGCTGTTGAACAGGTAGTAGAATCTAGTGATTTCCGCGTCCTGGAAGGCACCGTCGGCCACCGATGTGCAGTACACCTTTTGTAGCCCGCTGGCCACATATTGGCCTTGGTCCTCTTCGGCACACGAAATCGCCACTTGGGGATTGCTGCTGTGACTGGTGGCACCCACCATTTCCGACTCTCCCGTTTGGGTGGCGGTGGGCGGTGTGGTCACCACAAAGAACAGCGAAGCGCCGTTCGTCATATGGAAAGTGTAGTCATACGCCGGCGAGTTCCAAATGAAATTGACCGTGGCACTGATTCCAGCCGGCAGCGTGAGGTCACTGAATATGTCGGCCCACATTTGCGCTGCAGCACGCGACGATGTGTCAATGAACAGGCCCGTGTTATTGATTGATGCAAAAGCCTGTTGACCGATGTTGAATGCTGTCTCTCCAGCAAGACTCAGATCCAGTATGTTGCTGGGATGCCCTGAATTGAGTATGAAGTTGTTGGCGAGAAACTTCACTGAACTGGGCAAAATGACATGCGTGAGTTTTGAGCAGTTCTTCACCGCGGAAGACTCAAAACCGAGACAACCATATTCCACAACCACATACCACATCGTCGACATGGCATTGACAGCACCCGAGGAGACGATGGTGGGGTACCATTTTTCCCCCGACTTCACATAACCCGGCACATAGAGATGGTCACCCTGCAGCAAGTCACTTTCCGTGAAATTTGACAAATAGGCCACCTGACCGTAAGTGGAATGAGTGCCTATACTCACATTATAAGCCTGTGCCGTCAGCGCATTGGCCAGCAGCATAGCCAGTAATAGATAAATTGTTTTTTTCATAATGTAATCATTTAATGGATTTATAATGAAAAAGTTGCACGATACTTCTGCTAACGGCATCGCGCCCTTTAACTGATGCCTATTTAAACAAGAAAAGCGTGAAAGCCTCATTGTACCCGTCCCGCTTCTCAAAGGCCTCGCATTGCCCAAAATAGGTAAGACGGACAACGCAAAGACAACTCACGTGGATATGTATGACCCACTCTATATAGAGTGAGTGCTGTACACATCTAGTGAGCGTCTATCGTTGCCTTGTCTCTGACCTATTTTTTTAGAAGTTGCGAGGTTCTTGAGAAGCCAAAGAACAAAGCGTCAATAAACGCTTTTATAAAATATATCATCGGGTAGCAGCCTCTGCCGCTCAATCCCCGTATTGCCGCAAAGGTAATAATATTTTGCCGATTCTACAAATGGTTTTTCACATCGGCGGTGATTTTTTTGAAAGAAAGGTAGTGCCCCCCCGTTGCACTTAAATAAAGAGAAAAAATCCTTCTGTCTTTACAGCTCCTCCTCTAAGCGGGAGGGAGATAGTTGACGAGATAGACTTGTCGTCGAGCGCGTGTTAGAGCTGTGTAAAGCCAGCGATAGTAGCTCAGTGTCGTTGTTGCCTCTGGCATGATGGCTCCCATGTCGATGAACACGTTGTCCCACTGCCCACCCTGTGCCTTATGGCACGTTACTGCATAAGCGTATTTCACTTGCAGGGCATTGAAGTACGGATGTTTCTTCAGTTCCTTGAAGCGGTTGCGCTTGTCTCCAGGCAATTCTTCCCACACTTCGCGGAACAAACGTTCGGTTTGTTCGCTTGTCAGGGTAGGAGCGTCAGAGAGTAAGGCGTCAAGCACAATCTTCACATCCATTTCAAGGTTACCGTGGTCAGGGAGTTGAACTGTGACTGTGACGAAGCGCAACCCGTAGAGGCGCTCCACATCGCCTCTCACACGTTGTACGCGCAGCACATCGCCATTGGCAATAAAGTCAAGTTCCTTGTATTCTTCGGCCCACATATAATTGTTCTTACCTACGATAAGCATATCTCCCGGGGATAATTCCTCTTCACGATAGAGGATGCGGTTGCGGATGCCAGTGTTAAACAGCGTGGCACGCTTGTTGCTGCGCGTGATTACGATGGTCTGTTCCAGTGAGTCGCGGTCGTAGCAGTCACTCAGCGTTTCCATCAGAAATTCGCCGGAAATATTTTTGATATCGGGGAAAGACTTGACATCCAGGACAGGGGTACTGAGAACCTCTTCAGACATATTATCACGCAATGCCGTGGCATTAACCAGAATGCCGCTGTCTTGCGCCTGACGAGCAATCTGGCGCAGGTTGGTCTCAAATACTGTCAGACCATATTCCTGCAGCACTTCAACGCTCAGCGCAGGACTGAACTCACAGCCCACAGGCGGCAACTGTGCACTGTCGCCTAATAACATCAGGTGGCAGCCTTCACCATTATAAACGTAGGAAATGAGGTCATCGAGCAATCGGCCGCTGCCGAAGGTGGCTGCGCCGTCGCCAGCCGTATTGGCAATCATCGACGCTTCATCGACGATAAACAGCGTGTCCTTGTATCGGTTTTCAGCGAGTGTGAAGGCATCACTGCCGTAACTGTTCTGGCGATAAATCTTTCGGTGGATAGTATAAGCTGGGAAGTCAGCATAGTCGCTGAAAATGTGTGCGGCACGTCCCGTTGGTGCCATGAGCACGCATGCGCGGTGCTGTGACATGAGTGTACGCACCAGGGCGCCTGTCAGCGACGTCTTCCCTGTTCCTGCATAACCTGAGAGCAGAAAAACACCGCGTTCGGGGGCATGGATGACGAAGTGAGCCATCGACACAACGAGCAGCATTTGCTCTTCGGTGGGGTCATAGGGCAATTGCGAGAGCATTTCCAGAGAAAATGCCCTCACTCGT
Source organism: Muribaculaceae bacterium (assembly GCA_017651515.1). GTDB lineage: Bacteria > Bacteroidota > Bacteroidia > Bacteroidales > Muribaculaceae > Sodaliphilus. Next base: position 34,301 of record JAGCCU010000077.1, on the reverse strand, counting down.
GCGTCTTGTCGGTCGATGATGTCCACTACTTTACTGATAAGAGCGGGTTATGATCATTTCCAGCTTCTCGTTCCTAGAGATTTCAACCTTGGTAATACGTCCGTGAGTGTCGATATTATAGTTGAACTTACGCACCACTCCACTGTTTTCCTCATTAATCTCGCTTATGCCGATAAGGTATTTCTTCATCGTTGCACTATCATAGTCATAGTAGTAACGGAACACCTTGCCATCGGATTCCTCGCGAATGATATATCCGTCATTATAAACCAACACGCGACGCTTGTCGCCGTCGGTCACTATGAGTTTGGATAGGGCACCATTGTCATTGTAGCTATAAACCCACTTGTGCTTGAGCGTGCTACCGTCGCTGGTAATTATTTCCAACTTGTCGGCAGTGTTAAAGAACGGTTCATAGTCAATGGTATGACCTCCTTTTTTTGTAGCCGATTTCAGCCAGTAGCCATGCAGGTTGTCGTAACCATAATCGTAGGTAGTGGTCACCACGTTTCCCTTAGAGCCCATGATGTCGCTTTGGGTGAGCAGGCCTTGCTCATTGAAACGGAACGTATTGTGACGAGTACGCGACCCATCGGCAAACGTGATAGTTTCCTTCACCAATCCTGTGCAGCCGTTGAAGCCTACATCCATGTGCTCGTAGCGGTAACTGTGCGTGGGATTGTTAACAAGGTTGGCATAGAACATCCTTATGCGCGGTTCCTGCACTTTCTCTTCGTCAATATAAGTTACGAGTTTCTCCAGAGTTGTTTGACGGCTACAGTAGCTGTTGACGATGGCAGCATCGCGGTACTTGCGCGCCTGCTCAATGAAAAACGATTCTGGATAGTTGTTGATGAATATCTCCCAGCCGTCGACGGTGTTCAACTGCTTTGCCTGGGCATATGCTGCGCGTTCTTCCTGACGCTGTTCGGCGAGTTCTTGATGCTGTGACACGGCAACAGGTCCATACATCGCCACAATCGCTACTACTAAAATTATTCTTTTCATTGTGTGATTTGTTTTGATTTGTGTGTATTTATGGTTGATTATTGTGCGGTCTTTCGGTGACGGATTATGTCAAGAATACCTTCACGCTTTATGATGACACCCACGAACAACAGCAGCAGGAATGTGCGCCACACGAGGTTGAGCCACATGTTACCTGTGTCGATGAGCAACGCACCAGCACTCAATACTACTGTAAGAAATACATAAAGCGCCATATCTTGCAAAGGATACTTCATTGGGTAGTAATGCTGGCCCGTAAAATAGCTTAGCAGCATTGCCGAGCCGTATGCCGCCACACCTGCCCAGGCACATGCCATATATCCGTATTTTGGCACGAAAATCACGTTGACTAAAACCAGCATCAGGCATCCAATGCCCGAGAATACTGCACCCCAAAGTGTGCGGTCGGTAAGCTTGTACCAGAACGACAGGTTGAAGTAAATACCCATCATTATTTCGGCTGCCATGACAATAGGCACCACCTTTAAGCCCTCCCAATAGTCAGGCGCAATGATGTATTTGAGTATGTCAATTCCGGCAAGTACGGCCAGGTATGCCAATAGTGTGAACATAAGGAAGTATTTCATGGCCAACGCCTGACTGCGTTTACTCTCTGCCTCATCATCTTTATTGCGATTACCACCAAAGACAAACGGCTCATAGGCGTATCGGAATGCCTGTGTGATAAGAGCCATGATCATGGCTATCTTGATAGCTGCACCGTAGATGCCAAGTTGCGAAGCCGTCTGTGTGTCATCGCCAGGATATACCCAAGGGAAGATGATTTGCGATGCTGACTGGTTGATTACGCCAGCCACACTCAAGATGAGGATGGGCCAGCTGTAGGAGAACATTCGCCGCAGCAATGGCCAGTCCCACTTCCATGAAGATGCTTTCAGTTCGTGCCACATGCAGAACATCACCACGAGCGTACACACAAGGTTGAGGTAGAACACATATCCCACGCCTACGTCTGGGCTATAAATCCAGCTAATTGCATTGGGATGCGTCTTGTAGATTGCAGGGAATGCCACGAAGTAGAGCAGGTTCAATCCTATGTTGAGGAAAATGAACAGCAGTTTCAGAGAGGCAAACTTTATCGGGCGTTTCTTGTAGCGCAGGTATGCAAAGATTATTGCCTGGAAAGCATCGAGAGCCACCACGGCTGCCATTACGATAATATAGTCGTGATGAGCCGTGTAAGCCATGCCCATGGCAGGAGCTAGCCACCCTATGTTCAGCCATACGAGCAGCACGAAAAGCAGAGAGGTGAAGCCCACAGTAATGAGTGTGGTTGAGTACACCTTTTTGGGGTTCTCTTCGCTTTTGTTGGCATAACGGAAAAATGTGGTTTCCATGCCGTAGGTGAGCAAGGCGAACAGTATTGCCGTGTAGGCATATAAGTTGGTGACGATGCCGTAGTCGCCCGAAGCGGCCGACATCTTTGCGGTATAGAGCGGTACGAGCAGGTAATTGAGAAATCGGCCAATGATACTGCTCAAGCCGTATATTGCTGTGTCCTTGGCTAATGATTTAAGATTTGCCATATTTAATTAAACAGTGTTCCAGGGGTGTTTAGTCGTTCACGACGCAGGTGGTCGTAGGCAAGCTGAGTGGCTTCACGGCCACGGGGGGTGCGTTGCAGGAAACCTTCCTTGATCAGGTATGGCTCGTACACTTCTTCAATCGTGCCCGCATCTTCGCTCATTGCGGTGGCAATTGTAGAGATGCCCACCGGCCCTCCACCAAACTTGTCGATGATTGTGGTAAGAATCTTGTTGTCAATCTCGTCGAGGCCATATTTGTCGATATTAAGTGCCTCGAGAGCATATCGTGCTATCTCGGTATCAATCTTTCCGCTGCCCCTTACCTGAGCAAAGTCACGCACACGACGCAGCAGCGAATTAGCGATACGTGGCGTGCCACGGCTACGCAGGGCAATTTCACGGGCAGCTTCATCGGTAATGGGCACCTGCAACAGTCGTGCCGAACGTTTCACAATGCCTTCGAGTACTTTGTGGTCATAATATTCTAAATGACAGTTGATGCCAAAGCGTGCTCGCAAAGGCGATGTGAGCAGTCCGCTACGTGTGGTGGCACCGATGAGCGTGAATGGTGCCAGGGTGAGCTGCACCGAGCGTGCACCGGGTCCCTTGTCAATCATTATGTCGATGCGGTAGTCTTCCATTGCACTGTAGAGGTATTCCTCCACAATGGGTGACAAACGATGAATCTCATCGATGAAAAGCACGTCGTTTTCTTCAAGCGAAGTGAGCAATCCAGCAAGGTCGCCGGGCTTGTCAAGCACAGGACCGCTGGTCACCTTGAAACTCACGCCCAGTTCGTTAGCTATGATGTTGCTCAACGTAGTTTTTCCCAGACCCGGAGGGCCATGGAACAAGATGTGGTCAAGTGCTTCACCGCGCATACGCGCCGCAGCAACGAAAACACGCAGATTGTCGATGATTTTTTCCTGACCGGCGAAATCACCAAACCGCTCTGGTCGCAATGCGCGTTCAAAGTCCTGGTCGGTCTTCAGCCGTTCATTCCTTATGTCGAATTCTTCTTCCATTCCAATCTTTTTTGCAAAATTAGTGCAAACCGAGCGCAATAAAAAGAAAATATCCATTTTTTATTGCCGAGGTGTAGCCTGATTTCGCGATTCTATCGCAAAATTAGTGCAAGGTGAACACAAAACCAAAATTGTTTGAAATTTTTATATAAAGTAAACAACGAATCAAACATAATCTCTCAGAAAGTTGTAATTTTGCAACATGACATTCCTAACACGAAAATATCCGTTCAAGCAAAGCAAGCACTGGCTGAGAGACAGTATATTCGATGGAGTTATCATCTGGGCGATACTCTATTTGCTACAACCATTCGGGTTCAGTCTTTATCAGGGAAACAAATGTCTGGTTGCAGCCATATTCGGACTTGTCACGTCGTGTTGCTGTGCTCTGTACGGATTGGCAATATTAAGGCCTTTGCAACAGCGCGTCAAGCCATGGCGCATCTGGCATGAAGGGTGTGCAATACTAGGCCTCATATTGTTCATTGCTATCTGCAATTTCCTTTTGTTCTCGTTTATATTCCATTATCCCATAACGATTCCGTTTTTCCTCCCGGTTTTATATTGGACTGTGATTATAGGCATCATCATGACAGCACTGTCTATCGGTATCCAGTACAACCGAAGCCTCAAAGACAGGATGGAGGCTTTGCTGAGCAATACGACGGAGGAGCAGAAAGACATCACAATTACCATACACGATACAAATGTCCGCGGAAACGACCTAAGCATACCAATTAACAGTCTGCTTTACATCGAGGCGCAGAAAAACAATGTCTCAGTATGTTATCTGAAAGATGGCAAGCCTGCCAGCGTTGAGGTTCATACTACGCTTACTGCTGTAGTAGAAGAGTTGAAAAGCTACGAGAACATTTTCCAGTGCCATCGTTCGTTTGTGGTAAACGTGAACAATATCACTTCTGCTCGGGGCAACTCCAATGGGTATCAACTGATGCTTGGCACATGCCCGAACAGCATACCGGTATCCCGCTCCTATGTGCCGAAATTAAAGTCTTTTATTGCTTAGTCATTCGTCCTTAATTCTAGTCATTCGCCATCTTACTTAGCTTTCCGTCAGTAGTTTTAGCTGTCTGTCACGGGAATTTGGAGGCCTCTGTTTCTTGCCGTAGATTTGCGGCATGAAACATCGAATCGCACATATCGTTTTAATGCTGATGGCCGTATGCAGCCTCTCGGCACAGACCACAATTTCGGGAATTGTCACCGACGGACATGAGCCGCTCGTCGGGACAAACGTATTTATAGTAGGCTCAATCGACGGATGTTTGGCGGACTCCCTTGGACGGTTCTCGTTTACGACATCGAAAACGGGTGAGGTGATGCTGAAAGCAACCTTCATCGGCTATGAGGACTTTTCGCTGACTGCCGACGTCAGCCAGTTGACCAATCTCTCCATCCGCATGAATGAGAAAGCCATGACCCTCAATGAAGTCGTGGTGACTGCCAGCACATTCAGTTTCGGTAAGAGCGAAAATTTCAAGACGATGGACGCTCTCGACGTGGTGATGGCGGGCAACTCATGTGGCGACATTGTTGCGGCATTGCAGACCCTTCCTGGGACACAGATGGTCGGTGAAAGCGGCAAACTCTATGTTCGTGGAGGTGAGAGTGATGAGTGCCAGACGTTCATCAACGGGATGCACGTTTTGGTACCTTACAGCGCCGAAACAGAAAACACGGCCGTTCGTGGACGCTTCTCGCCATTCTTGTTCAAAGGTATCAATTTCTCACTTGGTGGATATAGCGGCGAATATGGTCAGGCCCTCTCGTCAGTTCTCCCAATGGAGACCACCGATGCGGCAACAAGTGACAAATTCGGTGTCAGCGCATCATTGGTTGACTGGAATGTAGGCGGAACCAAGGCATTCAAAAACAGCAGCCTGTCGTTCAATGCCGCATTGACCAGCATGGGACTTTACAATAGCCTGTTCAAAGAAAGGAACGATTACTTCCGTCCTTACCGAAAGTTGTCGGGCGAGGCGCAATATAAAAAGGAGTTCAGTACTTCGAGTGTACTGAAATCATACATCGGCTATGACCTGACATCAGTCGGACAACGAATCGATGGACGCAACCTTTCTTTGAAAGAGCATAATATCTATGCCAACGTAACATATAAGACTGCAATAGGCCATGGTTACACACTCTTTACCGGTATAGCCAACTCTTCTGTATTCAGCGATATAGATAATGCAAAGACGGTTGGTGACCACTACCACAACTTCCGAAACGAAGTTCACTTAAAGGCCGAAGTAAGAAAGTCTTATTCTAATGTATTGAAACTATCGGCTGGAGTGGAGGATTATATTCGCAACAGCACGTTGAACTATGATATCTATCATTATCAACTCGATTATAACATCCTCTCTGCTCATATTGATGCCCAGTGGCGGGTCATACCCCGTTTGTTCCTGAATCTCTCAGCACGCACGGAACTCATGAAAAGCAAGTGGCTCGTTATGCCAAGGGCGACGCTTAGTTATATACCAAACAAGCATTTGCAATTCTCCTTGGTGGCTGGTCGCTACAGTCAGATTGCCGAGGATGACTATCTTGCTCAGAGTCGAAACACTCTTGGCCAAAGCACTGCCGATCATGCCATCCTTTCTATGCAGTACAAGACACAGACAACACTACTACGTATTGAACCGTATTGGAAGAAATACCATGACCTGCCGCTGTTGGAGAATGGCATATATCAGTCTCATGGACATGGCACAAGCAAGGGCATTGACATCTTTGTTGAAGACCATTCTTTCATAAAGAATCTTTCTACTACCCTCTCCTATTCATTCAACGATTCAAAGCGGCTCTATCTTGACTATACCGAGGTTCAGACTCCAGATTATGTTTCTCGTCACAATCTGCGACTGACGGCAAAATACGCTGTCGGCAAACTCATTTTCGGATTGGCAGAGTCCTATGCTACTGGGCGACATTTCCCAGTTGGCAAGACACCCCATTACAACAGCGTTGATGTGAACCTCACTTATCTGCTGAGCCCGAAGGTCATTGTCTATTCCTCGTTGAATAACATTTTCGGTCGCACCAACATCTTCCGCTATGATGGTAAAGGCAGTCCTGTCATGCCTTCTCGCGACCGTTTCTTTTACATCGGCATATTTGTTTCACTTAAAAATAATAAAGCTTATGACATCTCAAACTTTTAAGCACCAAGTGCTAGTTTTCGCCCTCTTCGTGATGGCATCAGTGAGTATTAATGCCCAGCAGCCCTGCATGCAGGAGCTCATCGGCCAGTCACTATCAAAACTCCAGCAGCCCACTCCGGAGTCATTTCTCAATTGCATCGCAGAAATGAAGCGCATTGATGCGATGTTCCCCGACAGCATCCAACCGAAGCATCAGATTGCTTTGCAAAGTCTCAATTTCTCAGTGATGAATCCCCATGCTCCGCAGACGGATAATCTACTGACAGAAGCGGAACAGACTATTATGACAATGACTCAGATGAAGAATGCCGACCAGTCAGAAATCTGCACCCTGCGCGGTTTCCTATATATGGTGCGTATTGTGCAGAATCCTGCCCAGAACGGCCAGCGTTACTACATCGACGTGATGCAGAGCTTCGAAAAAGCCCTAAAAATCAATCCCGACAATCAACTTGCCAAAGATCTGCAACATAAGTTCTTCGAGGGGATGAAACAGGCAACAGGAAAGTGACTCTCTGAAGAAAAATTGATTTCTTTATCTTGGCTGGCGGATAAATCGGGATTTTTATCTAAATTTGTGTTTTGATAAACGATAACTGATAACTGACAACTGTTTTGTTATGGAAAATGTGAATAACGGAAATGGTCAAGTGCCTCAGCAGGGCCCTCAAGTACCGCAGGGCCCTCAGGCACCTCAAGGTCAGCAGCCACCACAATATCCTCAGCAAGCCGCTCAAAGGCCCCAGTATACTCAATACCCCCAAGGTCAGTACCCTCCTTATGGTGCTGTGCCTCCCAAGAAGAAAAGCGTGTGGCCTAAGGTGCTGATAGGTTGTGGCATTGTAGCAATAGCAATATTTGTAGCAATTATTGTGGCTGCGGTCCTGGATTCAATGCATAAATTTGATGAAAACAATATAGACAGAACCACTCCATTAATTGAGGAACTTAATCTTACTGAGAGCTATGTGCAGCGTGACGGCCTCGACAGCGTGCAGATCAAGAAACTCATCTATGTCAGCATGCCCAAGGACTCAGTGCTGATGGCTCTAGGCAAGCCCGATGACTATTGCGATGCCTATTTCGGAGATGATGTTATTTATAATATCAACGACTCGATCCGCGTTGAAATCTATTTTAAGAATGACTGTGTGAGCCATCTGGATTTTACCGACTACTTACCCGATAGTAATTAGTGGGATTTCCCCTCATGCTGCCTGCTAAAGCAAGTGTATGATCTGCTTGTCGGCGGGGAGCCAGGCGATGGTGTTGAGCTGGTCTTTGGTGATCCACAGGGCTGCCTGATGCTCACACAGGGTGGGACTGCCGGCATCGATGCGACAGCGATAGCAATGCATGGTAAGGTGGAACTTAGGATAATCCCACTCCACTGAGATGATAAAGTTCTCGACGGCAATGGTGACGTCGAGTTCTTCTTTTATCTCACGGACAAGGGCTTCTTCGGGAGTCTCACCAGGCTCAATCTTGCCTCCTGGGAACTCCCATCCGCCTTTCATGTCGCCATAACCTCGCTGGGTGGCGAAGATGCGTCCTTCGCTATCGTGAATTATTGCTGCTACTACTTCCATTTTAAGTCAAGGTGGGTATTTTATTATTGTTAAGGTCTTTCTTGATCTGCCAATTGTGAGCAACACAACAAAAACGAGTAGACAAGTAAACGAGTAGACAAGTAATTTTTTTCGTTTGCATTGCTTCAATCATTGTTTGCTCAGCGACGTGGTGGTGCGTACGAGTTGTCCGTCGGGAGCAATGGTTTCCAGAGTTATGGTGTAGGTGGTGCCAGTGGCATCGTTTGCATAGAAATCGAAGCGTGAGTGTCCCTGTGGGTCGATGTCGACGCATGGATTCCAGTAGAGCAACGAGCGCAAGTCGGTGCCAGGTGCCATGCCGCAGTCACTGCCATTTTCATATCGAGGCGAATAGCACTGTGCGGGATGCTGGACTCCCAGTGGGCGAAAAACCTTAAGATGCCGGCTTGGGGCTTTCTTTCCGCGTTGACTTGCAGGCTTGGAGCGGATTATTAATACTCCTCCATGTCCACCGGAGCGTGAGCTGCGTATAAAGTCGATATATGCTATGTCATAAAAGGGTAATATGCCTTCGGCGGTGGCTATTTCGGAATAATTGTAGTGCACGTGGCTGTGATTATTAGCACCGAACACCGAGTGAGTATTGTTTTTGCGGTCAAAGGGAGTACTTCCCACGTTGAGCAAGTCGTCGATTATATCTTCTTCACTGCCAAAGAGGTCTCTTATGCGCTCACCATCAACAATGATGCTCACGCGGTCGTGCTCCTGTCCTCCTGCGGTATAGGCATTCCCATTTAGAACCGTGAGTCCAGGGATGTAGTTGATAGCTTCTTCGAGCGATTCAATGCCTTTGCGTTGCATAAGATTGGCATCAAGGGCGTTAGGGTCATGCTCATCGGCCGTCCATTTTGGCCTGATTGCGATAACTACCACCTCGTCAAGCAAGATGTGGCGCCAGTCGCCGCTATGCTCCATGCGCCATGCTTGGCTAACAATGTGCTTCTTGTCATCTAAATGGTCTATCAACTGCATTTGATAATCGAGCACTGGAAATATTTCGGCATCCACAATCAGATTGCTCTGCTTTTTGCCTTTGGCATTCTCAGCCATCACCAAGCAAGCCACACTGTCGGGTAGAAGTGGCAGAAAGAAGACGTATTGTCCCAATGAGTCGGTTTTCACCTGATCGCTGTGGCCCATTTGCGGAATAATCAAGCTCACGGTGGCATTTGGTACCGGTGATTTTTTCCACTCGCTTAGCACTCTGCCCGTAAGTACCATTGATTTCTCTATGGGACTTTGTGGCTCGGCCAATCGGCCACGCATGATAGCGGGAATGTCATACCGACTCCAGCCCTGGGTGAGCAAGAGCATGTCGAGGTGTTGGCGTCGTTCGACAAGCTGGACGCTGTCAGTAGCTTGAAAATAGTAGGCAGGGCAATTGATGCGACCCCGCAATTCGCTTTGCAGCAGCAGCGATGTGAACAGGTTTACCCCAGCCACGTCGTCGACTGTTTGGTCATCGGTCACGCTAACAGCATAGTTGCCAGGAGTTGTAACCAGTGTTGAGAGATCCACATCAACCGTTACTTTCTCGCGAGACTTATAGGATGCTTTATCAGGTGTGACCGAGATTGCCGGTTGAGAGGCGCCGTAGGTGAAAAACAGGCGTTCGCTAAGTTTTCGCCATCGGGAATCAAACAATGTTGCCTGCACCACACCGGGTTGCCCTACATCGGCTGGCAATGAAACACTGCCGGAGCCAATACTTAACAAAACGCCGCGCTTCTGAAGCAATATGATGGCATCTTGAGACTGAGGTCCAACAGCAGTTACGGTGGCATTGTGTTCATCGGCCGTTACGTGAAGCACGGTGGCTTGGGCATTGACAGCCGGCAGGTCAAAGGTTACATCCTGATTCATCTCATCGCGCCAGATGGCTTTATAGCTTGTTCCTGAGTGAGGCATGAACTTCACAAGCCCCATGCCATCGTGCACGACCTTGAGATTTGCCAGTTCTTTACCATTTTCATCAATCAGTCGTCCGGTCATTTCGCCGTGCCACTGGTCGGTGCCGTGCATCTTGAATGTGACTGTATTTTCGACGTCAGGAATCAGATAGCCGCCTTCAGGATAAAAATCCACGCTAAGTGATGATTGCTGTGGTAGCGGAATGAATTTGCTATAGTTGTCAAACGCCACCAGTAAGGTCTTCATCGAAGCATTGTTGCCCCGCAAGGTTACTTTCATGGCATCGTCACCACCACCTCGTCTAATGACGGAGCCATCTTGAAGCATGTATAAAAACGAAGAGAAATGTGTTAATTCGCCACTGGTGGCATCTTCGTAGCGTAACTTAACAATTATTTTCGAATCGGTGCGTTGAGTTGTAGCCACAATGCGTTGCCTGATTGAAGCAACGGCATTTACTTCAATGGGTTTCATGAAAAAGTAGGCTTTGTCAAGGCTACGCATGAACATTGTGTGGGCAGTGAGTTGATATATACCCTCAGGTAGGGACGGGGCGAGTGGAATGTAACCTTGAAAAACTCCTTTTTTATCGGCATGCAGTTTCACGCGGACTTCAACCGTATCGTTGGGTGACACTAATTCAACATAGATGAATTCGCTAACCTGCACTGGACTGTGTGAAGCTGCATCAACTACCCACGCCCTTAACCATATTGTGTCTCCTGCCAAGTACTTGCTGCGGTCGGTGGTTAAGTGGATTTTCTCTTGTGGAAACTCATAGCGTTGTTGGTCAAACCGCTGCGAAACAGCATCAAAGGCCTGACTGTGAACAGTCAACCATCCCAGCGCGAAAAAGAGAAATATGATGGTAGATAACAAAAAATGTCTTCTATCCATGTTATATGTTTTTTATATAAAAAGCGCCGCATTGGCAAGTGCGATGTTTACCCATGCGGTGCTTGTATTTCGTCTATTCAATGGCACTAGTATTCCTCTTCGTCGAAGAAGAAGTCCTCGTCATTGCGGGGATAATCTTCCCAGATGTCTTCTATTGATTCGTAGGTGTCACCTTCGTCTTCTATTTCCTGCAGGTTCTCAATTACTTCCAGTGGAGCACCGCTTCGGATGGCATAGTCAATAAGTTCGTCCTTAGTTGCGGGCCATGGTGCATCTTCCAGTTTTGTAGCTAATTCTAATGTCCAATACATAGTTCTATAGTAATTTTCGGTTATATACAATTTAAAAAGTGCGCAAAGGTAATGCAATATTTTGAACTTCATGCATTTTTGTCCCAATAATTTTCTTCAAATTGATTATTGATGTTGTTAAACCTTGCAAAAACAAAGAAGAAATCACTCAGTCGATTGAGATATTTAATAAGAACGGGATCTACGTAGGCCTTGTGTGAAAGCGTGATCACGCGACGTTCGGCACGACGGGTGATAGTGCGGCACACATCGCACAGTGCACTCAGGCGGCTGCCTCCAGGCAGGATGAATCCGCGCAGTGGCGGCAACTCGGCATCCATGTCGTCGATGTTGTTCTCCAACAGTTCCACGTCGGCATCGGTAAGGCCATAGACCTTGTCGCCGTAGGCATTCTCGGTTGCAAGATAGGCGCCAATGTTGAACAGCTTGTTCATAATGGTGCGAATCAATGGAGCCTTGCCGGTATCTTCCAACTTTGTGTTATGTGCCAGCAGACCGATGTTTGCATTCAGCTCGTCAATGGTACCATAGGCTTCCACGCGAATGTCGTCTTTGCTAACGCGCTTTCCGCCTACCAGCGACGTCGTTCCTTGGTCGCCTGTCAATGTATAAACTTTACTTTTCATCTTTATTTATTGTGTTTAGTGATATTATTTCGTTCAGTGCGCTGACAAGTTCCTCGCTATCGGCCACGACCCTCATCAGTTTCAGGTGACTGTCACCGGCAAATCGTGTGTTGGCAAGGTCGTTCAGCTGTGCGATGATGTTGTCGTACATGCCATCGGCATTTACCACTACAATGCCTGTGCCTTCACGTTTGTCCACCACCATCTGCGACAGCGCCGAAATCCACTCGTCAATAGTTCCTATGCCTCCTGGCAACACCACATGCAGGTTGCTGATGAGGTACATCTGTGCTTTCCGCTCATTCAGGTTGGCGGTGGTAATCAGCCGATCGACTAGTTGGTCGGTCATTGGGGCAAAGTTGCGGGTGACTACGCCTGTTATATGTCCGCCGTGCTCATGGGCAGCCTTGGCAACGATATGCATCAACCCGGCATTCACGCCGCCATAAACCAGCGTGTGGCCGTTCATGCCCAACCACTGGCCCAACGTGCTTGCCATATCGATGTAGTCTTGGTTCAGATGCGGTCGGCTGCTGCAATATACTGCTATATTCATAATTCTATATCGTTGATGACGTGTTTCACCTGCTTGAAGGCGTAACTGTGTATAGTAGCATCGTCATGGCATAATATCAACATGCCGTCGGGCTCAACCGATTGGATGGTTGCGGCAAATTTCGTGCCATTTGGCGTGGCAAATATATATGGCTGTCCGTCAGCACGATAGAGTGTCAGTACATACTCCTCATGAAGAGCCTGACGTTGGGCAAAATCGTTAAAATGCCCGCAAATTTGCTCAATACGCTCGCATACTGAATGCAATATCTTTTCCAAGTCGTATTCATGCCCCGTCAACTGACATAATGACACAGGATTAGGCGCATCACTCACAAAGACGGATTGGTTGACGTTCACCCCGATGCCGATCACGCTGTAGGCAATGCCATCTTTATCAAGTGAATTCTCAATGAGAATTCCACATAGCTTACGGTCGCCAACGTAAATATCGTTTGGCCACTTAACCTTCACCTGACAGGCAATTTCGGGGTGTTCGCCACTCAACGTTTCTTTCATAACGTCGGCAATGGCAAGCGACACAGCCTCGCTAATGGCAAACTGATCGCGCACGGCCACCTGCGGCCGCTTGATGAGCATTGAGAACGTAAGGTTCTTGCCTGGTTCCGACTCCCACGAATTGCCTTTTTGTCCGCGTCCTGCCGTCTGATGATGTGTATAAACCACAGTGGCGTCAAGCAAAGTCGCAGCCAGGGTCTTAAGATAGGTGTTGGTAGAAGCGGTTTCGCGTATCAACAAGTAATGTGGCATGTCGGGCGTCAGTCGCGGAACGTCACTCGCATCGTGCGACTGTCGTCAGCTTCGTTCACACTGAGTTCAACGCGCACGGTATCATCGGGAAGCAGGTTCTCTATACGCTCAGGCCATTCAATCAGGCAAATGGCTCCACAGTCGAAGTAGTCCTCAGCACCGATGTCCTCAGCCTCGGCTTCATTTTCCAGTCTGTAGCAGTCGAAGTGGTAGATAAGCTCGGCAGTAGTGTCGCTGCGATACTCGTTGATGATGGCAAACGACGGCGAATTGGTCACGTCGCTCTCCACGCCCAGTTCTTTGCACAGGGCATTGATAAATGTGGTTTTGCCAGCCCCCATAGGTCCATAGAAGGCATATACGGTATAATCACCCATCTCGCCCATAAACTGGTGTGCCACTTCGGGCAGTGCTTCGAGCGAAGGGATTTGAAATTCTATTGTTCTACTCATAATATATTGATTTTTAACGTGTAAAGTAAATCGCTTATAATTAGAACGCGAAATTACTCATTTTATTCAACCCTCGCAATAGTTTCAACGCAATTAGGTCATCTGAATAGAAGTAAAAGTACGGCACATCTTCCGAAATGCCTCATAAAGAATGCAGCAGTCAACACAGTGGGCACCACACTCATTCGAGGTGGCGCCCACATTGCGTCCTTTCTCAAAGAACCCGCAGCCCCGTCAGTCGAGAGGCTCGGTTCTTAAAACTAGTTCTTGTGAAGGATGATATTGATGATAGCGTTTACGTCAGCCACGTCAATAGCGCCTTTCCAGTGGGACATGAAAACAATAATGTATTATTATTTGTTAAATATTAATAATATTAGTAAAATATCTGACGTTTTGACCGACCTCAACTGACATGACCTTGCTCATTATATAAAAAAGCAGTAATTTTGCGGAGCATTCGTGAGAGGGGGCTAAGAGCTTCCTCGTTTTTATTATGATAGACAAAAAAGAACTTACACAGGTAGTAAATGCCACACTCGAAGGCACCGACCTCTTTTTGGTTGATATTAAGGTCAGTACCGACAATGTGATTGACATAGCACTCGACAGCATGAACGATGTAAGCATTGAAGACTGCATAGCAGTCGACAAGGCCGTACATGCTGCATTCAATCAAGACGAAGAGGACTATGAACTCACCGTGGGCAGCTACGGCATCAGTGCTCCGCTCCTGGTGCTGAAGCAATATGAGAAAAACCTGGGCGAGGAAGTGGAAGTGGTTACTCGCGACGGCCGTAAGCTCAAAGGCACATTAAGCGAAGCCAACGAGGATTCTTTCACTATCGTCACCCCCACAAAGACGAAGGTCGAGGGCAAAAAACGCCCCGAATTGGTGGATGTTGAAACCACACTGCCCTACGATGCAGTGAAGCAAACAAAATGCATAATTAAATTTTAATATAAGCGACATGGCTAAAAGACAAGATGCGGTCAACATGGCCGACCAATTTGCCGAGTTCAAAGAACTTAAGAACATCGACAAGATTACGCTCATCAGCGTGCTGGAGGAATCTTTCCGCAGCGTGCTGGCAAAGATGTTTGGCAACGATGACAACTTCGACGTGATCGTCAACCCCGACAAGGGCGACTGCGAAATTTACCAGAACCTGGAAGTAGTACCTGACGGCGAAGTAGAAAATCCCAACAAGGAAATCGGGCTCTCAGCCGCTCGCGCCGATGAAGACCCCGACTGCGAGGTGGGCGAGGAACACACTCGCAAGATCGACTTTACCAAGTTTGGACGCCGCGCCATCCTTAACCTGCGTCAGACACTGGCAAGCAAGATTCTTGACCTCCAGAAAGACGCTATCTACAACAAGTTCAAGGATCTGGAAGGTGAACTGGTGACCGGAGAGGTCTATCAGGTATGGAAACGTGAAGTGCTGTTGCTCGATGATGAGAAGAACGAGCTTCTGCTTCCCAAGGATCAGCAGATTCCCACCGACATCTATCGCAAGGGCGACACCGTGCGTGCCGTAATCCACAATGTGGACAACAAGAACAACAATCCAAAGATTACCGTATCGCGCACAAGCGAGACCTTCCTTCGTCGCCTGTTTGAGCTGGAGGTTCCCGAAATTCATGACGGACTGATTGTTATCCGTGCCGTGGCACGTGTACCGGGAGAACGCGCAAAGATTGCCGTTGAGAGCTATGACGACCGTATCGACCCTGTAGGCGCATGCGTGGGTGTGAAGGGAGCGCGCATTCATGGCATCGTGCGTGAGCTGCGCAACGAGAACATTGATGTGATTCCCTACACCACCAATCCACAACTGCTCATCCAACGTGCACTTAGTCCAGCAAAAATCACCTCAATCCGTCTTGATGAGGAAACAAAGCGTGCCGAGGTGTTCCTGCGTCCCGAAGAAGTGTCGCTTGCCATCGGCAAGGGCGGTTTGAACATCCGATTGGCTACCATCCTGACAGGATATGACATTGACGTCTATCGTGACCTTGACACCGAAGCCGAAGAAGACATCTATCTGGATGAATTCAAGGACGAAATTGACGAGTGGATCATCGAAGCACTCAAGAGTTTGGGGGGCATCACTGCCAAGAACGTGCTCAACATGCCTCGTGCAGAAATCATTGAGAAAGCCGACCTAGAAGAGGATACCGTTGACCATGTGATAGAGGTACTCCGTGCTGAATTTGAGAATTAATATATATTTTAGGCAACAGCATATAGAGAGTTAAGTTTTGAGCATCAACGCAAGCTCAATGTCGACCGTTTATTTAGAGAGTTACAAAAATAGTATATGCCAATTAAGATTTCGAAAATAATCAAAGAGTTGAATGTGGGAAGACAGACCTTGGAAGACTTCCTGCGTAAAAAAGGCGTCGAAGTGGATCAGAGCGTCAATGCCCGAGTCACTGATGATGTCTATGAAATGCTTATAAAGGAGTTCAGCCCCGACAAGTTGCAAAAGCAGAAAGCGGGTACACTCTCTAATGAGCGTAAGACCGAGAAAAAGCGCGTCGAGGAAATTGCAACAGTCGTTCCTGGCCAGAAGCTGAAGGTGGTGGGCAAGATTGACCTCAACACCCGAAAGCCCGTAACAGCCGAAACCAAGAAAGAGGCTGAGAAGGAATCTCCTGCTGCTAAACCTGAAGAGACTCCTAAAGCTGAAGAGCCAAAGGTAGAAAAAACTGCCAAGAAAAAAGCCGAGGCTAAACCAGAACCAGCCGAGAAAAAGGCAAAATCCTCCAAGAAGAAAGAGGAAAAGGTCCAGGAAGCTGAAAAAGCCGAGGCAAAGCCAGAACCGGTTGAGGACATTAAGTCTGAACCTGCAGCTGAGGTAGAAGAGACTCCACAGAACACTGAGCCTGAAGTGTTCACACTGGGCAAACCGGAGCTCAAAACCAAACCCAAAGTGGTAGGCAAAATCGACCTTGACGCCCTTAATCAGTCGACTCGTCCTAAGAAGAAAACCAAGGAGGAGAAGCGTAATGAGCGCAACGAGCGCCTTGCAAAGGCTCAAGGCGAGGCATCAGCTCGTAAAAAGCGCAAACGCATCGGCAAGGAAAAGGTCGATATTACCAGCACTGCAGCTCAGATGGCACAGGCCAGCGGCGAAAAGAAAGGCAAGTCAGCCGACAAAGCCGATGGCAAACGCAAGGAGAAGAAGGCTAAGCGGCCATTCAAGCCCGAAGTCAGTGAGGAAGACGTACAGCGTCAGGTAAAGGAGACGCTTGCACGCCTCACAACCAAGGCTCCAAAGAAGGCCGCCAAGTGGCGTCGTGAGAAACGCGATGCTGTACGCGAGGAAGAGCGCGAAGTGGCAGCAATGGAAGCAGCCGAAAAGAAGGTTCTCAAACTCACCGAGTTTGTGACTGCCAACGACCTCGCAGCCATGATGGACGTTCCCGTGAACAAGGTCATCAGCACATGTATGAGCCTGGGCGTGATGGTTTCCATTAACATGCGTCTCGACGCTGAGACCATCAATATTGTGGCTGAGGAATTCGGTTTCAAGACCGAATATGCCAGTGCCGAAGTTACCGAGGCTATCCACGATGAAGTGGACAATCCAGAGGATCTCGAAGAACGTCCACCAGTGGTTACCGTCATGGGTCATGTTGACCACGGTAAGACATCGTTGCTCGACTACATCCGCAACACCAACGTCATAGCCGGCGAGGCTGGCGGTATCACTCAACACATCGGTGCCTACACCGTGAAGCTGAAGAACGGCCGTCGCATCACCTTCCTCGACACCCCTGGCCACGCTGCGTTCACCGCTATGCGTGCCCGCGGTGCCAAGGTGACCGACATCGTCATCGTCATCGTCGCTGCCGACGACAACGTCATGCCCCAGACCGAGGAGGCTCTCAGCCACGCTTCGGCTGCCGGTGTGCCCATTATCTTTGCCATCAACAAGATTGACAAGCCGGGTGCAAATCCCGACAAGATCAAGGAAGAACTTGCCAACCGCAACTACCTTGTTGAAGAATGGGGCGGCAAATACCAGAGCCAGGACATTTCGGCAAAGAAGGGTGACGGTATCTTCGAACTGCTCGACAAGGTGCTGCTCGAAGCCGACATGCTTGACCTGAAAGCCAATCCTAATCGCAAGGCTACAGGTTCTATCATCGAATCATCGCTCGACAAGGGCCGTGGCTACATTGCCACTGTGCTCGTCGATGGCGGTACACTCCATGTGGGTGACATCGTGCTTGCCGGTACTCACTATGGCAAGGTGAAGGCTATGTTCAACGAGCGCAATGAGCGCATCAAGGAGGCAGGGCCTTCGTCACCAGCACTGATTCTAGGTCTTAACGGTGCTCCTACAGCCGGTGACAAGTTCAATGTGATGGACACCGACCAGGAGGCCCGCCAGATTGCCAACAAACGTGAGCAATTGCAGCGCGAACTCGGTCTGCGCACTCAGAAGCGACTCACTCTCGAGGATATCGGCCGCCGCAAGGCTCTGGGCGACTTCCACGAACTGAATGTCATCGTCAAAGGTGACGTGGACGGCTCTATCGAGGCACTCAGTGACTCGCTTATCAAGCTCTCTACGCCTGAGGTTCAGGTCAACGTCATCCACAAGGCTGTGGGTGCCATCACAGAGAGCGACGTGACCCTTGCTGCCGCCAGTGATGCTTATATCATCGGTTTCCAGGTGCGACCCAGTGCCGATGCCAAGCGTCTGGCAGCACAAGAAGGTGTGGACATCCGTATCTACTCTATCATCTATGACTGTATAGAGGAGGTGAAGAGCGCTATGGAAGGTATGCTCTCGCCCGACGTCAAGGAGGAAATCTCCGGTATGGCCGAGGTTCGTCAAGTGTACCACATCAGCAAGGTGGGTACAATTGCCGGTGCCATGGTCATCGAGGGCAAGATCAAGCGTCAGTGCAAAGTACGCGTCATTCGCGACGGCATCGTGATTTACACTGGCAACCTTGCTTCACTCAAGCGCTACAAGGACGACGTGAAAGAAGTGGCAAGCGGTTTCGACTGCGGCTTCTCAATCCAGAGCTACAACGATATCCAGGAACGCGACATCATCGAAGCATTTGAGGAAATCGAAGTACAAAAGAGCCTGTAATTTACAGGATGACACCACATTAGAGACGCTTCAACAGAGGCGTCTCTAATTACATGGAAATAATCACAAACCACTTATGCGTTATTATTTCAACATAGGATCCAATCTTGGTAACAAACGCCTCAATCTCTATCGTGCGATAGAGGAACTGAGTATTTTTGGAACTGATTGTGATGTGAGTGACATTATAGAAAGCAAGCCATGGGGATTTGAATCAGAAAACGGGTTTCTGAACATCGGCATGGCTATCTCCAGCACAATAGAGCCACAAGAGATGCTAGACACAATACACCTCATCGAACAACGGCTCGGTAGTGGCAGCCATCGCGATAAAGACGGGAACTATACCGACAGGCTGATAGATATCGACATAATGGCAATTGACGACGAAAACGGCGAATCGGTCATCATTGATACTCCCACCCTGAAAGTTCCGCATCCTCATCTGTACGACAGAGAATTTTTTATCGTTCCATACAAGCAGTTGAAAACTAACAATCTATAGATTTATCATAATATGATGAAAAGAATAGTTGCAATCACAGCAGTATTTATTATCGCACTTGCTCCAGTAGCAGCCAAAGGGTTGAAAGGCAAAGTAGTATACGTCAATCCAGGACATGGAGGATGGACCATCAATGATCGGCCACATGCCACTATGAACTATGAGGAGATGGACACGATGAGTTTCTTTGAGTCGAAAACGTGTCTTTGGAAAGGTTTGGAACTTCGCGACCGCTTGCAGGCCGCAGGTGCGAGGGTGATAATGTCACGCACCACCAACGGATGGGTGTCGGTGGGTGACAAGAATGCCACTGCAAACGACCGCGAGGAGACATATGCCGATGAAAACGGGCAGCAACAGCTAATCACGCTGTTCAAGATTGCCAGCCAGGTTGATTCATTAAATCCCGATTATTTCATCGCTCTTCACAGTAATGCAACAGGTGGTGGTGATGGCAAGAAAGTAAACTATCTGCTGTATATGTACCGTGGCGAAACAGGGAATGACTATGCAAAGGGCAGCATCGACAGAGCGATGGTAGCCTATCCATACATGTGGGATAATCCTCTCACAGTCTGGACCAGTTCGTCACTTGAAGACAAATATGTTGCCGGTGACCTCACATGGATGGGCGGCACTCCTCCCGGAGAAGCCAATGCCCTAGGCTACACAGGATGGCTACAGGTGCTCAAGCATCGCGTACCCAGTTTTCTTGTTGAAGGTTCGTTCCACAGCTACCAGCCCGAACGTCAGCGGCTCATGAACCGCGATTACTGTCGCATGGAAGGTGTTCGTCACTTCCGTGGCATCAATGCCTGGTTTGGAGGTAAACCTGAAAAGCACGGGTACATTGCAGGAACCATCAAGAGTGCCGATGAAACCATCAATGACCCGCTTTTCAACTACGTTGACGACAGCGATGACCAGTGGCTTCCACTTAACGGCGCCGTAGTTTATCTGTTGGATTCACGAGGTGTTAAAATCCGTCATTACAAGGTTGATAATGAGTATAACGGATTCTTCGGCTTCTTTTATCTCAAGCCTGGCCGCTACACTCTATTATATGATGTTCCAGGATATGAGCAGCTCACCGAGCAGGTGGTCGTGACACGTGACAAGACCACTTATTGCAAGCCACGCCTCCACAAGAATTACAAGTAGAGTTCTGATGACATTTAGTCGGAAGAAATTGAGACTTGATAAAAATTAGTGACAAAAACTTTGGTGGATAAAAAAGAATGCGCTAACTTTGCAGCCGCATTTGGGGCACTAGCTCATCTGGTAGAGCGCAACACTGGCAGTGTTGAGGTAAGCGGTTCGAGTCCGCTGTGCTCCACAAATCGAAATCGCAAGCAGCAGAAGAAGCCGCTTGCGATTTTTTCTTGTCCCAACGAAAGAGCTAATCAAGGTCCTGCCCGAGAAACTAAGCGCAATCTCCGCACTAAAAATTAACTATATGCCACAATTGAGGACCTCGACGACTGGGTATTCTATGAGTTCAAGATTGTTGATTGAACAGCCATGAGAAAAAAGCGACACTTTGATTAAGTGCCGCCTCTTTTTTCGAGTCTCAAGAAAGGCTCCTACATTTTTTCAAGGGCCTTTTTAGCATTTGGATTACCTTGGTCAGCAGCTTTCTGGTACCAATATCGTGCAGCATCACGGTCGCGTTTCACACCTGTTCCGTATTGATAACAGTTAGCCAAATTGTATTGCCCATAACTATTACCTCCTTCTGCTGACTTTTTGAACCAATAGACCATTTTAGAAACATCTCTAGGAACAATTCCACCTCGGTCATAGTATACGCCCATGTTACACTGAGCTCCTGGATCTCCCATCTCAGCAGCGCGTTTGCAATACTCAAAGGCTTTCTTTTTGTCTTTTTCTACACCGTCACCATTATCGTATAAAAAAGAAAGGCCCATTAATGCACTAACATTGTTCTTTTCGGCAGCTCTTTTAAAGAGTTCAACAGCCTTTTTCATGTCTTTGGCAACGCCCTTCCCTTCGATATAACAACCTGCGAGGTTACACATTGCATCAGCACACCCTTTATCAGCAGCTTGCTCAAATAGTTGGACCGCTTTTGCCTCATTCAAGAGTGTAGAGTCCATATAAATCCACCCAAGATTTGTCATTGAAATCGTGTCACCTTGTTCTACTCCCCGCTTCAGCAGTTCCTCAGCTTTTTTCAAATCCTTTTGGACACCATTACCACCAGAATAACACCTTGCTAAATTGTTGATGGCACGCACATAGCCTTGGTCGGCTGCGAGAGTAATCAGTTGGATGCCCTTATCCACGTCTTTTTTAACGCCATATCCATCAAGATAACATAGACCTAATGCATTCTGCCCTTGGGAGTAACCTTGGTCGGCAGACTTCTGATACCATTCAACGGCTTTGAGGGAGTCTTTATCCACGCCTTTTCCGTCTTCATAACAACGACCCAAATTGCACTGAGCAGCGGCATTGCCTTCTTTTGCCAATTGTTCGATTCTTTTGAATTGGGCATCGTTGATATTGCCATACCTAATGGAATCCGCCAATACATCCATTTCTTTCTCAATCTCGGCAAAACGCTGAGCCTGATGCTTCTGATACATCCAATAACCTCCGCCGGCAATAGCAAGCAGAGCTATAATCCCTAAAATCCATATGATAGGGCTTTTTTTATTTTTTTGCGGAAATGGCGGCATATCTTCGGTGACCGATGAGTTGGTTGCTGTTTCAGACATTACGGCATCAACCTGTTCAGAGACTTTATGAGATTGTTTATCTTCTGGCTTGTTTAGCCATTCGCCACAATAACGACATTTAATGGCTTCTTGCTTGATTTCCTCACCACAGTAAGGGCATTTTTTCATATCATTTTCCATAATCACAATTATTTCAATTTACAAATTTCGTTATTATTTGCGACATAAACAAATTAGTTCCAATAATTCCAATGAACTTAAATTTAGACTATAATCCGTCGCTATTGTAGAGTCTGAACGTTGGCGTGATGTGGTGTCGATGTAAGGTGTGAAGAAGCAGAATCAAGACCTCTTTGGCCGTGGTTTCGTTTTTCTTCGAGTTGAGGCGAAATTACGATTGATGACCTCGATAACTGGATATTCTATTATTTCAAGGTTATTGACCAGCCATGAGAAAAAAGCGACACTTTGATTGGGTGTCACTTGTGCTGCTGTGAAATCATGAAATCGTTTTCCTCCATTTTCTGTGACGGCTTCCGATATTTTGCCTAAATTTGCAGCTGGAATGTGAATACTACTAATAAACCGATAACCTATGAAACATTTTATCACCCTGTTGCTTGGCATGCTGCTGGCACTGCCGTTCAGCGGCTACGCGCAGCAGTCGATTCGTGGCGACGTGAACGGTAGCGGAATCGTAGACGTCGAAGATGTCAATGCCGTGATCAACATCATGTTGAATTATATAGGCCCAACCGCTGCCGCCGACGTGGATGGCAGTGGCATCGTGGATGTTGAAGACCTGAACGTAGTCATCAACATCATCCTGGGCATGGACGACGGCGGCTCACATGACCAATGTGACTGGGTGGATCTGGGTCTGCCTTCCGGCACGCTGTGGGCCAACCGCAACATAGGCGCCAGCTCGCCCGAGGACTACGGCGACTACTTCGCTTGGGGCGAGACCTCGCCCAAGGCGGTCTACAACTGGGATACATACAAGTGGTATGAGGAGTACTATGACGCAGAAGGCGATTTTCATTGGGGCCTCACGAAGTACTGCACCCAAGTAGTTGGCGGTCTTGATGATTTTGTTGACAACAAGACTGAGCTGGATCTTGACGACGATGCAGCCGCTGTCAATTGGGGTGGAGGTGCACGCATGCCATCCATAGATCAGATTCAAGAGCTTGTAGACAATTGCACTTGGCAATGGACGCAGCGCAATGACGTAAATGGCAAGTTGGTAACCGGCCCAAACGGCAGCACCATCTTCCTTCCCGCTGCCGGCGGCCGCTGGGACGATTCGCGCTCAAATTCGCTCTTTGATAGGTACTTTGACGGTAGCTATTGGTCGCGTGCTCTCTACGTGGTCGTCCACGGCGACGTTGGCAACTTGCACTTTAATTATTTGGACCACGCGTACTTGGACAGCGGTTACCCTCGCTGCTATGGGTTTCCCGTTCGTGCTGTGCGCGTTCCGTAGAATTCACCACCCTTGCCCCCGACTGCCGGAGCGTCGGATATAGACGACCTGAACCACGTAATCATGGTGCACAAGGAATAACCAAGGAAAGTAATATTTGCGAAAAAAAGAAAAACCATTATCTTTGCAAAAACAATTTGTAATGTCTTTAAAAGAGAGATATAAACGATTCAAGGAATGGCAACTCGACCCCTTCGATTGGAGTTTTGACGAGAACGAGCGCCATCATTGCGAGAATTGCGGATACGACTTCGCCGGCAAGTTTTGTCCGCATTGCTCGCAAAAAGCCGGTTTGAAAAAGATATCTTGGAAGAGTGTGTTTCAGAGCACCGCCGAGGTGTGGGGAATGAACAACCGTTCGCTACTCTACTCTCTGTGGCAGCTGATTTGGCGTCCAGGATATTTAATCAGCGATTATATCAACGGCAAGCGGCAAGTGTCGTTCCCACCAGTGAAAATGCTGGTTGTCATGGGAGTGATAAGTGTCCTCATTGATAATTTGTTCGGCATCAATGAAGTCAAAACAGTTAGAGGCGACTCGCCATTGGTCAATCAGTTCTTTGCCTGGATAAAGACCAGTCCAGGATGGGGGTGGTTGATCATGACATGCTTCTTCATTATTCCCACATGGTGTCTTTTCCGCTATGCACCACGCAACACCAAGCACACACTACCGCAAGGTTTTTTCATCACTGTGTTCATGGCCATTCAGGTTCTTATTGTGGATGACCTTGCCGACTTTTTCGGTGACTATTTCTATATTCTGCTTCCCTTATGCTATTTTTATGCCTATAGTCAATTGTTTGGCTATGGCTTCTGGGGAAACTTTTGGAGAGTGGTTATTACATTGGGAAGCGGATTCTTGTTAGCAGCTCTGGCATTGACAATAGCCGAACTGCTGACGACAATACCCAAATCTTATGTTGAAGAATACAAGGCAATGGCAGATCTAATATTTTGTTCGATGGTGCCCATTATTGTTGGTATGTATATCAGCAAAAAAACATTTAATCGTAGGGAGAAAAAGAAAGAGCCACAAAACATTGAGATTTCCGACAATGATAAAACAGAGAATAAGACACTATGATTATGAAGAACAGTTTATTAAAGATATTATTATTAGCCATTATTGCCTGCTCTTGTGCTCTTATGTCGAGTGCACACAATAAACTCACTCCTAACGCACAACTGTCGTTATTTCAAAAACAGACAGCAAGATATGACTCAAACGGCAAGAAGATTAAGGCCATTGACCCAGTCATCAGGCTTGTGGTGGAGGTTGATTCCAAAGATGCGGCGAACACGTTTGCTCAAATCCGTGAGACAGGCGGTACCGTGTTGTCAAAACTCGGTCATCAGGCTGTGATAAGCATTCCTACCGACAAGGTTGACAACCTCGTTGCCATAGAGGGAGTAAAAAAGGTGGATGCAACTAATAAAGGGGAGTTGAAAACCGATGTCTCTCTTGTGGAGACTGGCGTGAACCTGATTGACGGCACCATTCCTGGCATTGAAGAGGTTTACACCGGAGAGGGCATCACCATCTGCCTTGTAGATGGAGGATTCGATTTCCAGCATCCAGCATTCAAGGATGCCAACGGCAATACCCGCCTGCGCTGCGTCTATCTACCTGGCAACGACAGCGGTCACAAGTTCATCATCGAGGATGACGAGGCTGGAACGATAGAGTATCCTGGCTCGGTATTCGACACTCCTGAACTCATTGCCACCCTCACCACCGATACCGATAAGCGCGCACATGGTACACACACAGCCGGCATTGCCGCTGGCACACGCTCACCGCTGGGGTTTGGCGGTATGGCGCCCGATGCCGACATTGTGCTTGTGTCGGTTGAGGGTAAGGGCGATTTGAACGAGATTGCCTTCCAATTCGTAGCACATTACGCCCAACAAATCGAAACTCCCGTAGTGCTTAGCGCAAGCATGAACTCACACTATGGCCCCCATAATGGCACGGGTACAATGCCTGAACTTGTTGATGAGTTGTCTAATCATGTCATCCCCGTATTCAGTGTTGGAAATGAAGGAAGTATGGGTGTTCACATTTATAAGGCATTTGATGACGAGAACAGCAACATGAAGGCGTTTCTTACCCGAGCAATTCCTTTCATTGACGAAGACGGTAACACCTCTAGAGTCCTCGCCTCGGTAGTGTGCGGCTATTCACGCAACACATTGAGCGAGAACGATACATTAAATGTCCAAATTGGTATGATAAATCGCAACAGCGGCGAGATAGTTTGGCAAACAGAGCCATGCACTATCACACCGTCTCAGGATGGCTATATTGAAATATCGAGCGACGATGAGGAGATACTCAAAGATTATTTACAGGGAGGCTTCGTGTTAATATATGGCAAAGTCGTTGATGGCAAACTTGATTTGCTTACTGGCGTGCAAGGTGTCCTCAATCAACGATTGCCTTTCTTCATTTCGCTGTCGTCATCATCACCCATCGAGATTGATTTATGGGAAACGACAGATGGATTTGATAATATTGACATGGAAGGTTACACCCAAGGCGACAGTGAGTTTTCGTGTGGCGATTGGACTTCCACCCCAAATGTTATCAGCGTAGGCAATTATGTGGCAAACACCACCGACCGACTTTACACTGGCACTGTCACTGATGGAAGCATCATTTACACACTTAACGACATCAATTTCACTTCTAGTTATGGAATGTCGTTAAACGGTGTGGTACAACCAACCGTTGCCGCTCCAGGCACCAACGTCGTGTCGTCGTTAAACCACTATAACTGTGCCCAAGCGATTGCCGAGACGATGCAGTGGCAGGGATATCCCTACGGTAGCATGAGTGGCACCTCGATGTCGTGTCCCACGGTGAGCGGCATCATCGCCCTGTGGCTTCAAGCCGACCCCACACTCACACTTGGCAACATCAAGGAAATTATCGCCGCCACTTCGCGCAACGACGAGTACACTGCCGTTAACCCCATCAAATGGGGCTATGGCAAGATTGACGCAGCTGCTGGCATTGAATACATCAACGCAACAACTGCCATCAACACCATTCCGGGCGACAAACCAAGCACCGACAGCAACCTTTGGTTCGACATCACCGGCCGCACCTTTAATGTCAAACCCACTGTTCCAGGCATATACATCAACTCAGGCAAGAAATTCATCATCAAGTAAAAATGGCCATCCTTTTGATGGTAAATGGAAGAAATTCTATCATAAAACGCTTTTAGACGCACTCTCTTTTCTCGATGATGTCATATTACGGTAGCACGTTGTCCTATCATGACCAGTAATAACAATAATGATCTGTCACGAGACTTGACCCTAGACTTGCTGCGCATTGCAGCCATCGTGGCGGTGGTGGTGCTACATGTCTCCAATCAGCATTGCCGCGAAGCATTTCCCGGTTCGCAGTGGACGGTTCGCATGGTCAGTGATGCCATCGTCAGATGGTGTGTACCGGTGTTCATAATGATTTCAGGAGCATTATTCCTCCACCCACTCCGGCAAATAAGCTTTCGACACTTGTACGGCAAGAACCTGTTGCGTGTGGTAGTGGCATTCTTCGTATGGTCTTATATATACTCGTTTACCCGAATCAATGCAGGACCATGGCACAAGTCGGTATCATTGTTGCTTTCAGGTCCCAGTCATCTGTGGTATCTAAAGATGATTGCCGGCCTTTACATCGCTGTGCCTTTGTTGCGAGCCATTACCTCCAATCGCACCACATCCCGATATTTTCTCATAGTGGCAGCAACATTCACTTTTATAGTGCCGTTTATCATCACCATATGCAAACAACACTGTAATTCAGATGTTGTCTCTGCCGTACAACAGTTCTTTAACGCACTTAACATCAAGATAGCAGCAGGCTACAGTTGTTATTTCGTGCTAGGACACTATCTTTATACCTATCGTCTTGGTAGCCTACAACAACGTATCATATATGCGTTCGGAGTAACCACATTATTGGTAATTATAATTGACACCATTGTCTATTCACATCGTGTTGGAAAACCAATAAATTGGTTCATCAACTACCTAACGCCCACCGTACTTGCCCTGTCGGCAGCAGTATTTATTTGGGGAATTACAAGAAAAGTGCAGTTGGGCAACTCGTTGACTCGTTGCGTAATACAAGGTTCGAAACTCAGTTTCGGCATCTATCTGGTTCATCAATTGGTACTGCGTACATTCTTGCAGAATGGCATCAGCTCCTCCACTTTTCACCCATTATTGGGTATTCCTCTGTTAACCATCGCAACCATATGTATCTCAGCTCTCGTAGCTCTGGCTTTGAGCAAGATTCCTTGGGTCAACCGCTACATTCTCTAATAACATACCATTGAATTCCATAATAACAAAGAAAATTCATTTATAATTCTTTACTGCATTGTTTGCAGAATAGCATTTAATTGTTAATTTTGCAGAGACTTAAATTAATGTCTTTGGAATAATGACATATTTGCTTCGACGATATATTGCCATCTTAATAACGCTATTAATCACGTATGCCACTGCCATCAACGCCCAATCGGTAGATGAGTTCACCTATTCACATCTAGGGCAAGCAGAGGGCATGTCGAGCCAGCGTGTATATTCGATACTACAGACTCCCGATGGTGCTCTATGGTGGGCCACCAAGCGTGGTGTGGAACGATACAATGGTGTCGGCATCAAGCATTACAACTTGGGAAACCCTCTTATTTTCAGCAGTTTTGCCGGTCGCACTATAGGTCTGGCAATGAATGATGACTCGCTATATGCCTACGACAACAAAGGTTGCATCTATACCTTCAATGGTATCCACGACAGTTTTGACCTCATAATCGACCTGTCGAAGAAATTTGGAGGAAATGCTTTGCTCAACAACATTTTTGTCAACGACGATGGCATATGGCTGGCTATGTATCAAGGCATCTACAAGCTCAAAGGAAACGAATTTACTGCGTTGCGCGAAAATTTGTGGGCCAACTGCATCATCAACACTAGCTTTGGAATGCTTTTTGGCACCAAAGAGGGTCTGCTCGACAGCAAAATGAGGCAGGTGGTGCCCATCGAAGTGGAATCAGGTTTCTTTGACGAAAAATACAATAAGGTTTGGCTAGGCGGTTTTGCCAATGGTTTCAGCGTACTCAGCTTTGACCCTCAGGGCAATGTCATTGACCGCCACTTCTTCACTTTGGGAAACAAAGCACAGCAAAATCCCGTGCGCAGTTTCTGTCCATATAATGACTCGACAATGCTAATAGGCATTGATGGCTTGGGTGTGCATTCTATATCGCGCAAGGACATGTCACATCCCCCTATGCTCTTGTTCGATGCCAACGACGGCGAACACGGAGTGCTACACGGCAATGGCATATATAGTGTGATAAAAGACAGTTGGAACAACATCGTGATAGGTTCATATTCCGGAGGCATAGACATTGCACGCCCTATGGGTAGCACAATGGCCGTATATGAACATGTGCGTAACAATCACCAAACCATATCCAACGACCGTGTAAACAGTGTAACACAAATAGGAAACTGCCTGTTGCTAGGAACTGATAATGGCATAAGCATACTGGATCGGGCCACCAATTCTTGGCAGCACATATGCCATGGAACAGTCGTGATAGACCTCTTCAAGACTCCTGATGGGCATGTCCTTGCTTCCACATTCGGCAAGGGAGTGTATGAAGTGACGGCAAGCGGTTCGTCTCGACAAGGGCAAACTTGAAAATGCGTTCTTTCACTACAAGATAGGGTCTGTATTAAATACGCCAGGTCCTGTTGCACAAACACCACATTGGTGGCAACAAACCATACGCACTCTTAATGACTATTCACTCAAGGCCTGTGGCATTCCGTGCGTGTATGGTCTGGATCAAAACCATGGTACCACCTACACTCTTGGCGGAATCTTGTTCCCACAAAACACCAATTTAGGTGCCTCTTTTGATCCCGACTTAGCTCGCAAGGCAGCGACTATCACTGCCTATGAGACAAGAGCCGCTAACTGCCCATGGACCTATTCCCCTACTGTTGACTTGTCGCGCGATCCACGCTGGCCACGCGTATGGGAAAACTTTGGCGAGGATTGCCTTGTAAATGCCGTTATCGGCAAGGCAATGGTTGAAGGTTTTCAAGGGCCAGACCCCAATCACATCGATAAATACCACATCGGTACTTCAATAAAGCACTATATGGCATATGGTATGGCACGCACTGGAAAAGATTGCACCCCAGCTTACGTCCCAGAATGGGAAATGCGCGAAAAGCACTTCGCTCCTTTCAAGGCTTGTGTAGAAGCTGGTGCTACATCAGTTATGGTCAATTCGGCTTCTATCAACGGAACACCTATGCATGTAAGTGCCAAATATCTTACCAAGTGGCTCAAGGAAGAAACTGGATGGGACGGCATGATAGTTACCGACTGGGCTGACATCGAAAATCTCTGGAAACGTGAAATGGTGGCTGCTAATAAGAAGGATGCCATCTGCATGGCTATCAACGCCGGCATTGACATGGCTATGGAGCCGTTCAATCTCGACTTCTGCGATCTGTTGATCGAAGCCGTGCGCGAAGGACGTGTACCGATGGCACGCATTGATGATGCCGTGCGACGCATACTGCGTATGAAATACCGCATGGGACTGTTCGACATGCCTAACACTGACATAATAGACTATCCCAAGTTTGGCTCGCAGGAACACCGTCAGGCAGCTCAAGATGCAGCCGTACAGACCATGATATTGTTGAAGAATAAGAATAATCTGTTGCCACTCGCACAAGGTAAAAAAATACTTGTCACCGGGCCTAATGCCAATTCCATGCGTTGCCTTAACGGTGGATGGAGCTATACCTGGCAGGTAAAGGATGCCGATAAATATGCTTCGCAGTACAATACTATTCTGGAGGCAGTGCAACAGCGATTTGGCAGCGACAACATCATCTATGAAGCTGGTGTGACTTATAACAATGAAGGACTGTATTGGGAAGAAAATGAGCCGCAGATCGAACGTGCCGTTCAAGCCGCTGCTGATGCCGACATCATCCTAGCATGTGTAGGTGAAAACTCCTATGCTGAGACCCCTGGCAATCTTAACGACCTTGCTCTATCGGCAAATCAACGCGACCTAGTCAAGGCACTTGCCGCTACTGGCAAACCCATCGTGCTCATTCTCAATGAAGGACGCCCTCGTCTTATCAGTGATATTGAGCCTCTAGCCAATGCAGTGGTAGATATTCTTCTTCCTGGCAATGAGGGCGGTAATGCATTGGCACGGCTGTTGGCCGGCGACGATAATTTCTCGGCTAAATTGCCATACACCTATCCGCGATATTCGGCTGCACTTACAAACTATGACTATCGCGTAAGTGAAGAGACTGGCACAATGGAAGGTGCATATGACTACAATGCCCAAGTTGACGTGCAATGGCCCTTCGGCTATGGACTAAGCTACTCCACATTTGAATACAGTAACATGAGTGTTAACAAAAACGATTTCTCAGCAGGCGATATGCTCACCGTTAACATCAACGTGAAGAACACAGGCAACATGACTGGAAAAGAAAGCATATTGCTTTTCTCACGCGATATGGTGGCAAGCATCATACCAGAGAGACGTCGCCTGAGAGCTTTCACCAAGATTGAACTTAAACCTGGAGAGATGAAGACTGTAACATTCAACCTGCCCGCCAATGATCTGGCATTTGCGGGTGATGACGGCAAACGTCATCTGGAACCAGGAGAATTCCTCTTGCAGATTGCTAATCAGTCACTTCGCATCAATTGCAGATAATTGCTTAATCATTATATATACGAGAGGGTGTGCCAGAAATCTGACACACCCTCTCATTTTTGTGTTTTGTAATACAGACATTACAGCTTTGGACCTGCTGCTACGAGAGCCTTGCCGGCTTTGTTGTCTTCATACTTGACGAAGTTCTTGATGAAGCGGCTTGCGAGGTCACGTGCTTTCTCTTCCCATTGTGCAGCATCGGCATAGGTGTCGCGAGGATCAAGAATGCCTGGGTCAACGCCCTTAAGCTCGGTGGGAACGGTGAGGTTAAAGAACGGAATCACCTTGGTGGGTGCTGCATCGATGCTGTGATCGAGGATTGCGTCGATAATACCACGGGTATCACGAATGCTGATGCGCTTGCCAGTACCATTCCAACCGGTGTTCACAAGGTATGCCTTGGCTCCGCTCTTTTCCATGCGCTTAACTAGTTCCTCAGCATACTTAGTGGGATGCAACTCAAGGAATGCCTGACCAAAGCATGCACTGAATGTAGGAGTAGGCTCAGTGATGCCGCGCTCTGTACCAGCGAGCTTTGCGGTAAAGCCGCTCAGGAAGTAGTACTTGGTCTGCTCGCTGTCGAGAATCGACACTGGAGGCAGCACACCAAATGCGTCAGCACTGAGGAAGATCACATGCTTGGCAGCGGGAGCAGCGCTCACTGGACGAACAATGTTCTTGATGTGGTCAATTGGATAGCTCACGCGGGTGTTCTCGGTAACGCTCTTATCTGCAAAATCAATCTTGCCGTTCTCGTCAACGGTTACGTTCTCCAGCAGTGCATTGCGCTTGATAGCGTTGTAGATGTCGGGTTCGGCATCCTTGTCAAGATTGATGACCTTTGCATAGCAGCCACCTTCGAAGTTGAACACGCCATTGTCGTCCCAGCCGTGCTCGTCATCGCCGATAAGCAGACGCTTGGGGTCAGTGCTCAGAGTGGTCTTACCGGTTCCTGACAGACCGAAGAAGATTGCGGTGTTTTCACCATTCATGTCGGTGTTAGCTGAGCAGTGCATAGCTGCAATACCCTTCAGTGGCAGGTAGTAGTTCATCATTGAGAACATACCCTTCTTCATCTCACCACCATACCATGTGTTGATAATCACCGATTCACGGCTGGTGACGTTGAACACAACTGCGGTCTCGCTGTTGAGGCCAAGTTCCTTGTAGTTCTCAACCTTTGCCTTGCTGGCGTTGAACACCACGAAATCGGGTTCCTGCTCCAGTTCAGCGTCGTTGGTTGGGCGGATGAACATATTCTTTACGAAGTGTGCCTGCCAAGCTACCTCCATGATGAAGCGCACCTTCATGCGAGTGTCGTGGTTGGTACCGCAGAAACCGTCTACAACATAGAGTTTCTTGTTGCAAAGCTCCTTGCGGGCAAGTTCCTTAACGGCGTCCCAAGTTTCCTTGGTGGCACGCTTGTTATCGTTCTTATAACCTTCGCTGGTCCACCACACTGTGTCGTGCGATGTTTCGTCATCAACGATGAATTTGTCCTTAGGTGAACGGCCGGTATATACACCTGTCATCACGTTTACTGCACCAAGTTCGGTGAGTACACCCTTGTCGAAACCTTCCAGACCTGGTTTCATTTCTTCTTCAAACAACTCCTCGTAAGTAGGGTTGTAAAGTACCTCAGTAGTACCGGTGATACCGTACTTTTTCTCGAGAATGGACTTGTCGAATGTAATCATTTTTCTATTGTTTTTATTGATTTATGTATTAAAGAATTTCCCTTTTAAAGTCATATAAGTGCGTGACTGAATTATTTAGAGTGCAAAGTTAGTGTAATTTTCCTTGAACGTAGATAATTAATTAAGGAAAAATTTCTTTAATTGCCTTAAATTATACATTTTTAAGGATTAAATGAACATTTATTCATTCCAATGAATAATAGCGAGCAACTCATGCCACAACGGCACATCTAAGACGTGCCGCTATTAAGATTGTCAGAGAATGTCGTGGTTGAGATCGATACGCATCTGCTCGTTAGCGACAATGGTTGCGGGAAACTCCTCACGAGCTTGAGCAAGGAGTTCGGATTCATCTATGTAACGGCTGGAAAAATGCCCCAATATAACATTCTGTGCTCCTGCTTCACGAGCGGCAATGGCAGCTTCGCGGGCAGTGCTGTGGTAGCGATTGCGAGCCTGTCGGGCGCAGTCGTCACCATAGGTAGCATCGTGATACATCCAGTCGACTCCTTCTATAACCTTCACCACTCGCTTGCTGGGCGTTGTATCGCAGCAATATGCATAGCTGCGGCAAGGGTCTGCATCGGTAGTCAAGACATTATTGGGAATAATATCACCATTGGGTTTGACAAAATCCTTTCCTTCACGCAGATCTTGAATAGCATAGTGAGGAATCTCATATTGCATAATGGCTTCGGGGCGCATATGGCGCAACTTTGGTTTCTCGTCGATGCGAAATCCCACACACGGCACGCGATGGCGCAACGGGAAAGTCCGTACAGAGATGCCATCGTCCTCATAGATCGTAGCCGACGACGTGCCAATCACATTATACTCGAGATTGAATGTGCGTTCGCGGCTGAAGTAGTCAATCCATTCCTGCAGAAGACGTTTTCCATCAGCAAAAGTGTGTATGGTAAGAGTCCCCGTTTTGCCAAGTAACGACAACGTGGAGAGCAACCCAGGCAAACCGAAGAAATGGTCTCCGTGCAGGTGGCTGATGAAAATGTGATTAAGGCGAGAAAACTTCAGGCGCATGCGCCGCATCTCCAACTGCGCACCTTCACCACAATCAATCATCAGCAGAT
>JAGCCU010000076.1 GCA_017651515.1 Muribaculaceae bacterium | reverse complement strand
TATGATGTTGAAGTCTATAAAGTTATTGATTAGCCAGCCAGCATAGACTTCAAACAATTTGCAAATGTAGTGAAAAAACTTGAAAATACAAGTGTTTTTAGACAATTTTCTTGAGATTATGAAGTAAAATGAGCCTCATATCAATAGGCCACAAGATACTCATAATCATCCTGAATGGTAATCCACTGATCCCAGTATTCACGCCAGATGGCATAGTGTATGCCTTCCATCGAGTTCCATCGCACATACAGCTCAAGCCCCATCGGTGTAGAAATCATAGCCATAATCTGCGGTCCGTGGAAGAAAATATCGGTTAAGTCTTCACCTGTTTCCAGTGTGGTACGCGAGTTACCGTCCATCTTGTACCAGTTGTTTCTTAATGATACCACACTGCCCTCTGCTAAGCACACGAAAGCACTGAGCACCTCGCCATCTCTTGGAGCGAACACCACATGATAAAACGTACGTTCATTCTCCTCACAGTATGCCAAACGACGAGCCTCAAATATGAGTCGTCCACCATAGAAGCCGCTGATAATCTTCTTCGCGTCAGCAGTGGCATACTCGATGGGTTCTCCTTCCAACCAGCGGTTATACTGCAACGGGTTGTGGGTAATGAGAAAGCCTTCAGGCACGATTATCGGAGTAGCCAGCGTAGATGCATAACCACGGAACATCGTCTTGGTCTGTGCCGGATTGGTTAACGCAAAGGTTAATGTTACGGCCTGACCCGTCTCACGCTTGTTAGCCAATTTTACTTCGCCTACATGAGGCTTGAAAATCATGCGGTTGTATGTGCCGAAACGCTCTGGAGCTACATAGCCCCACACTTCGCTACTGGCTTTGAAGCGGTTCTTGTCAATATCTATGTCGTGAGCAAAAAGAGGGCGCCAAGTCAAAGTCATGTCGCTTTCGTCACCTTCAGCTTCATCGTACATATCGGTGAAGAACCAGAATAACGGCTTCCAGTCCACACCTTCAACGCTTCCCACAGGAACTTGTTCAACGCCATCGCCATCGTACTTGAATGCCATGACTCTATCCTTGCTGTGGTCAGCAAGCAACAGCTCGCACGTCACGTCGCCATCGATATCTTCGTATGCAAACCATTCTGCAAAACATTGCCCGGGCATCTCATGATCGTAAATCTCAACCATCGTCGAGAGATTGTGCCTGTAGGTTGCCTTGAAAATCTTGTCTTGTACGCTGCGCTGAGCCATCAGTCCAGGAACCATCAGCAACAATGCGACTGCCATTAAAAATAATCTCTTCATCTTGTTTTAGTTTTTATTGGTTTGTAATTGTTTTAGTTGTGGAATTGAATGGGATGGTGTAGCTCAGACTCACGGTAAATCCAAGTGACCTCTTTCGAGGGCCATAGCCAGGGATGAACCACGGCCGTCCCAACTCACTTTTCTTGTAATTGAACAGACCATGATATCTGATTGTCCAGCCCAGTGACCATTGGCGCCAGATGCCCACCTTGATACCTGCCAAACCTTCTCCCCAAAGTGCGTTCGAACTTATGCCTCGTGAATCATAGGTGACATTCTCGTTCCAGTAAGAATTCTGATAGGTCACATCGGTTATATCGTACTTGAAAGAGCTGAAACCGAGCCTCAATCCGAGAAAAGCCTGATAACGGGGTTCGCTCTTAAACAGAAAATTATAGTTGAATCCTATTTTACCATATAACGACGGCTTGGCGATGTATGTAAAGTTCATGTCTTCAGGGGTAGTCTTTCCCCAACCCACTCCTATCTCAACAGTGGGCTGCAAACGATTCCACATGTTCAGAGTGGCATGCACGTCAACGCTTGCATAGTCCTGTCCTAGGAGCATCAACACAGGATCAATGAAATTGACACCAACAGACAGATCAGTCAGCAGTGGATAATGAAAATACGCTTTTTTAAGGGAGTCTTGACGAGCCTGCTCCATTGCCGCACTATCTCCCGCCAGATAACGCCTGATGGTTTCCTCGCTTGTTCCACGGGGAGGAGGTTGTACTACATTTGTTGCCGGCTTGACAGGTGTGATATAGCGAAGTGAGTCCTGAGCGGCTGACGTAACCGCCATAAGCAAAAGCAATATGAACAAAAACGACCTATTCATCTGAATCGTCTCATTCGGTGGGATAGAACAATCGTATTGCAACATCCATGCCATTATCAACCACCTGTTTCACCACTGCAACCGAATCGGCAAGATGCCCGGTCATTGTAACCGACGACAACTCAAAATTGTACATAGCGCCGCATTCCACACTGGCAAAATAAGGAATAGACTTGTATTGCAATGTCAAGGTGTCTTTAACACCCTCATATACACCTCCATATTCAAATTCCCACTGAGTGGTGGAAACACTTACACGTAACGGCAGGTACACTTCGCCAACCGTAGTGGATTCAACCAGCATGCTGTCGCCGGGTGCATCTATGCCGCGTATTGTAACCTCGGCAAGTGCAACCTGGGTGGTAGTTCCAAAGGCATAGAAACGCACCAGAGGCAATGCGCTGCCATTTTCGTAGCAACTGTTGTCGCTGCACGACACTGCCAGCAGTGCCAATGTCCAAAAGCCTACTATGACCTTTGCAAGTCTCATGATATGCGTTCGCTTATCTCAAAATTGTTGCGGCCTGGAGCGTTGCGCGTGATAAGCTCACCCAGGAAGCCAGTCATAAACAGCTGAGTACCTAAGATCATGGCTGTCAGAGCAAGATAGAAATACGGTGAATTGGTCACCAACGTATAATGATGTCCTGCCTTCATATTGTAAAGCTTGAGGACTCCCACCACTATAACGGCAATGAAGCCAATAAGGAACATCAGACTGCCAAGCAATCCAAAAAAGTGCATGGGCTTTACGCCGAAGCGCGTCTGGAACCAAAGCGTGAGCAGGTCAAGGTAACCGTTCACAAAACGGTCAAGGCCAAACTTCGACACACCATATTTGCGTGCCTGATGGTGCACTACCTTCTCGCCTATGCGGTTAAAGCCGGCAGCTTTCGCCAAATAAGGCACATAACGGTGCATGTCGCCGTAAACCTCTATGTGTTTCACCACCTCGTTGCGATAGGCCTTAAGTCCGCAGTTGAAGTCATGAAGGTTATGAATGCCGCTCACTCGGCGTGCAGTGGCATTGAACAACTTGGTAGGTAGTGTCTTTGACAGTGGATCGTAACGTTTTTTCTTCCATCCGCTCACCAAATCGTACTTCTCCTCGGTAATCATACGATAGAGTTCAGGTATTTCATCGGGACTGTCCTGAAGGTCGGCATCCATGGTGATGACCACATCGCCCTGAGCAGCATCAAAACCAGTGTTCAATGCAGGCGATTTACCATAATTACGACGGAAGCAAACGCCCTTAATGGCAGGGTTCTCTTCATGAAGTTGCTTTATCACCTTCCAGGAATCATCGGTACTGCCGTCGTTTATCATCAGTACCTCGTAACTGAATCCATTCTCATCCATCACACGCTTTATCCACGCTGCAAGTTCGGGCAGTGAATCTGCCTCGTTGTACAGTGGAACTACGACTGAAATATCCATATATCGTAAAATTAATTATTCAACAATTAAAGCCGCCGAGACGCAAATGCTGCAGTAATCGCGCTCAACACTGAACCCGAGAATGTTACGAACCAAAACATGTTAAACACCAGCTCTATGGCACTCGGCAACGCATTCTGCTCCACCATCGCCTGCATAATATCAAGCATGTCGCCCAATTTTGCACGCATTTCGGGCAAGGCATTATAGGCATCAAGCGTGGCCTGAGCCTGGTCGTAGAGGTAGTTTGGTCGAACAAACTCTATAACGCAATAGGTTACAGCACCAGTGATTATGGCTCCGAATATCACCATCATTATGCCAAGCATCCACAGCGCGGCATACTCCGCCATACCACCTTGTTCGATGAAATATTTTCGCTGGAAACGATAAATCACAACCGGCCCGGCAAACAAGAGCACAATGGCTATAACCGAGAAAAACGGCACAATATCGGCATAAATTGTCATCAAAGAAATTGTAGACATATACAGGCCCAAAGGGATGCCATTTTCTGCCGCCTGCTTATATAGACTTTTGCGTTCTTCCATGCCCTGCTATTTTTTATCTTCTTTCTTTACCTTTCCGGCGAGCATTCCGCATGCAGCCTGTACATCCTCGCCACGGCTGCGGCGAATGGTACAGGTCACGCCCTTGCTGTTGAGATAGTCACGGAAATAAGCCATACGCTCATCGCTGCTGGTGCGCAGTTTAGGCACGTCGGGAATCATGTGGTAACGAATCAGGTTGACACGCACATGCTCATTTGGGAGTATTTCACGCAGTGCCTCGGCATGCTTGATGTCGTCGTTGAACCAGTTCCACATGATGTACTCCACCGACAGACGACGCTGATGGGTAAAATCATAACGGCCCAGCAGGTCCAACACGTCCTTGATGTGGCAGACCTTCTCTATCGGCATCAGAGACTGGCGCTCCTCGGGTACTGCATTATGGACGCTCACAGCAATATGGACATTGGTGCGTTCCACAAGCGTTTTCAGTTCCGGTTTCTTGCCTACCGTACTCACGGTAATACGCTTCGGACTCCACGCAAATCCCCATTCCTCGGTGAGGATTTCTATAACCTTCAATACAGGCTCAAGGTTGTCCAGCGGCTCGCCCATCCCCATGAACACCACATTGGTCAGAGTGTCGACATGAGGAACGCTGAGTATCTGGTTAATAATCTGGTTTGCCGTCAGGTTTCCATGAAATCCCTGACGCCCCGTCATGCAGAAGTAGCAGTTCATGCGGCATCCTTTCTGTGAAGATATGCACAGTGTTGCCCTGTCCTCTTCGGGGATATATACCGTCTCTATAGCCTGACCATCGCCAACATCGAAGAGGTATTTCTCGGTTCCATCTTTACTGATGACGCGGCGGGTAGGATAACTAAGTCCCACACAATACCTCTCGGCAAGCATGTCACGGCCCTTCTTGGAGATGTTGAGCATCTCATCAAAGGAAGTGACTCGTTTCCCGTAAATCCACTGAGCCAACTGTTTTGCGGTAAATTTGGGCAGACCAAGTTCCGCAGTGACTTCTTGAAGCTCGTAGAGTGTCATGCCGGCAAGCGGCTTAAGCTGTTTGTTATTCTCCATCGGTAGTATTCTTTAGTTGGGTCACCCACAAAATGCAAAATTACTATTTTTTTCTCTGTTGCCACGCATTTTCTTTGTAAATTTGCAATCAAATAAAAAATGAAACGATGAAAAAACTCATACTTCTGATTATGTTAGCTACCACGGCTACTTGCTGGAGCCAGCCGTGGGTTGTAGCACACCGCGGCTACTGGAAAGCCGACGGCTCGGCCCAGAACTCCCGCCGGTCACTTGTAAAAGCTGATTCCATACATTGTTGGGGATCAGAATTTGACGTGTGGATGAGCCGCGACGGCGTGCTGTTCGTCAATCATGACGAGACCATCAATGGCATAGAAATACAGAAAGCAAAGGCACGAGAAGTGCGCGACCAGAAATTGTCTAATGGGGAGACTATACCCACGCTCGAGCAGCTTCTGCAAGTGGCTCAAGGCACGACATTGCAACTGGTGTGCGAGCTTAAGCCTCATGATGACAAGTATCAAGAGGCTCAAGCGATAAAGAAAATCCTGAAGCTATTCAAGAAATACGGCATGGAAAACCGCGTGACCTATATCACGTTCTCCTACCCTGGCATGCGACTGCTTATCCAGCAGGCGCCCAAGGGCACTGAAGTATATTACCTGAACGGAGAACTGTCACCCATCACCCTAAAGACACTGGGGTCAGCAGGTCCCGACTATGAATACTGCATTTTCAAGAGCCATCCAGAATGGATTCAGGAATGCGAACAATTGGGGATGAAAACAAACGTCTGGACGGTGAACAAGCGCGAAGACCTGCAGTGGTGCATTGACAACGGTATCGACTACATCACCACAAACGAGCCCGAACTGCTGCAACAGATGCTCAAGTGAGGCAAATGAGGCCTCACGGATGATATTGTTCCAGGCGTTCACGTCCGCCCCATGCTTACAGGCAGGATATAGAAAGAAAAAAATTTGACAAATCGGTTGGCATTCAAAAAAAATGCAGTACCTTTGCAGCCGCAAAGCAAAATACGCTTTCATCAGCCGCAATAGCTCAGTCGGTAGAGCATTTCATTCGTAACGAAAAGGTCGCGGGTTCGAGTCCCGCTCGCGGCTCATCAATCTAAAGTTCCGCTTCACTTCATGGTGAGGCGGATCTTCTTTTTTCAAACCCAATTCACCAATTATAATTATGTTTTTTCGTCGATTCACCACATTTAGCGATTGTGTACGTTGCGACGCGGCAGTAACTTTGCATCGTGAAATTGAAGAAAGTTATTAGTTGATAAATATTTACGTAGCCACTTCTAAGTGATTAGAATAGTAGTAAGTAAAACGAAACCAAGAGCTGAGACGATGTGAATCGCTTCAGCTCTTAATTTTTAACCAAAACAAGTCATTGGAATATATTATGGTTTTTCTCAAGGTTTAGGTAAATTCCTCACGCTCGATAGTGATAATTAATTCTCATTATTCTCGCTTAATCAGAATTTTGCAGTAATTTTGCACAACAAACTAAAGGAAAATACGGAACAAATGAACTGGAACCAACTTATATGCGACAAGCGACTTGGACTGGAACACTATCACGACAATAAAGGCGGCGTACGCAGCGACTTCGAGCGCGACTACGACCGGCTGGTGTTTTCTTCACCATTCCGACGGTTGCAGAACAAGACCCAGGTTTTCCCACTGCCCGGCAGCATCTTCGTGCACAACCGCCTCACTCACAGCCTTGAGGTGTCGTGCGTAGGACGTTCACTTGCCGGCGAAGTGGCACTGCGGCTAAAGGACAAGTATGCCAATGAGCCTTGGGTGGAACGCCTGCGCGACATCAGCGAGATCACGGCGGCGGCTTGCCTTGCTCATGACCTGGGCAATCCTCCATTCGGACACTCCGGAGAGAAGACCATCGGCGCATACTTCAGCGAAGGTGCTGGAATGATTCTGAAAGACCAGTTGACCACCGACCAGTGGAACGACCTGATTCATTTTGAAGGCAACGCCAACTCTTTCCGCACGTTGGTTCACCAGTTCAACGGACGACGCGTCGGCGGGTTTGCCATGACCTACTCTACCCTTGCGTCCATAGTAAAATACCCTTACTCTTCGTCACAGGCAGGACCAAAAGGCAAGTTTGGCTTCTTCACCAGCGAAAAACAGCTCTTTGAACGCATAGCCAATGAGTTGGGAATCATCCAACTTGGCGCTGACCGATATGCCCGACATCCGCTGGTGTATCTGGTTGAGGCAGCCGACGACATCTGCTATCAGATCATGGACATCGAAGACGGTCACAAGCTGAAAATCATCGGTACAGAAGAGACCACCGAACTGCTGCTCTCTTTCTTCGACGAAGACCAGAAAGCGCACCAGCGCAAAGTGATGGAAACCGTGGCCGACCCCAACGAGAAAGTAGCCTATCTGCGTTCATGCATCGTCGGACTGCTCGTAAAGGAATGTGCCACAACTTTTGTCGCACACGAAGAGGAAATACTGAACGGGGAATTCGAGGGCAGTCTCATCGAGCACATATCTCCTCTCGCCATCGAAGGCTATGAGCGTTGCAGCAAACTAGCGTTCAGCCGACTGTACCGCGCCAGCTATGTGTTGGATGTGGATTTGGCAGGAAGCCGAATCATCAACCTGTTGTTGGAAAAACTTATCGATGCCGTTCTACACCCCGAGCGCAACTACTCGCAACTTCTGCTCAACAAGTGTCCTCAGCAGTACGATGTGCATGCTCCAACGCTGTTTGAAAAGATCCAGGCGGTGCTCGACCACATCAGCGCAATGACCGACATCTACGCACTGAACCTCTACCGTCAGCTCGACGGCATCTCCCTGCCGACCGTTTAGCCGCCACGCTCCTGCACCCGACGGAGACCTCTCTCGCAGAGAGAATTTTCAGCAATTACAACCGCTATTCACCGAAAATTTTCGGCGAATAGAGTCATTAATCTCCGAAAAAATTCGGCGAATAACTTGCCTATTCCCCGAAAACAACCCAGTAATAAACTCAGTTTAGGTATTTAGCTGTGAGTGAAGTTTTGCAGTTGACGAGTTGTTGTGGTGTTCCGGTGAAGATGATTTCTCCGCCGTTCTCTCCTGCGCCTGGACCGAGTTCGATGACAAAGTCGGCAGCCTTGATGACGTCGGTGTTATGTTCGATGACATAGACCGTGTTTCCTTTCTCCACCATCTGTCGGAACAAGTCAATCAGGTTGTGCACGTCCTTCAGGTGCAGGCCGTCGGTAGGCTCGTCGATAATGAAAATGCCGCGTTGTCCACCGTCGGCTGCTGGCGACGTGTAAGCCTTTAGGTAGGATGCAATCTTCATGCGCTGCAACTCACCTCCCGACAGCGTGCTCAGAGCCTGGTTAAGGTGCAGGTAGTCCAACCCCACTGCCACGAGCGGGCGCAGCTTCTCCTCGAGAACGGTGCCAGCAAAAGCCTTGCTGGCTCTCCTGACGGAGAGATCCATTGTCTGTGCTATATTCATGCCATGTGCAGTATAGGCCAGAGCCTCCTTGGAGTAGCGCAGTCCTCCGCATGCCTCGCACGTGGTCTCGATATTGTCCATGAAAGCCATCTCGGCAATCACCACTCCCTTGCCTCCGCAAACAGGACATGCGCCCTTGCCGTTGAAAGTAAAATACTGTTCCTTCATCTTGTTGGCGCGTGCGAAGAGCTTGCGGATGTCACCGGCAACGTCCATATAGGTTGCCGGCGTGGAACGCAGGCTGGCACCGATGTTCTTCTGGCTGATATAGACAATGCCGTCGGGATGCGCGTTGCGAAAACATTCCATGAGCGAACTCTTGCCCGACCCTGCCACGCCTTCGACTACAGCCAACACTCCCAGTGGAAGCTGTATGGTGACATCCTTCAGGTTGTGAAGGTTGGCTTCAGTGAGGGTGAAGAAGTCGGAAGGCATCCGCGGCGACGTGTTCAGTTCACCACTGCGACTGAGCATCTGCCCTGTGCTGGTGCCGCTATGAAGCAGTTCGTCGTAGCTGCCCTCGAAGATGATCTCACCGCCTCGGCTACCCGGTCCAGGTCCGAGGTCCACTATATGGTCGGCAAGGCGTATCATCTCCTTGTGATGTTCAACGAGCAAGACAGTGTTGCCGGCATCGCGCAGGCGACGCACCGAGTGCTTCATCTTCTCGATGTCGTGGTCATGGAGGCCGGTGCTGGGCTCATCGAGGATGTAAAGGACATCGGCAAGCGATGAATTGATATACTTGGCAATCTTGCACCGCTGTGCCTCTCCACCCGACAAAGTGCCAACGGCTCGGTCCAGGCTCAGGTATCCCAGCCCGATTTCCTCGAGAGCCGTCAGTCGTGCCCCTATTGCCACCTTGAGGTCGACGGCGAGCGGCGATTGCAACGAGCGAATCCATTGATTAAGCTTGGTGATGGACATGGCACTTGCCTGCGCAATGTTTATGCCATCGATCTTGCACGACAGAACGCGCTGACTGAGGCGCGTGCCGCCACAGTCGGGGCAGGTCCCCATGCGCAGCATCGGGTTTAGGACTGCACTGTGCAGCAGGCCTTCTTCGGAATTAATGATGCTGCGGTACATACGCGGGATGATGCCCTCGTACTTTGCCGTCTTGGGCCAATTGGCGGGGGGATTCTTCAGGCGTATCTGCGGGCTGTTGAGGAACAAATCCAGTTCTTCGGGAGAATAGTCCTTGATTTTCTTGTCGAGGTCGAACAGGCCACTGTGTGCGTAGCGAATCCAACGCCATCCGCCCTTGCCGAACGCGATGTAGTGTATCGTGTCTTCGTCGTTGAGGCTCTTGTCGAAATCGATGAGCTTGTGGATGTCAAGTTCGCGAATTTCGCCCAGACCAGAACAGCGCGGACAACTACCCTCAGGATGGTTGAAGCTAAACGACTCGGCATAGCCCACGAAAGGTTGCCCCACACGCGAGAAAAGCAATCGCATCAGTGCGGCGATGTCGGTGTAGGTCGCTACAGTAGAGCGTGAGTTCTGCGCCGGCTTCTTCTGGTCGATGACGATGGCAATGGGCAGATTCTCGATGGCATCGACGTGCGGACGGCCGTACTT
The DNA here is from genome assembly GCA_017651515.1 of Muribaculaceae bacterium. GTDB lineage: Bacteria > Bacteroidota > Bacteroidia > Bacteroidales > Muribaculaceae > Sodaliphilus. Next base: position 21,135 of record JAGCCU010000076.1, on the reverse strand, counting down.
GGGCAAGTACTGCTGCACGAAGGCAGGAAAAGTGTCGTTCAGTTCACGGCGCGACTTCGCCGCTATGGTGTCAAGTACGAGCGAACTCTTTCCAGACCCCGACACGCCGGTAAACACCGTTATCTTATGTTTGGGGATCTCGAGCGAAACATCCTTCAGGTTGTTCTCCCGTGCCCCACGGATTACTATCTTGTCGCCTTGCATATGTTATCTGTTAGCTCAGTCAACTATCTGGCTAAGCAGATAAGCGCATTTGTCAGGATTGCCGAGAGTCTTTCCCTTGTCGCAAGACAACTTCACGCAGTCGTGCCACTCGCGCAGCTCGGTTATACGCATACGCGTGAGTTTGATGACGATGTTCATGGGCTGCACATTCTCTATATCGCATGTGAGGTGAGTGCCAATTCCAAAGCTGTCCTGCATACGCCCGGCGGTATAGCGGTGAATAGCGATTGCGCGGTCAATGTTCAGCCCGTTGCTATAGACAATCTGCTTGGTAGCGGGATCGATTCCCAGAGAATGATACTTGGCGATAATCTTTTCAAGCTGCTCCTCCTCATTGCCACTATCAACGCGCAAGCCCTTGTACATCATCGCCATGCGTTTGCTTAGGTTGTTGAAGAACACTGTGTCGCCGAAGCAATCGTAAAGATATATTCCGTTGTCACCGTCAAACACATCACTGAACTTGCGCATGACGTTGAAGTTGCACTCAAACAGACCGCTGACGTTTTCCTCAAACGAGATAAGCTGATGGCTCATCGTGCCAATGGGCGTAAGGTCGTACTTCATGGCGAGATATACGTTGCTTGTGCCGGGGAATGCACCCGTAAACGGCTGGAACTGTCCATTCTCATCGGTATAGCCACCTTGTTCAGATACTTCCTTGAACACCCGCACCACCATATCCTGATGGGCAAAGTTAAAACGACGACGCGTTCCGAAATCGCTTATCACCAAACCGTTAGACAAAGCACGGATAGCTTTTGCGCGGGTGCGTTCCTCTTCGCGCTGAGCGTCATAACCGTCCATATCGCCCTGAAGCTGATGCATAATCTCGCTGATGCAAGGCAACAGCACCATTTCCCATACAATGGTTGAGTACCATTTGCCCTTAACCGATATGCTCAGGTAGCCCTCATCGTCCTGACTTATTGCCACTTCTCTGGGCTTGAAACGGTAACCGCGCAGGAATGTAAAGAACCATTTTGGCAGGTAATACATCTTGCGCTGCATGAACGAAATTTCTTCTTCGGTAATTACTACGTTGGGCATATAATCGACCTGTTCCTGTAGCAATTGTGCAAATCCTTTAGGATATCGCGTGTGGTTGCGGTCAAAGAATGTGTATTCCACCTCTGCACGAGGATATTTCTGCAGAATGTAGTACAGACAACTGAACGTGTAGGCATCGTTGTCGGTGATGTGTTGGATAATAGGTTTCATGTCGGTATACAGTTAAAATTGAGCAAAGATAGTGCAATTAATTGAAAATGCCACAGTTTAAGCCGAAATTAACAAAAAAGAACCTAGATTCATAATCTAACTGCAAGATGGCACGATAATTGCAATACAACTCAAAAACATCCTTTACACTTGCTCAGATGGATAAAAAAAGAAAGAAAATCATCGACTTTGAGGAGTACCGCAACTACTTCAACGATCCCAAATTATGGAATAAGATAAAGAAAGTAGCGAAAAAAGCAGGCATCAAGGTGGTGTATGCCACGTTGGTACTGTACTACATGTCGCGTGACCCATCCATCCCTGCAAAGGAAAAACTGAAGATTTACGGCGCGCTGGGTTATTTCATCCTGCCCACCGACTTCATTCCCGATGCTCTAATGGGGCTGGGATTCACCGATGACCTGGCGGCTTTGATATGGGCGCTCTATACCATGAGCGGGCACATCACACCCGAGATAGAGCATAAAGCCGAGCAGAAGTTGCGTGAATGGTTCGGTGACTACGACCAAAGCGAGATTGCCGGTCTGCTGCCAATGTCGACAGAAACTGAAGAAGAAAAAACGTCAACGGATTAACAACCGCGCGATGCGTGCCGAGCCTCGCCGACCTGATACTATGCGACGAAACAGCCTCTTGAGCACTGGAGACACCACCCATCGCCATGACAGGCTGTCAGCATAACTGTCGCGCAGCGAGGCATAAGCCTGTCGACATAAAGGCTTTGCCAGTTCTGGATGCCCTTCACGCTGGTACTGTGCAGCAAGCACCTGACGCCGATAGTCAAGCAGCCGGAAATAGCGACGGCGATTCTTAAGGCGTGAACAACGCACCTCGTTTTCCAACACATCTATCACGTGTTCCCACTGTCCATGACGCGTGTGGAACTCAGTGCCAGTGATGGAATCATCACCACTATGGTTGATATTGATGTCAATGCGTCCCCCCATGAATGCCATGCGAGGCTTTGACAACAACATGCGCAATCCCATTTCCCAGTCATTCCATCCCGGCAAGTTAATATTCCATCCGTCAGTATCTTCAAAAAACTCACGTCGCACAGCATACCGCTGTGTGGCAAGTTGACTGTGCAGTATCTGTACGGCAAATATATCATGACGGAAAAAAGGATGGGCCTGACTCGTACCATCAGGCATCACCAGCCGTGAACGTGCCGAAATCAGATCGAGCTCACCTCCATGCTTCTCAATCTTCTTTACATAACGCTCCACGAGCTGCGGTCTCATTTCATCGTCGCTGTCAAAAAATATCACCCATTCACCTGTGGCACAGCCAAAACCTCGGTTGCGGGCCGCTCCAGCCGTATGGTGACTCTCCTGAGTCACGACAACTTCGAAATCAGACGACTGATGCTCGCTCTTAAATGCCTCCAGCACAGCCAAACTATCGTCGGTGCTGCAGTTGTCAACCAGCACGACTTCAAGGGGACGATAGGTCTGCGCCAGCACACTTTCAAGAGTGCGCAGCACAATGTGCGCACGGTTATAGACGGGTATGACAATTGAAACTTTCATGAATTTTTCAAGGCGTAAAGTTACTGCTTTTTCCGTAACCATACAAAAAAATGAATTTTTGTTTTGCATTGCCACAAAGTTGAACTACCTTTGCCTTGTTACAACCCACTGAAAGATGAAGATACTCTTCGCTGGAGACGCCAGCAACTTGCATAACACCCTCGCACAACAGCTGCGACGCATGGGACACGATGCCGTTGTCGCATCCGATGGGTCGCGATGGATGGACACAAACCGCGACATCAACTTGCTTCGCCGCCCAGGAACGTTGGGAACTCTGCGCTATATATTCGATATCGTGCGAGCTTTACCACGGATGCGCGGTTTTGACGTCGTACAGTTGTCAAGCTACATATTTCTGAGGTTGCGACCCGAACGGGTGAGAATGGTATTTGACTACTTGAAACGGCACAACGGCAAAGTGGTGCTGTCTGCTCTGGCTACCGATGTCACATACTATGATGCCTGCCATGACGGCCACACCTACCGTTACAGCGATTACATGATTGGTGATTCACCATCGCCCTACGTTGGCAGTGACGAGTACAAGGCACAACAGCAGGATAACTGGCGTCAGCCGTTCATGCGCCATCACCGCGACTACATCCTCGAACGTGTAGATGGCGTGGTGGCATGTCTGTGGGAATATTATGCCGCCTACAAGTCGATAGGCTATTCGCCATTGGCATATGCCGACATCCCCATCGATACCGAGTCGCTCACCTTGCGTCCATTAGAGCAAGAGCCGGAAAAAGTGAAGTTCTTCATCGGCATTCAGCCCGACCGCACAATCATCAAGGGCACTGATCGAATGCTTGACGCTCTTAAACGCGTTCATGACAACCATCCCGACGAATGTGACATTGATGTCGTTCAGAGACTTCCTTATGCACAATACATTGAACGCATGCGACAGGCACACGTTATCCTCGACCAACTCTACAGCTACACCCCAGCTACCAATGCCCTTATCGGGATGGCGCAGGGCTTGGTGGCGGTATCAGGTGCCGAACCGGAATATTACGACTTAATCGGAGAGCAAGACAATCACCCTATCGTCAACGTCAACCCACTCATTGAAGGTGATATCGAAGCACAATTAGAGAACATCATTGCCAACAAGGCTTCACTGCCTGAGTGGTGTCGCAACAGTCGAGCATTTGTTGAAAAACACAACGCCGCCCCACTCGTGGCACAGCGTTATGTTGATTTCTGGAATTCTCTTTAACCCAATTCGTTACAATATTCAAATTGGGACTTTCGGCAATAAAAGATATATTTTTTTTGCCATTAACAGAAAAAGCAGTAATTTTGCAGCGGGTAAGTCCTATACGGCCAGCTCCCCGTGAATCCCCCAGGTCTTGACCGAAGCAAGGGTAACGGGTTGTAGCGGCGCGATATAGTCAGCTTACCCTTTTTTATTTTATCCGATTTTGATACGATCGAGCAGCCATTTGTATGGAATGGCAAGAACCAAGGAAACGACAAGGTAGATACAAAGCCACAAATATGGATGCCCTGCTTGACCATACTCGAGCAACAGGGCTCGCACAATGGGATGAACCACGAACAGCATAGCGGAGAGTCCGCCAAGCCAAGCCAGCGCACGATGAGTCCATGCCGGCAACGCCTTCACCAATGCAATGGCTGCAACAATCACTGCCGCACCTGCCCACAACCATATCTGAAACCTCAAATTCATAGGCAATACAATCACTGCACTTATCAGAGCCAATAACAACCACAGCCAACGATTAAGCCTTATTTCATGGTCATATCGCGCCATGAGTATTCCCATAGAAAACGGCAACCCTGCCACAAAGAAGTTATAGCGCATCCAATAGAGCAAGTCATATCGAGCGCCCACTATCTGTGCCACTTGGCAAATGACAACAAAAAGTATCGGTATTATCCATCGACGATGTTTTGCCGTTGTGGGAGAATAAATAAACAACCTGTAAATAATGTACAACTGAATCATCAGTCCGAAAAACCAGTATGGACCAGGCTTAATACGCATCCATGGCTCGCTGAGCAGATTAATTATCATCGTCAGCTGCGCCCCTAAATTCACCCACGTCGTTTTGAACGTATGGAACTTGATGAAGTTAACAGCCAGAAATACTATAAGTCCGAGCAACATCAGTTTCAACAGCTTCACATAGTGCCTGCCTATAAATGAGCCTACACTTGGCACCACAGCATCTTGCCGTTCATACTTCTTCACCAACCCATAGCCACTCAAGAACAGGAATATGGGCACTCCATAATGGCCGAAAAATGACAACAAATTGAGTATCAACATACCATCGGGCTGAAGGATGTTATGCCACATGTGCGAGGTACGAAAAACATCGAATCGGTATTCATTCTCGGTAACGGTGCCATTGATAAGATGTGCAAAGTTATGAGCCATAATCATCACTATGGCTATTGCCTTGAGCATTGCACACTCGGTTTTATTCAGTAGTCCATTCATATATGCTTATTTCACACGGTCGGGATGGGCATCGACAAATGCTTTCCAACTTTTACTGCCAGAAGACTTAATGGGTTTAAGTCCTTCGTAATAATGACACAATGCCGCTGCCAGGGCATCGGTGGCATCAAGCAATTGTGGCATCTGGTCGTCACTGATGTTCAGCTCCCGCTGTATCATTGCTGCCACCTGTTCCTTGCTGGCGGCTCCATTGCCAGTGATAGCCATCTTGATTTTTCGCGGCTCATACTCGGTAATAGGCACCTCGTGGCTCAATGCGGCTGCTATAGCCACACCCTGCGCACGCCCCAACTTAAGCATAGACTGCACGTTCTTGCCAAAGAAAGGTGCCTCGATTGCCATTTCGTCGGGCAGGAATTCATCAATAAGTCCTTTTACGCGCTCATATATGCGATGAAGCCGCATGTAATGGTCTTCCATCCTGCTCAGTTTGATGACGCCCATAACAATGAGCGACGGCTTTTTATTCTTTACTCCCAGCAAGCCGTAACCCATCACGCTAGTACCTGGATCGATACCTATTATTATTTTATCCCATTTTTCGTTCATTACAGTTCAATTATATCATGAGCTTGTGGACAGAAGCTACTTACTGTCATGTGTTTTTTCAAACCTAAGGTCCTGTTCCTTTCCATCTTTCATCAAAGGCACCTCAATCGCAACGATATCGGGTTCAAGTTCGGGAAGCACCAGATAATAATGGCCATCTTGCTTGAGATAGTACATAGGCATAGGCATAAATTCCGGGAACTCGCCCCATCGCTTCAGCTTAGCTGTGCGCTCGACACCGAGGTGATCCTCCATTGACTCATAATATACACGGGCATGTGTATTGGCAAAACACAACGTATCCGTGCCCATGTCGGCAATCGAATATGGCTGCCCGTCAAAAGTCATAAGCTGCATCACTCTGGTTGAGTCGGCAGGCACAAGTGCTGCAGGCTTTCCGCCGAGCAACATGTCTCCGCTTTGGTAGCGGGCATATATCTCGGGAGCAAGGAACTGCAAGTTGTCCTTGCCGTAATAGCAACAATAGTAGTACTTGTGAGTCATGTATCCATCGTTGTCATATACCACAGGATATACCCAGCGGCTTACTACCGGAGTCTTAGAAGCTGGCAGAATACATTCGGCTGGAGATGCTATGATATCGGCAATCACTCGGTCATCATATTGCTTATATTTATAAGTATCACGCACTGCCGGCACAGCAAGCACCGCACTTGCAGCAAGCATAGCGGCTGTCGCCCAAACGCACCAACGTTTGTCACAAATCCACACGTACAGCAACTGCGCCACAACCAGGAAACTATATAGTGCAAAAGTAGTATAGCTTCGGTAGCTAGTCGTGATGCTCAACACCATTATCATCAAGATAGAGCATAAAAAAGTCCACACCAGAATATTGGTTCGTAGCTGGGCAAACTTCCTATGGAACAATGCCAGGACAATGGCCGCTAATGCCAATATGGGAGTTACAAAGTGCACGCTCTTGGTGCATGTGTTTATCAATCGACGCGAGAGCATCTGGGCTGTTGAGATGTGGAGATTCACGTCGCCACCAGCATCAAGACGAGTCCACAGTGCAGGAGAAACAAAAATCACCGCCACTCCTACAGCATAGCCCAGCACAGCCGTTCGCACCAGTCCGGTGAACTCTTGCCGATTGAATGCAAAGTAAATAACTAATGCAAGCAGAGTACATGCCGTCACACTTTCGTTCATGGCTCCGGCAAACAGTGTCAGTACAAACACCATGCAATGTTTCCACCACGACGCTTGACGATGTGCTGAATCTCTGGCCATCCACACTAAAATGAGCAATGTTGCTGTTGCTGACCACAGATAGTTGAATGATCCGCACAGCCACAGCATTGTCTCGCCCGGCACCGGCATCAGCAACATCACGAACAACAATGCCAGCGACAATGCTGCAATGCTTCCACATCGGCGCGCTATCAGTGTGGCTGCTGAATGTAGGAAAACCGCTGTCACCAAAGCATTGCAAATGTTGAACAAAGGTTTACCAAGAATACCACAGAACAACTGCGTCAAGAAGTTCGCAAAACGCCCGTTATTGTCAATATAATGGAATGCCTGAGAACGCATGAGTGAGCCGAAACCGTCGATATGCTCTTGAGCGTTACCCATCACCAACGAGTACATCACATCGTCGGGCTTGAGGGTAGTAAACACGTTTAAAACATAGAACACAATCGCGGCTATAGCCAACGTAATCCAATATAATATATTGTTCTTTGTTTTCATCGCGTCATTGTATAAATCACTTATGTCTCGATACGTGAACTGCAAAGGTAATACAAAAGTGGCCGTCGACAAACAATAATCCACATTTTTATTGAAAAGATTTGCTTTTGAAAAAAAAAATTTGCAATTTTGTGGCACTTTACTTTGCTTGGCTAATTAGACCTAAATGCTACTGCTTTTAAGAGCATGTGGTTATGTTATCACTATTTGAGAAATGAAATAAAATACGAGATACAATTAACGTCATCGAGGGGCAAGGCCCTACGGGACAAATTATTAATTTAAAACTAATTTATTAACATGAAAAAGTTATTACTTAGTGCATTTGCTCTTGCAGTAGCAATCTCTGCTTCAGCATTCAACTTGACTAACGTAAATGCCTCAATTAAAGCTCCAAGCTTTAAGGTTGATAATCAGCAAATGACGAGCCAGTTCAAAGGCCTGAAAACCCAACCAACCACCCCGCTACGAGTATCTGAGGAAGATTTAGTCACAGTACCCGATGGTGTAACCATTGAAACCGATTGGACAATCAATGGCACTTATAACACTTCCCAAGGTGGAAATAGTATTGAAGAAGCCACTTCGGTTGCTTTTGACGGCAATGATGTTTACATTCAAGGATTAGCTTATTATTTCCCTGATGCATGGGTTAAAGGTACTATCAGTGGAACCACCGCTACATTTCCATGTCAATATGTAGGTACTGATGAATATGGCGATGAGTATCTTGCTGGATATGCATCCAGTAATCTTTCCAGTTTTTCTTTCATTTATGACTCCGAAAATAACACCTTCACTCTCAACGGATTACTCATCGAAAATAATGGCAATACTTCTGTTAGTGCTTGGGGTTACTATTCATCTCTTATAGTAGCAAAAGGTGAAATCGTAAAACCTGACCCGGTCGTTGCTCCTGAAGGCCTGGAAACTTTAGATGCCGTTTTCGTGGCTTATGCATGTGAAGATATTGACGATGAGGGCAATATAACCTGGGCAGACGATATGACTCAATTGGAGCTCAAAATTGGTGCTGATGGTGATGTTATCTATATCCAAGGACTTTGCACATATCTCCCAGAGGCTTGGGTAATCGCTTCGTTCAACGAAGATGGCCAGTTAGTTATTCCAACAGGACAGTATTTCGGAGCTTACGAGGGTAATGACATATATTTATTAGGTTATGGTGAGAATGGTATTGAAGACATAGTCTTCACGTTAGATGAGGAAAATGGTTATTATACGTGTGATCAATTTACAATTCTCAGTTCTTCTGCCACAACTATTATTTGGTGGGAAATATATAGTAGTTCAATATTTGCTATAATAGCTCCTGAGAATAATGTGTACATCCTTGGTCAAGTCAACGGGAATGACTGGGCTGCTAATGTAGGTTACGCTATGACCACCGAAGATGGTGTCACCTATACTGCCGACATTACCTGCGCTCCAGTTGACGAAGGTGACACTGATGGTTACAGCTTCTTCAGCTTCACTACAAAGCTCGCCGATGACGCAGATGGCTGGGATGCAATCGCTGGCTATCGCTTCGGCGCTGTGAGCGAAGGCGACTTCCTCGTAACCGACGATATGATTGGAATCGAACTCGGCCTTACTGACGAAAATGGTCAGGCTTATAAGATTCCTGATGGCGAATACGGCTTGAGCCTGAACCTTGAAACAATGAAGCTTGTTATCACCAAGAAGACCGCTCCAGGTATTGTTGGTGATGTGACTGGTGAAGGTGACGTTGACGTTAGTGACGTGAACGCCGTTATCAACATCATCCTGAACAAGGCAACTCAGGCCGATTATCCCGGCAATGCCGATATAACTGGTGAAGGCGATATCGACGTCAGCGACGTGAACGCAATCATCAATATCATTCTTGGCAAGAACTGATATTAAACAACAAACAAAGAAAAAATAGTCCGTATGGGACGGGGGCTTGACAAGCTCCTGTCCTTTTTTTTGTACATTTGAGGATTTTGTTGTAATTTAGCGGATTAATAGCTCGGCCGACAACAGGTCAAGCAAGTAATTTATTCACTAAACCTCTGATTTACAATAATGAGCGAACGCAAGATAAAAATAGGCATCACCCAAGGCGACACCAACGGAATAGGCTATGAGGTGATAATGAAAGCTCTAAACTGCGATGAGATGCTTCAACTATGCACCCCCATAATCTATGGCTCACCAAAGGTCTTGAGTTACCATCGCAAGGCCATTGACATGCAACAGTTCGGCGCAAGCATGACACGCAATGCTGACAATGCCCGAGATGGTGTCGTGAACCTTATTGACGTGATGAACGGAGAGGAAGTAAAGATTGAGCTTGGCGAACCGAGCAAGGCAGCCGGCCATGCCGCATTTGCAGCACTAGAGGCAGCAGTCACTGACCTTAAAGCTGGTCGCATCGACGCTCTGGTAACTGCCCCCATCAACAAAGACAACATACAGAGCGACAAATTCAACTTTACCGGCCACACCGAGTATCTACAGGCAAGATGCCAAGGCGATGGAAATGCTCTGATGATACTCTTTGACGAGCATGTGCGCGTGGCCCTGGTAACCACTCACCTGCCCATTTCGCAAGTGTCTCAGGCCATTACTCTCGATACCATACTGACCAGACTACGCACCTTCGATGCATCTCTTCGACGCGATTTCGGCATCGAACGTCCACGAATCGCCGTATTGGCACTGAATCCTCATGCTGGTGAAAACGGCCTACTGGGTAACGAGGAGAAAGACATTATAGTTCCCGCCATAGGTCAGGCATACGATGAAAGCATAATGTGCTTCGGGCCATATTCCGCCGACAGCTTCTTTGCCCTTGAGCAGTACAGACACTTCGATGGAGTATTAGCAATGTATCACGACCAAGGTTTGGCTCCATTCAAGACAATTGCCCGCGGTACAGGCGTAAACTTCACCGCCGGCCTGCCCATCGTACGAACAAGTCCAGACCACGGTACGGGCTATGACATTACAGGAACCAACACTGCCGACGCTACCTCGATGCGCCATGCCATCTACGCTGCCATTGATATCTGCCGTAACCGCGCCGCTTATGACGAAGCTACAGCAAATCCGCTGGGCAAACTATATGAGGCTCGCGGCAAAGACAACGTGGTCCTTGATTTGACTAAAGACGAAAACGACGAATAGCATAAAAGGGCTAAGAAGCAAGAACCGAGAACCGAGAACCGAGAAAAAATAGAGTCTCATTGATTTAAATAACATAATGAGAGATTTCAAGAAATTACAAATTTGGCAAAAAGCACATCAATTAACTTTGGCTATTTATAAAACGAGCCAAAACTTTCCGATTGATGAACGATTTGGCTTAACTTCTCAATTAAGACGAGCTGCAATTTCTATTCCTTCGAATATTGCTGAAGGTTGCGGACGTAACACAGTAGGAGAGTTGGCTCAATTTATTCAAATTGCTATTGGTTCCTCCTCGGAAGTTGAGTATCAACTACTCCTTGCGCATGATCTAGGACTTATCTCAGATGAGATTTATGTTCAGCTTAAAAATGATTTATCTGAAATGATCCGAATGATGATAAGCTATAATGATAAAATAAGAAATCATAAAAATAAAAACGAATCAGACAATAAGACAAGCTAAAAAGCTTGGATCTTGGTTCTTGATTCTCGAATCTCAAAATTATGCATTTTGCAATAATCGCTGCTGGAGAAGGCTCCAGGCTCGCACAGGAAGGTGTCCAAAAACCCAAGCCATTAGTATCTCTGGGCGGCACACCAATGGTTAAACGCCTTATCGACATATTCACACGATGTGGCGCCGAAAGCGTTAGCATAATAGTTAATGAATTCATGACTGAGGTAAGGGAATACCTTGACACACTCACCTTGCAAGTACCTCTTAATGTGGTTGTGAAAACCACACCTAGTTCGATGCATAGCTTCTACGAACTGAGCCGCATCCTACCAAAGGGAAAATTCTGCCTCACAACGGTTGACACCATCTTCCGCGAAGAAGACTTTACCGGTTACATAGAGGCTTTCGAATCCGACCATGTACACGATGGCATGTGGGCTGTAACTCCTTTCATCGATGACGAAAAGCCTCTTTACGTTGACGTAGACGACGACATGAACATCACCGCATTCAGAGATACGCCATTTGACGGTGCGCGATATGTGTCAGGCGGCATCTATGCCATGACGCACGGAGCGTTCCCCATATTGCAGCAGTGCATCGAGAATGGTATTTCTCGCATGCGTAACTTCCAGCGTGCACTCGTTGAGCATGGTTTCAACCTTAAGGCCTACTCCATTGACAAAATCATCGATGTAGACCATGCCGCCGACATCGCAAACGCCGAGCTATTTATCAGAAACTAAAACATCATAAATATGGCTGAAATAACTATAGCAGGTATACTCCGCGCAGGTGCCTATTCACCCAACCACATAGGCAACGACACCGCAATCTTCAACGGCACAGCCGATGAACTTCGCAAACGCGGCTGCCAAGTGAACATTTACACCGAGGAACAGTTCAACCGTGAAGGAGTGAGTGAGAACATCATCCTGAACATGTGTCGCGAACGTGAATCCATCAAACGCTTGCAGACACTCGAAGACGAGGGCAGACTGGTAATCAACTCAGGCTACGGCATCGAGAACTGCACACGTGAACGTATGACGCGTATTCTCCTTGCAGCCGGCATCCCCTATCCAAAAAGCCTGATTGTCAACACCAACGAAAATGTCAAGCCGCTCATTGAAAATGCCGGTTTCAAGAGCTGCTGGATTAAGCGCGGCGACTTCCATGCCATGCACAAGGAAGACGTATCCTATGTGCGTCATGCCGATGAAGCCCAAGAAGTGCTTCAGGAATACTTCTACCGTGGCATTACACGTGCCGTAATCAATGTCCATCTGGTGGGCGACCTAGTGAAGTTCTACGGAATCAAAGGCTCCAACTTCTTCTATTGGTTCTACCCATTCGACCGCGGACACAGCAAATATGGTTGGGAACAGGTTAACGGCGAATCGCAAGGCTTCGCTTTTGAGGAAAAGGACCTTAAGGACATCTGCACACGTGCTGCCGAAGAAGTGAACATTGAGATTTACGGCGGAGACTGCATTGTGGCAGAAGACGGCTCTATACAGATCATAGACTTCAATGACTGGCCCAGCTTTGCGCCGTGTCGCAACGAAGCTGCTCCACACATCGCTAAGGCTATCCTCAACATCATCAAGAACAGGTAAACTCTGATGTAGAGTTAAACACAAACTCAACACAACTTCTAACTTCAAGCAAAATGGGACTTAAAGAAGAATATAAAGCATCATTGAAGTCAATGGACACCGAAGAACATATTGACCTGTTCTTCTATCGCCCATTAGGTTTCCTCTGGGCAAAACTGTTCGCCAAACTGGGAGTTACGCCTAACTGGGTGACTATTGCCAGTATAATTCTGGGAGTAGCAGGCGGTGTACTTCTCTACTTCGGAGAGAAGCCCCTGCTGTGGCTCAACTACTTGGGCATCTTCCTGATTATCTGGGCGAACACCTATGACAGTGCCGACGGACAGTTGGCGCGCCTCACTAAGCAATACTCGCGCATCGGACGCATCCTTGACGGCGTGAGCGGTGATCTATGGTTCTTTGCAATATATTTCGCACTGGTGTTCCGTGAACTGCATTTCGGGGACAAACTACTGGGTGACTTCTTCGCCTCTCACCAGTGGATAATATGGACCTTGGGCATTCTTGCCGGACTGAGCCATGCCAAGCAATCCGCCAGTGCCGACTACTACCGCCAATTCCACCTCTTTTTCCTCAAAGGCAAGGACGGCAGTGAACTCGACAGTACTGACGCTTTGCGAGAGGAATACGACAAAGTGCCTTGGGGCGGTAATCTGTTCAAGAAAATAACCATGTTTGTCTATCTGGGCTATACTGCACAACAGGAAGCCATTACTCCTAACATGCAGCGATTACGCCAAGCCTTGAAAGAACGTTTCGGCGATGACGTGGCTCCACAGCAGTTCCGAGATGATTTCCGCAAGGCAAGCCTACCTATGATGAAATACACCAACATGCTGTCGTTCAACACGCGAACCATAGCCATGTTCATATCTGTCATTTTCCAGGTACCCTGGCTATACTTCGTATTTGAGATTGTGGTGCTCAACATTATGCTCGTGTATATGACCGTATGCCACGAAAGATTTTGTAAACGCTTCACCAATGACCTAAAAAATGGAAAGTATTGAGTATCAAAAGCCAATACAGGGAATGCAGGACGTGAAAGGCATCATCTTTGACTACGGCGGCACTCTTGACACCCGCGGAGTACATTGGAGCGAAGTGATTTGGGACGGATACCGCCATGCCGGCATGGAAGGCCACATCACCAAGGAGCAATTCCGCGAAGCTTATGTGTTTGCGGAACGGGAACTAGCTCGCGTAAGACACATCATGCCCAATGATGACTTTCTCGCCCTGATGCGCAAGAAAATAGTCGTCGAGGCACATGCAGTACGACAGATGGGTATCGCAATGACCAATGAACAGTGTGATACAATTGCCACCTATTGTGACCGTTCTGCACGCGAGTGCATCGAAGAGGCGCGACCTGTGCTTGAGACACTGCACAATAGGTTCCCCATGATGCTTGTGAGCAATTTCTACGGCAACATTGACAGCGTGCTGCGCGCCTACGATATCCGCCGTTATTTCAAGGGCATTATAGAAAGTTCTGTAGTGGGAATACGTAAACCAAACCCCACTCTTTTCCGCCTGGGTGTGGATGCACTCGAATTGGAATCTGAACAGATTCTTGTTGTAGGCGATAGCCTGCGCAAAGACATCGAGCCGGCAGAGTCGCTCGGCTGTCATGTCCTCTGGCTAAAGGGCAAAGGGTGGACTACGGAAGAAGATGCTCAAACCCATCCCCACACAATCACAAGCATTTGCCAAGTTCTAGAATTCATATAATACCGACTTGATTATCATGGTTTTTTATGTCATTTCAAGTCGTGCCTCATATTTTAATCATTATTCTCCCAAAAATGCCTTCAGCCTCATTAACTACCATTAATGAAATACGCTTTGTCAATAGCTGAATTTAGTGTAATTTTAGTATTAAGCTGAAATTTAATGAATTATTAACGTTTTAATTACACAATTTATATATTTATTCCAAAAAAAGGCAGTACTTTTGGCTGATTTTTCATTTACGAAAACAACATTATTAAATTATACGGAAAACCAATTTTATTATGGCAAATTCAAACGTCAAACCCGCTACCGGTAAATTAGGTATCATGGTAGTCGGTTTAGGTGCAGTTAGCACAACATTCATGACAGGTGTTTTCATGACACGCAAGGGGCTTGCTAAGCCCGTTGGTTCCATGACTCAGTACGACAAGATTCGCGTAGGTCGCGGAACCGAGAAGAAATATCTGCACTACAAAGACATCGTATCGATGCCAACCCTCGATGACATTGTTTTCGCTGCTTGGGATGTATATCCAGCAAATGCATATGAAAGTGCAATCAATGCCGAGGTACTTAAAGAGAAAGACATTGAGCCTGTAAAGGACGAACTTTTGGCAATTAAGCCACTTAAGGCTGCATTCGACAAGAACTATGCAAAGCGCCTCGACGGTGAAAACGTGAAACAATGCGCTAACCGCTGGGATATGACCGAACAGATACGTGAAGACATCCGCAACTTCAAGAAAGAAAGCGGTGTCGACCGAGTAGTGGTACTCTGGGCTGCTTCAACCGAAATCTATGTCGCTCCCGACATGAAGTATCATGGCACAGTCGCTGCACTCGAGCAGGCCATGAAGGATGACGTGGTTGACAAAATCGCTCCTTCGATGTGCTATGCATACGCCGCCCTTATGGAGGATGCTCCATTCGTGATGGGTGCTCCCAACACAACCGTCGACATTCCCGCTATGTGGGAACTTGCCGAGAAGACCAAGATGCCAATTGCCGGCAAGGACTTCAAGACAGGCCAGACTCTTGTAAAGAGCGGTTTCGCTCCCATCATCGGAACTCGTATGCTGGGGTTGAATGGATGGTTCTCGACCAACATCTTGGGTAACCGCGACGGCCTCGTGCTCGATGAGCCAGCAAACTTCCGCACCAAGGAGGTGAGCAAACTCTCGACTCTCGAATCAATTCTCGTGGCAGACAAGCAACCCGACCTCTACAGCGATTACTACCACAAGGTACGCATTAACTACTATCCTCCTCGCAATGACAACAAGGAAGGATGGGACAACATCGACATCTTCGGTTGGATGGGCTATCCAATGCAGATCAAGATTGACTTCCTCTGCCGTGACTCAATCCTCGCCGCTCCGTTGTGCCTTGACCTGGCACTGCTCATCGACCTTGCACGCCGCGCAGGCCGCTATGGAACTCAGCGCTTCCTGAGCTTCTTCCTCAAGAGCCCAATGCACGACTACACTCAGGATGAGATTCCTGTAAACCACCTGTTCCAACAGTATGTAATGCTGAAGAACGCTATTCGTGAAATGGGAGGTTACGAAGCTGACGAAGAACTAGATTAATAAGAATTACTGCAAGAGAAATGCCATTAGGCATTCTCGGCCCCCGTCAATATGCAAAGTCCTGTTGAGCAATCCTGCTCGGCAGGGCTTTGCCTTTCAATAGACAAATAGACACAATAAATGTCGGACGGCAACGTGGGCTTCATCTTAAAAACATCCAACTATGAAACAAAAAAGAACTCAATGAAAAAATATACTGGCTTTTTTCCTTTGTTTCCGAAAATTGTATGTAAATTTGCACCGAATTATGCACTTATGGCAACAGTATTCACAAAGATTAGTTGACACATTATTATAAAACTGCTATGCAACAGACTGTCATCGAAGAATCGTCCAAGGCGACAAAGAAGAAAACATCAAACAGCATTCCTATCCGTGCCTATTTCATGGCATGTGCAAGAAACTGGTATTGGTTCGTGATATCAATCATTGCATGCGCATGCATTGCCTTCCTTTATGGCAAGTCACAGCCGAAGCTTTATTCGGCCAAGTCACAGGTGATGTTAAAGACAAAGGATTCAAATGCCGGTACACAGGCTCAGGTGTTCAGCGACCTGAGCGTAGGTTACGGAGGATACAATGGTATTGCAAACGAAATATTCCGCATTCGCTCTACCGACCTTTTGGAAAGTGTTGCTAAAAATCTTGGTGTATACATCCAATATTATGGCCACGTTTTCCTTCGTGACGTTAACATTTACAAGTCATCTCCTATCCAAATTACGCCATTGCGCGAAGTGACTAGTCCTTTCTCAATGGAAGTTGTGCCAAAAGGAGGAAACGACTTTGAATTCTGCATCAACAACGGGACGTGGAAGAAAGCCCACTTCGGCAATAAGGTGAACACTGCTTTTGGCCCCATAGCAATCACTAAGAACAAAAACTACAACGATAATTATAAAAATTTTAAGGTCATTGTGCGTGTATCAACACCTAGGGCTATGGGTACTCGCATAAAAAGTAGTCTCACAGCCGAGACGGCTAACAAGTTTGCTGACATCCTAAACATTAGCATGACCTGGGACAACCCCAACGAGGCTTGTGACATCATAACAGCAGTCATTGCAGCCTATAATCAAGATGCAATCAACGATAAAAATCAGGTTGCTCGTTCTACCGAAGCATTCATTGCCGACCGTGTCACTGCACTTTCAGAAGACCTGAGCGGCGTAGACAGCAAAGTGGCAGCCCTTAAGACAAATGCCGTAAACGCCACCATATTTGCCGAACGGGGCGCAGCCATAAAATACGCCGAAAATACAGCCGATGCAGGTATGCAAATCAGTCTTGCCAACAGCGTATATAACTACATCGCTGGCATGGGCGACAACGAGCTAATGCCCAGCAATACTGGCATTCAGAACACTGGAATAGAAGGACAAATTCAGAAGTACAACGAAGCCATGCTCCGTTATCAGAAGATTGCCGCCACTAGCAGCGATGAGAACCCTGTGATGATTGACCTGTCCCGTCAGCTTGGAACCCTCAAACAAAATATCATGCAGGGCTTGGCCAACTATACCCAGTCATTGCAGATGCGACAGGCTAAAGCACAACAGCAACAGAGCATGGCATCTGGCTCTATGGTGGCCGTACCATCTCAAGAGAAAGCTATTACAGAGGTCTCCCGCCAGCAGAAGATAAAAGAGCAGCTTTACATGTATCTGCTTAACAAACGTGAGGAGAATGCCATGCAGCTTGCCATCACCGAGCCAAATGCCAAGGTGATTGAAGCTGCAAGTGGCTCAGGCCCTATTTCTCCAGTACCAAGTCGCATCATACTTATTGGCCTGCTCACGGGTCTGCTGATACCGGCATTATTTCTCTACGCTATATTCTGGTATTACTCACTTGACAACAGCATCCACACTCGCCACGACATAGAAAATGTCGTCAGCATACCCATCCTGGGTGAATTGCCTGCCAAGAAAAGGAATCAGATTGACCAAGAAGTGGTGGTTACTGAAAACGGACGTGACCGAATTACTGAGGCCATGCGTATCATCCGCGCAAATATTGACTACATTGTCAAGAACGAAAACAAAGAAGGCCTTGTATTGCAGTTCACATCCACCATGTCGGGCGAAGGTAAGTCTTTCGTGGCCGTTAACCTGGCTCTATCTATGGCGCATGCTGGCAAGCGTGTAGTGGCTGTTGACCTTGACTTGCGCAAAGGACGATTCTCAGAATATGTGGGAATGGATAATGTTGGACTTGGTGTCAGTTCTTATCTTTCAGGAAACATTACAGACATCGGCTCCATCACTCAAAAAGGCATATTCAATGACAACCTTGATATCATATGCGTGGGAGCCATACCGCCCAACCCCACCAACCTGCTCATGAGCGAACAATTCACAGAACTCATCAATAAGCTCAAGCAAAAGTATGACTTCATCATCCTCGATACCGTGCCTTACAGCATTATTGCCGATGCAGGTCTGATTAACCGCCATGTGGACATGACTATCTATGTCATTCGTGATGGGAGAATCGACAAGCGCTATCTCCAAGACCTTGAGAAGATGTACGATGAAGAAAAGATCAAGAACCTTGCCATCCTCGTCAACGACATCAAGATTGATAGCAAACATTATGGCTACGGAAGTTACGGTTATGGCTACGGATATGGTTACGGTTATGGCAACTATGGATATGGTTACGGTTATGGCTATGGAAGTGGCTATGGTGATGAAGATGACGAAAAGAAATCGTTACTTGAACGTATCAAGTCAGTCTTCAACCACAGCAAGAAAAGTTAATCAGCGCATAATCCAATGCCCTAATAATAAAAAGCAACACCCTTGGGATGTTGCTTTTTTATTGTCCATAAAATGCTGAATATCTGAGAATTATTCAGTTTCGGGTATCCATACATAGGCGCCAAGGTCAATACCTTCTCGGGCAAAGCGATCGTTTCCATAGATGTCATAGCGGGCGCTCTCGGGACACAGCGAGCGGTCGCCACGGGCGATTGCATCGCTTTCGTTGTGCAGACGATAGTCGAAGATGTAATCCTCTCGCACTGTATAGAATATGGGATCACCTTTCCATACACAGTTGATGAAATGGGCATCGTCCTCACCGTCAGACTTAAGCAGGCAGTTGCGCAGATAAACGTCATAGTCATCTAGCACACCAACATTTATATCACTCGCCAATCCGTAGATAATGCAGTTGTCCAGATAGCAGGTGAGTGGAAGCACTTCTTCGGTAACATGGTCTTTCCACACGTTCACGATAGGTTCACTGATTGCACTGAACAGATAATAATTTGCAAACGTGCAGTTCACCATGTGCACATTGCCGCCTATGAAGTGTACCACGCCGTCAGCCGCATCACTGAACTCTGTGCCTTCAGCATCGATACGTGCATTCAATGTTGTCAGCACGCTGGAGCTGGAGTTGTGAAGGATGCAGTTGAACATATGCAGCGTGCGTTGTGACGGATCTTCAGAACTGCAGTGCATGCCAATCTCTGATCCTTTCATCAGCACATACGCCATCTCGTTGTCGTAGCTTCCGTAGCCGAATACAACGCCGCCCCATTGCCCTGACATGATGTCGAAGCTTATCTCACCCACCACATTGTCAAGGCGGTCGCCACGCATGACAATCATCTTGTCTGGCTCGCCGACGGCAATCAGCCTGCCATACACGCGAAGCAGCGCTTCCTTGTGGAACAGGAGCTGAGTTCCTGGGTCTATAGTCATTGTGACTCCTGGAGCCACTACCAGCGTGTCGTAGATGACGTATGGGCGTTCGGCTGTGAGATGAAGGTCCTCATGGATAGTGTCGCCATGAATGGTAATGACATCCTGCCCCCATGCTTTGAGTACGACGTGCTGTGTGACGCCATTGGTGATGAACTCGATCTTGTCGGTCACCTCGAGGGGTTCCTCGGTGGTCGCCTCGTTCACCTTACATTCCACAAACACATATATGCTATCTCCGCCGCGGATGTCCACATCGTGGAACACCTCTCCCTTCACACCGTCAACGTTGATGAAGAAGCGTCCGTTCTCGTTGCCCAGCACCTTGATGCTGCTAATGCGCACCTGTTTGCTGCTGCGGTTATACACCACGAACTGCTTGGTAGGGGTTCCTTGTTGGGTCACCACGGTGTCAAAAGTCACAGTGTCGGTCGAGAACGTCAACACGTCACTCGTCGAGGTGGTATAGTCATCGTTGATGCAGGCCGTCAGCGCCAGTATGGCAACGACGCATATAACCGCTATATAAACCAGTCTTTTCATTTTACGTTCTTAATCATTTGCTAAATTATAACGCAAAACAGCGTATTTTATTACCCACCACAAGATTTTTGTCAGAATTGGGCTTTTAATCTAAACCGTTAGAAAATAAGTTTTTCAAGTTGTCGGCTTTCCAGGGATTACATAAGTTCCAGAGATTACAAGTGTTACTACTGTTCCAAGTGTTCCAAAAGTTTGCATTTGTTAACAAATTAGGTGAATTTTTTGTTCTTGTCCCAAAGATAATGGATTAAGAATACATACGACAAGGATAATGGAAGCATTGGCAGTTTTCAGTGGGGCAAGCGCGAGTAGTGAAGGGCACGCTTTGCGTGGAAATTGTACAAAATTATTTTAGAACACTTCGTCATAATATAATGGGTGCCACTGACGTGGCAGAAATCTGACAAATATAATATTTTGTATGATTTTGAATAAGATTCTGTGGAATTTGCTGCGTTATCACTTGCCCTTCGGACTCCCGTTCGGTCGCGACCACTATGTGGTTCTGGCGCAAAGCGCCACTCCTCTATGTG
>JAGCCU010000075.1 GCA_017651515.1 Muribaculaceae bacterium | reverse complement strand
CGTGGCAGGTAATTTGTGAGCCATCGCAATGAGCATAGCTGCTCCAGTCGTAAGTGTCTTTCTCCTCCGTCTCGCCCCATGCGTAGTAGCTGCCGTAGGCTTCGGGCTTGTTGGCTCCCACGTTGCAGCAAGCCCACAACATGCCAGATGGCAGACCCAAGTCAATCGCGTGAGGATGGTTTTCGTCGGGACAAAACTTATTAATTGAGTTAACTACCTCATCATCTTTGCATGAAGCAAATGACATCGTTGCCATTAGAAGCAACAATAATAGCAGATTGTTTATAATATTATTTTTCATTGTTGTGATTATTTAGGTAAGAACAAATTATACGTTCTTTTTTACTAAGTGCTGCACTGCAAGCGAACAAGGGACTCCTATTGGGGTTCACGCAAGCAAGGATGCACCTATCTTGAAACCGGACGAACCGGTAAGCCTATGTAGCGGACTTCTTCGTTACTGTACTGGCCGCTCTCATTGAAGCTGAAGTAGAAGGCTCTATACTCGTTCCACGGGATCTGCGTGGACGACCAGTAGATGCCGTGGTAGCCGACATAGAAATGATCCCCAGCTTTCGGCTCATCATTACAACGGAAACCCGCCGCAGGCAAGAAAATGGTGCCACCGTTGGGTCCAGTGAATTGTCCACCGCTGATGCCATTCTTGATTGTCCAAGTATAGGTGCAATTCATGCGCAGTTCATCTTGTTGCTCTTTTGACGGCATCACCCAAAAACCACCCCAACGTACATGAGCAGCGTCGTACTGTGTGCCAGCAATGTCAGAACCAATGTCTGTAAAAGTGCTATTATTCCTCAACGTGTATTCCGACCAAGAATATTCCCATTTCGTTTCAGTCTCGCCCCAGGCAAAGTATCCACCGTAGTCTTCAGGTGAAGAGGCATACACGTTGCGGCAAGCCCACAATGTGCCTGATGGCAAGCCAAGGTTAATGGGATGGGGATGGCGGTTGTCTGGGCAGGTTAAATAGGATTTTGGTTGAACTGTTACCTCAAAAGTAGCCGTTTCCAAGATGATTCTGTCGGTCACAGTGATGGTGGCCTTGCCATAGCCCACGGTAGTCACAGTGACCGTTTCGCCCGATACCGTGGCGGTGGCAACATTCGCATCGCTGCTTTGTGCACGATAATAGCCATTGCCCGAGTTGATTTTCACTGTTCCTTGTTCACCAATAACTAAGAAGAGTCTGGTGGAGTTTATTTTCAGTGATTTGTATACCATTTCATGTTTATCATCTTTGCATGAAGCAAATGACATCGTTGCCATTAGAAGCAACAATAATAGCAGATGGTATATAATATTATTTTTCATTGTTGTGATTTTTCAGGTAAGAACGAATTATACGTTCTTTTTTACTAAGTGCTGCACTGCAAGCGAACAAGGGACTCCTATTGGGGTTTCGCTTGGGTTAGCATGCACTAAACTCATTGCACGGGGCGAACTGATTGACCTACATCGGGGGGATTGTGAAGCCATATCACGCTCCCTTCGGAGAAGTAGAGCTGGTACACGCGGCTTGTGCCGCTCTCGTTGCACGTGGACGAATAGTAATAGCCCCATTTGCCAGCAAGGTAAAGACCCGTGGAGCGATAGCCCGCAGCAGGAAGAAAGATTTTATTGTCGTTAGGTCCTGTCACCATTTGCCCATTCACACCATTGTATGTATTCCATTTCCATGAGCAATTATTCACAAGTTCTTTCACTTCATCAATTGTAGGCATACGCCAACTATCACCCCACTCCACATGAGCCACGTCATATTTCGTACCGCTAATGTCGGAACCAATTTGATAATATGAGAGTTTGTCATTATTAAAATGAGCATAGTTCCAAAATGTATATTCTCCCTTCTCCCACCTCTCGCCCCAGGCAAAGTAGCCACCGTAGGCTTCAGGTGAAGAAGCACCCACGTTGCAGCAAGCCCACTTCGTGCCAGATGGCAGACCCAAGTCAATCACGTGAGGATGGTTTTCGTCGGGACAACTAAAGGGTTTTGGCCGAACTGTTACCTCGATAGCAGCTGTTTGCCTGCTGATTATGTCGGTCACAGTGATGGTGGCAATGCCCTCACCCATGGCGGTCACAGTGACCGTGCTGCCAGATACCGTGGCGGTGGCAACACTCGCATCGCTGCTTTGTTCAATATAATTACCGCTGCCCGAATTGATTACCACTCTTTCTTTTTCACCAACCTTCAAGGAGAGTTCGGTGGAGCTTATTTGCAGGGAATCACATACGGCTATAACTGGGCGAATGCTTACACCGTTGTTACGAGGTAGGTCGCTACAATACGTGAGAAAGGCATCGAAGCAGAGGCAGTAGGCAAACGCATTCGAACTGTCCTGCGTGGACGTCCAGTAGTTGCCTTTCACGCCTGTCTCACTGAGGACGGAGTCGTAACGTTTGCCTGCTGCAGGCAAGAAGATGGAACTGCCGTTTGTTTTACTGGTGAACTTGACACCTTTCACACCATTCATCATTGTCCATTCGTGGGTGCAGTTGTTGAGCAGTTCTTCTATATGTTCTTGGGTTGGCATCAGCCAAGTACCGCCCCACTGGATTTGAGCCACGTCGTTACTCTTGCCAATAATTTCGTTTCCGAGGTCGTGGCAGGTAAATTGTGAGCCATCGCAATGAGCATAGCTGCTCCAGTCGTAAGTGTCTTTCTCCTCCGTCTCGCCCCATGCGTAGTAGCTGCCGTAGGCTTCAGGTGAAGAAGCACCCACATTGCAGCAAGCCCACTTCGTGCCAGATGGCAGACCCAAGTCAATCGCGTGAGGATGGTTTTCGTCGGGACAAAACTTTTTAATTGAGTTAACTACCTCATCATCTTTGCATGAAGCAAATGACATCGTTGCCATTAGAAGCAACAATAATAGCAGATGGTATATAATATTATTTTTCATTGTTGTGATTTTTCATGTTAGTACGAAATAAACATTTTTACTACATGTCGCTGCAAATATAAAGAAAAACAATTGATTATGAATGTTTTTAACAAAAATAATCATTTGACAAAGCAACGTTACAACTTCAAATGTTGTCATTACTTACGAAAAAGGCCAAAGTCAAAGGTCAAAGGCCAAGACCGTTTCAGGTTTCAGGGCGCAAGCGCCGTTTCAGGTTTCAAAACCAAAGCCAAACCCAACGCTAATGCCAACGCCAATGCCATTTTTCACACTTCACTCTTCACACTTCACTCTTCACTCTCCACTATACCGCATTGCTGGCAGAGGAGGTAGTTGTCATCGGTCACGTCGATGGCAGCGGGGAAGGAGTCGTTCTTCTCCTCCTCGTAGCGTGCACAGTGGTGGAAGGATGGTGTGCCGTAGAGGTTGAGGTTAAAGATGGGAGCCATGATGGTGTTGAGCCAGCAGATGCAGGCGATGTAGCGTCCCACTCCATAGGCGAGGTGCCTTCCGTCGCGCGTGAGGTCGAGTTCCGTCTGCAAGTCCGAGTGTCGCGCATTGCGGATGGCGGTTCCGCATGGGATGATGATGTCGATGCCGTCCTCCTTTCGTACACGCTCCGCCGCCTGCCGTATCTTCTCCCATTCCTCTTCAGGGTTCAGCTCGGGCGCGTAGGTGGATGCGTAGCTCCAGCTCATCTGGTAGGCGATGGCAACCTTCGGGTTGGTGCAGGAGGCTCGGATGCCGTCAATCAGCTGGCGGATATAGGGCTGGTAGGTGGTGTAGTCCGCTTGGTTCGCTGCGTTCTGCTGGATGACGACCACGTCCCAGTCCTGGCTGAGCAGCTGGCGCAGAGAACCCTTCTCCAAAGGCATTTGCAGATTGCCAGCATACTTGTAGATGGTTTGTTCGCTGTCGTTTTTGTATTGTTCGCTCCAGAACTCGAGAGATGCGCCAGCCCTTGGGGTTATGTAGATGCTGTAACGTTCAGTGTCCAGTCCCGCATCGTGGAGAATGGTCCATGCGTAGGTAAGCGCATCAATGGAGTAGCTGTTTCCGATGGCGAGCACGCGCACGCTCTCCTTACCCACGGGCAGCGGATTGTTGCTGAAATAGGGTGCAGGTTCAGGTGTAGGTTCAGGAGTCACTTCGTTTCCCTCGTCCTTGCTGCATGAGGCAAGGGATACCAAGAGGATGGCGATTGCAAAAAATACTTTCTTCATGTTCTTACATTTGGTTGATTACGATTCATACATTTACTATTTTCTCATGTACTTCCTCCTGTTCATGATATATATTCCCTTCCCTGTTGTAGATGGCACCTGCTTTCCCGAGATGTCGTAGATGCGAGTTTCGCTGCGTGTTGAATGGTCGTCCTTGTAGTGTTGT
>JAGCCU010000074.1 GCA_017651515.1 Muribaculaceae bacterium | reverse complement strand
GCCGCGTCCGCGACTTGTTCCTACAAGCCAAGGAAAAAGCCCCATGCATTGTGTTCATCGATGAGATTGATGCCGTGGGACGTGCTCGAGGCAAGAATGCCAGCATGGGCGGCAATGACGAACGAGAGAATACACTTAACCAGCTCCTCACTGAGATGGACGGTTTCGGGAGCAACAGTGGTGTGATTATCCTTGCTGCAACCAACCGTGCCGACATCCTTGACACTGCTCTGCTGCGTGCAGGACGTTTTGACCGACAGATATATGTGGAATTGCCGGAGTTGAGCGACCGTAAAGAAATCTTCCAGGTGCACCTACGCAATGTGAAGACCGATGGCAGCGTAGATATCGACCTGCTCGCGCGGCAAACGCCAGGTTTCTCTGGTGCTGACATCGCCAACGTCTGCAATGAGGCAGCACTTATCGCTGCCCGCCACAAGAAAAAAGCTGTTCAGCGACAAGACTTCATGGATGCCATCGACCGTATTATTGGCGGTCTGGAGAAGAAATCAAAGGTTATAACCGAAGACGAGCGCCGCTCAATTGCAGTACATGAAGCCGGACATGCTACAGTGAGCTGGCATCTCCAATATGCCGACCCACTCATCAAAGTTACTATCGTGCCACGAGGTAAGGCTTTGGGAGCTGCATGGTATATGCCCGAAGAGCGACAGATTGAACCAAAGCAAGCTATACTCGATAAATTGTGTTCACTACTGGCTGGACGCATGGCCGAAGAGATGTTCCTAGATATCATCGATACTGGTGCGCTCAACGATCTTGAACGTGCAACCAAGATGGCATATGCCATGGTCACATACTATGGCATGAGCGAGAAACTTCCCAATATTTCATACTACGATTCAAGCGGTCAGAGTTACGGCTTCACCAAACCATATAGCGAAGCTCGTGCACAGGCTATCGATAATGAGGTACAGGCTATTATCGATAGCCAGTACCAACGGGCTAGAGAGATACTTGAAAAGTACAAAGACGGACACCATGAACTCGCCGACCTGCTCGTGCAACGCGAGGTGATTTATACCGAAGACGCAGAACGCATCTTCGGCAAACGTCAATGGCTCTCTCGCACCGATGAGATTATCAAGGCCAACGAGGAAGCCAAGCGCAAACGTGAAATACAGGCTCAAGACTCCACTGACGAGAATGACAGTACCAACGATGGTGCAGTTACTCCTCCACCTTTTAACGCATATACCATTTCAACATGACAGAAAATGTAGTCTATACAAGCCGCCAAAAAGAAGCAATTGTGTCGCTGATCATTGAGATGATCAACGCTGACAGAAAAGTGACGCTTGAAGAATTGCACATTTCAAATGTGATAAATTCAGAACTGGGTATTACCGACGACATTTTCCGCGTCGGATGCGCTCTTGACGTAATTTATGCAATTCAGATAGTAAAGGAAATGAACGATGAGCAAAAGCTCAACACAGGGCTGTTGCTAACACGCATAATCGATGCCGATGGTGACGTGAACGACAATGAATTGTCGCTGCTTGCACACATCTGCAACGAAACAGGCATCACACAACTTCTTGACATGCAAGATGAACAAGAACAATAGCAAATCTCTGATCTTACTCTCAACTCGTAACTAAAACAATATGAAGCCTCTTTCAATTCTTTCTCTACTGGTAGTCATGCTTACCGCATGTGGCGCTACCACTCAAAACGGCAACAGCAGCACAAATGATGAATTTAAATTCCTAAAGGAACTGGGAATTGATGTTAACAGTATAGTAAAGTTGGACAAGGAAGTAATTCTCGATTATGATAAATATCCACCTTTCATAATGAGCGACGCCCAGCAAAAAGTCTTACTCGAAGAAGTTGGTGACCTTTATCGCATGGACGAAGACATTGAAGGAAATTTCTCCATCCTCGGAATCAGGGCATTGCCAAATGGACAAACGCTAATATTATACAATGTGGAATTCGGGGACGGAGCCAGCAAAGTTTTTGCAATTTACGACAAAGACGGCAAAACCACCGATTATATGGATACAGGATACTGGAATGACACACATCCAGATGAATCCAACGACGACTACACTCATGGCACAGCTTATGGTGATGAAACCACCTGTTCTTTCGACAGTCCCTCAACCATGAAACTTGCCCGCAAGTACAAGTTCTTTGAATGGACAAACAATAAAGAGACCTACGAGCAAAAAGTTGTCAAGGAATTCTGGAGTATCGACAAGCAGTATGATTACTCCATTACCAATGAAGGAATATTCCAACTCGACAACATCACGTCGAAGAATGTGGGGCCTGTTGACGCCAAGATTGCCACACTGGAGGAAATAAGCGACTTAAATTTTGTACCAAGTACCGATCGGTCATTATTTGACAGGGTTAACCAACTGGCTTTGCGCGATGATATCAGAAAGGAAATTCCCAACGAAAACTGTCAAATCAGTTATCGCATGATGGGAGTTGTACAAGACCTGTTCCACTCACAACCTCAGCGACTTCTGCAGTGGATTAGCACACATCGTGACTTAAATAAGAATGCGCTGACAGGTGTTTTCGAGGCATGCTTCTCTACAGGTTTGTTGCCTAAAGAAGATCTCATTGAGGAAATTGACAAGATGCCGCAGGGCGATGCCAGACGATATATTGAAGAACTCACTGCTCAGTGGGGACCAGCTGATGCTGTAGGATAATAGAATTTAGCTTCAGTTATTTGTTTTTAGTTCAAGACATTTAATAATCACGATTATGAAGACTAAATTATCACTGCTGGCTCTCATCATTATAGGACTGGCACAAATAGCATGTGCCACGATACCCGTACCACATCAGATAAATGGATACGGCTTCCTGCGCTATAATGGAATCGATGTCTCGAAGCTTAACATAATCGACGGCGCATTTACCATTGAAGAAAACACCGAACTATATCCACTCGAAGGCAAACAGCTAATTGCACTGCTCGACGACGTTCGCCACATGGACTACTACATCAATGTTGCCGATGGCCGTGATGGAGGATATAGTATCGCCGGCGTACACGACAACGGTTATTTCTCAATCGTAGTGTATTCGATAGAGTATGGTGACGGAGGATGCATTGAGATGGGCATCTATGATGACAAGGGCAAACTGTGGGACTTTCTAGACCTGGGATACTGGTACGAATACATTGGATGCAACATTGACGACGGCCCCGAGTCGGATGCGACAATCCGCACAAACACAACACTGACTTTCAACGAGGATCACACTTTCACCTTGATTATTGCGGGCGAAATGCATCCAATAAATGCCGAACCTACGGAAAGTAACCTGATGGGAAAAATGACAAAAACCATTCATTATGGCTATAAGGAACGGCGTTATTTCGAACTCAAGGAAATTGATGTGGAATACAGCGACCCTGAGATGGAGCAGTTCTTCCCCTTCGATGACATTACAGACTTGCGTTACGTGCCGAAGAGCGAAGTATATGGCAAACTTGATACGCTCAACGGTCTGATTGTCAGTAAAGACGTTGCTGAAGACCTGCAAAACGAGGAATATAGCAATGCCAACTATATGATTACCCACACAGTGGCACGATGGCTCGAAATGAACACTGAAGATATTTTCTCATGGCTCACCTATCATCACGATCCAGCCAAACACCATTTACTGCCGTTTGTCGAGGATTGTTACAAGAGTTACGTTGCAGACCCTGGCATGATCAAGTATGCTGTCGAGAGGTTTAAGTCCGTTAGCCCCAAGAATTATGCTATAAGGTTGATGCAGCAATGGGACAAAGATCTGGAACAATAATAACAACGAAGAATAAATAGCAACATTTTCAATGAAAAAGATAATATATATTCTCAGCATTATTTTCATGCTCACTGAATGTACAGGCAGCAATAGCAATGACAGCAACAATTCTGCATCACGGCAACCTAAACGTGCCCACGAACTACGATTCCTGCGCGACTTGGGCATAAACCCAGACTCTATGCTCGTTGATGACCGATGGGTAATGCCCGATGATGAAGATTGGGAGACCAAACATAACCGTTGGCTAGACATGAACAGAATTCAGTCTTTGGGATTGGATCAACTTTGTGATGCCGACACCGACAACTCACCAATTACAATAATTGCCGTTCACCCTGTAGATGAGAATTATACCATGCTCATATTCCATCAGTATCTAGGCGACTCCGCTCCATTCCATCTTGTCACTTATGACGGCGATGGTGTACCTATGGACCATCTTGACTTAGGACCATTCACTGGCGCTAACTTGCGCTACTGGAATGAAGAAAAGAAAGCAATTGGGGTAGAAAAAGGAGACATCACCTTTAACGACCGAATGATGACAGTCAACCGTGAGCTTAAACTAATACCACACGGCACTGACAATGCATTGTGGGAAGGCACTAATGCCGACATTTACGAGATTGACAACAAAGGGTATATTATGCATCGCGATGCAACGGCGCAGCTTGATCAGATGGACGAGTCGATGCGAAGTCAGCGTAAGCTCGAAGCTGCTGGATGGTACTCTTTGCAGGATGAACAGGCAATGGACGCACTCAGCGCATGCTTTGCCGAAAATCCATCGGTTAGCAACTTTATGGGAATGACTTTATTCCTAAGACTGAACAGCTCGCCATGGACAACAGCACACTGGCTCTATACACATCAGGACAGCCCTCTCATTCCCGCTCTTGCTAAGGAAATGAAGGAAATGGACCGAGAGATGGTGACAAAAGTACTAGAGCCGGTTCGTGATGCCGACCAGCATGCGTTCATGGAAAAACTCATTTCAAAAAGATAATTCCTGAAATTCAAGCATCATTCAGCACTAATTATAAGCCTCGGTCTATTACTCGCGGCTAAAGGTCACAGATATCGACTGCCATATTAATACAAGCGTCACCACACTCATGATGGCGTAGTCCGCCATGTCGCGAACTGTGAGCACTGTATAATCTCGGGAGTCGATGAGCCACCACCAGCACAGACAGCATATCACTGCAGCCACGGCACATATTGCCCACCATACCCACCGCACAGAGCTCTCACGCTCTGGCAGACGGTTTAGCACACGTTGCGTGAACCATGGGTTGTCTGCTGCTTGATGACCCTGTTCCTTTAACAAGGCTCCAAACTTAATATCCTCTTCACTTTTCATAGCTTAATTGTTTTTCAGAAAGGTTGTCATGCGCGACTTGGCACGATGCAGATGACTTTTCACGGTACCTTCGGGCAGATTCATAATGCGAGCAACCTGCTTGAGTGGCTTGTCTTCAATGTAAAACAGCGTGACCACAGCACGCTCGGTATCGCTCAGGCGACTCATTGCCTCTTGTACTGTAAGATTCGCTTCAAGTGCATCGTTTGAAGCATTGCTTCCGCCCATCAGCGTCACGATTCCCACTGTGTCATCCAACCGTTCCTCGTGCGTGCGACGACAATGGGTATAGAACTCGTTGTAGCCTATGCGGTATAGCCATGTGGAGAAACTGGCTACTCCCTTGAATGCACGCAAATTGACGTATGCCTTGATGAATGTTTCCTGAGAAAGATCGTCACTCAATGCAGCATCGCCGGCCGTAAGATTCAAGAAAAACCTGCGAACCGAGCTCTGATAAGCCTCCACGAGCTGCCCGAATGCCTGCCGGTCATCGGCTAGCACACAGCGGGTTATCAGAGCCAGTTCATCAAGTTTTTTCATAGATTATTTAAATGCAAGAGTTACATATCCTTATTTACCACCTGTTACTGGAGGCTGTTGAGGTTGCTGAGGCTGCATGGAAGGCTGTTGGCCGTACCAAGCCTGTTGACGTCTTGCCCAGTCAATGGCATTTTTCTGATCCTGATAGTTAACCCACATTCTTCCAGCACCAATCAATACGAGTATTATGAAGATACAGGCCAAGCGGGTGGCACCCACAACTGCGAAGAACAACATTAATCCAATACCCACAGCGGCAATAGTGAAGCCGTCTTTCATCTGACTCCAGTTGATGTGGTCAGGGACCATAATGGGAGGCATTTGATAGCGTGGTTGAGTTCCCTGTGACATGTCACCTTGGATGGGCTGCTGTCCAGCTGCAATGTGGTCGGCATTAAACGGTGGAGGAGTTGTGGCATTCATGGGCGGGGGTGTGGGAGTACCCATATATGTCGGGCGCGGAGGTTCCTGCTTGGCTCCAAAAAGGTATCCTGGCAGCGGATAGTTATTCTCGATGGCTTTCTCCACCATTTTATATTTACGGCGACGGTGCAAGTAATAGAACAACAGTGAGAATGCTACAATAAACACAACGGCAACGAAGAACGCCTGACTGATATTCTCGGCTGTGTCTGCCATTTTGTTAGTAATGTTTTCACCAGTTCTGAGGGCGTTGTCAACGTCAACATCTGCCTCTTCGCCGTCCTCATTAAGATTAACGATAGTGTCATCCAACAAACTGGTTATTTTCTGCGTCAGTGCATTTACACCCATGAATCGTACCGTGTCTTGACCATCAATGATGATAGTTGTGTCACCCTGTGTTATGAAACGGGTGTCGGCTTTGGCATATCCTATTGAAAACAATGCCAGAAGCATGATAATGATAATCTTTTTCATATTCGTTACTTGTTAAGTTATTAATCGGTTGGTTTCACTTTTCATGCATTAGACGCAACGACAACCGCAAAAGGTTGCACAAAAGTATAATTTTTTTTCGCAAAGTGGAATTTAATGTGCAAAATATGTATTTTTGCATCGAAATAATTGAATAATATGAAAAAGACGCTTATACTCATCATGCTGTTCACTTCTGCCCCACTGTCGCTTTGGTCACAAGTGCAGCAATATCTCAATTTTTTATATCAATATATGGCATTGCCTGACAGTGCCGATTATTCGCAGCAATTTTATGAGCAAAACGTAAAACTCTCGCTTCAGGCTCGCGAAGAGATGCCTTGGGGCAAGATTGTGCCTGAACGGGAATTTAGGCATTTCGTGCTGCCCGTTCGCGTCAACAATGAACGTCTTGACAACAGCCGCGAAGTTTTCTACCACCAACTGAAGCCACGGGTTGTCAATATGAGCATGAGCGAAGCAGTGCTTGAAGTAAACCATTGGTGCCATGAACACGTCACCTATCGTCCTTCTGATGCACGCACAAGCAGTCCGTTGGCTACGATACGCACGGCATACGGCCGATGTGGTGAGGAATCCACCTTATTAGTGGCGGCCCTGCGCTCAGTGGGCATCCCGGCGCGTCAGGTCTATACGCCCAGGTGGGCACACACCGATGACAACCACGCCTGGGTCGAAGCCTGGGCCGACGGCACATGGCATTTCCTGGGTGCTTGTGAACCGGAACCAGTGCTTGATCTGGGATGGTTCAACGAGAGTGCCAGCCGTGCCATGCTGATGCACACCAAGGTGTTCGGGAACTATGACGGTCCCGAAGAAGTGGTAAGCAAGACCGATTGCTACACTGAAATCAATATCACCAGCAACTATGCACCCACATCTCGCATCGATGTACTCGTACTCGATGAGCAAGGGAGACCTGCTGAAGGAGCATTAGTCGAATTCAAACTATATAATTACGCCGAGTTCTATTCCGTGGCATCCAAGGTCACTGATGCCAATGGCCGAGCCAGCCTGACAGCAGGCCGTGGCGACCTGCTAATATGGGCCTCAAAAAATGGAAACATGGCCGTGAAACCTGTATCGGTAGGCAAAGACACGTATGTGACACTGAAACTTGGCACTGATGTTATAAATGAGACTTGGCGCATCGACGTAGTACCACCTGCCAAAAGCGGTAATCTACCGGTGGTGACTGAACAACAGCGCCAAATCAACAAACTGCGTCTCGCCTATGAAGACAGCCTGCGCCAATCCTACGAAGCAACTATGCCCATAGAAGCATGGCGCGGCAACCACGCTACCATCAAGCAATTTCTTGATGAAGCACCCAATCGTATCATGGCAGAGAAATTGTTAAGTGTGATTTCTGCCAAAGATTTACGCGACGTGGAACTTGACGTACTGAAGGACAACCAAGTGAGCCAGGTTGACACTAACGAAATCTATTTGCGATACGTGCTTAATCCACGAATAGAGAACGAGTGGCTAACCCCTTACAAGGCTCCATTGAAGCAGTTGATGGACAACATCAAGAGTCCTATACAACTTGTGCAATGGTGCGACAAAAACATCACCATGGCAAGCGAATGGCATTCAGCCGATGGAGTTGAACACGGACCGAATCCCCAAATGTTGCGCCAGTTGCCTTTTAGCGTGTACAAAGCACGAAAGACCGACGAACTCGGACGCAAAATCTTCTTCGTGGCAGCAGCGCGCAGCCTAGGGTGGCCTGCACGCATCAACGAGGTGGATGGGCGTTTGCAATATTACCAAAACAACAACTGGAATGACGTTGTTTTTGGACAGAAAACATCCAACGCAACAACTCCCACCAAAAAACTAACTCTGGGTTATGAACACAAATCACCTTACATCGACGATCCGAAATATTACATACATTTCACATTAAGCCGCATTATAGATGGGCGTGCCCAGTTGCTCACTTATCCAGAGGAAGCCACCTGGCAGAATGATTTTGCACAAGGGATACAGCTGGAACAAGGAGAATACCTGCTCACTACCGGCACACGCATGGCAAGCGGTAAGGTGCTTGCTCACATCGACCGGTTCACAATCGACAAAAACGACAAATGGCTCCCAATCGTGCTGCGAGAAGATGACCAAGACTTGCAAGTGATTGGTTCGTTGAATGCTGAAAATATATACCACGACTTGAACGATGATGACGACAAGAGCCTGCTATCAACAACTGGTCGCGGCTATTATGTGTTGGCATTCGTTGCACCTGGCCATGAGCCCACAAATCACACCTTGCACGACATCGCTGCATGCAAAAGTGATTTTGAAACGTGGGGACGCAAGATAGTGATGCTGTTTGAAAACGAAGAGGAGGTCAAGCGATTCAATTTTGATGAATTCGCCGATTTGCCAGCTACGGTTGTGTGGGGCATTGACAAACAAGGAGCCATCATACGCGAAGCCATTACCAGTTTGAATCTGACCACTGACAATCGACCTATATATCTGGTTTGTGACTCGTTCAACCGTGTCGTTTACGTCCAACAGGGCTACACCATCCACATGGGTGAACAATTACTCAAAGTTATAAAGAAACTATAGTCCAGTTCATTCTAACGATGCAATAATTCGCCGCACTTCATCTGGCTGAGTAATGCCAGTACCCATCGAAGCCGATCCATGGATTTCATGGCATTTAGTCATATCCAGTATATGACGTGCATTATTAGAATTTACACCACCGCCTGGCATGACGATAATTTGCCCAGCAGCGAGTTCTTGCAACTGTCGCAACAGGTCTACACCCTGCTCTGCCGTGGGTTGCTGTCCCGAGGTAAGTAAGCGGTCACACCCCAACCCGATTATTTGATCCAATGCCATGAGAGGATTGCGGCACACATCAAATGCACGATGGAAGGTAAATGGCTTGCTCTGTGCGGCACGAATGAAACGCTGCATGGTAGGGATGTCAACGTCGGCATCGGCAGTAAGCGCACCACACACTATACCGTCAGCCCACGGCAGCATAGCAATTATCTCCCGTTCCATAACGTCAATTTCATCCGAACTATATACGAAGTTCCCATTTCGTGGACGGATGAGCACATGAACCTTGATGTCGGGAAATTGCTTCCTTACTTGCTGCAACGTGTCAAGGGAGGGCGTAAGCCCGTCGAGCGGTAATGCCGAACACAGCTCGATTCGTTCGGCTCCCGCTTGAGCAGCCGCCTCCACACTGGCCAGATTGCCAGCACATACTTCAAACAATCGTTTCATTTTTTATTATTCTTATGATGCAAAGTTACAAATAAGTCACGAAATAATCCCAGTTAATAACGAAACTTGATTAAAACCAAATCAAAATGATTGTTTCAAAATTCTATTTGTAATCATTTTTATGTAATTTTGCCGCCATAACTTAATCACCATACAATTATGGAAGAAAACGTAAAGAAATATGACTTTGACCGCGTGGTGCGCATGATACTCTCGTGCCTTACCATTGCGGTGCTTATATATGTCATTAATTATCTGTCACCTGTCCTGCTGCCATTCGTGGTGGGATTTATTCTGGCTTACATCCTCGATCCCATCGTAGGTTTTTTCCAAAACAAGTTGAAGATTGGGAACCGACTGATTTCGGTGGTCCTCACTTTGGTACTAGTCATTGGTATACTATGGTTTGCTTTGTGGCTCCTCATCCCCTACTTGATTGACGAAATTACTGATATGGCGAAGATGCTCACGGCATATGCCAAGTCATCGTTCTCGGTGCCATACATTCCAGCTGCCGTGCACGACTACATTCGCCAATATGTTGATGTTCAGCAGCTCTACACCTTGCTCAGCAAAGAGCAGTGGATGAAGATCATCAATCAGGTGGCAACAGGCACATGGTCGTTTGTTGGCGGCACGTTGAGCGTAATTCTCAACATTGCCTCATGGCTTATCGTACTGCTGTATATGTTCTTCGTGATGCTTGACTTCGACAAACTCAGTCGCGGTTTCAAGAATGCCATCCCTAAGAAATACCGCAACACGGCCTACAAGGTGGCGGGTGACGTGCAGCACACCATGAGCCGTTACTTCCGCGGTCAGGCACTGGTGTCGTTATGCGTCGGTATTATCTTCGCCATCGAGTTCTATATCATAGGGTTGCCAATGGCAATTGTCTTCGGTCTTTCTATCGGCATCTTAAACATGGTGCCATACTTGCAGCTCATCTCAATCCCTGTGGCTGCTTTCCTTTGCCTGGTGGCATCAGTAGCAACTGGTGGTAGTTTCTGGGTGCTCTTCGGATGGACGATAGCAGCCTACTGCATCTGTCAAGTCATACAGGACATGATTCTCATACCCGCCATCATGAAGTCGGCCATGGGACTGAATCCTGCCATAGTGTTCCTATCGTTATCGGTGTGGGCTTACGTTCTGGGCTTCATAGGACTGATTATCGCACTCCCACTCACCACCCTCATCATCAGTTACTATTGTGAATATGTGCTGCACGAGCCATACGACCCTACCGGCGGCTCAAAAAAGAAGAAAAAAGACAAAAAGAATAAGAAAAAGAGCGGCCTATTTGCTACCGTCCCAGTAACCGACGACAACCCTATCAACGAGAACAGCGAATCATAAACTTCCAGCTACGCTTTGCCACGTACCGGCAAGGACATCACTGTCACAACGTGGCTCGGAAAAAGGAAGAAGACAGAAAAGACACTGATATATGACGCTGACATTTCACCCATTAACACTGTCTGACCGTGAGTCGGTACAGGCGATATCGCTCTATGCTGGGCGGCGCAACTGTAACTTCACATTTGCAAATCTCGTAGGCTGGCAGTTTTGGTTCAACACCGAGGTATGCGTACTTGAAGATGTTGTGGTGCTACGCTACACATTTAAAGGAGAGTGGGCATATATGGTCTGTACAGCAACAGACTTACAGATAGAACTGATTGAAGCCTTGCTTGAAGACAGCAAAGGAAAATTGACTCTCATTGGTCTTGATGATTCACAGGCTCAGGCTCTTGATATTTTTCGTTCAAGATACACTATTGAGATTGAGCCTTGCCGTGATCTCTACAACTATATT
Organism: Muribaculaceae bacterium; assembly: GCA_017651515.1. Classification (GTDB taxonomy): domain Bacteria; phylum Bacteroidota; class Bacteroidia; order Bacteroidales; family Muribaculaceae; genus Sodaliphilus. Next base: position 29,287 of record JAGCCU010000074.1, on the reverse strand, counting down.
TACCGTCGTGACGACCTAGCTTCACTTCGAGGGAGGCATCTCAACGCGAAGCGCAATCACATAAACCGTTTTCGTGCTGAACATCCCGACTTTGAATACCGCCCTCTCACTCCTGAACTCTTCGACGAATGTCGTCACCTCACGAAGATATGGCAGGAAGAAAAGGAGGCAAGTGTGACCATCAATGCTGAGAAACGCGTGATGGAGACTATTTTCTCTCATTGGGACTCGCTGGGCATGATTGGTGGCAGCATCTTTGTTGACGGAAGTATGGTGGCCTTCACCTACGGTTCTGCACTTACCACCGACACCTTCGACATCTGTGTTGAGAAAGCCGACCGTCGTGTTGAAGGTGCTTTTGCCATCATCAACCAGCAGTTTGCACAACACCTGTCCGAACAATACACCTATCTAAACCGAGAAGAAGACATGGGGCTTCCTGGTCTCCGTAAAGCAAAACTATCTTATCACCCTGAAATATTATTAAGTTACAATGAAGTACACATTGCATAGAATGACTCCAGACGATGCTCCGTTGACCATTGATTGGATGGTGCGGCAATATGGTTTCGACCGCGCTGAAGTAGAGTCTTGGGTGCGCAATCTGCACTTCAACTGGCCATTTAGCGTCAAGGCTATGGATGCCGATGGAAAAATTATCGGGCTGCTCAACATGAGTGACTACCACATTGAGGAAGAGACGCCGCAGATTCTAGTTGATGCTCCAAAACTCCTTGCCAGTTTAAACAGTCTTAGTTATATAGCCGTCTTCTCGTTTATCGTTGCAGAGCCCTACCGAGGAACACGTCTCAACTATGAAATGATCATGTCTATAATGCCCGAATTGAAAGGTCAATACGACTTCATATTCATACCTGTGCTACACCACCTCAAGACCCATCAATATTGGAAACGATGGGGAGCAACCGAGTTCTACCACGACAAGGAATGCGTGTGTTATAAACTTGATTTATGAGACGGTTGCAATTATAAAATACAAACGGCATTTAATTATGTAATTATATGGACATAAAACTCATTCCATTGGAAGCGGACGACCGTGAGCAGTTTATCCGTGACAATCAAGAGGCATTCAAGTATGGTGCTACCGAGGAGTTCGGGATGCGTGACAACCACTTCGAAGAAGAAGGCGAGATTATCTCACGCGACACCATTGAACAGTCCATCGACGGAGAAAATGCCGAAGCGTACAGGATTATGCTTGGCAACGAGAAAGTCGGTGGCGTGGTCATCAGTGTAATTGAAGACAAAGGAGAACTAGAACTGCTTTTCGTCTCACCAAAGGCTCACAGCAAGGGAATAGGCTATAAAGCGTGGTGCGAAGTGGAACGAATGCACCCAGAAGTCATGGTATGGGAGACTGTCACACCTTACTTTGAAAAGAGGAACATCCACTTTTATGTAAACCGCTGCGGTTTCCATATCGTGGAGTTCTTCAACAGCCATCACCCAGACCCCAACGATCGCGACATAATGGAAGATGACGGTGACGGCATGTTCCGTTTCCAAAAGGTGATGCCAAAGTATAATTTCTGTGATTTCAACAGTTGAAGCAAGGAACTGGCGTAACAGATTGCCTACTACTTACTCATTTTCAAACTCACTATCCCCCTTGAGTTTAGACAATAACACATCACCTCACTATTATGGCTGAGGTGAATAAGGTTATTGAGGAAAAGGGCAGGTGATGGTCATTTGCTCGCCCGTGGCAGGATGCATGAACGTAATGGAAGTGGCATGAAGCATGAGGCGGTCAGCAGCGATGCCGTATAGCATGTCTCCCACAATGGGAATCCCCAATCCCTGAAGATGTGACGCATGAACACGTAGTTGATGTGTGCGGCCTGTAACAGGCGAGAACATCACCCACGTCTTGCCGTCGGTTGTACGCTCCAGCACTTCATACATCGTAACCGCCCGCTTGCCATCGTCAAAGTCAACCATCTGCCGCGGTCGGTCGGCAGCGTTCTGACGCAGAGGCAAGTCTATAATGCCTCCATCTGGCTCCACGATACCATCAAGCAATGCCATATATTTCTTGCGAACTTCATGTTCTGCGAATTGCCGTTGCAGTTCTTTGTGCGTTGTTTTGTCTTTTGCAAAAACCAACAATCCCGACGTTTCCTGATCAAGTCGATGCACCAATACCGGTCCCGTGGCTTCGGGATGACGCGTCTTGAAGCGCGTGAGCACGGAATCGCTGAGCAACTTGCCTGGCTCTGAAAGCATTCCTGCCGGCTTGTTTACAACAGTGAGCCATTCATCATCATACAATTCCTCAATGTCATCACAAGAACTAACCGCTAACTGATTAGACTCAACATCCAATCCTTGCAGCATGAAGGTGAGCAACGGCAAGCACTTGCTGCGACATGCAGGATAGAAATGCCCGTGATGACGCACCTCACCAGCTGGGGATGCGCCCCACCAGAACTCCGCCATACACACTGGCAGCAAACCATTTACATAAGCATACTGCAGTAACTTCGGGGCGCAACACTCGCCTGTTCCACCTGGTGGTACCGACAGATGAGGGCGTTCGGTCTGAATGGCATAATCGCTGAAAATCTTGCCCACTGACTGCCATTCGCCATGTGCATTCTGTACTACATACAGCTCAAACAACCGTTGCTGCAAAGCCTCGCTCATAGCCTTACGCTTACAACGCAGTTCGTTAATCTCCCCTTGCAATTCTGCGAGCTTTGAATCAATGTCGGAAAGTTGCTCACTATGTCGTTTCCTGATACGTTTGAGTTCGGCTTTCTGGAACTGGCTTTCGTGAAGCAATGCCTCCCTTTCCTCATCCGTGAGTTGTGCCGCGGCACGCATAGCATGACGTTTTTCCTTAGCTGCATCAAATTCCTGCTTATACCGCCCATATTCAGCATCCTGGTCTACAATCATAGCGGAACGGCGTTCATGTAGAAGTTTCAATTCTTCAGATTGCTCAAGAGAATCTATTTTGTTGTTGATTTCGACAATCTCACGCTCACCGCGCCTGAACTCGCTTTCAGGATTGAGCAGGTCATAAATAGGCGGAACGAAATATGGATGATCGTTGCGCCCAGCCAGATTGCCGGAATAAGCAGCAAGAAATCCCAGCTGACCGTCAGCATCAGTGACCACCAGTACACCCAGCATCTTGCCTTCAGCCAGTTCAACGACCCAATCGATGCGAGAACTCACATATCGCTGCACTTGCTGTGCTGCTATCACGCACAACCTATGCGGCACATAATGGAATGGCCATGTAAACTGTCGCGGTAAAGCAACGTCAGTTACATCGTCCTCGAAACTATGAAAACGTTCATCAATCATTGATGCCAAGTCAAATTATTATCTGCAAAATTAAGCCTTTTCCATCCGTCAGCCTAATTTTCTCCTAAAAAAACTTGGCCTAACATAATAATGGATTGTTAAAAACTATAAATAAAAGTAGTTAACCTAAAAAATCTTAAAACGTATTCATTTATTCTACATAATCATTGAAATTTCAAAAAGGTTTTGTAAATTTGTGGGTTATTATGCCATATTCTAACCAAGTGGCTAATTTTCACGATTAAACAATATAAATATATAAACTAACAACAAACGTCATTATGAAGAAACATTTACTGCTTCTGTTATTTTCCGTGATTGCGGTGCTCGCCTATGCGCGCACGGTGACCGGAGTGGTGACACAGGCGTCCGACGGCGAGCCTATCATAGGTGCAACCGTTCAAGTGCATGGCACCTCTCGAGGCACGGCAACCGACTTTGACGGAAGATACTCTATCGAAGTGAACGATGGAGAAGTGCTCGACGTGTCATACGTGGGCATGAATCCCGTTTCCATTAAAGTGACCGCAGGAAAGTCGGTGATCAACATCGAACTTACCGACAATGCCCAAGTGCTGAGCGAAGTCGTGGTCACCGCAATGGGACAGACCCAAGAGAAAAAGAAACTGAATTTCGCTGTACAGACACTCGACAGCGACCAGGTGACAGCCGGCGGCTCGACCAACTTTGCTAATTCACTGCAAGGTAAGGTAGCTGGTCTGCAAGTCAACACTGGTGGTGGTTCACCCAACTCTTCGACACAGGTGATTATCCGCGCCATTTCATCGGTCAACAACTCTCAGAGTAATGAGCCACTGTTAATCGTCGATGGTGTGGCAATTCGAGGTCAAGGTTCTTCGCTGGGTGACTTAAACCCCAACGACATTGAGAATATGACCGTGCTGAAAGGTGCTGCCGCAAGTGCACTTTACGGTCAGGAAGCCGCCAACGGTGTAATCATGATTACCACCAAAAGCGGTAGTAAAGACGGAACAGTAAAAGTCTCGGCAAGTGCAAGCCTCGAGATAAACACCCCGATGCGTGTGCCGAAAATCCAGTCAATGTTCACACCTGGTACTAAGGGCATGTATAAAGAAAACACCTACGGTGGCGGCTGGGGACCATACTTTGGAGCCAATGACACTCGATATGATAATGTAGGCGACTTCCTGAAAAATGGTCTTATGCAGAAATACGACGTTTCCATCTCAGGTGGCACCGAGAAATTCAACTCCTATGCTTCGGTTGCTTATCTTGACCATAGCGGTATCGTACCCAAGGACTACAAGAAGCAAATTACTGTTTTCCTCAAAGGCACATACAAGCCATCGGACAAGGTGACATTCCAACTCTCAACCAACATCATCAACACCAAGGCACGCTCATTTGGCAACTCAATGTCAACACCCTATTATTGGGGCAGAAACAAGAACATGGCCGACTACCAGACTACAGAAGGCCACGTCAACTGGGGCGCAACATACGATAACTGGGAAGTGATGCTCGACCGTGAGCGAATAACTGCTGCCATCTCGCCATATTATGGTCGCTACAAAGACAGCAGCGTAACCGAAAGCAACCGTTTCATGATCAATGGCCAACTTTCATACGAACCCATTAAGGACCTGGTGCTGACAGGAAAAATAGGTTATGACAAAGGTTACTCGATGTACGATGCCTATACAGTACCGCGTTACTACGATGGTGACCTGCATTATAACCTGAGCGACTATATTGCCGACTGGGCTTCTACCGACGGTCAGGAACTGCCCGAAGACCTCATCACACAGCTCAACGGACAAGGTCTGTGGTACAAGTACGGTTCAGTAAGTTTCGAACCATCCCGTGGAGAGCAGTTCTCAGCACAGTTCATAGGTACATACCAAAAGACATTTGCCGAGGACTTCACTTTCAACCTGCTCTATGGTATGGAATATAAAGAGCGCAAAGGTCTTGAATCATCTATAGGCAATGATTGGTTCCAACTCGGCGGAGAATTCTACAGTTTCGCCAATACATACTTCAACACAACATCGAATGACAAGGGCGTAATTCTCGATCTGCTGGCAAGCAATCGCCCGACGCTCTACCATTCGCGCTGGAACAAGTATGGCTACTTCGGTGAACTCAGATTCGACTACAAGGGCATTGCACAAATTTCAACCACCTACCGCCGCGATGCTTCTTCGCGATTGCTGCAGGCTGCACGAACAGCTTATTCCTACCCATCAATCACCGCCGGTGTAATTTTCAGCGAACTTTTCCACCTACAGAACAAATGGTTCTCTTACGGAAAGCTTCGTGGTAACTGGGCAAAGGTAGGTAAGGACTGCCCGGCATATCTGTTTACCGACACCTACAAACAGTGGGTGACCTTCCCCGATGGCGGTTACGGTGTTGACCCGACCACTTCGCGTGCCACTGACCTCGAGCCAGAGATGGACAGCTCATGGGAAATCGGTGCCGACTTGCGATTCTTCAACAGTCGCACACGACTCGACATAGCCTACTATGAGACAAAGGCTGATAACCAGATTGTCTCGGTACGCGTATCGCCTGCTTCAGGTACAATCCTTCAGACTCGAAACGAGGGAACCATCAAGAACCACGGTATGGAAGTAACCCTCGCACAAGACATTATCAAGAGTGCAGATTTCGACTGGACAGCTACACTCAACTACTCGTTCAACCGTGGCCGAGTGACAAAGTTGCCAGAAGACGTAATTGAGATCCAGGGTACACAGTACGGTGACATATTCCCAGTAGCTCGCCTAAATGGGTCTTCTACCGGTATTTCGGGTAAGGACTATGAGAGAGATCCTGATGGCAACGTCATCTGTAATGCTGACGGATACCCCATCATAAGCCCACAGAAAGGCCTCTACATCGGTAATCGTGAGCCAAATTTTCTACTCGGCCTGGGTTCTTCGTTCAGATATAAAAATGCAAGTCTGTCATTCCTGCTTGACGGACGTTTCGGCGGAGACGTTGTCAACGTAACCGGCCGAAGCCTGATTACCAATGGCACTAATCACCTCTATGATAAATATCGCAACCGCGAAATAATCTTCAAAGGCGTACAAGCAGTGACAGGAGATGACGGCACCGTCACTTATGTGCCTAACACTACCCCTGTAGTACTTGACCAGAACTTCATCAACACCTACTTCCAAGTATCGTCCAACTTTATCGAGGACGGTTCTTACGTACGTCTGAGTTATGTGACCCTCGCCTATGACTTCACGCCAATGTTCAAGAAGAGTTGGCCTGTCAAGGGACTCACTGCTACTCTCACAGGACGAAATTTGTTCCTGCTAACAAAATATTCAGGCAACGATCCCGCCATCTTGGCCAGCACCGCCGGTGGTACCGGCGGCATGGGCATCGACAACTACAACGTGCCCAGCACACGCAGTTTTAACTTTACACTTAAAGCCACTTTCTAATACGACAACACTATGAAAAAGATATTATTAATAGCTTCGCTTTTTTTAGCAAGCATTGTCATGGTGAGTTGCAACGACGTGTTGGACGACAATGTCAACCCCGACAAGGCACACGTAATCAATGCAAAAGTAGGTCTTCCCGTGCTTGTGTTCTATGCACAGCAAATCGTCTATGACCACGCTGAATATTATGCCTATTTCTCACAGATGCTCACCACAGGTGGCAAAAGTTCGATAGGCGCATACTCTTACAAGTGCGAGCAGGAAATGCTCACCATGAACCGTCACCCGATGTGGCGCCGCCACTTCTATGACATCGGAAAAAATGCTCTCAATCTGGTGAACAATTCACATGACATCAACTCTCCAAACTACGAGCTTATCGCACGTACCATCATGCTGATGTCAACACAGCTTACAACCGATGCATTCGGCGACATGCCTCGCAGCCAGGCCTACTTGGTCAATGCACCGACCTACGATACTCAGGAATCTATCTATGCATGGATGATGCAGGAGATTGATGATCTCATCGCCATGTATGAGGATAAATCTATTACTGAGAATGAAAACAATGAGAAAATATCGTTTATCGAAGACCGCGTATATGGTGGCGATCTTGAAAAATGGAAAGGACTTGTTTATGCAATCAAGGCCCGTTTGCTGCTTCGCCACATCCCCAACGTGGATCGCAGTCCAACTATGTGCCAGAAAATCATTGATGCTGCCGACCAAGCCATCAATCAATGGCGCAAAGGCGATTTGCTTTACGGTGCATGGTTCGGCAATGAGCCTCGCTACAACTTCGATGGCGGCACAGGCACACAGAATGCCGTTTGGAGCGTTGCGCAGCCTGTCATCAACTCATGGGAATCACGTGCCAACCTACTTGGCAGCGCCATACCTTCGAAATTCTTCATGGTTGACCTGCTGGGACTCAACTCGGTTGATGACGAGAACAACTGCGGTGTTTTCGGCGGTGAAGGCGGCCGCAATGACGGTTTTGCCAATGACCCACGATGCGCACTGCTGATGATTGCACGCACTGGACCTAGCACAGCCTCTAATCCCAATGAGCGCATCAAGATGCGTTATCTGGAAAACAACATCGGCATGGGTTCAAGCTTCAAGATTGCCAACTATCCCAACCTCTACATGGGCGCATATGCAGGTGCTAACGACTGCTACAACCCCATCTTCACAATGGAGGAACTCTACTTCATCAAGGCTGAGGCTCTCTACTGGCTAGGACGCAAAGCAGAAGCATGCGCCCTCACAAGGGAAGCAACAGAATGGAACATACAGCGCCATCTCGAGTTCTTCCAGAAGCAATACCCCAACAGCCAGGAAGAGAACAACTATCCCGGAAATGCAATAGCTGGAGGTAAACCCGGCTATGAGTCGAAAGAGGCATGGGAAATGCAGATGCAATCGTTCTTTGACGACTATGAGAACTATACTACGCAGATAATACGTGGACGCGAAGTCACCACTTATTTTGTACACAAGGTTACCGAACGAGGCAACAAGCACTGCTTCTTCAACCCCAGCGAATTCACACTTAGCGACCTGATGCAACAGAAGTACATTGCTATGTATCTGCAACCTGAACAGTGGACCGACATGCGACGCTATCATTACAGCAACAACCGCAATCGTTACGGAATAGGCGACAACAACGAAATCATCTATCCCACACTCCGCAGGCCATATAATCTATATGCAGCATATTGGGTTGACGGTCTTACCGAAGCCGAAAAAGAGAATACTTGGATTCAGCGTCTGAACTACGACCCAGAGACCGAAGAAAAGTACAACAGAAGCGAACTTCAGCGACTTGGTGCTTACAAGAACTACAAGTGGCTCCAAAAGCCTATGATCTGGGCTCATGATTATGGAGAAGTGAAGTCACTGACAGGAGAAGAATGATTTGATACGTTTTAATGAACTTCAATATTTCAAAATAACGACAACATGAAATCATATATTTATATAGCAATGACGGCATTTCTGGCTGTGACAATGAGCTCTTGCGCCGTTCACGACCCGTTTGCCGAATATATGGACATCGGGCAGATGCTTCCCACCGTTGACTGGGAACAAAACTCTGTCCTTGTCAAAGCCGGCAACTACGCCACCTTCAAGGCAAAATACTATACTGCCGAAGGACTGGAAATTGACCATAGCGAAGTCTGGGCGATGATCAAGCGAGACCAGACGGCCGAAGCCACCAGCAAGCTCACATCGGCACTTGCCTACACAAAATCGATAGCACAGGCCGATACCGTGCGCAGCATGCAGATGCAGGAAACTTTCCCGCACAGCAAAGCTGAATGGGACGGACACGAATATGTACTTAACGACTCTTTCCCAACCAGCCGAACGCTGGCACCACAGACATGGGCCGCTCCAACCACGTGGGATGAGGAAAAGTTCAATCAGTACTACCCCTCTACTTTTAAAAAGGAGTTTGTTGATCACATGATAACATATCTCACTCGCGACAGCGTCTATTACAATGACATTCGCAACATCTACATCAACTATGACTTCACAGCCGAGCAGTTTGAAGCACTGAACGCCAAGTATGGAGTTTCGTTCCCCACTGTGACCGAGACCGGTGACAAGTCGGACGCATGGTACACAACTAATGAGGTAGATCATTATTACTACGAGACAGTGGAGAATGGCGTTACCACCATTCATGAGATAAACTCACAAAGTGAAGCTCCTTCAGGTGCTAAGGTTTATGAGATTTACAAGTCTTCGCCTTGGATAATGTGCCGATTCAGTGACAACACTGGTGGACGCATCACTTACATACGTCATGAGTACATGCCCTACTGGAAAGAACTAATCAGTTCCATTCCATTTGAGGACTGGATTTACGATTCTGCCGAAAAGAGCTATGCCGTGAACTTCAACCGCAGTTACTCGCTGTTACCCGAGTTCCGAGTGTATGACAACAACGGCAAGTATGGTAAGACTACCGACAACAAGGAAGTATCAATTAATTAATGATTCGACACTATGAAATTTCTAAGAAATATCGCTATCATGGCACTTGCGACACTTGCCCTTCAGGCTTGTGTCGAGAAAGAGCCCGACTACGGAAACTTCCCAAACAAGGACGTTGACTTTACCTACAATGTTGATGGAGATGAATACACGCTCGACTTCTACGTCGTTTCGACCATTCAGTTCAACAATACGTCCTCACAGAGTGGAACGCCCAAGTGGGATTTCGGCGATGGCACTACTTCGACCGAGGCAAATCCAAAGCACAAATATCGCGAAGCAGGACTCTACCAAGTGTCGCTGACACTTGACGGAGTGGGTACTTGCACCTATCCGCTGCTTATTTACGACATCGCACCCATACTTTCGGTAACTGAACAGAGTGCACCCATTGTTGTCATTAACGACGTGACTGTGAAACTGGGCATCGAGTTGCCTAATCCAGAACATCTGGAATGCTCCTACGAGTGGACTTTCCCCGATGGCACCATGACGGCCGACGGTAAGCCAATCTCTACCTACGTTGGAGAAAACCCCGGCGAACTCAAGTTCCGCAACATAGGCTCACAGCGCATTGAGTTGAAGACATACTTTGACGTTAATGGAGAAAACCGCCGTCTGCAAGACTCCTATGTGAACGTGCAGGTCGGCTCTAACGTTCCCGCACCTACCATCTACTATGCTGAGCTGGGAGGAAACATCAAGGCCTATAAGCTGATCAACAAGGAAAACTTGCCTGAAGGCACAAAGAACCTTGCATTCGACATGGGGGTAAACAGCGGCAACATGCCTACCACACTGGTCTTTGCTACCGAAAAAATCGCTACCGATGAAGGTGTCACTGAACAGGATAACATCTACATCCTCGATTGCGGTAAGCAATACTACTATGTCAACGACGAGACCGGAACACTCGGTGATGGTAAAATCACCGTCATGAGCGCTGATGGCACAAACGTAAACATCATGATCACAAACGTCGGACAGCAGGCGTTCAACGACCCATTCCAGGGCGTTGCTGACGATGAATACCTCTACTACACCGACCGTAACACCGGAATACGCCGAATACCGCTTTCCACTCGAGGCGAAATTGAACAGACGGTGTTCAGTAGCACTGCAGGATACTTCGTGGTCAACAACCAACTCTCATATTATGGTCAAGGCATCGCCTATGGCGCTATCCACACCGGAATCTACATCGACAAGACTGGTCTGTTCTGGTGGGGCAAGAACTATTCGGGATATGGGATATATCGCTTCAGTGTAAGCGACATAGGCAAGACTGCCGCAGGCACTCCAATACCACATCCCATCGTACTGCCCACGACGCAGCCTCGCGCATTTACTCTTGATGAAGACCTGGGCTATCTCTATGTATGGATGACAAAGGGCACGACTCCTGGCGTGGGCTTCACACAATATGCCCTTCCCGGACCTAGCGAGACTGTAAACTATGATAAATATATTAAGTTCATTGAAATGGATGCCGATCCAATCAACACCACCGATGCCGAAGGTGTTTATACCACTCAGATGGCTGTTGATTACAATGATGCTGACCATCGCGTCTATTTCGGATTCCGCGCTGCCAAGAGCGAAAAGAACTACACCACAGGCTTGAGTTTCTTCAATCCGGCCACCGGCAAGGTCGAAAAATACAATGACAACAATGACAAGATTCTGGGAGTGTGCATAAACCCACGACTCACCAATCTCTTCTAATCACTCAAGCAAAACTGCACTGGCCCAATCTCTGTTGAATGGAGATTGGGTCTTTTCTTTTAGCTATATTCTCTCTATTTGTAATGGTTTATAAGTGAAATTGAGCACTTTTTGTCGCTATTATTTGTATAAATGAGAAAAAAACACTTACTTTGCTTGATTTATTAGGCGAACAAATATCATCTTTTATTAATCTATAAATTATTGATTCACATGAAGAAATTTTTACTGTTTCTCGCAACAGGTGCCTTGGCTTTCTCAAGCATGATGGCTGGCACCGATGGCCAGACCTATGAACAAGTGGGTGATTACAAACTCGTAAATGACTGGATTATCTCGCGAGTTCATACCGGAGAATTGGAATTCAGCGCTCTCCCATTAGCTAACAACTATGCCCGCCGTGCTACTATCTACAACGGTGAAGTACTGATTGCACAGACTTGCTCTCCGCAATACATCTATCAGATTGACGACACCACAAGCGCATTTCAATGCATAATTTATCGCTATTCGGTAGAGACAGGTGAATATCTGGGCGACGTTCCATTGACACTCAACGGTGCTCCTTATGGTAATACCGCTCAGGCATCACTGCTGGCAAACAACATCGGCGTAGACCATTTTGGTCACCTGTGGCTGTCACAATATGCCAGCGAAGCTACTCGTCAGTTCGATGTTTATACTGTCGACATCGAAACAGGTGCCCTGACATCACAAGGTACCCTGATCAAGGCCGTAAGTGAAGAGGAAGTATGTGCCCGCATCGACTATATCGACGTGATGGGCGACATCACCCGCGAGGAGGAACAATGCAACATCATGGCTGCCGGTGCAAGCTCCGACCTGATCTATCGCTGGCACGCAGACCAAGGCGATACCTGGGAGCCTGGATTTGACGGTACTGACTATCATATTCAGATAACTCAATTCCCAAAAGGATGGAGTGCCGAAACTCAAACCAACTCGGAAGAAATCGCCAGCTGGGGATTCGCTCCATTCATCAAGATGTGTCTTGGCGAAAGCGAAGACAACCTTTATGACGGTGAGCTGTTCTGGATTGACGGCTTCTACAACGCTCCTGCTCTTTACACAGTCTCTGGTGAAATGTATGACACCTTCAATAACGTAGAAAGTTTTGACCTCCAACCCGAAGCAGGAACAAACGGTATCACTGAGTTCCACCTCGATGGCAAGAACTTCATGATCTACTCTATCCGTCAGTATCAGGGTGACGGACACGGATGCCAAGCAAACCTCGTTGAACTCGATGAGAGCCTTGCTCTGTCATCAATGGTGAAGTACTGGCAGATTCCTGCTGACTCACTAGGACACACCAGTGACAGCGGTATCCGCATCCACAGTATTGAAGCAATTCCTGGTATAGACGAAGACGGCAACGAATACGTGACCATCCTTACTTACAAGTGCCAGAATGGTTTCGGCGTATACCGCATGGGTAAGAACGTGAAGCCTCACGGCGAGCCAGGTCCAGAACCCGGCCTTATGGGCGACCTTGATAATAGCGGTATCATTGATGTGGAAGACGTCAATGCAGCCATCAACATCATCCTCAAGATCAAGAACATGAGCGACTATCCCGGTAATGGTGATATGGATGGTAACGGCTACATCGACGTTGAAGATGTGAATGCAATCATCAACATCATCCTAAAGTTATAATATAACCAGTCATGTTTACTTGACTGACATAGTCTGACTGCGACCGCGAATTTTGCGACTTTCCCTAGCGCCACCGCGCGGAAGTGGACTTCGCCAGATTCGCGGTCATTTTTTACAATTATCAGAACCACTAAGATGAGAAAACACTTACTCTCGTTACTGCTGATTGCATGTACGGCAATCAGCGCAGGGGCTTCGGGAAGCATTGTGATAAATGGCGACAACTACATTGTAGATACGCTATTTCACAACGTAATCGGGCCAGGAACTACACAAACCTCGCTCTGGATACACAACGGCAGCATAAACCTGCGCACGTTCTATACCACCGTTGACCTCTCAAACCCCTATACCTCGATGGAATGCATCATTGCCCGCGACCACATGGCGCAATGCCAAAACCTGGAGTCGATGGCAAGACACCACACGTCACCAGGACATACACCGTTCATAGGTGTCAATGGTGATTTTTTCATCAATACAGGCGTAAAGACCATCAGGGGCGAGGCTATGTATGGTGCACCTGTCGGACCAACCGTTTGCGATGGTAATGTAATGCTCACTCGACCTGACCCAACCAACTACATGAGCTTCACAGCCGATAAACAAGGACAGGTATATGTGGGCAATTTCGACTATAACGGGACTTTTACCGATGCAAATGGAAACACCGCTCACGCATCGGCTATCAATCCCGTACAAGGCACTCCAGAGAACAATGCCATTACAATCTACAATTCATTCTACTATAGCAGCAGCAATGTTCTAGGGGGATGCGAGGTAACTGCAGTCCTTGCCGATGGTGAGACATTCCAGCCATCAGGATCCAACACGTTTATCATTACGTCGGCTCCAGACACACAAGGCGACATGCTCATTCCAGAAAACGGATTTGTACTTCATGCCCGCGGCAGTCAGGCTGTAAACTTCCTGAGTGCCCTTGGTGAAGGCGACCAAATCTCACTCGTTTCACAATGTACCACCGATGGCATCAACGTTGATCCCGACCAAGTGATTTCTGGATTTCCACGTATTTTGTCTGACGGCATAATTCTTGACACTGAGAGTGAACGCGCTGATGGCCCTAGTCGCCACCCGCGCACAAGTATCGGCTATAGTGACGGAGGGCAGAAAGTATACATGTTGGTTGTTGACGGACGACAGACGCTGTCGGCAGGCATACGAACTTCGGGACTGGCAGCCATCATACGCTATGCCGGCGCTACCGAAGCAATGAATCTTGATGGGGGCGGTTCGTCTACTCTCTACTCTACCGTTTTAGGAGAACGAAACAACCCATGTGAAGGCACAATGCGTGCAGTGGGTAACGCCATTTTTGCCGTTAGTTCTGCTCCCAACGACAACACCATTGCCGAAATCCGCTTCCAGGACTACAAGCTCACTACGCCACGATATGGGGTCTATTCACCTCACTTCTTCGGATACAACCAGTATGGCATGCTCGTCGACACCGATGTCAAAGGTGTGACTCTATCATGTCCCGAAGGATTCGGAAAAATCAAGAACGACACCACGTTCTTTGCCAGCGGAATAGGTACTGACTTGCTTACTGGTCATCTAGGAGACATCACCGTGTCAATGCCTATGGTTATCGTGGGAGAAGAACTGGACAACATGTCGTTTGTCAACGATTCAATCATCACCGACGGACTTCGCGACCAGATAGTCGACGTGCAGAGCTTAATGAACGGCACAGCCATGCCTTTATCGAGCGAAGCACTGTTATGGGAAAGTCTTAATAGCGACATAGTCACCATAGACACAAATACAGGTATTTTGAGAGGACTGCGTGATGGATCGACAAACGTGATTGGTACCGTTGACGGCATCACCGACACGTTGCTGGTTAACGTCGAGATTCCAAAGGCTCACGTAATGAGTGCCGATGCTCTCAACCCCGACACTTGGACATTTACCATGCGTTGCGGAAAGGATGGCGCAGCAACTCCATTAGATAACGGAGGATTCCAATGGGATTATACAGGTACTTCTGGCCGTCTTCCATGCGTAACCATGAAGAAGAGTATAAGGCTGTGGAGTCTACCCGACACCATTCGACTGCGATTCAACAACGGTAATGTACCCGTCAAGCAAGCTGTATTCAGTCTATACGCCGGTGCTCATCACCTGTCCACTTCAACCGTAGTTCTAGACGACACCACACAATACGGAGACAAAGTCATCGAATTGCCATCGGCTAATTGGATAGACCCAGAAGACATGAGCAACTTCCCCATTACATTGTCGGGTATTCAACTCGACTTGTCTTCATCTACAAAAGACAAGGCCTACTCAATGACTATCAAAGCCTTAGAGACCGTTTATAGCCGAGTACCCGATGAGCCGGCTGGCATCAAGGGCGACTTGGATGGTTCTGGCATTATCGACGTGGAAGATGTGAACGCTATGATCAACATCATACTTAAGTTGAAGACCATAAGTGAATATCCAGGTAATGGTGACATGGACAATAATGGCTTTATCGACGTTGAAGACGTCAATGCTGTTATTAACATCATCTTAAAACTTTAACCAATGAATGGATTTCAGTGGGTCGAAAGACAAACTTCCGGCCCACTGAAAAACCATCTTAGTGAACGACACACAATGACAGGTGACATTTCAATCACAAGACCTGAAGCATGGACTCTCATGCTGACAGTGAACCCACACGATTTGCAATTCATCTTATTCAGCAAAGCACAGGAAGGTTCACTGATCACTAATTCCATGCCGTTAAACACCGGAATGGAATGGACCAAGGCTGTAGAGAACGCTGTTTACGACAACAGTCTGCTGCTCGATGACTATGGCAAGGTGGAAATAGTTGTCAATGCGCCACATTTCGTAATAATGCCAAAAGAGTTAGCTGCCGACATCAGTATCGCTGCTCAGAATTATGTCGCCATGTTCCCCGACGATGATTATGACGTAAATACTTGCACGTTGACTAAATGCAATGTCGCCATTGCCTATGGTTTGCCTCGTGGATTACACAATTTCCTGATGCGAACGTTCAACAACGCTCCGATTTATCATCACTTGTACCCTCTGTGCGAACACTTCAAAAAGCTAAACTCGGGAACTTCTATTTTGCGGATGTTCATCAACATACATGACACTTATATGGACATGGTGGTCTATAGCAATGCTGAGATGATGCTCGCCAACACTTTCCCTGTGCGCAACACTGCAGATGCTGCGTTTCTGGCACTTCACACATGGAAAAGCTTTGGCCTTGACGCACAGTCTGACGAAATACAGCTTATCGGAAACCGTGCAATGCGCGATGAACTCGCACAACAGCTTCGCGAGTATGTGAGATTTGTGATGCCCGCCATATATCCTACAGCCGCTCAGCGACTGGGCGACAATGCTACCGAAGCACCTCTTGACCTAATCCTATTAGCAACATGCGAATAATAAGCGGAAAATACGGACGACGACGCTTTGACGTTCCAACAAACATCACAGCGAGACCCACTACCGACATGGCTCGAGAGAACCTTTTTAACGTGCTTGGTAACATCGTGGACTTTGAAGGTTTGACAGTCCTCGACCTATTTGCAGGAACTGGAGCCGTGGGGTTGGAATTTGCTTCGCGAGGAGCACACAGTGTCACCTGCGTGGAAAAAGCACACACTCAGTATAACTTTATTAATAAGGTGGTAAAACTACTTAACGACGAAGTAACAACAGTGATACGTGCTGATGTTTTCCGTTTTATTGCTTCCTGCCGACAGCAGTTTGATATCATTTTTGCCGACCCTCCTTATGACCTGCCGCAACTGCCCGACCTGCCGCAACTCATTCTCAACTCAGCAATAGTAAAGCCTGGCACGTTGGTAATAGTGGAACACAGCAGCAACAACGACTTCAGCGCCATGACACAATTCGTGCAACGGCGCACCTATGGTAAAGTCAACTTTACCATTTTCAAAGTATAGAAATCATTTTTGAAAAATACTATAGACGGAACGCGATTGGTAAGACAACGCGTACTGGAACTGCCGTCCCTCCAACTCGACCCACCGTCCAACGTGGCATCTCGCTGATTACACGCATTGCCTCACGGTTGAGCGAGTCATCATTAGCGCCACGTATAACACGCACATGGCTCACCTTGCCATCTGTACCCACTATGAAACTGCAAAGCACCCTGCCCTGAATGTGGTTCTTGTAGGCATGATATGGATAAACACGGGTCTTGTTAATATAATTGACTAGTCCATGCTCGCCTCCAGGAAACTGTGGCTGAACATCCACATAGTCAAACTCATACACCTCCACGTCACCATAAGCCGAAGCTCCGGCACCAGGCGTGACAGTGGTCACATGGCGAACCTGCGCCACAGTAGAAAACATCGTGAACAATAGTAATGCAATAGTAATGTGAAGGCGTGTTAATAACATGAAAGTTTTACTGTTTGATAAACTTTTAGGCTGCAAATATAAGTCACAATTCTTTATTATCAACAATAACAGGTTTACTTTTGTAAATGATTAATATTGTTTCATCAATTTTTACCATACCCACCCACAGTTAAAAAAATTGTAAACTAATATACTATAACGCACCTCTTTACGTTTATTGTAATAATCAAGTCTTGCATATACCAAGCAAAATCTTGAGAACTTTTAAGTAAATTCATTTAATTAATGGCTAATAAATTAACTTTGAAATATAGTATCCTACTCATGGCAATGATGGCCTTTACAGCCAGTGCACAGGACGGAAGCACTGCCTATAATTTCCTGACTGTCACACCTTCAAGCCATGTATATGCATTAGGTGGATACAACGTCTCAATCATTGATGACGACATTAATCTCATTACTCAAAATCCTGCTCTGCTGGGCCCAGAAATGAACAAGCAGATTGGACTTAACTACATGCGCTACATTGGTGGCAGCAACTTTGCTGGCGCCAGATTTGGCAAGAGTGCAGGAGAACATGGTGCCTGGGCTGCCGGAATACAATACTTCGGCTACGGCTCGATGGAAGGCTATGACATAACTGGAGTAAGCACAGGTTCGTTCAATGCAAGCGACATTGCGGTAAGCGCAACCTACAGCCATGATATCAACGACTTTTTCCGCGGTGGTATAACGGCAAAATACATTTACTCCAAGTACGAGAGTTACACTGGCGGAGCATTGGGAGTGGATCTTGGCGTAAACTACTATGATCCTGGATATGAATTCTCTGCATCGCTGGTAGTCACCAACCTTGGTGGACAAATCAAGAAATTTGCCGAACAGCGCGATAAATTGCCAGTCGATGTGCAACTGGGCGTCACAAAGCAAATAGGCAAATCTCCATTCCGTGTGTCGCTTACAGCGCACCACCTCACCAAGTGGTATCTCAACTACTACGAGCCTGCCGACAAAAATAATGCTGAATCCGACCTTGTGAAACGCGATGCTTTCGGCCGCAACCTGCTAAGGCATCTGGTATTCGGAGCCGAGTTCATTCCAAAAAACAACATGTATGTAGCATTGGGCTATAACTATAAGACGCGTAGCGACATGTCTTCATACCAGCGCAGTTTCCTTTCTGGTTTCTCTGCCGGTGCAGGCATTAAAGTAAAAGCCTTCGGTTTTGGTGTGGCAGTTGCTCAGCCACACAGCGGTGCAACCACGTTCATGCTCAACGTAACGACCAACTTGAAAGAGTTGATGAGATAAGAAACACACACTTTTCGTCCTTAATGTCTATGATATAGCATTAAGGCTGATGCGTAATAGCATTTAATTTACTGATAAAATCCTTGGAACCAATCGGTTTCAAGGATTTCTTTTATGCTTATTTAGAACCATTCTTAATTTACAAATCTGAATTTATAGAGAGGCTGCATCAATAAAGGCCTCAGACACCTTGTTAATAACTTTTTGATACAAAATTGCAAATTTTAAAATTTAGAAATGCAAATTATTGGCCGAAAATTTGTAATTTTACACGCTGAATGCAGAATAGCCCCCAAGTGATAGTTTTGATAAAAAACATACCGCCATGCTACAACAGGTTTACCATATACCAGCACTGCTCAACGAGTGCATCAACGGACTTGATATCAAGCCCGATGGCACCTACGTTGATGTCACTTTCGGGGGTGGTGGACACAGTCGTGCTATTGTGGCTAATCTGGGAACAAGGGGACATCTTTATGGCTTAGATCAAGACCTTGACGCATACGCCAATAATCTGAACGACGATCGATTTACATTTGTACACGGGAACTTCGCATTCCTCAGTAATTTTATGAAATTCCATGGTGTAACTGCCCTCGACGGCATTCTTGCCGACCTGGGAGTATCGTTCCACCACTTTGATGATGCTACACGTGGCTTCACTTTCCGTACCGATGCTCCGTTAGATATGCGCATGAACCGTGAAAGCCAAATCACTGCAGCACATGTAGTCAACACCTACGATGAGGAACGGCTGGCACAAGTATTGTTCCTTTACGGCGAACTCAAGCAGTCACGGCGCATGGCGTCCGCCATAGTCAAGGCTCGCACACAGCAACCTGTTGAAAGCACAGGGCAGTTAATAGAGTTGGTAAAACCTTTCATCAAGGTCACACAAGAAAAGAAGGAAATGGCTCAAGTGTTTCAAGCGCTTCGCATAGAGGTTAACCACGAGATAGAAGCCCTGAAACGACTCCTCACGCAATCATTGGAATTGCTTAAGCCTGGAGGACGACTCGTTATAATAACATATCACTCACTCGAAGATCGCCTGGTGAAGAATTTCATTCGTAGCGGAAACATCGAAGGTCAAATAGAAAAAGACTTTTTTGGGAACATCAACAGTCAGCTTAAAGCCGTAAACAACAAAGTAATTGTACCTTCTGACGAAGAAATAGAAAGGAATCCACGCGCACGTAGTGCAAAACTGCGTATCGCCGAAAAAATATAGAGTTTACAAATCGCAAATAAAAGACTTACCATATCCCAACAACATCATAATTACATGGCTTCGGACTACAACAATAAAAAGAAACATGCCAGCAAGGCAAGCCAGACAATGAACGGCCTTCTTCTTGGCCGTTCCTTCCTGTCGCTGGAATTTTTCAAACGCAACTTCCTATTCATTATTTTCATAACGGGACTGATGCTTATGTACATCGGAAACAAGTTTGAATGCCAAAGTAAGATGCAAGAGGTGATGAATCTGAAGACAGAACTCGACAACGCCAAGACCGATTGCGTTAACGCCAGTGCAAAATATAATTCCATGATACGCGAAAGTCAAATGAAAGCTTACGTTGATACCATGCACATCGATTTATCTAACCCAGAATGTCCACCTTATTATTTATCTAAGAAATGAAAACAAAGAGCAAACGTCAGAACAACAAGAAACACATCTTTCTGCGCTATCTGCTGGTAGTGATGGCAATGTTGCTTTTCTCGGCACTCATAGTATTTGAGATGCTGAAGACAACCGTCATACATGCCGACCTATGGAACCAAAAAGCCGACAGCATACTGACACAAATTACACGCATTGAACCGGAACGCGGCAAACTACTTGCCGACAACGGCACCGTGCTTGCAGCAAATATGCACTTCTACACCGCACGCATCGACTGGGAAGCCGTGGGAAAACGTGACAGCGTGTTCCGTGCCGAGTTACCTGCACTTTGCGACAGCCTTGCTTCTTTTGACCCGTCTCGCACATCGCAACAATGGCAGCAGGAAATCCTGTCATCTTACGAAGCCAAACGTGGTAAACATGCCTACCGCCTGTTCAGACGATTGCTCTCACATGGTGAATGGGAAAGGCTGAAGAATTTCCCGTTCTTCCGACTGGGTAAAAATAAAAGTGGTTTCTATTGCGAGCGAGAGGCAAAACGGAGTAAGCCGTACGGTACAATGGCTTCGCGAAGCATCGGCACCGTGGCTGCCGACTCTTCCAGTTCGCAAAAACACGGCCGTTCAGGCTTGGAGATGGCTCTTGACAGCTTGCTCTACGGCATTCCCGGAGAAGGTAAACGAATCCAACTGAATGCAGGCATCGTCACTGCAGAGAGCGTCCCGGCACTCAAAGGATACGACATAACCACTACAATCAACGTTGCACTGCAGGATATCGTTGAAACTGAACTTTACAACATGTGTGTCGAGACCGATGCACAATGGGGCACCTGTGTACTCATGGAAGTGGCTACCGGCGAGATAAAAGCAATATCAAACCTCGAGAAAAGCAAAGAAGGAGAAGGTTACGTGGAAGGTCGCAACAATGCCGTGCTGGGATTTGAACCCGGCTCTGTAATGAAGCCCATTTCCATGATGATTGCACTTGAAGATGGAGTAATTACCGATATTGACAAACCTATGGTAACAGGCACCGTTTGGAACTACGAAGGACGACCAATTAAGGATCCACACGGAGGCGCACAGCTCACCCCTAGACAAATCATCGAGACATCTTCCAACGTTGGAATGTCACGCATTATTGTGAGCAAATACGGCAGCAATCCAGGTGGTTTCTACGACAGGTTGAAAGGCATGGGATTTTTTGAACCCATCCATTCCGGTATCGGTGGCGAAACGACTCCTATCATCCAGCGTTTGGGCAACAAACGCGCAGACCGCATTGCACTTACGCGAATGGCATTCGGCTACTCAACGCTCATTCCGCCGTTGAGCACACTGGCGATGTATAACGCAATCGCCAACGACGGCAAGTATGTTCGCCCTCGACTGGTAAAGAAACTGTCAAGAGAAGGCCAACCCGATTCCATAGTTCCTGTCAGCTACATACGCCAGCAGGTATGCAGCCCCGAAAATGCACGCAAACTGCGAGTAATGCTGCGAGACGTGGTCTGGGGCAGCCGTGGCACTGCACGCAGATGGGTTCAAGACAAGCATGTGGAGATTGCTGGAAAGACCGGAACTGCCTATACCATCAGCGGCGGACAATACGGCTCTCAAAAACGACTTGCATTCTGCGGATTCTTCCCATACGAAGAGCCAAAGTATTCATGCATAGTACTCATGTTGGGGGCTAATCGCGGTGCAGGGGCAAGCAGCGGTATGGTACTCAAAAACGTAGCTCTGAAAATGTATGCACGCGGACTGCTGGGAGAACCACCCAGTTATGCAGAGACCATCGACAATGAAGGAAAGGTCGTTGCCAACAATTACACACCGCCCACGTTCTATGCATCTTATAATAAGTCACAGGAAAAGACCTTACGCAAAGGGTTGGCGATGGAAAAATCGAAAATCAAGAAATTTCGTACTCCTGGAACTTCGTCCAATGGGGTGCCCGACGTGAGAAACCTGAATGTTAGAGAGGCAATACGCCAACTGGAAAATGCAGGTTTGAGCGTACACTTCAGCGGCTCGGGATTTGTGACTTCACAGAGCATCGCACCAGGATCACCGTTCACAAGAGGACAGAATATTACTCTCACACTGAGACATGGATAACAACATTTACACTTACTGAACAGCTTAATAAATGAAGAAATTAAACGACATAATCAAAAGTCTGAAGCCTAAAGAAATATTGGGCAATACCGACATCATGATTACCGACGTGTCATGCGACTCGCGACAAGTAATTCCCGGTGCTATGTTCATTGCTGTGCGCGGAGTTGCAGTTGATGCGCACAAATTCATAGGTCAAACAATAGAAATGGGTGCAATGGCCATCGTGTGCGAGGAATTGCCCAGCGAACAAGTCCAAAATGTCACTTACGTCGTTGTTGACGACAGCACTGTGGCTCTTGCTCTGATTGCCAACGAATGGTATGACCGACCCAGTGAGAAGCTGCGACTGGTAGGTGTTACTGGAACCAATGGCAAGACAACCACTGCCACTCTGCTATATGAACTCACACGGAAACTTGGATATAAGGCCGGACTGCTCTCCACTGTGCGAAACATGGTCGACAACAAGGAATATGAAGCCAAGCAGACCACACCCGACCACCTCACGCTCAACCGATTGCTGCATGATATGGTAGAAGCTGGATGCGACTATGCATTCATGGAGGTCAGTTCGCATGCCTGTTCGCAACATCGCATCGATGGACTGAAATTTGCAGGCGCAATCTTTACAAACCTCACACGCGACCATCTGGACTATCACAAGACTGTAGACAACTACATAGCCGCAAAGAAGATGTTCTTCGATGCACTGCCCGACGATGCCTTCGCGTTGGTCAACAGCGATGACAAAGTAGGGGACGTGATGCTGCAAAACACGCGCGCGAGCAAATACCACTACTCGCTGCGTTCCTTGGCTGACTTCAACTGCAAGGTGCTTGAAGACCGCCTTGACGGCATGACGCTACTCTTGAACGGTACGGAGCTGGAAGTACAATTTGTCGGACGCTTCAACGCCTATAATCTCACTTGTGTGTATGGCGCCGCCATACTGCTCGGGCTACATCCTGATGAGATACTTGTGAAAATGAGTCAATTGGAGCCTGTCGCTGGTCGTTTCCAAACCATCAGATCACGTCATGGCTATACGGCAATCGTTGATTATGCTCATACTCCAGACGCACTGGTAAATGTGCTCAATACTATCAACGAGGTCATCAACGGCAAAGGACGCGTTATTACAGTGTGCGGATGCGGCGGTGACCGCGATGCCGGAAAGCGCCCAATCATGGCACGCGAAGCAGCAATCCGTAGCGACCAGGTGATACTCACCAGTGACAATCCACGCAGTGAAGACCCAGAACTCATCTTGCTTGATATGGAAAAAGGTCTAGACGACAAACTTCGACGCAAGGCATTGAAGGTGTCTGACCGACGCGATGCCATTCGTTTGGCATGCCAGCTGGCACAGCCTGGCGACGTCGTGCTTGTGGCTGGTAAGGGACATGAGCCATATCAGGAAATTAAAGGTGTTCGCCACCACTTTGACGATCGCGAAGAGATTCTCGCACTGGAAAAATAATAGATAACCAATAACCACAACGATATGTTTTATCACTTATTCCACTACTTAGAGCAGTTTGATGTGCCAGGAGCACGTCTGATGGATTACATCACCTTCCGTGCCGGCATCGCGCTTGCGCTGTCGCTGTTTGTCGCTATCGTGATTGGCGGACCAATCATTAGGCGTCTCAGAGTTTATTACGCAATTCAAGGTGGCGAAAATCAGCGCGACTTGGATAACGGCGGAAAGATTACCGCTCACACCAACGCACTGGAAAACATCCAGTTTGTGCTCGACAACATGGAGGAAACCAACCTGGAGAAAAAGGCCGACGTAGCCAAGTGCCTGGAGAAAGACCGCAAGTCACAGACTCCAAGCATGGGTGGTATAATCATCATCATTTCCATCTTGATACCATGCCTGCTCATAGGCAAGCTCAATAACATCTATATGTTGCTTATGATTTTAGCAACAATATGGTGC
The DNA here is from genome assembly GCA_017651515.1 of Muribaculaceae bacterium. Lineage (GTDB taxonomy): Bacteria > Bacteroidota > Bacteroidia > Bacteroidales > Muribaculaceae > Sodaliphilus. The sequence goes on along the minus strand of JAGCCU010000074.1, from coordinate 4,666 downwards.
GGAGCACTGGGTTTCCTGGACGATTATATCAAAATTGCACACCACGACAAGGAAGGTCTTAAAGGCAAGTTCAAGATTATCGGCCAAGTTGGACTGGGTGTTGTTGTGGCGCTTGTGATGTGGGCAAGTCCAGCAATCGTGATGAGCGAAAACACCGAGGTACGCAACCCCGAAACCGGGCAGATGGAAGTGGTACACGCACCGCAGGTGAAGGGAACGCAAACCACTATCCCATTCATCAAGAACCACAACTTCGACTACGCACGCGTAGCTCAGTGGTTCGGTGCCAAGGGAAAGACCGCCCGTGGTCTGGGATGGATAATCTTCGCCTGTCTGGCTGTGTTTATCGTTGTGGCTGTGAGCAATGCCGCCAACCTTACCGATGGTTTCGACGGACTGGCTTCAGGCACCAGCGCCATCTATGGCGTGGCACTAGCCATTATGGCATACCTAAGCGGCAACTTGCTATATGCTGCTTACCTCAACATAATGTACATACCCGACAGTGGTGAACTGGTTATTTATGCTGCCGCATTTATTGGAGCAACAATAGGTTTCCTATGGTACAACTCCTACCCTGCTCAGGTGTTCATGGGCGACACAGGCAGCCTGTGTCTTGGTGGCATTGTAGGTGTCTTTGCGCTGTTAGTACGCAAGGAATGGCTGTTGCCTATCCTTTGTGGTGTGTTCTTCGTCGAGGCAATCAGCGTAATGGTGCAACGCGGCTATTTCAAATACACCAAGAAAAAATACGGTACTGGCAAACGAATATTTAAAATGGCACCGCTTCACCACCACTTCCAGATTCCTGCCGGTAAATTCAAGAACGTGAAGTTCCAGAAGCCACATAACGCCATTCCTGAAAACAAAATCGTCATGCGCTTCCTGCTGGTAAGCATCATTCTGGCAGTTCTCACATTTGTCACATTTAAAGTTAGATAATAAAGTATCATGAAAAGAATAGTAGTATTAGGCGGTGGAGAAAGCGGTGCCGGAGCCGCAGTTCTCGCCAAAGTCAAGAATTTCGATGTTTTCCTGAGTGACATGGGAGAAATCAAACCCAAGTATCAGGAACTACTAAATAAATATGCCATCGAATGGGAACATAAAAACCATACGAAAGAAAAAATCATCAATGCTGATGAAATCATCAAGAGTCCTGGCATACCAGAGACGGCACCGCTCATTGTCGAAGCACGACGCTTGGGCATACCCGTGATAAGCGAAATTGAGTTTGCAGGACGTTACTCCCAGTCGAAAATGGTCTGTATCACAGGTAGCAACGGAAAGACGACGACCACAATGCTCACCTACCACATCCTCCAGAAGGCTGGACTTGACGTGGGATTGGCTGGCAACGTGGGCAACAGTCTCGCCCTTCAGGTTGCCACCGACCCTCACGATGTATACGTAATCGAACTTAGCAGTTTCCAACTCGACGGCATGTACGATTTCAAGGCAAATGTGGCTGTATTGCTGAATATCATGCCCGACCATCTAGATCGATACGATCACAAAATGGAGAACTATGTGGCAGCCAAGTTCCGCATTATCCAGAACCAGACACACGATGATTCATTCATCTTCTGGCACGACGACCCCATTATTGCTGAGCAACTCAAGCAGATGGATATCGAAAGCCGGATGCTTCCATTCAGTGCCGATACCGAAGACGGATGCGCCGCCTATGTGAAGGACGGGCATCTGACCTTCGACGTCGATGGAAAGCACTGGGACGTAGCTGCCAATGAGTTGGCATTGCAAGGACGCCACAACATGTACAACAGTATGGCTGCTGGATTGAGTGCCACTTTGCTCGATGTCAAGAGCGACGTTATACGTGCGGCTCTGGCCGATTTCCAGGCAGTTGAACACCGCCTGGAATATGTGCGTACACTTGACGGCGTGCGTTACATAAACGACTCGAAAGCCACCAACGTCAATTCCACATGGTATGCATTGGAGAGCGTTCGCGAGCCGGTTGTGCTCATCCTCGGCGGTAAAGATAAGGGCAACGACTATAGTGAAATTGAGCAGTTTGTCATTGACAAGGTAAAGGCAATCGTATGCCTCGGTGTGGATAACACCAAGCTGCATGCATTCTTTGACGGCAAGGTGCCGGTAGTGACCGATGCCCGCTCAATGGCAGAATGTGTGGCCAAGTGCCACGACCTCGCAACCGATGGAGATACCGTGCTTCTGTCGCCTTGCTGCGCAAGCTTCGACCTGTTCAACAGCTACGAAGATCGCGGCACACAATTCAAGCAGTGCGTAAATAACTTATAACCACATCATTTTAAAAATCCACCCAATCACAAACCAGACATCTTATGACCGAAGAAAAACAGACACGATTTAACGAGATAGCTCAGAAACATGGAGACCCATGGATCTGGGGTATCTATCTCGCACTTATTGTAATCTCTATCGTCGAGAGTTACAGCGCATCCAGCCGAGAAGTGGCAAGTTCGGCAAACATTTACGCACCAGTCATCAAGCAGTGTGCCTTTCTCGGCATAGGCGCACTGCTGGTGTTCTTCTTGCACCGAATCGACTACAACAAGAGCGAGTTTCTGATGGTGATGATACCAGGACTCGCCATAGTCACAATCACGTTGCTGATTTACGTCATGTTTTTCGGCGACGTGATTAACGGCGCACGACGTTCAATGAGAATTCTGGGATTTACAATTCAGCCATCCGAACTGGCGAAACTTTCAATAGTCACTCTATTGAGTTACATACTGGCAAAAAGCCAGAAAAACCGCGATGTGAGTAACAAGGGCATGATAGCCGCTGCCATCGCCGTGATGGTTTATGGCGGAACTATGATAAAGAGCGGTATGACAAATACCATCATCCTCATGGCTATCAGCGTGTCAATGTTGCTTATCGGTGGTGCCAAACTAAAGAAAATAGCCATACTGTTATGCGTATATGGAGTGTTGGGCGGTGGATTTTATGTCATCAAAGAACATAACAAAAAAATAGATGCGGCATTCAACACTGAAAATGTGGACAACAATTCCAAAGATAAACTCGACCGCACAAAGATGCGTGTGGGACGATTAACGGCATGGCGCACACGCGACTCGCTGGTATATAAACCCATAACCGATTACAACCAGCAGGAGATGTTCTCGCGCATGGCACAGGCTCATGGTGGCTGGCATGGTGTCGGGCCAGGGCGTTCGCGCGAGTGCAGCCGATTGCCTTTAGCATTTTCCGACTATATTTATTCCATCATTATCGAAGAATTAGGACTTGTCGGAGGAATTTTCCTTCTCATCCTATATCTGTGGCTGCTGGCGCGTTCGGCAATGATAGTACGACGAAGCAAGAGGGTTTTGCCCAGCCTGCTAATAATTGGTATGGCGGCAATGATTACCATCCAGGCTCTGTTCCACATGGCAATCAACGTGGGGGTATTCCCAGTTTCAGGACAGCCGTTGCCTCTTATCTCGATGGGTGGTACGAGCATCATAGTGATGAGTGTAGCATTCGGCATCATGCTCAGCGTGAGCCGAACCATCGCCAATTACAACAACCGCAACAACAAGCAGGAAGAAGCCATACTGCCCGAAGGACTCGATGCCGAGAACCCCACGCAGATCCTGCCCAAGAACGTCTGGAAATGAAAGAATAATTAAATATACTGATATTATGAGTGGATACAGATTTCTGATTAGCGGCGGTGGCACGGGTGGCCATATCTTCCCTGCCCTGTCGATTGCGAATGAGATACGCCGTCGCATGCCCGATGCCGACATTCTCTTCGTTGGCGCCGAGGGGCGTATGGAGATGGAACGCGTGCCGGCTGCAGGTTATCCCATCAAGGGGCTGCCAGTGAGCGGCTTCGACTGAAAGAACATATTCCGCAACGTGAAAGTGGTTGCTCGCCTGCTCAAGAGCATGCGAATGGCTAAGGAAATCTTGAACGACTTCAAGCCTGACGTAGCAATCGGCGAGGGCGGCATGAAGGCCATGTTCAGCTATCGCGGCGACGGCAGCCGTGCCGGCATGACTGTGACCGATGCCGACGGCGACACGGTCCGCACGGCTGACTACCGCGACCGTCTTGAGACGTGGAGGAAAGTGACCGGTGGCGTGGAGCAGGAAAAGTCGGTGCTGTGGTTAGGAGGTTCGGCCTACAATGCTCCGGCAGCCCTTGTCAAGGAATACGGAAGCGATACATGGGCACTGCACTATGTCTTGCGCGACAACCTTGGCAGCATACTTGCGGTAACCGATGACGAAGGCAGCGTCCAGCAGCGTTTGGCCTATGATGCATGGGGCGCGCTTTGCGACCCTTCTACAGGGAATGTCTATCCACCTGACAATCAGCCAGAGCTGCTTCTTGGCCGAGGATATACCGGACATGAACATTTACCTGAGTTTGGACTGATAAACATGAACGCGAGGCTTTACGACCCGGCACTTGGCCGCTTCCTCAGCCCCGACCCTGTGGTGCAGCTGCTTGATAACACCCAGAGCTACAACCGTTACTCTTACTGCCTGAACAACCCCCTGCGATATGTTGATTTAACAGGATTAAAATGGCTAATGTCTAAATTCGGCAATGAATTTTTTATTTTTTATGATGATCGTGTAAATAATATAGTTGATTTAGTTGAGAATTATAGGAATCATTCTGATATTACAATTC
>JAGCCU010000073.1 GCA_017651515.1 Muribaculaceae bacterium | reverse complement strand
GGTTCAGATCATGGGTCTGGGTGCCGAGATGAAGTCGGTAGTTACCGGCGTTGAGATGTTCCGCAAGATCCTCGATGAGGGTGAAGCTGGTGACAACGTTGGTCTGCTGCTCCGTGGTATTGACTATAAGACTATCAAGCGTGGTATGGTTATCTGCCATCCTGGATGTGTAAAGCCTCACGATCACTTCAAGGCTTCAATCTATGTGTTGAAGAAAGAAGAGGGTGGCCGTCACACTCCATTCCACAACCACTATCGTCCTCAGTTCTACATCCGCACGCTTGACGTGACCGGTGAGATCATGCTCCCCGAAGGTGTAGAAATGGTGATGCCTGGTGACAACGTGGAAATCGACGTTAAGCTTATCACCCCAGTAGCATGCAGCGAAGGTCTTCGTTTCGCTATCCGCGAGGGTGGTCGCACCGTTGGTTCTGGCCAGATTACAGCAATCATCGACGACTAATTAGATAGTCTTCATTATTAAATTTACATAGCCGACTGCGCGGCGACCGCTGTAATGCGGTGAAAAGGCGTGGCAGTCGGCTATGATACACGGGAATAGCTCAGTTGGTAGAGCGACGGTCTCCAAAACCGTAGGTCGTGAGTTCGAGCCTTACTTCCCGTGCAATTGATTAGAAAGAAATATGAAAAAATTTAAACTACTTAGGGATATCGAGGAATCTTATAACGAACTTGTTCATAAGGTTTCTTGGCCATCAGCAAGCGAGCTGGCCAATAGTACGGTCATTGTAATGGTTGCTTCCATCATTCTTGCGATCGTGATTTGGCTTATCGACTTAGGCCTGAATCAAATCATGCACTTGATTTATAACATTCCGACGGCTTAATCCTGAGGTTTGTTGTATTTGCTCTCGCAGTGATGTGAGACGCAAAGTGTGAGTGAAAGGTTATTGTGAATTTTCAATGAAGCACAGGATCAATGTCTGAAGGTAACAAAAAAAATTGGTATGTACTCCGTGCGATTTCTGGCAAGGAGCTTAAGGTGAAGGAAATGATTGATGCAGCATGCAAAAACAATTCCGACTATGCTAATTGTATATCTCAGGTGTTGGTACCGACCGAGAAGGTCTATGCAACACGTGCTGGAAAGAAGGTGCTCAAGGAGCGCATTCTGTTGCCTGGCTACGTGTTTGTTGAGGCTGAGCTCAAGGGCGACGTTGAGAATTTCCTTCAGAACACTTCCAACATTATCGACTTTGTCCGTTCTCGTGATGGAGAAAAGCGTCCGCAACCGGCAAATGCCGATGAGATGGCGCGCATGCTTGGTGCCGCCGAGGCTGAGGCAGAGATTACTGAAGATATCACCAGCGACTTTGTCGTAGGTGAGTCGGTGAAGGTCAATTATGGACCATTCATGGGATTCATCGGTGAGATTCAGGAAGTGAATCGTGAGAAACATGAGCTCACGGTGATGGTGAAAGTGTTCGGTCGTGAAACTCCGCTTAAATTGGATAATTCCCAAGTGGAACGTGGCGAGTAACCGTCGGAGTGCATCCGTTACAATGCACTCGGCGGGCACAAGTCACATCATGTGTTTTTAACTATATAAACAACAATTACAATGGCTAAAGAAATTGCTGGACAGATCAAATTGCAGATTAAAGGCGGAGCTGCAAATCCTTCGCCCCCTGTAGGCCCTGCTTTGGGTTCTAAGGGTATAAACATCATGGAGTTTTGCAAGCAATTCAATGCCCGTACCCAGGCCAATGCCGGCAAGGTGCTCCCAGTTGTGATCACTTATTATGCCGACAAGAGCTTTGACTTCATTGTCAAGACATCTCCCGTTCCCGTACAGCTCATCGATGCTGCAAAGGTGAAGGGTGGATCCGGTGAACCCAACCGCAAGAAGGTTGCATCGGTGACTTGGGATCAGGTAAAGGCGATTGCTGAAGACAAAATGCCGGATTTGAACTGTTTTACACTAGCCTCGGCTATGCGCATGGTAGCTGGAACAGCAAGAAGTATGGGTATAACTGTAAAGGGTGAATTCCCTGAAAACATTTAAACTTCAATTGAAATGGGTAAACTTACAAAGAATCAGAAGATAGCTGCCGAGAAGATTGAAGCTGGGAAGGTATACACTCTTGGGGAAGCTGCAGCATTGTTGAAAGAAATCACTTTTACAAAGTTTGACGCTTCTGCAGATATCGATGTACGTCTTGGCGTAGATCCTCGTAAGGCTAACCAGATGGTGCGCGGCGTTGTCTCGCTGCCTCATGGAACTGGTAAGCAAGTGCGCGTGTTGGTGCTTTGCAGCGCCGATGCCGAAGCAGCTGCTAAGGAAGCCGGTGCCGACTATGTTGGTCTCGATGAATATATCGAGAAAATCAAGGGTGGTTGGACCGACGTTGACGTGATTATCACTCAGCCCCAGATCATGGGTAAGATTGGTCCTCTGGGTCGTGTGCTTGGTCCTCGTGGCCTCATGCCGAATCCCAAGAGTGGTACCGTTACCCCCGATGTGGCAAAGGCAGTTAAAGAAGTGAAGCAGGGTAAGATCGACTTTAAGGTTGACAAAGGTGGTATCGTACACACCTCCATTGGTAAGGTATCGTTCACTCCCGATATGATTCGTGAGAATGCTCAGGCATTCATCCAGACTCTTATCAAGTTGAAACCAGCCGCTGCCAAGGGTACCTATATCAAGAGCATTTATCTTTCAAGCACAATGAGCAAGGGTATCAAGGTTGATACCAAGTCGATTGAAGCTTAACATTCTAAATTTTGAACTGAAATGAGAAAGGAAGATAAAGACCTCTTGATCGGTAAGATCAAAGATACTATTAAGGAGTATAGTGCCATTTACCTGGCCGAAACCACTTCTCTGAATGCTGAGCGTACCACAGCTCTTCGCCGTGCTGCATTTAAGGCAGGCGTGAAGATGATGGTGGTAAAGAACACGCTGCTTAAGAAGGCTTTTGAACAGTCGGACGTCGACTATTCTGGCCTCTACGACTCTCTGGCTGGTGCTACTACGTTGTTGCTGAGCAACACAGGTAACGCTCCTGCTAAACTTATTAAAGGCTTCCGTGAGAAGAAAGAAACTATCCCCGCGTTCAAGGCTGCATTTGTTGAGGAGACCGTCTTTGTAGGCGAAGAGAACCTCGGTGCATTGGTAGCCCTGAAGAGCAAGAACGAACTCATTGCCGACGTTGTGGCATTGCTGCAGTCGCCTGCAAAGAACGTCATCTCGGCTCTGCAAGGTGGTGGTGGTAAGATTCACGGAATCCTTGAAACACTCTCAAACAAAGAATAAACAATTTCACGTACAATCACAATTAAAATTATACAACAATGGCAGATTTGAAAGCTTTTGCAGAACAGTTAGTTAACCTTACAGTTAAGGAAGTTAACGAACTCGCTCAAATTTTGAAGGACGAATATGGTATCGAGCCCGCAGCTGCTGCTGTAGCAGTTGCTGCTGGTCCCGCTGCCGGTGGTGCAGCTGAGGCTGAAGAGAAGACCTCGTTTGACGTGGTTCTCAAGGCAGCTGGTGCTCAGAAGCTCCAGGTGATCAAGAAGGTGAAGGAACTCGCTGGTCTTGGTCTGAAGGAAGCTAAGGATCTCGTTGATGGTGCTCCTAGCACTATTAAGGAAGGTCTTGCTAAGGCTGAAGCTGAAGGTCTTAAGAGCGAGCTCGAAGGCCTCGGAGCTGAGGTTGAGCTTAAATAATCACCCCCTGTATATCAGGCGGATAGGTTAAGAATCCCCCGTCAGAGGTCGATTCTTAACCTTTTTGTGTCAAATTTCGATTTCCGGCGCCCGCGCCGACGTTCGGATTTGGAACATGGTGAAAACAATCAGCGGGTATGCATCGCTGCAGGAATAAATGCCTGCAGCATGCAGCACCCGATTTTCACCAAATTTTGAGAGGTTTTTCCCTTTGAGTTCACTTAATATATTTTTCAATGTCAGTAACAAAAGAACCACGCATCAATTTTGCGAGCGTCAAGAATCCGTATCCTTATCCTGATTTTCTTGACGTGCAATTGAAATCATTCAGAGATTTTCTGCAATTAGATACTCCGACTGAGAAAAGAAAAAACGAGGGACTCTATAAAGTTTTTGCCGAGAATTTTCCTATTAACGACACTCGCAACAACTTTGTTCTTGAATTCCTTGACTACTACATCGATCCCCCGCGTTACACCATTGAGGAATGTCTAGACCGTGGCCTCACCTACAGTGTGCCACTGAAGGCAAAACTCAAGCTTTACTGTACCGACCCTGACCATGAGGACTTCTCAACAGAGGTGCAGGATGTGTATCTGGGTGCCATTCCTTACATGACCGACAAGGGTACGTTTGTCATCAATGGCGCCGAACGCGTGGTGGTTTCGCAGCTACACCGTTCTCCTGGTGTGTTCTTTGGACAGACCATGCACACCAACGGTACCCGTCTGTATTCGGCCCGCATCATTCCGTTCCGAGGCTCTTGGATTGAGTTCGCTACCGACATCAACAATGTCATGTATGCGTACATCGACCGTAAGAAGAAGCTTCCTGTAACAACCTTGCTGCGTGCCATCGGACTGGAAACTGACAACGATATCATAAAAATCTTCGGCCTTGCCGAGGAACTCAAGGTTACAAAAACCAACCTTAAGAAGGCTGTTGGCCGATCTCTGGCTGCACGCGTGCTGCGTTCGTGGAATGAGGACTTCGTTGATGAAGATACCGGCGAGGTGGTTTCAATCGAACGTAATGACGTGATTATTGACCGTGACACCATAATCCAGGAAGAGAACATTCCCGAGATTCTGGAGTCGGGGGTAAGTACCATTCTTGTCCACAAGCTGGACGTCAACACAAGTGACTATCAGATTATCTTCAACACTCTGAACAAGGATACATGTAACTCAGAGAAAGAAGCCATAATCTACATCTACCGACAACTGCGCAACGCGGAGCCACCCGATGATGCTACTGCGCGTGAGGTTATCATGAACCTCTTCTTCAGCGAGAAGCGTTATGACTTGGGCGACGTGGGCCGTTTCCGCATCAACCGCAAGCTGAACCTCGACACCAGCGACGATGTGCGAGTACTGACCAAGGAAGATATCATCGAGATTATTAAGTATCTCATTGGCCTTATCAATAGTAAGACCGACGTTGACGATATCGACCACTTGAGCAACCGCCGCGTTCGCACCGTGGGCGAGCAGCTTTACAACCAGTTTGGTGTAGGTCTGGCACGTATGGCACGTACCATTCGTGAGCGCATGAACGTTCGTGACAACGAGGTGTTCACTCCGATGGATCTGATCAATGCGAAGACCATATCTTCAGTGATCAACACCTTCTTCGGTACTAACGCCCTGTCGCAGTTCATGGATCAGACCAACCCGCTTGCCGAGATTACTCACAAGCGTCGTATGTCGGCTCTGGGTCCTGGTGGTCTGTCGCGTGAGCGTGCCGGTTTCGAGGTGCGCGACGTGCATTACACTCACTATGGACGTCTGTGTCCTATCGAGACTCCTGAAGGTCCAAACATCGGTCTTATTTCTTCGTTGTGCGTCTACGCCAAGATCAACAACCTTGGCTTCATCGAGACTCCTTACCGCAAGGTGACTGACTCGAAAGTGGACTTGAACAATGATCATATTGAGTACCTGACAGCTGAGGCCGAAGAAGGTCAGATCATTGCTCAGGGTAATGCGCCACTCAATGATGACGGTACGTTCCAGCGTAACCGCGTTAAGTCGCGTCTCGACGCCGACTTCCCCGTGGTATCGCCCGATCGCGTCAGCTATATGGATGTGTCTCCACAACAGATTGCATCTATTGCAGCAGCGTTGATTCCATTCCTTGAGCACGACGATGCTAACCGTGCGCTGATGGGTGCCAACATGATGCGTCAGGCAGTTCCTCTGCTGCGCAATGAAGCTCCCATTGTGGGTACTGGCATTGAGTCGCGTCTGGCTTATGACAGCCGCACTCAGATTCAGGCCGAGGGTCCAGGCGTTATCGAGTATGTGGATGCTGATGTTATCCGCATCCGTTATGACCGCACCGATGACGAGAACTTTGTAAGTTTCGACGATCCTGTGAAGGAATATCGTCTGCCTAAGTTCCGCAAAACAAACCAAAGTACGACCATCGACTTGCGCCCTGTGTGTGACCGTGGACAACGCGTGAACAAGGGTGATATTCTCACCGAGGGTTATTCGACTCAAAACGGAGAACTTGCCCTAGGACGCAACCTCAAGGTCGCTTATATGCCTTGGAAGGGTTACAATTATGAGGACGCTATCGTGGTAAATGAGCGTGTGGTGCGCGAAGACATCCTGACTTCGGTACACGTTGACGAGTATTCACTCGAGGTGCGTGAGACTAAGCGAGGAATGGAAGAGCTTACCAACGACATTCCCAACGTGAGCGAGGACGCTACTAAGGATCTTGATGAGCGCGGTATCATTCGCGTTGGTGCACATGTGGTGCCAGGCGACATTCTCATCGGTAAGATTACTCCAAAGGGAGAAAGCGATCCTACTCCAGAAGAGAAATTGTTGCGTGCCATCTTCGGCGACAAGGCCGGTGATGTGAAGGATGCCTCGTTGAAGGCTAATCCTTCGCTGAAGGGTGTTATCATTGGCACTCGTCTGTTTACGCGTGCAATGAAGAAGAAAACCCGTGGCAAAGATCCACAGCTTGAAGCTCTTGATGAAGAGTATGGTATCCGCCAGAATGACCTGCGCGAAGTTCTGCTTGACAAGCTTACTCAGCTTACCGAAGGCAAGAAGTCGCAGGGCGTGAAGGATTATCTGGATACTGAAATCGTTGCCAAGGGACAGGTCTTCACTGCCGAGGCTATCAAGAGTATTGAGGACTTTGAGTCTATCAACCTGAGCAAGTGGACTAACGATAACCATTGCAATGAAATGGTGCGTGCCACCGTTATGAATTATCTGCACAAGAGCAAGCAGCTTTCGGCTGAATTGCAGCGCAGGAAGTTCGATATCACAATCGGTGATGAATTACCTTCAGGCATCATGCAGCTGGCAAAGGTGTATGTGGCCAAGAAGCGTAAGATTGGCGTTGGTGATAAGAGGGCAGGTCGTCATGGTAATAAGGGTATCGTGTCGCGCGTGGTGCGTCAGGAAGATATGCCATATCTGGCTGATGGAACTCCCGTTGATCTGGTATTGAACCCTCTGGGTGTGCCTTCGCGTATGAACCTCGGTCAGATTTTTGAAGCCGTTCTGGGTTGGGCCGGTAAGGAACTTGGTGTCAAGTTCGCAACACCTATCTTCGATGGTGCAAGTCTTGACGATCTCAACGAGTGGACCGACAAGGCTGGTCTGCCACGTGGTGGACGTACACAGCTCTATGACGGTGCTACCGGTGAACCATTCGACCAGATGGCTACCGTGGGTGTCACGTACTTCCTCAAACTTGGTCACATGGTTGAGGATAAGATGCATGCACGTAGCATTGGTCCGTACTCTCTCATCACTCAGCAGCCTCTGGGCGGTAAGGCTCAGTTTGGTGGTCAGCGTTTCGGTGAGATGGAGGTCTGGGCACTCGAAGCCTTTGGCGCTTCTCATGTGCTTCAAGAGATTCTCACTGTCAAGAGTGATGATGTGGTTGGTCGCAGCAAGGCCTATGAGGCTATTGTCAAGGGCGACACCATGCCCACTCCTGGCATCCCTGAGTCACTCAATGTGTTATTGCATGAGTTGCGTGGCTTGTGCTTGAGCGTAAATCTGGAATAATAACTTTCTTTTAAGTACACTAACTATGGCTTTTAGAAAAGACAACAAGATAAAGAGCAATTTCTCGCGGATTTCCATCAGTCTGGCTTCGCCCGACGAGATTTTGGAGCATTCGCATGGTGAGGTGCTTAAGCCAGAAACCATAAACTATCGCACTTATAAGCCTGAGCGTGACGGCTTGTTCTGTGAGCGCATTTTTGGTCCAGTGAAGGACTATGAATGCCATTGCGGAAAGTACAAGCGCATCCGTTACAAGGGTATCGTGTGCGACCATTGTGGTGTGGAAGTGACCGAGAAGAAAGTGCGTCGAGAGCGCAGTGGTCACATTCAGCTCGTCGTGCCTGTGGCTCACATCTGGTACTTCCGTTCATTACCTAACAAAATCAGCTACTTGCTGGGTCTTCCCACCAAGAAGCTTGATGCCGTTATCTACTACGAGCGTTTTGTAGTCATCAATCCTGGTGGTCAGTCACGCTACGATGAGAGTAAGAAGGAAAACATCCCCTTGGAGAAACTCGATCTTCTTTCGGAAGATGAATACACCGAGGTGATGAAGAATGTCCCCAAGGACAATCACCTTCTTGAGGATACCGATCCTAATAAGTTTATTGCAAAGATGGGTGCCGAGGCAATTTACGACTTGCTTTGTGCAATTGACCTCGATAGCCTTGCCAATGAACTTCGTGATCGCGCCTACAAGGAGACCAGCCAGCAGCGCAAGACCGATGCCTTGAAGCGTCTTCAGGTGGTGGAATCGTTCCGTATGTCGAAGAACATCAATCGTCCTGAATGGATGATTCTGAAGGTTCTTCCAGTCATTCCACCCGATCTGCGCCCACTTATTCCACTGGATGGTGGCCGTTTCGCCACCAGTGATATCAACGACCTCTACCGTCGTGTGATTATCCGTAATAACCGTCTGAAACGTCTTATCGAGATCAAGGCTCCCGAAGTGATTCTTCGCAACGAGAAGCGTATGCTTCAGGAAGCCGTCGACTCATTGCTCGACAACTCTCGCAAGTCCAGCGCCGTCAAGAGCGATGCCAATCGCCCGTTGAAGTCGCTCAGCGACAGTTTGAAGGGTAAGCAAGGACGTTTCCGTCAGAACCTGCTCGGTAAGCGTGTCGATTATTCGGCTCGTTCGGTGATCGTCGTAGGTCCTGAACTCAACATGGGTGAGTGTGGTATTCCCAAGGATATGGCAGCTGAACTTTACAAGCCATTCGTGATTCGCAAGCTTATCGAGCGTGGCATCGTGAAGACTGTAAAGAGTGCCAAGAAGATTGTCGATCGCAAGGAACCTGTGGTATGGGACATCCTTGAGAATGTAATGAAGGGACACCCTGTACTGCTTAACCGTGCGCCGACGCTTCACCGTCTGGGTATCCAGGCCTTCCAGCCAAAGCTCATTGAGGGCAAGGCAATTCAGCTGCATCCACTGGCTTGTACGGCATTCAACGCCGACTTCGATGGTGACCAGATGGCTGTTCACTTGCCACTTGGCAACGAGGCTATTGTGGAGGCTCAGATGCTCATGCTCGAGCCACACAACATCCTCAATCCTGCCAACGGTTCGCCAATTACGGTGCCTTCTCAGGATATGGTTCTTGGTCTGTACTATATCACCAAGCTCCGCAAGGGTGACATGGGCGAAGGACTCCGCTTCTACGGCCCTGAAGAGGCTATGATTGCCTACAACGAGGGCAAGGTGGCCATGCACGCCATTATCTCGGTAATGGCTGAGGTTATCGGCGAAGATGGAAAGCTCACTCGCCGTATGGTGGAAGAAACTTCGGTTGGCCGAATCATGTTCAACAACTGCGTACCTCACGAACTGGGTTACGTGAACGAACTCATCTCGAAGAAATCGCTGCGCGACATCATCACCAAGGTTATTCGTAATTGCGGTGTGCCTCGCTCGGCAAAGTTCCTCGACGATGTGAAGAACATGGGTTACTATATGGCATTCAAGGGCGGACTGTCGTTTAATCTCGACGACGTGCTTGTACCAGCCGAAAAGGCCGATTATATTAAGGATGGTGAGGCTCAGATTGAAGATATTCTCAATAACTACAACATGGGTTTCATCACCAACAATGAACGTTATAACCAGGTTATCGATGTCTGGACCAATGTGAATAAGAAACTCACTGCCACGTTGCTCGAGGAGATGAAGCAAGACAAACAAGGCTTCAACTCAGTATATATGATGCTTGACTCGGGTGCTCGTGGTTCTAAGGACCAGATTCGTCAGCTGTCGGGTATGCGTGGTCTGATGGCAAAGCCCCAGAAATCGGGTGTCGAAGGTGGTCACCAGATCATAGAGAACCCAATCCTTGCAAACTTCAAGGAAGGTCTGTCGGTGCTTGAGTACTTTATCTCTACTCACGGTGCCCGTAAGGGTCTTGCTGATACTGCACTTAAGACGGCCGATGCCGGTTACCTTACTCGTCGTCTGGTTGACGTCGCACACGATGTGGTAATTACCGAGGACGATTGCGGTACGTTGCGCGGACTCGTATGCCGTGAAGTGAAGAACAACGATGACGTTGTTGCATCGCTTGGAGAACGCATTGTGGGCCGTGTTTCGGTACATGATGTGGTTGATCCCACTACCGGCGAGATTATCGTGCAGTCTGGAGAGGAAATCAGTGACGTTGCTGCCGAACGCATCAACAACTCGGCAATCGAGTCGGTGGAAATCCGTTCCGTGCTCACTTGCGAAGCTAAGCGTGGTGTATGTGCAAAGTGCTATGGACGCAATCTTGCTTCTCACCGCATGGTGCAGAAGGGTGAGGCTGTGGGCGTGATTGCCGCACAGTCAATCGGTGAGCCTGGTACGCAGCTTACACTCCGTACGTTCCACGTCGGTGGTGTGGCAAGCAACATTGCTGCTGTCAGCAACATGACTTCTAAGTACGATGGCCGTCTGGAAATTGACGAGCTCCGTACCGTGAAGGACAAGGATGGCGTTGATATCGTCATCGGCCGTATGGGTGAGATGCAGATTATCGATCCCAATACCAAGATGGTACTTACAACAGCCAACATTCCTTACGGTTCTAAGATCTATTTCCAGAGCGGTGCAGAAGTGAAGAAGGGCGACATGATCTGTGAGTGGGACCCATTCAATGCGGTTATCGTGAGTGAATTGGGTGGTACTCTGAAGTTTAACAACCTTGTGGAAGGTGTGACCTATCTCAGGGAGGTTGACGAGACATCGGGTAACAGCGAGAAGATCATCATCGAGTCGAAAGACCATACTCGCATTCCTGAGGCTCATCTTTACAATGCAGACGGTGAAATGGTAAAGACTTATTCGTTGCCTGTGGGAGCTCACCTTATGAAAGACGAGGGCGAGACCATTAACGCAGGTGAGGTGTTTGTGAAGATTCCACGTTCTTCGTCGGGTGGTGCCGGTGATATCACTGGTGGTCTGCCACGCGTAACCGAGCTCTTCGAGGCTCGTAACCCATCGAACCCCGCTATCGTCAGCGAAATCGATGGTGAGGTGACCTTTGGCCGCGTAAAGCGTGGTAACCGCGAAATCGTGGTGACAAGCCGCATTGGAGAAGTGAAGAAGTACCTCGTGCCTCTGGCAAAGCAGATTCTCGTGCAAGAGCACGACTATGTGCGTGCAGGTACGGCTCTCTCCGATGGTGCTATTACTCCTGCCGACATCCTGCGAATCAAGGGTCCAACGGCTGTTCAGGATTACATCGTGAACGAAGTACAGGATGTGTACCGTCTACAGGGTGTGAAGATCAACGACAAGCACTTCGAGGTCATCGTGCGTCAGATGATGCGCAAGGTGAACATCCTCGATCCAGGCGATACCCGTTTCCTCGAACAGCAAGTTGTGGACAAACGCGACTTCATGGAGGAGAACGACCGTATCTGGGGCAAGAAGGTGGTTACCGACTGTGGCGACAGCGCAGAGGTGCAGAATGGACAGATCATTACCGCACGCAAGCTGCGTGACGTGAACAGCGCTCTCAAGCGCCGTGACCTTAAGGTGGTGAAAGTGCGTGATGCTGTGCCTGCTACCAGCGAGCAGATACTTCAGGGTATCACACGTGCCGCATTGCAGACTTCCAGCTTCATGAGTGCTGCTTCGTTCCAAGAGACCACTAAGGTGCTTAACGAGGCTGCCATCAACGGCAAGGTCGATTACCTGAACGGTATGAAGGAGAACGTGATCTGCGGTCACCTGATACCTGCAGGTACCGGTCTGCGTGAGTATCAAACTCTTACTGTGGCTAACAAGAATGAGCTTGCACTTGCAGGCATCCTCAACGACGATGAGGTGCTTGTAACCGACGGGGCAGTTCTTCACTAAGCCACATGCAATAACGATAATGCTGGCACACCAACTTTTATATGGTGCGCCAGCATTGTATATTGAGCCCAGTCTAATGTGTTGCTTTATTTAGGTTTTTGATTGACCATGGTGAAAGTTGCTATTTATAACATTAAAATAATTAATTAAGGAGGTTTAGCAATGATAAGAGTTAGAGTGATTTGTTTTTATGTCATGCTCCTTTGTGTGATGTGGCAACAACCGGTTTCGTCGCAAGTAGTGCTGATGTCTGGTGATTATCCCGACCCATCGATAATAAAAGACGGAAACGAGTATTACATGACACATTCATCGTTTCTTTATCAGCCTGGATTACTTATTTGGCATTCTAGAGACTTGCTGAATTGGGAACCAATATGCCGTGCATGTGACACATGGGAAGGTTCAGTATGGGCTCCCGATTTGCAGAAAGTGGGTGATATATATTACATTTATTATCCGGCTAACGGCACCAACTGGGTTATTACTGCCACTGATATACATGGTCCATGGTCGGATCCAATAGACCTCAAGATCGGTGGCATTGATCCTGGACTGATTGTTACTCCTGAAGGTAAACGTTATCTTTTTAATGATAATGGGAAAGTTACTCCACTCACCGATGATGGTCTGGCACGTGCTGGAGAAACTGAGCAGGTATATAAAGGCTGGGCATATCCGCGCGAATGGCAAACGGAATGCATGTGCCTTGAATCTCCAAAGTTGACTTATCATGATGGCTATTATTATTTGACATCGGCTGAGGGCGGTACAGCTGGTCCAGCCACAAGTCACATGGTTGTAAGTGCCAGATCCAAAAGCATCTATGGCCCATGGGAAAATTCACCTTATAACCCTATTGTTCATACTTATTCGGCCGACGAGCACTGGTGGTCTAAGGGCCATGGTACACTAGTCGAAGGGCCAGATGGCCAGTGGTGGGTTGTCTATCATGCTTACGAGAAGGGGGCTTATTCTCTTGGGCGTTATACCATGATGGAACCTATTGAATGGACCAAGGGCGGCTGGTTTAGACCTGTAAAAGACATGTCATTGCCACAAGCTGGAAAACTTCCCAATTTATCCGATAATTTTACATCAAACACTCTTGGATGGCAGTGGACTGGATGGAAAGAGAGCATCACACATGTAGCAAAACAGAAAGATGGGGTGTTGATATTACCAGGTAAGGGATCTACGCCAAAAGATGGACGCCTAATGCTCACGATTGCCATAGATAATAACTATGTTTTCGAAGCCGATGTTACAGTGTCGAATAAAAACAGTAATGCTGGTCTGCTGTTATTCTACAGTGAAAAGGCATTTGCTGGCATTTCAAGCGATGGGAAGACTTTTACAATTTACCAAGATGCAGAAAATAGCATAACTGTTCCTAACACCATTGGTCGTCGTTTTCATGTTCGTCTTGAGAACCGTTGCGACCTCCTTAACATATATGTCAGTAAAGATGGCAATCAGTGGCAAACTCTGTCAGAGGGTATCAACATATCCGACTTTCACCATAATAAGTATGGCGAATTCTTGTCATTACGGCCTGCTTTATATGTATCAGGAGATGGTAAAGCCATGTTCAGGCAGGTACAGTATGAATGTATTCCGACTGATTAATGATTATTAGAATTGTAAACCGGCTATCAGTGACACGTCATACAGGTAACGACGGAAGCGGTAGGGTCCGGTGTTGAATAAGTGGCCATCAATATAGCCATGCACGCCGCCAAAAAAATTCCCGTAATTGTACACAAAGCCTAGCCTGAATTTGCCATTCAGCGCCCAGAATGTACTTCCGCCATCGCTCATAGACTTGCTATGTGCATACTTTACTCCAGAGTATATTATTCCAGTGGCATTTAGCAGTAGCTGGCGGCTGATTGCCCAGTTGTAGCCGTAGCCTAAGTTGAGGCTTATGTCGGTGTAGTCAAAGGCCGTATCTTCATCGTCTTCGTCAAAGTCATCATCTTCATCTTTTAAGTAATCGGGCAAATAGTAATTTCTAACGGTGAAATTACAGTGAGACGCACTGATGCCTGATAACAATGAGCCAACACTGCGCAATTGTCGCTTCGAGAAGCCGTAGGCTGCTGCCTGTGAGTAGTGCCGGTTGTTGAAAAAGTAGTAGGAATTAATACCCCACATTTTGCGCTTCAGGCCGGTGAAGTCCGTAAGTGAAAATCTTTCCCCTTCGTCGGGTATGTAGGTCATTGTCATCTCTCCCCAGTTGATCATGCGGTAATACTCTATCGAGAACCGTGCACAGGTAAATGAGATTTCAAATTTCTTGCTTTTATTGCCTCGTCCCTTCAGGCGGTCGGTAGATATTTCATATCCTCCCGAAATACCAAGAAAGATAGTTGCGCTCCAAGGTTGCATGTCATCTGGCTGTGGAACAATATTGTCATATCCCCGATATGATAGTCGTAATCATCAAACCAGTTGTTGTTCTTCAGCGTGAGCTTGAAATTCTTTCCAGTGCTTGCAACGTAGGTTGTGTCGAAGTTGTTTAGCAACTTGTTTATTTTCTTCATGGTATGCCACCCCCAGCTAATAACAGAAGGGTAATGCACCTTTTCGTCATCAAGGTGTATCTTGCCTCGTTTTAGTTCTCTCAGCCAGTAATTATTGTCGTAGATGCTGTCGGTTGAGTTATTAATGCTGTCGGTATGATTGCTGGTAATCGATATGTTATGGTATTGCAATGAATCGGTGATGTGCTGAGCCACAATAGTGTCGTTACTTGCAATGGCATCAAAGCTCACCATGAACAATATCATCAATAGCCCAATATGTTTTATCAATACTAGCTTCAAAGCAGAAGAAGTTTTATGTTTGAGCGGTCAGTCAATTACGAGTTCCACAGGACAGTGATCACTGCCAAATATATTGGTATGGATCGCTGCTGACTTTAAGCGTGTTGCAAGTCGCTGTGAAGCGAGGAAATAATCGATGCGCCAGCCGGCGTTCTTTGCACGGGCCTGAAAGCGGTAGCTCCACCAACTGTAGATGTCGGTCTTGTCGGGATAGAAGTAGCGGAAAGTGTCGATGAATCCTGCATCGAGCAGGGTGGTCATCTTGGCACGTTCCTGATCGGTAAAGCCTGCGTTCATGCGGTTGGTCTTGGGATTCTTGAGGTCTATCTCGTTATGTGCCACATTAAGGTCACCGCACACGATGACAGGTTTCTTTTCATCGAGTGAAAGTAAATATTTGCGGAAATCATCTTCCCACTGCATGCGATAGTCCAGGCGTTTTAATCCATCTTGACTGTTAGGTGTATAGACGGTCACTAGGAAGAAATCTTCCATTTCCAGGGTTATGACACGTCCTTCGTGGTCATGTTCGTCAATGCCCATACCAGTTGTTACAGCCAGGGGCTGCTGTCGAGTAAAAATGGCCGTTCCGCTGTAGCCCTTCTTGTCGGCATAGTTCCAGTAGGACTTATATCCATCGAATGACAGATCGAGCTGTCCTTCCTGCATTTTGGTCTCTTGCAGGCATACGAAGTCGGCATCCAGAGCCTTGAACGTGTCGGCAAATCCCTTGCCAACCACGGCACGCAGTCCGTTCACGTTCCACGAAACGAACTTTGTCATGGCTGCTCTTTTTCTTCTTCCTCCATAGCCTGTTTTATGGCCAGCTCATTCTCGGTGCGCATGGCTTCACGTTCAATCTTGCGGCTTTTCATCAGCAAGTAGATGGATTTAACCAGCAGCAAGAGTGCTACTATGGCACCAGTTAGCAGTGCCCACATTGGCAGCAGGCCTTTGTTGGCCAAATAAATCGTGACCAATGCCACGGTAATACATACGAAATCAAGGAGCAATGCCCGTTTTTGGAGTTTGAATGATTCTTGTGTCATATTATTCTAATTATAAAGTTTTTGCATGTTATTTCTCTTATGACTGAAAACTGATAACTACTTAATGCCACGTGCTGTCAGAGCAGCCTGATAGCGGTGAGCATTGGCCATGTGGATGACGTAGCTGTCAGTAAAGTTGTGATATCCGCTAAAGTCCTCGCGTGCGCACATGTATATGTCGTCATGTTGTGGGGCATTGAGCACGGCATCGATGGTAGATTTCTCTGCAAGGCGTATAGGGCCTGGAGGAATGCCGGGGTTGCGATAGGTGTTGTAGGGAGAATCGGTGCGTGTCATTTCGTTGGTTATACGGCGAATACTGAAATCACCAATGGCAAATTTTACCGTTGGATCGGCCTGCAGAGGCATGCCAATCTTCACTCGATTCAGGTAGAGCCGCGCCACCTTGCCACGTTCGTCGGATTTGCTGGTCTCCTCTTCAACGATTGACGCTATAGTGCTGACTTGCTCAGGCGTAAGGCCCAATGCAGCAGCTTTTGCTTTGCGCTCGTCGGTCCAGAACTTCTTGTAATAGTCATTCATGCGGTCGAGCAGTTGTTCAGGCGTCAGGTCCCAATAGAACTCATAGCTGTCGGGAAGCAGTAGGGTGGTGATGTTGTCCACTGTCTTGCCGTACTTGGCGCACATGGCACTGTCGTTGAGCGCATCGAGCATTTCCTGTTGCGAAGCCATGAACAGCGACCCCACTCGTGCAGCCCACTCTTCACGCGTGCGCACATTATTGAAGGTGAACTTGATTCCGCTTGGCTGTCCACTGCGCAGAAGCCGCATGACGCGGAAAGGTGAGTCGCCCTTATTCACCTTGAAGGCACCATGACGACCGGATAGGTCGCTGCCCGTGAGTTTCAGCAATGTGCCTACACGGCTACCAAATGACGAACCTATTGTGAATTGCAGCGAATCGACTACCATCTCTGTTGTCGACCCTTTACGCACTTTCACTAGTCCGTCTTCAGGCGCACCCATAATGAAATACGGCATCATAAGCACCAATAATATCACAGCAATCAGTGCCGCTCCTATCACCGCCACGGTGCGGTTGCCAAATTCGCGTTTTCCTATTTTCATGACTACTTTTGTTATGAAAACCTATAAAATCATTCTTATGTTTGGCAAAGTTAATCAATAATTGCAAAGGTGTAGCAATGCAAGTCGAAAACATCGCTTAAAAACTAAAAAATGGTGGTGGACAAGTAAAAAAATGCGATTTTTCTTTGCCATTTCACGAAATGGCATTAACTTTGCACCCGCTTAGTGAAAATCAGCACTACCAGCACGGAGAGGTGGGTGAGTGGCTGAAACCAGCAGTTTGCTAAACTGCCGTAGGGGTAACTCTACCGCAAGTTCGAATCTTGTCCTCTCCGCCAACGAGCAACCGACCGCAACAGCGGCCGGTTGTTTCATTATGGCGGAGAGCCAAATTTGTTTGAGTGATTGCGCCATAGTGAAACAACCGAATGATTGCGATAGCAATCGGTTGCTCATTTCCCGCAATCCCGCGGGAGCGCCCAAGATGCACGAGCATAGCGAGTGAATCTTGCCCTCTTCAGGTGTCGTTTCTTTCACATTATGCATCTTCCTCACTCAAGATGCACAAGCGTAGCGAGTGAATCTTGTCCTCTTTACAGCCAAACATGTTTGTGTGATCTGCCATATGTAAGTAGTTGGTTTATTACAAAAGACACAAATATCAGGCAAAAAGTTGTATCTTTGTAGCTGTTATGACACGCGAAGAACTGATATTGGACTGCCGATACTATAATGGCGAAAGTGAGCCACCAGAAGAAACGGACTCTTTGATGTGGGGATATGAAGAAGCTTGGGTGAGAATGGTCTTGGAGAATAACCCTATTCCTCAGAATTGTTTAGACTATTATACAAAGAGGTATGATTTACCATCCATGCTGCCTTATGAGGAAGATGGCACTCCATTAGGTATAAAGGCAATATTGTGGAATAGATTAGACCATTGGAGTTATTATCCTGCCGATGCTGATGATTTTAAGAATTGGTATCGTAGGGAGTATGTCGCAAATACCAAAACACATCGACAATTATTGAATAATCAGTGATTGCGCCCAGCAGCCATATGTAGTGCTTGGAGATTTGTCGTTGTTTTATGGATGTTTGTCGGAACAAAAGGAGTCATGGTCTATCTAGCATATGATGGCGTGTAACTTGTGGCTATGTCTGTAGTATAAAAGACAAAGAGATTAATCAACATGTTTAACCTGCCTGACCAGCCCTGCTGGAATGGTACAAAAAGATTACAGTCATGAAAAAGAATTTAATCTTCTCGGCCATTGCAGTTATCGCGCTGCTCATCCCCAGCAACGCAGCTGCAGCTAAACACAGTGTACGTAACGAGCACAAGGCAAAAGCCCGCACGGAAATGCGCTTGGCTCATGGTAAGACCACAAAGGTAACACATGTAAATAACATGGCGCACCGTCCAAAGATGGGCGCTCGATTCGACCGCCGTCCGGTAAATGGACGCTTCATCACCCTCAACCACAATCGCCTGTGGCTGGCAGACGGAATCCTCTACCGTTTGATTGATACCCCAAGAGGAATCGTCTATGTAGTAGTGGGATATTGGTGAAAACATAACTGACAAGTCATAATAAAAAGAGGGTGCGTCATATGACGCACCCTTTGTTTTGATTATTTATTTGATATGCAACAACTTGCTACTTACTTAGATGACTGGTTCATATCTGTAGCTCCACCTAATGCAATGTAGAGGGCGATGACTGCTTTTGCACCATTGTACATGTTCATTGCCTCATTGAGTTGAGTATTGAGGAGGCTTTCCTGCGCAGTAAGCACTTCGAGATAATTGGACTTGCCGTTGTCCATCAGCTCATGTGTTCCCATATATGCTTCCCGCAACACTTCAACCTGTCGATGGTAGTAGTTGTGTTTCTCGCGTGCAGCCTGGCAGTCGGCCAGCGGCAGTTCTGTCTCCATCGAGTAATCGTCAGCGTCGGTAAACGCACGATTCTCGGAGACATACTCAATAGACGAGCCTTTCTTCAAGGCAGCTTACATGCCGTCGATTTGTAGTGATATAGCCATAATAAAAGCGGTTGATTTTAAGACAAAGGTAAACCAACCGCTTGTGGCTATAAAAGACGATACTTATATAAGGGACTCTATTGTGGCATTGAAATCCATATCTATCATTGTTACTTGCTCGCCGTTTTGGGAGAATCCATTTATGTAGTAATGATTGTCGGCTTTAAGTGATTCGGGGATACAGTCGGTATCATTTAGTCTCGTTTCGATATCGGAGGCATGTGCTTTTATCTCATCAATGTGGGCATCAATATACCCATCGGTCATGGCAAGGCATATAAATCGTATTGACTGCAAATAATCTTCGCTGAAATCCTTTCGCCAGTCAAAAGGGATGTAGCAACCTTCTACTATCAAGTTTTGTTGATTCTCAATGGCGGTCTTTACTATCTCGCGAACAATCGGCCAAAGATAACTGGTCAATGCTTCATCATCCTCCGGCGTAAGGTCAGTGTTTCCGCTACGAATCAATCCCATCTTCAAATGGTCGATTGAGAGATACGGATAATTGTATTCTTCAAGCATCCGTTGTGCAAGAAGCGTTTTGCCAGTGTGCGACGCACCAGTTATCAGTATAACCATATTACTCAATGGCTCTTATCAGTTGCAAGTCTCCACTTGATAAGGCCTCAAAATTAGCCTCTATCTTTTCAATATCCCAGTTCCACCATTTAAGTCGTAAAAGGTATTCTATCAGTTCCTCATCAAAGCGTTTCTTGACAACATGGCAAGGATTTCCAACTGCAATGCTGTAAGGCGGAATGTCTTTAGCCACCACTGAATTTGCACCGATAATTGCGCCATCTCCGATATGAACACCTGGCATGATGGTCACATTCTGACCAATCCAAACATCATTGCCAATGATTGTGTCTCCCTTAAATGGTAATTCATCTTTAACAGGCGCGATAGCACTTCCCCAATCACCACCCATTATATAGAATGGGTAAGTTGAAACTCCGTCCATGCGATGGTTGGCACCATTCATGACAAACTCAACGCCTTTGGCTATGGCGCAAAACTTGCCGATTATGAGTTTGTCGCCAATAAAGTCGTAAAAGTGAGTGACGTGCTTCTCGAATTGGTCAGCACCATCCACATCATCGTAATAGGTGTAGTCACCGATAATGATATTCGGATTCTTCACAACATTCTTGATGAAGCAGAGACTTGGGATTTTCGGATTAGGAAAAGCCTCGTCGGGATTCGGTCTGTTGGTAATCTTCATAACAACAATGCCGCTAACAAAGCGCAAAGATAGGCATGATTTCCTTAATAGTGTTTATTCGGGATGATTTATGTTCATCAATTAAAACATTCATTTTGTTTCTTGCTGAGTGTCGTCTGTCAGTTTGAAAATGATTGGCAGTGTGTACCACGTACCGTAGGCTTCTCCATTCTGTTTGGCTGGAGTGAAGTCAGGCAATAGCTTACAGACTCTAACGGCTTCGCGGTCAAGATCTTCATGAACTCCACGCACGACTTTAACTTCACCCACCTTGCCAGTCTTGTCTATATAAATCTGCACAACAACTTTACCTTGGATTTTGTTTTTTACAGCCTCAGCTGGATATACGATATTGTCACTAAGGAACTTCATCAGTTCAGTTTCGCTACCAGGGAATAGGGGCATTTGTCCTACAAGTCCATATATTTCGTCTCTCTGAGTGGAGTCAGACATCATCACATTGTTTCCCAAATCATTAATGGGCGAATTGGACGCACTGTTGCCAGCCATTGCCGAAAGGCCACTTATTCCCAGACTTACGCCCGCAATGATTGCAGCTTTACCAATGGCAAGTTTACGGGCTATTTCACGTTCCAGAAAACGCACCTCGTTCTCACATGCTGGGCAAGTGCCCATACAGTCGCCTTCGTGGTTGCATGGAGTGGGGGTGTACTCGATGTCGTTGGCTCGTGCAATGTCAAGTCTGATTTGCTTAAGTGTATTGCAGATATGTTTCCCTTGCTTCATTTGCTATGTCTATCGTGAGAATAATGTCGTGCAGATGTAGTGGTTATTCTTCTATCCTATGTGTAGATGCTTGGCGAGTTGTGTAGCGATGTCTTTTGCATATTGGGCATCATTGCCAATATGGGCTTCGATAGTTGGCTTGTCGGGAATCGTTGTGGTAAATACCAGATGGTATTCCTTGTCAAGGTAAGGATTCTGTGCGTTGTAGAACGACACGTCAGCGATTTTGTCGCGTTCTATGAGCGTGCCTTCAATCACTATTTCGTGTTCATAAACAAGGACGACAGCATTCAACTCGTTGCTTCTTGTGATGTCCAGCACAAACACGGCTTCGGGTTCACCATGCGAGGCAACGTAGTCATCGACAGTAGCATCAGAGGATTGAGTATTTATGCACTCACTTCCACTTGATTTGTGCTTAATAAACAACATAAAGCCTCCAAGGACAACCAGTATAGCCACTACGAAAATACCTAAGGTTGATGGAGGCATAAGGTTCTGAAGCGGTATCATGCCTATTGGATATTGATAGTAAAAACTAAAACGCGTCGTCAGTCGTCAACACCCATGAACTGGCCATTTGCACTGAACTTGATAGGAACCTCTATATCCGATTTCGTGACTGTCATTGTCTCAAATGACGTTTGCTTTTCTTTAGGAATATCAACTCCGCAAGTTGCCAGACATGCTGCAACAAGCGATAATACACTCAGCTTGAAAATTTGACTTTTGACTTTCATATCTATTTAAACGTTTATACTGAACAAAAATGACATATCTCAGCTATCATGCTGCAATATGTCATGGGTTGTTGTCTGCCGGCTTGTAGCTAGCAGTATACTCTCTGTAATCATTAATTGACTCACAATCGCAGCAGGTATGCACTGGGCGGTATGTCAATATATTAATAGTGAGCATATTATATCTAAAAAGGCTGAAGCGTAATGTATATAAATCTATTTACTATACAATTCGCCATTTTAATTAAACTGTTGCAAAGTTAATATTTTTTTCGGAACTGATAGATAATATGGATAATAATATGTGTGTTTTACCTGTAAAAATCATTTTTTGATTTTTATTTATAATTACTGGTAGCTGTTATAAAAATTATTTTTAATTTTGTGAACATATTGTGTATTTTGATTCATGATATGACGTGCCTCTATTGTAAAATATTTATAATCAAATGAATATGCTTAAGAAGTTACTATTTGTTGCAGCGATGTTGCTTGTGTTGGGGATGAATGATATTTATGCCCAGCGTATACAGGTGGTTGATACCGATGGGCAGCCGATTGCGTATGTATGTGTGACTAATGCCAATGGTGCACTCGTTGGCTCGACCGATTCCGATGGTTGGATTGAAGACGTGAAAGGAGCATCGGTACTTTCACTTTCTCATGTGGCATTTCAGGATAAGAGTGTAAGGCTAGACGAAGTTTTAGACGGAAAGATTGTGATGGAGGAAGTGGATTTCACATTGCCCGACGTGGAGGTGAAACCCAAAGAACTGGCTTATGTGCAGACTTACTTCCGCTTGATTTACTTGGATGAAGAAGGTCCAATTTACTATCGTGGTGGCGTTGTTGACAACACCTATGAGTTTGCCAAGAAAAAAGCATCATCAAAGACACGCAGCTTATCTAAAGGCGCAAATGGGCTTATCCGTTTCCTATTAAGCTCCCTCGTTGGAGGTCGTATCGACAAGTTGGGCCAGATGCATGAGACTTCTACTTATAAGGATATTCTTGAATACGAAGAGAAAGGCAAGGTTACCTTGACCGACGAGTCGCCAGACCGCCGAATAGTGAGCGACAGCATATGCACACTGGGATACATAGACGTTGACAAAGAGGCGGGCACACGCACCACTTCGTTTGATAAATGGACTTTTCGTGAACACATTAAGGCTGCCGAAGACCGTGCCAAGGGAAAGAAGATGAAAAAAGAAGAAGTAGAAGAGAATGAGACAGGCGAGGATTCATTCTATGAAGTATATCGCATCGACAGCGAAGGACGGTCACGCATCGATGACTTCGTGATGAGGCAATTGCAGGTAGGAGGAACGTTCAAACGTACTAAAAAGCAGTACATGATTCTGATGCAGGCCTATGCCACTGAGCGTGACTACATTGATAAG
The DNA here is from genome assembly GCA_017651515.1 of Muribaculaceae bacterium. Classification (GTDB taxonomy): domain Bacteria; phylum Bacteroidota; class Bacteroidia; order Bacteroidales; family Muribaculaceae; genus Sodaliphilus. The sequence goes on along the minus strand of JAGCCU010000073.1, from coordinate 7,390 downwards.
AAGGACTATAAAGCCTTGCGCAAGGAAAACAAGGTGGACATGGATATTAAGGAACTGCGACAATATGAGAAAGCGCACAACATACCTCCTCTGGCTCCTAACGTTCAGGCGCAGGTTGACAAACTTTTTGAAAAAGAGCTTGCCCATTAAACATAGGGTTTTAATACGAGTCTAAAAGAATATGAGAATAAAGAACAATAATCAATTACTAAACAGTTGAAACTATGAAAAGAATTTTTGCTGCAGTGGCACTTGCCCTGATGTGGATTGTATGCCTTGCCGACTCTCCGCTTACTTCGTGTGACTTTGCCCAAGCCTATATGGATCATCCGATGGTGCAGCTAGCCAGCGGCTTGGCCGATGCCAGCGAGGTTGACCTCCCCGTATCTCTGCTTAATTTTCTTGCCGATGCCAAGTCGCCCGTTGATGTTCGCCTTGCAGTAGTGAATGCTATTGGTTGGAACTTTGATGGAAAGGATTCTGGCAAGCAAATCAAGGAGTATCTGATGAAACGCTACAAAGTGAAAGACGAGAAAAAACTCGTTAAGAAACTTGACAGCAACACTCTGGCAGTGTATGCCTATGCGAAGGCGATGAGCAACTACTTTGTGGTTAAGTCTGCTCAGGAATTGGCTCACAAGGCTGTGAAGAACAACAAGAGCAAGAGTTTCTCTGTTGCGTTTATCTCGGCTTTGATTGATGCACAGGACTACCTTGACAGCGACTGGGGAATGGTTTACAAGGTAGTGAACGATGTAACCCACGATGGCTCGCTGAAACTTGACATGCGTCAGGAAGCCATCGACGCCGTGATGGAATACATCAATCTCTACAAGGAATACTACGACGCCGCTTATTAATCTGTGCAGTAGAATGTTGACCATTAAAGTCATGAAATGGAGATTGATGGCATTGTTGCTGGCGGTTGCGTTTGTGACTGTGGCTTATGCAGATAATATGCTTGCCGGCAAGCAATGCAACACCGACATCAGAATCGATAATGAGTATTATCACGGTTCCATTAAAATGTCGGCAAGGTTTATCAATGAAGACAGCTGTGTGTTGGTGCTGTTTGACGAGATCCTTTTCGAGTCAGAGACCATGATATTCTATAACTATAGAATTCCTTGCAGATATTTGACCGACAACGAACATGTGACTTTTGACTTGAACACCGACAGTGTCAAAGTTAACGTGGGGCATTTCGTTAAATCCCGTGACGAATCTCGCAGTGCGTGGCTTGAGGAAAGATTCAAAAGGGATGAAGAAGATTTCAAACAGCAATTGGTCAAGGAGATGGCCGATGTGGTACCATGCTTGCGCGAGATGACCGTGACTTCGATAACCGACGACAAGGTAGAACTCACTTTAGATCAGCTGCCTATGAGATTCCCATCTCTAGATGCTATGGTGATTCGTCGGTAACGCGAAAATTTGGCTGAAGTTATAAAAACAAAACACGGTGGCTACCCAATAACCTTGCGTAGCCACCGTGTTTTTATTAAGAGATTGTGTGCTATTACCAGGCAACGGCAGGAATTAAGGAGTTGAATGTTTCCTTGATTCCGTTGAATTCTTCAATCACGGCTCGGGCGCGGCCATTGTCATCGATGCGGAAATCAGGAACAAGTAAGGCATCGTAAGCAAACGGGCCTATGCGCTCTGGCACCTGCTTGATTAACCTGCCCTTGTCGAAGTAGAAGCGGAACTCCTGTTTTGTGGTTTCATCATCGCCTATTTGCATGGTGACGAGCAGGAACATCGGTTCGCCGCTCTCAACGTCGAGCAGATATTCGCGGTAGTAACGATACATGCCATGGTTCATACTGTACTTGCGAGTGACGAAGTAGAGCAGTGGCTTTAGCATGTAGTCTTCGTTATCGTCATCGGTCCAATAATATGTGTCGTTGTACTGGAAAAGACCTGAACCGGGATACATTCGGTTGTAGCTCACGGTCATCTGCTCCATTTTGATGTCGTCGTACGGCTGGTTGTTCATAATGTTGATGCGGTTGGCATAGGCTTGTCTGATTTCGTTGATGCGTGCATCGACGCTTTTTTGTGCCGTCATGCCCATGGCTGTCAGAGCCAGGCATAAAGTGATAATTAGTTTACGTGTCATAATGGTGAATATTAGTGGTTATTGATTTTTGTTATCTTTATGTGTCTTTGCCTTAAAGTTGCGTGCCATCTGGAACAGCTCCACCGGCAAGTGGCAGTATCCTGAGGGATTCTTGTCGAGGTAGTCCTGATGATAGTCTTCGGCACGGAAGAAGCATTGCAATGGCTTCACTTCAACTGCCAGCGGCTGTGAGTAGCGTGCAGCAACCTCCGACATCTTGGCATTGATCGTGGGCAAGTCGCCTTCGTCAACATAGTAGATTCCTGTGCGGTACTGAGTGCCTTCGTCCTCGCCTTGCTTGTTGACGCTGGTGGGGTCGATGGCAAGGAAGAACATGTCGAGCAGGTCTTCCAGTCTTATCATGCTTTCATCGTAGGTCACATGTACGGTCTCGGCGTGTCCTGTGGTATCGGTACACACGTCTTTGTAAGTGGGTGCGACAGTGTTGCCGTTAGCATAACCGACTTCAGTGCTCACTACACCGTCCATCATCTTGAAGAAATGCTCGGTGCCCCAGAAACAACCTCCGGCAAAGCAAATATCTTTCATCGTGCTGCTTGGTTAGTTAGTGAACATCGATGCCATCGAAATACAGCTCCGAAATGACGGTATCTTCATATTTGGTGCCAGGATAAACGTCCATGATTTCAAACTTCAATGTCCATTCTGGAGCTTCAGAATCATTAAATCCTAGAACGCCTACGTCAAATACTTGGCAAGTGCGACTGTCTTGTAGATCTAGTATGGCGTATGGCTCACCGTTATAGTACATTTTGAGCTGTTTGACACGGGAGTTCTCGCTCCAGGCTTTTTCGCTCTTCACATGACCGTTGAGAATCTTGACAGTGGTGATGCGTGGGCATCCTCCTGGAAAATGATACTCGAGGTATTCGCCGATGCCTTGTCCGGGCGCACCTTCAGCCCAAACACTGGTGTGGTCGAAGTCGTGTGCATTGGCACCAATGTAGTCAAAATCCTTGATTGGTTCAAGATTGCTTGAAGCCATCACGGTGTCAATAACTCCTCCACAGTACCAACTGCAATAGCCGGAATAAAGGTCTTCGTAGATACTGCTTTCATCAACCAGTTCGTCGATGGTTTTTTTCTTCCCATTTTTTTTGTATTCGTTGGGCATTTTGTAGATTTCACCTGGCTTGATGTGCTTAACTTGAGCCGGGGCCATATTAGCTACAAATGCCAGAAGAATACAGGCGATTATAGTTCTCATCGTGTTCATTGTTATTGATTGTTTTTCTTATCATGTTCTACCTGCTTGATGAGAGCATAGTTGAACCTCTCCAGGTTGGTGAGTTTCACAGGTTTGCCACTGCGTTTGTACCATGGCTGTGCATCGAAGTATCGCTGTGTTTCGGGATTGTTGAAGGTGTCACCATGACGGGCATAAATCTCGCCGCGCATAAGTGTGAGCACGTCAGCAGGGAAGAGCTTCAGCAGGGAGTGGGTGAGGGGGATGACCGAGGCAAAGGCCCATTTGCCGTCAATTCCCTCGTATGGACATTGCACCTTTGTAAGTTCGGTTTCTTTGTCGATGCGTGGGTTGTGGTCGACGAATTTCTGATCACAAGTAACTTTGGCAAGTAGTCCGTCGATGGTTATGGTCACGTTCCATTCCATGGGCCCCATCAAGGCTCCCGCACCGCCACCGCCGGGCATCTTGCCATATTTAGGGCTGGAAGGGTCACCGTGATTAACGCGTCCAGCACCATAGGCGATGTATATTGATGAGAAGTCAGGCATTACATAGTGGCTGTAAAATCCTGGGTCGCAGTCGTATTTGTCACCGGTGTAGAAAGGCATTTTCGGACCGAACACCACATTTTTGCCATCAGCCGTGGTGTAGTTCCCGGCTAGCAATATCGGCAGGAACAGAGCCCAGTAGTTATTATTCAGTTCTTCGTTGGTCATATAGTAATATGATTTCACTGGGATGTTCTGTGAGTTGCGTACTACCAGCATCGTGTATTCGCCCAGACGTTCGACGGTAACTTTCATGTCGGGTGTTTTCTGCGGGTACACATTATTGCCTTTCACGCTCATGGGTCCTGTGGGACACATTTTGCGTTTAGAGTCGTAGAAATGAGTGGGCGTCATTCTCACTTCGTGAATCTCGTCTTCATACATTGTGCTGAATACGTCCAGCCCGTCAGTCCAGAAGAGTTCTGTATCACCGAGCAGAAAGCCCTTCATTGGCACAACCTGCAACTTGTCAGTACGATGTTTGAGGTCGTTGTCAATTCTCGTTTTTGCAAATTCAATCAAATCGTATTTGTTGATGTTGATTTGGGTGAAATTCTTTTCTCTTGCGTTCATTACTATGACAGCTGTCATAATTAGTAATATAATACTTAACCGTTTCATGAGAGAGGCGTTTGATAGTATTATGCAAATTTCGTGCATTTATTCGAGATATACAAATTAAAAACGCCCAATATCAATAGAATGTTGTTGAAAATGACTAATTTTGTGCGTTGAAACAAATAGTTTGTCGCAGAATGAACAATATATTCCAAAAGATTTCAGAATGGTATAAACGCTTCAGGAAATGGCAGCTGACACCAGCCGAGGTGCCGCCATTGAGCCAACAGCAGGTGGTGTGCCTGAACTGCGACGAGAGCTATGAAGGATCGTACTGCCCCCGTTGCGGCCAGCCCGCCAAGACTGCTCGTTTCAATTTCAAGACCACTTTGAGAAATGCGCTTGACGTGTGGGGGATGGGAAGTCGTAGCATGCTTCGAGCACTAATCCACCTCACTTTGCGTCCGGGATATATGATTGCCGACTACCTGCGAGGGCACCGTCAGCCTTATTTCCCGCCGTTTAAGACTCTGTTCATCCTTACAGCAACGGCAATCCTAATGGCAAATGTGCTGCCAATGGAAAAGCCTGTAGAGAAGCCAGCTAAAGAAGAACTAGAGGAGAGTATGAATACAAACAATTTAGAGGATGACACGCAAGCTAAATTCGGTAAAGCCTTGCTGCGATTTACAGATGCTTTAGAAAATATGAGCAAGACTGAGAAGCCGTTGTATCTGCTTATCATGCAGTCATTTTTTACTATTGGGATGTATTGCTTTTTCCGTAATTCGCCTGCTATGGGGCAACTTACAATTACAGAGCAATTTTATGGTCAGGTGCTGATTGCCAACCAGTTACAATTCTTCTCTATTATATATTTACTGTGCACGTTTGAGGTTAGTTATGACGACTTCGCTTTGCCGTTAGAGATGATAGCAGCAGTGGGATTTATTGATGTATATCAACTGTATGGTTTCAATTGGTGGAAAACACTGTTGCGCTTGACTGGTGTAGTAGTTGTGTCTTATATGATGATGTTTATGTTATATTTAGGCGGTTCGGCATTTTTCTTTTTTATCGACAAAATTCCGTTATTACATTAAAACACGGACACGCTTTTCGCGCAAATTCGTTGTGACCATGCAGAGTCACATTTGGAAACTGTAGTCTTAATTGTGTGGTGAGTGTTTTCAATGACGCTTTTTGTGCTTCAGTGCGCGTGTCTTTAGGCTTGCCATAATTGTCTAGGCCTCCCACATAACAAATCCCTATTGAGTGGGCATTGTGTCCCTTGCAGTGTGCTCCAATCTGGCATATAGGGCGACCCACATGAATTGTGCCGTCCAGGTAAATCACATAGTGGTAGCCGATGTCGCGCCATCCGCGTTGCTTGTGCCAGCGCCTTATCTCATCTACTGTGACATGTCTGCCTTCGGGAGTGGCGCTACAGTGGATGATAATCTCGTCAATCCTTCTCATGGCGGTTGATTTTTTGTTCTAATACTAGGAATCGTTCGTCAAGTTCTGCACTCTTGGCATGGGCAAACACGCCCAGTCCGAACACGCCGGCTGCGAAACCAACAGCCTCGCCCACGAAGGCTAGCACAGTGCTGTGGATAAGGTGGAGCAACGCAAACGAGGCAAAAGCTAGGATTATGCTTGTGGCTATCATCGCGACAGCCGAGCCATACTGTATGCGGTCTTTGGTATCTTGTTTCATGGATTTTTTGTGCAAAGGTATGGCGCTGCATTGCCTTGTTTCGATGTCAATCGCAGAGGTGTTGTACTATACCTGGATTAATTATTTTGATGTTATGGTAAATTTTTCGTAACTTTGTAATGTTGAAACTAATATTATGAGATATTTCATTGTAGATGCGTTTGCTGAGGTGTCGTTTGGCGGTAATCCGGCGGGGGTGGTGCTGTTGGAGGACGGTTTTCCTGCCGACGAGTGGATGCGCCTGGTGGCTGCCGAATTCCGTTATTCAGAGACGGCGTTCGTGCAGCGTGACGGATCACTCGAGTTCACCGTACGCTATTTCACGCCTTGTGGTGAGGTTGACTTGTGCGGCCATGCCACGATAGCGACTTTCGGTGTGCTGCAGGACGAAGGAATGGTGCCAGATGGCGCCGTGTGTAGGCTGCACACTCTGGCGGGCAATCTCGAAGTGCAGGTTGGTGAAATGGTGATGATGCAGATGGCTGCGCCTCATGTTGTGGAGGCTGACGTTGATGTGGAGCAACTTCATCACATTATGGCTGGTGAGGATAAGGCGGAATGGCCTGACTTGCCAGTCGAGATTATTTCAACTGGACTGCCCGACATCATGATGCCTGTCAGTTCGGTAGAGGCACTCAACAGCCTACAGCCCGATATGGATGCGCTTGCCGAAATGAGCCGTCAACTGTCGGTAACAGGAGTCCACGCTTTTTCTCTTAGCGATGATGACTATACAGCCCATGTGCGCAATTTCGCTCCGCTCTACGGCATCCCCGAGGAGTCGGCCACCGGCACCGCCAATGCAGCCTTGACCTACTACTTGCTTCGCCGCGGAATCATCAGCGCCAATGCATCGTGCCGTTTCCTTCAGGGCGAGGTGATGGGGCGTCCGTCGGTAGTGGCTACACAGGTCAAGGGCGATGCTATCTACGTAGGCGGCAACAGCCGCATCATAGCCCACGGCCATCTGATTTGTTCTTGAAAATAGATTTGTTTATCTTGGAATTATGCTGTAATTTTGCAATTCGTAAATAATTAAAAACTAAATATTATGAAGAAACTCTTTACTTTTTTAATCATGCTCACCGCATTGGTAAGCATGAATGCACAAGAAGAGAATGTTTACATTCTCGGTAATGTGGGCGACCAACAATGGGATCCCAGCGTTGGTACACTGATGGAGTATAATGACGGCATGTATGAGTATGAAGGTCACTTCAATGCTGCATCAT
>JAGCCU010000072.1 GCA_017651515.1 Muribaculaceae bacterium | reverse complement strand
GCCGTGGTCGTCTATCCCTATATCTCGGCCACACAGAGCGGTGTGGCAAGCATCGCCAGCTATTTCGACAAGCCGTTGGTCGTGAGCGATCTGCCCTTCTTCATGGAGACTTGTGAAGGGTGCGCGGGAGTGGAGTTTTTCCCGAACGGTGACATTGAGGGTCTTGCCGATGCCATCAAGCGGTCGCTCGATACCCCGGCATCGACCCTCGACATGTATCAACGGCAATACTCACCCGAGGTGCTCCGCGACGCCCTCATCGACGTTATCGCCCGATTATGTTAAACACTGACGACACAATCAAGTCTAAAACAATAAAAAAGGACACAAAGATATGAAACGGATAGCACAATACATCATGCTGATTGCACTCGTGGTGCTCACGACATTGCCCACCCAAGCCAGGACGTTCACTGTTGACGTGAGTAGCGCAACCGGAGACCTAACCCAATACTTGAGGGAAAAAGTCAAGGTAGCCACCCGAAGCGATACCGTACTGCTCAAAGTGGGCAAGGGAGAGTACACCATCAACGGAACCGTTGAATTCAAGTGTAATGCCGTAATCAAAGGTGCGGGACGTGATTTGTCCACTATCGTCTTCAACAATGGCAGCGACCGCAATGGCTTCAAAGCATTTACCGATGACACCTTCTTAATGTTTCATGGCCTACTTGAGCAATCGATTTCGGTTGACATCAGTGATGTGTCATTCAGGCTTAAGGAGCACAAGGGTATCTGGTGGAACGATGCCGGCGACAAGTCCCAAGAAAAATATGCGGTCAAGATATATCATGCCCATCGGGTTAACATCCATCGGGTTAACAGCTATCTGTCCAACGCCATCATTACGAACTATGACCTGCGCATCTGCTCTAATGTAGATATCACCGACTGCATCATTTCCAACTATAACAATACCCACACGGGCGGCAATCTGTGGATTAGAGGCGAGATGCACAATATCAATGTCAAGCGCAACAAGTTTTACAAGTATGGCAACGACGAGATTATCGCTGTCTTCAGCAATATTGTCAACAATAAGGGGATTGTCAGGTGGAACGCTAACCGCACCGACATCTATATTGAGGATAATGTGATCTCTTATGGATACGACGGGAAAGACAAAGACCCCAGTATGGTTAATCACACATTATTTACCCTACAGACTGGCAACGATGAGGGCAAGTGGGTGACTACAACGCGCAATTTTAACGTCAGGAACAATATCTTCCGTATCAAAGACCAGACAGCACGCTGTATTTTCGTCAGTCTGCCTGTAACCGACCGGCATCAGGGTATTTGCTTTGATGGCAACAAGATTATCCATGAAAACCTGCATTCATCTAAGCAGTACTATAGGCAAGATATTGAGATCAGCGACAAGACTAAAAGCCAGGATGCGATACGCATCATTAACAATACAGTGACAAACAATAATCCTGTGCTCAATCCGTCCAAGACAATCGGTTATAGTTTCCTGCTTATGCAAGGAGGGAATGTGGAAATGAATGATAATAAAATCGTAAGCACTGTGACCAAAGATCCATACACTGGCAAGGAATGTGGGGTGCAGTTGGTGTGGTGCGGTGCTGACGGCGGAATCGTTACTATGCGCAATAATGTGTGCAAGGGTATCAAGTGCATCTCGACTGTTGGTGCTGGAGAAGGTACCAAGCATTTTACACTCAACGCTTTCAACAACTACTTTGTCGGAGACACAAGAGTATACTGCCACAAGGTTGAACGCTTGGATATTAATTTCACGGGCAACACACTTATATGTGACAATATGAATTTCTTCCTTCAGGAATTTGCGACAAAAGGAAGTGTGGTATTCAATAACAACGAAGTGAAGGTGTCCAGCGGTGATGGCCGTTTCATGACACATTGGGCAAAGACTTCGACCGATGACATGAGATTTGAGAAATTGGAAGTGAAAAATAATGTGTTCCAAGGTGTGAAGAGTGAGCAAGACATGTTTAAGAAAATGACTAATGTTAAGAAGCGATCAATCCGCTCCAATACGATCCGATGAGACTCATATAGGTATGGCAAAAGAAAGGGTTCTGCAAATAGACTACCTGAAAGGGATTTTCATCCTGTTGATGGTACTGTTCCATCTGGCACTGGTCGAGGAGACTTATCCCGTGTTGAGAAATGCTGTTTACACATTTCATATGTCGGCTTTTCTCATCATTTCAGGTTACCTTGCCCATGTGGACAAGGAACCAGAGGCCTTCGGCAAGGGACTGTTGCGCATCGCCGTTCCTTATTTGCTGTTCGAGTCACTATATATCCTCATGCAGTACTTCTTGGGCGGCAGCCTGGGTGCACACAACGCAATCAGCAGCCTCTCGGCGACCGGTTTCGTGACCCGTGTCTTGACCCTGCCTACGGGACCCTATTGGTACCTGCACACGTTGGTTATCTGCACGGTGATTTACTGGCTCGTTTACCGCGTGTTGCGGTTGCAGGGCATCTCGGGTCTTGCTTTGTTTGGACTTGCATTGTTTGGACTTTCGTTGGTCATCGAGGGTTTGGACTGGCACAATGTTATCTATTTTCTGATAGGTATTGCCATTTTCAGGAGCGGAAAGTCGTTGCTGTCAGTCATCACTCCGTCATTTCTGGCAGCATTGCCGCTTATCATTCTGTTTTGGTTTCCCGAGAACTTCAACAGAGGCTCATTGGCTGGTATAGCCATTACAGTGCTGGTTATCAGTCTACTATTGGCAATCTACCCTTATTGCGTGAATCCCCTGCGTTCTCTTTTGTGCTATGTGGGGCGTAACTCACTAGCTATCGTTGTGTTTTCACCTGTCTTCACGATTCTCACCAAACAGATCTCTCCACTGTTTTCATTTGACCATACGGCCATCTGTTTCGCTCTTGTCTCGCTTACCTTTGTAGTAACCTGCTGCTTAGTCAGCGCTTGGCTCGTCGACAAGTTGAGGCTCAGCAGGTTTATCTTTATGAGACAAGATTTTTATTGCAGTCTAAAATCATGAAGGTTCTTATCATCAACTGCATACTCTCGACAGCCGAGAAAGGCGTCATCACTCCCAAAAAATCCATTTGGGACTGCATGATCAGTACCTTTGCGCGAGGGTTTATCGAGTTGGGACACAAAGTCACCATTCTCGCCTCACAGGAATTCAAACCGACTGAAAACGAAGAACTGCCATTTGACGTCATCTATTTTCCGTCACGCTGGCCAAAGATTTTCAGGCCCGACCTGCTGCCATGGCCACAAGGCATGCGCGCCTGGCTCAAGCAGCACTCAGCCGAATATGACCTTGTGATTGCTAGCGAGTCGTTCCAGATTTCCTCCCTCATCGCTGCTGGTGTCTGCAAGTCCAAGTTGTTCATCTGGCAAGAGATGGTGCGTCATCAG
>JAGCCU010000071.1 GCA_017651515.1 Muribaculaceae bacterium | reverse complement strand
TATGCCATAACCTCTGCATAGGCCCTTCAATGACGTACCAGATAATACTTGGTTAACGAGATTAAGTTTCTCTTCAAATGAATGTTTTCGATACATAATGCACCCCAAAAGTTTTTTGTCTAACTTTTGGGGTGCAGTTCATTCGACTCGGTTCTTTGTTTGTTTTTAAGTTCTGCGCGACAATCCTAATGCAAGATGATATTGATTATTCCGTTCACGTCCGATACGTCTATCATGTCATCATCATTAACATCGGCACGAGAAATGAAATCGCTGTCGGTTTCTTTCTTCAATATAATATTAATTACGATATTGACATCGGTCACATCCACTATACCACTGAGATCCACATCACCTAGCAATACTGCGTTAGGATCAAAGCCAAGCTGCTCATCCATCCACTCCAGACGCTGTGATATCCATTCTTTCAGGTGATTAATCTCATCGGTAAAATTCTGGGAAATATACTGGTTAGGCCAAACATATTGTCCCCAACGAGGCCAAGCCCTGGAATTACGTTGTTCTGCGCCCTGCACAGTAAGTACGGTAGCCATTGAGTCGATAGTCGCCATTATACGGTCGGTACGGAAATTTGACCGCCGATATTGCGCCCAACGGTTCTTCAACATATCTACATAATACTCATCCTTGTTCAGCTTATACCACCAAAAAGGAACAAGTTGGGTATCGCCCGCATTATTTAGCGTTGCATTGTTTTGATATACCCAAGTGTTTGTGTACCAACCATTATAATAGTCAGAATTGCCGTATGCAAGATTCATGTCCCAAAGCACCATCTTGAAAAGTGGATCCAAGCTATCGTTGCGCTTGAACATCTTCGCACTCAGTCTATAACCATCCACATTGTGTCCCAGTTCTTGAGCAAGTTGATAATCCACAAAAGACAATGGATCAAGATACTGCCTATAGCCAGTTTCCGGGTCTTTAAAGTTAGCGGAATACAATGCTGCCTCCATTTGATGGATGCGTCCATTAATATAATTCACCTGTTCGGTGGTCATCTCATCATATTCAGGAAATTTATACTGGAAATTAATATATCGGTTATTGTACGCCCAACCTTGTGCACTGACTGGATGATATTGGGAGGTATAGGTCACTTCATCGGTACGGTCCACCTCCACAATGTAGCCCCCAGTGAGTGCATCGCCTTCGTTGCCGGGATCTTCGAGATTAAGGCGATGCTTGCCTTTAGAAACCACTTCAGTCATGACGTACACACCATAATAAATCCCGTCAAGAATCATTTCGCAGAACTTTGCCCGAGGGGCATAGTCCATCCATGGACGTGAAAGCTCGAAAGCAAGCACATCACGCATCATACTCTTGTCGGAATATGGAGCAAGCATAGCCCAATTGTTGTCCTTAGGCATTCCCATTATTTTTACCTTGACCTTTTCGCCACCATTTTCAATTGTATTGTTCAGCGTACGGAAAGAATATGGTTTTTTATCACTAGCCGAGAACGACGAATTACCACGGTAACGTAAACCAACATACCCCTCATAGTCAACTGTTTGGTTTGGGTGTGCCACAGTATCACCATAATTTAAGTTACCAGGACCATTGTCAATGATTTTCATGCGTGCAGTAATGCGTTCGTAACGGTCAATCGTATTTCCATACACATTAATGAACACTATGGGCAGATTGGTCTGAGTGAGTGTAACATTCTCATTGTCGGGTGGATAGTTCCAGTTCCAGCCCCACTGAGCATTTACTGTGCCGGCTGAGAGCACAATGAGAACAACTAACAAAAAACGGTTCATATTCAATATTCTCTACATTTATTATTTAATCAAATTTAATAGGTTGTCCCAGACATGCATCAGGTGCCTGGATATGCAACATAGCGCAAACGGTGGCAGCAATATCGGTCATGTGAGTGAGTGTTGTCTTCTCACCATGCGGCACATGCCAGCCGTAGAACAGTAATGGGATGTGCGAGTCGCTCTGATTCCATGATCCGTGATTTGACCCACGTTCGTCACCTTCCCAACTAGCATAGTATCCCGTAATGGGCAGGACAAAAATCTCACCGCTGCGCTTGTGGTGATATCCCTTGATGATTCGTTCTCGAATATCCTGTGGCAGTGAAGACTCATTCACACGTTCGGCATCCACCGCCCACATTACTTCAGGACTTTCAGACATAATCCTCACCGCTTCAGCCTTCACCGCTTCGCGATCAAGATTACGACGAACTATCAAATCATTGTTCAGATAGAAAGTATATTCCATTTGGGTCTGTATGAGATTATCAACACCGAAACGGCGACGCAGTTTCTCATTGGTCTCTGTTCTGAGTTTAGAATCAAAGAACCTTCCCGACGGCATCTTGTTCGACTTCATATGTGGTTCGCTGTATGTACCCCCATGATCGGCAGTGAGGAAAAGCAAATAATTGCCTTTGCCAACTTCCTTGTCAAGGAACTTGAAGAAAGCAGTCAACTCCTTATCAAGTTGAAGATATATAGGCTCCATCTCAGCCGACATGGCACCAAATTTGTGGGCGGCAGCATCAGTAGTGGATATGCTTACTGCAAGCAGATCAGGCACAAAATCGCCACCCAGATGCTCGGCTTTAAGTGCAGCCTGTGCCAGGCCGAATGTTACTGTTACTCCAGCTTTGTCCCTCCACACATCTGTCTTCGACATCAACTTTTTATTACTCTTATTGAAATCTTTGACCCATTTCGGAAGTTCACGAGTATAGTAAGTGCTGGTAATGAACTGATGTGTGTCGTTGTCATACCAGTAGGCTCCGTCCGCACCATGTCCCGCAGGAAGAATCGCAGCCCGGTCCTTGAGCGATACACCAACCACACGCGCCAATCCCGAGGTAGCCAATTTCAGTTGGTCGCCCATGGTGGTCACAAGCAGGTTTCGTGGAGATTGATTGCCGGCCTTGCCAGTCGTTCCGACACCAACAACGGTTGTATCCTTCACGCTCGATGTGGGCTTTCCATCTATCATATAGTCATTGCCGGCAATACCATGCAAAGCTGGTGTACTACCGGTATAAATCGAAGCATGGCCACAAGCCGTCACCGTCGGGACATAGTCAATGATGGTATTGCCACAACTGTAGCCTTCACCCATCAGACGCTTGAAACCTCCTTCACCCCACTTGTCATAATATTGATAAAGGTAGTCCCAACGCATCTGGTCAACCACGATGCCCACTATCAGCCTTGGTCGTTGCACCTGTGCCAAAGCACAAGTTGCACTTAATGCGAGGATAAGTGACAAACTCGCAGCTATACGGTTAATTCTCATAATTCTTCGATTTTAATTTTTTTCATCTTGTTGTTTCACGCACTATGAGATTAGTCTTGACAATGCGCTTTGTGGCTCGATCACGCGGTATTGAGCCTTCTACCATGTCAATAAGAATCTCTGCGGCCTCACTACCTATTTCATATCCGTTCTGCTCGACACTGGTGAGTTGAGGGTCACAAGAAATGGCATATGTACTGTTAGTAAAACCACATATAGATACTTCTTCGGGGATTTTCAATCCTCTATTTTTCACAGTATACAGCACACCTATAGCTGTTTCATCGTTCACCGCAAAGAAAGCATCGGGACGGTCTTTCAATTCAAGCAATTCTGGAGTTATACGCTCGGCCTCTTCGCGTGTATCACATTCTTTTACAAGAGTCTCGTCTAGTGTCAATCCGTGTTTGTATAATGCGTCCTTATAGCCATTGAAACGGTTTATGGCAATTTCCAAGTTAGGAGCCGTTCCATAAAACACAATTCTCTTGCAACCACTCTCAATGAGGTGAGAAACCGCCTTAAACGTTCCCATATAGTCATCAACAACCACTCGGCTGGCATTTATTGCAGGACAAATGCGGTCGAAGAATACAAGGGGTAACTTCTGTTTGTCAAGAGCTACGAAATGACCGTAATCTACTGTTCCCTTTGCTTGTGAAGCAATAATACCGCAGACCTTATTCTTATAAAATGCCCTGCATATATCAATCTCACGCTGCTGACTCTCATTACTTGAAGCAATCAATATCATATATCCCCTATCACTTGCCACCTTTTCTATACCTGCAAGCACAGTAGCAAAGTAATAGTGAACAAACTCCGGCATGATGACGCCAATCACCTTCGGAGGTGATTTTCGGCTATTCCGTAACTGCTCTGCAATGGCATTAGGAATGTAATTATGTTCACGCGCAAATTGCTGTATTTTCTCCCTTCGTTCACGACTAATGCTTGGGCTGTCTTTTAAAGCCCTCGACACAGTAGCGACCGACACGCCCATTTCGCGTGCTATATCCTTCATCGTCATTTCACCAGTATGCTCCATAACCTCTTAATTTTGTCATTAGCTGAGTGTGCAAAAGTACAATTAAAAGGCGAGAAGCGCAAACGATTGCACATATTTAATACATTATTTAACATTATAATATAAAAAACATCACCCGACAATAATGTAATTTTGTATGTTAGATTATTGTGGCGTAATGTGCACTATCTTTTACGATAGCATTGCGAAAAGCCGATAAGAACATGTACAGGCTTTATAGCTTAACGAACTACTTATTAATAACATAACTTAATAACTCAAATGTAATGATGAAGCAAGTAAACCTAAGAATTCCCGCACGAATTCTTACCCTGG
This sequence comes from Muribaculaceae bacterium, assembly GCA_017651515.1. Classification (GTDB taxonomy): domain Bacteria; phylum Bacteroidota; class Bacteroidia; order Bacteroidales; family Muribaculaceae; genus Sodaliphilus. The sequence continues at coordinate 8,967 of JAGCCU010000071.1, read as the reverse complement.
TGATGGGACTGATCCTGTCGCTGGGTGCCTATGCACAAATCACCGTGCAAGGTATTGTGAAAGATGAGACGGGCGAAGGTGTCATTGGCGCTTCGGTACGTGTGGTAGGAACCACACAAGGTACCGTGACCGACTTTGACGGAAACTTCACTCTGAACAACGTTCCAAAAGGGGCAAAGCTGTTAATCACTTCAATCGGCTATGAGGATCAGGAAGTCCTGGCCGAAGAGAGTCTGGTGATTACCATGGGCGACAATGCCACTACTCTTAACGAGATCGTGGTAATCGGTTATGGTGTTGCCCGCAAGAGCGACCTCACAGGTAGTGTGACAGCATTGAAACCCGATGCAAAGAACAAAGGTGTGACCGTGAGTGCACAGGACATGCTCGGTGGTAAAATCGCCGGTGTGACCGTGACAAGCGGCGGCGGTACCCCCGGTGGCGGTGCAACCATCCGTATCCGTGGTGGTTCGTCACTGAATGCCAGCAACGACCCACTGATCGTTATCGACGGTGTGCCTATGGACAACCAAGGTGTGAAAGGTCTTGCCAACGGCCTTGCAGTGGTTAACCCACAGGATATCGAGAGCTTCAGTGTATTGAAGGACGCAAGTGCAACAGCAATCTATGGTAGCCGCGGTTCTAACGGTGTCATCATTATCACCACAAAGAAAGGACGCAAGAACCAGAGACCAAGTGTGAGCTACAATGGTAGCGCTACCTGGAGCATGAAGAAGAAAACCGTTGACGTAATGGACGGCGACGAATTCAGGGCATTCATCAAGAATCTCTACGCCGGCACCGAACGCGAAGAAACTGCACTGGCAACTCTCGGCACTGCCAATACCAACTGGCAGAACGAAATTTACCGCACGGCATTCAGCCACGATCACAATATCACAGTGACCGGTTCGGCAAGCCAGTACTTGCCTTTCCGCGTATCGTTAGGCTATATGGACCAGGAAGGTATTGTCAAGACCAGTGACATGAAACGTTTCACTGCAGCTCTGAACCTTAACCCATCGCTATTTGGCGATCACCTGAGAATGAACCTCAACGGTAAATTCATGTGGGCTAAGAGCCAGTATGCCGATGGCGGTGCAATCGGTTCTGCAGTATGGTTCGACCCAACGAAGCCAGTACGGGTAAGCGAAGGCTATGAACACTTCGGTGGTTTCTTCCAGTGGAAGAGCAACAGCGAATTTGATGATGCTACATGGACTTATTCGCGCAACAACCTTGCCACTTCCAACCCCGTGGCTCTGCTTGAACTTCGCGACCAGCACGCTATCAGCCGCGACTTCATCGGCAATGCCGACATTGATTATCAAGTGCATGGATTTGAAGATCTGCGACTCCACTTCACTTTGGGTGCTGACTTGGCAAAAGGACGTGAATACTACAACAATGACCCATACTCTTCGCAGTCACTCTACTGGGGCTACAAGGGCTGGAGCCAAATTGTGAAGCGCGCTTATACGCTCAGTACCTACGCTCAGTACTTCAAGGACTTCAACGAGAACCATCATTTCGACATAATGGGTGGTTATGAATGGCAGCACTTCTGGCGTCGTGAGACAAGCGACGGCTCGGGCTTCTATCCTTCAACCTACGGCTCGTACTATGACGCTTCTGGAAAGCTGATTACAGCAGCCAACTATCCAAGCACCAACGACGATTACTACAATGAGTTCTTCTCTAAAGTGGGTCAGCCTCACGAGCCTCCCGCAAACAATATTCCCTACGAAACTGAGAACTACCTAGTATCGTTCTTCGGCCGTGCTAACTACACGCTCATGGACCGCTACCTGTTCACTGCTACTCTGCGTGATGACGGTTCTTCTCGATTCTACAATCACTGGGAGCTCTTCCCATCGTTTGCATTCGGTTGGGAAATCAACAAGGAAAACTTCCTGAAAAATGTAACTGCACTTAGCGAACTCAAGTTGCGTCTTGGTTGGGGTAAGACCGGTCAGCAGGAAGGTATCGGTGACTATGGTTGGATACCTACCTACAGCTACAGTACAAGCAATGACGGTTACTTCGATATCATTGGCGACGGTTCGATGGTTGTTCCCAACACTTACAATCGCAACCTTAAGTGGGAGAAGACCACAACCACTAACGTGGGTATCGACTGGGGTGTGATGAATCAACGACTCACCGGTAGTATCGACTGGTACTACCGCAAGACTACCGACCTGATCAACTACGCATACAATGCTGCCGGTACACAGCCTCGCAACATGATGAACAAGAACATCGGTTCGCTGCGCAACACCGGTATCGAGGCATCATTCAGCTGGAAGGCAATTCAAAGTGAAGACTGGAACTGGGTTCTGGACTACAACGTTACCTATAACAGCAACAAGATCCTGTCGCTCATTGGTGCCGATGACGAAAACTACTTCGTAACTACCGGCGGTATCAGCAGCGGTACAGGTCTTACTTGCCAAGCCCATATGGTAGGACATCCTGCATCCAGCTATCTGGTTTACCAGCAGGTTTACGATGCTAACGGCATGCCAATTGAAGGCTTGGTTGTCGACCGTAATGGTGACGGTACCATTTCGCCCGAAGACCGCTACCTCTACAAGAGCCCAATGGCACCAGTAACCATGGGCTTTGCCAGCCGTCTTGAATACAAGAACTGGGACTTCGGTTTCAGCCTGCGTTCAAACATCGGCAACTATGTGTATAACGACCTTATGGCAGGTGCCAGCAACGTAAGTGCCGGTGAAGTTCTTACTTCTACCAACTATTTCGGCAACCGTCCTAAGTATGTGCTTGAAGCCAACTGGCAAACCTATGAGCAGAGTGCTACACTTAGCGACCGCTGGGTACAGAACGGCTCATTCATCAAGTGTGACAACATCACTCTGGGTTACAGCTTCGGCGGACTCCTGAAGAGCGGCAGTTACGACGGCATTGGCGGACGTATCTATGCTACTGCAAGTAATGTGTTCTGCATCACTAAGTATAAAGGTATTGATCCCGAAGTGTTCGGCGGTATTGACAACAATCTTTACCCACGTCCACTCTCGTTTATACTTGGTCTTAGCTTAAATTTCTAATCAAATAAAGTAGTATAAAGATCATGAAAAAGATTTTCAATTATATACTTCCTGTTGCAGGGTTACTGCTCTCGGGCATGGCGATGACTTCATGCGTCAACGACCTTGATCTTCCTGATGGAGCTCTCGACAAGCACTTGACCACCGAAGCAACAGCCGAGCAAATGTTCAACAAATGCTATGCCGTAGTTGGTGTTGCCGGTAACAACGGTGCCAATGGCGGCAGTGATGTGGACGGTATCGACGGTGGTACATCGGGCTACATTCGTCAGATGTGGAATGCCAACGAGCTGACCACCGACGAGGCTATCTGCTGCTGGGGTGACGACGGTATTCCTCAGTTCAACTTCAATACTTACGATGCCAGCCACCCAATGCTGCAAGGTTTCTACTATCGTCTCTACACAGCCATTGTGTTCTACAATATGTATTTAGAGACCTACGGAGACTACAACGAGATGATGACCGCTGAGGTGCGCTTCCTGCGTGCCATGGCATATTACTTCCTGATGGACGGTTGGGGCAACGTACCCTTCGTAACCTCTACGGCAACCGACGAGCCCAAACAAGCCACACGAGCAGAGATGTTTGAGTTCATCGAGAGCGAGTTACTTGAAGTCCACGACAAGATGCATGCACCAATCGCACTTAAGGGCGGTGCCAATGACGGCAGCGGTTGGAATTGGGGACGCGTAGACCAGGATGCCTGCAACCTGCTCCTTGCTCGCCTCTACCTCAATGCCGAGGTTTACATTGGCCAAAAGCGCTATGCTGATGCAGCCCGTTATGCCAAGATGGTCATGGATGGACCACACAAACTGCACACAGCCGACAAGACCGTTACCATCGGTGACGATGTTACAAGCAACGATTACACCTTCAGCGCATATCGCATGCTCTTCATGGGCGACAATGACCAAACTGGTGCAGCCACCGAAGCTGTATTCCCCGTATTGCAAGACGGTATTCGCACCACATCGTGGGGTACTTCCCTATTCATGATGGGTTCAACCTATGACGGCGACATGCACGAGAGTCCTGTTGATGCCAGTGCAACCAACGGTACTGACCAGAACTGGGGCGGTAACCGCGCACGTCCAGAACTCATTCGCATGTTCTTCCCAGGCGATGATGCTCCTACAGGCAACAGCTGGGTAGTAGCTCCTGCTGCCGGCGATGACCGCGCATTGTTCAACACCGACGGCAAGCGTTCGCTGGAAATCAACAACTGGAACACGTTCAAGAATGGTTTTGCTGTGGCTAAGTACAACAACTTCAAGACCACTCCAAACTCAGCAGGCACTGGCTTCGAAGGCGGTAAGAACACCACCTTCCCCGATGGCGACTTCTTCCTGATGCGTTCGGCTGAGGCATATCTGACTTATGCTGAGGCACTCACACGCCAGAATGGCAATGCCGACAACACTGCTGTTACCGGTGAAGCTCTTGCTGCAGTGAAGGCCATCCGTAACCGTGCACATGCACCCAATGTTACTTCGTTCACTCTGCGTCAGCTCCTCGACGAGTGGTGCCGCGAATTCTACTTCGAGGGACGTCGCCGCATCGACCTGATTCGTTTCGGACGCTATGGTGGCGACACCGACTACCAGTGGCAATGGAAGGGTGGCGTAAAAGAAGGACAGGACTTCAAGGCATTCCGCAACCTGTTTGCCATCCCGACCAATGACCTGACGGTGAACAAGAACCTGAAGCAGAATGAAGGCTATCCTCAATAATCGTTCACATGTAAAAGCAATATAGATATGAAAAATATTCTGAAAATATCTCTGTTACTCCTGTGCGGACTGGTACTCACCACTGCTTGCAGTGATGACAACGACTCAAACCCAACGTACCAGAAACCAACACAGTTTGTACTCAATGAGCCAGTGATTGCAGGAAGTGCACTCGACCTGGCCAGTTCTGAGTCGGTGGTGCTCTATTGCAGCCAACCCGACTATGGTTTCCCTGCACGCACAATCTACAGTGTTCAAGTTGCCAGCCTCGACGACAAGAGCGATGCAACAGAATTGAAGGGAAGCTATGACCAAGCAAAGATAGAAGTGAGCGCAGCATCGATAGCCACCGCAATGACCAACCTCATGCTCGCACGTGGCATGGAAGAGAACGACTTCCCAATGGACGTTCCTGTGCACATGCGACTTAAGGCTTATGCCGCCAACTCGGCTGGTACTATGATTGAAGGCAGCGAAATCTTTTCTAACTGGATTACGCTCAAGAACGTGCACCTGCTCTACTCTCTTGCTCCTGTAACAACTCCAGAGGCAATGTGCGTAGCTGGCAGCTTCAACGGCAACAGCTGGGACACTGCACTCGACATGGTACAGGTTTATGATGGTGCTAACATTTTCTGGCACTTGGTTTACATTGATGACAAGGGCATCCAGCTCAATCAAGAGCACACTGCAGGTGACTTTGTTGTAGGTTATGACGATATCAACGTGGGAGGCGACCTCGCCGATCAAATCATCAATGCTGATGGTATGATTGCATCTAACAATCCTGGCTGGTATCTGGTGATTGCCACTACTTCAGTTGCTGGACGTAAGGTCGTTTACGACGTACAGTTCAACAGACCTGAGGTCTGGATGATGGGACCAATCACTCCTCTGGGAGCGTGGAGCGAACTTGAGGACGGATGTATGTTCTCAGTTCCTGAAGGACCAAACGAAGAGTTCATTTCTCCTGAGTTTGCAGCTTCAGTACCTGGCGGCGAAGGTGATGGTGTACGTGCCTACGTAAAGATTCCAGGCTTCGACTGGTGGAAGAGTGAGTTCATGGTTTATGACGGTGTGATTGAATATCGTGGCATGGGTCCAGACCAGAACGACGCATCAAGCTTCGGCTACCGTGTTGCTGGTAAGAAAGGACAGCGCATGTACTTTAACTTCACTACCGAACAAGGTAAAATCGAGTAATTTATCACTACTTAATATCATGTAAGAAATGAAGAAGTTATTATTATATTCGACTATTGTTGCTGCATCGATGCTGATGACAGCCTGCAATGACGATTACACTGACTGGAACGACCCTCAGGGATACTCACAGGATGAGACAGCAACCATCAACTTCCAGGCGTCAAGCGTGGGAGCAATGGATTTGCGCTCAATCAGCGACGAGGAAATTCAGATATTCAACCCCACCCTCACTTGCAACAAGGATTACACTGCCACATATAAGGTAGCCATCTATAATGACGACAAGACCGACTCGGTTGTTGTCAATGCTGCAGAAGGTGGAATGGCCAAGCGTGCTGAAGTTCAAGGAGCCATGGTGGCTCTTTTCGGCACCGACGAGGTTCAACGCACAGCTCCAATGGTTGCTACAGCATACGTAACAATCGAGGGCACTGCCGTGCGCAAGGTTGCTGACGGACTCACACTTACTGCAACTCCCAAGTTCCAGGAGATGCCTCCAGTATGGTACATCGTGGGTAACTGCATTGGCCGTGGTACATGGATCAACCACAAGACCATGGCGAAGTATCTGAGCACAGTGGCTATGTATGTCAACCCCTACAACTATGAAGAGCTGGTATATGCTTCACTGATGCAAGATGGTACTGAGTTCTACATTGCTCCCGAATTGGGTAACAAGAAGAACATCATTGGTGCGGATGAATCTGGCAACATCTGGTATCAGGATGACACCAGCGCCGATGCTGCTACGCCAAAGAACATCTCTATCAAGGAAGGCGGATACTACAAGATCACTGTCAACGTGAGAACCTACGAAGTAACTTGGGAACCAATATCAGGAGAGGTGAAGTATTATACCGACATGGCTATCACTGGCATTGATGCTCCTATGCAGATCATCACCAAAGCCACAAAGGGTGAAAACCATGACTGGCTTGGCGATCTCACTGTGACCGAAGATGGCTCTGAAGTAGGATTTGCCGGAACTGGCGACGAAGGCTTAAGCACCGCATGGGGAGGCAAAGCATTCCCTGCAGGTAAAGCTATCGTCGGTGGTGCTGCAATCCCAGCTAAGGCCGGTACATATAAAGTGGTATTTAACGATCTTCTCGGCCTGTACCGCTTTATCGAAGAATAAAAACAAACGCCACCTTGTGTGGCATTCCAATCAGGGGCAGCATCAAGCGATTGTTGCCCCTGATTCTTAAATTATTATCCTCATTTTAAACCAATACTTTAATTATGAAAAAAATCATTACTTCATGTCTGACAATTCTCGCTGCACTGACATTTAATGCAAATGCCCAGGTATGGCTCGTTGGCGATGGATTCAACGGTTGGAGCACGACTGACAACGTCGAAATGACTGAAAGTGAAGAAGGCATCTACACCTGGACTGGAGACCTTACTGCCGGTTCATTTTTTGCATTTTTCAAAGGTTCTCAAAACTGGGGTAACCAGCGCGGACCTGCAAGTGGCGATGGCTCGGCACCTACTGGCGACTGGGAGGACACATCGGCTGGCGGTGCATGGAAACTAGTCACAAGTGGCACCTACGAGATTCAGTATAACTATTCTACTGATCAAGCAAAAATCGCATTGAATAACGAAGTTCCAATTAATCCTGCACAGCGCAGATTTGCTGTGACAGGCGACGCTTTTGGTGGATGGAACATGCCTCCTGAAGGAAATCAAGTCTTTGCCAACAATGGTGATGGCACCTATACACTGGAATTCGAAGGCGCACTTGCTGGAGAGTTTAAACTTTCTGGCATCAGCAGCAACGAAGTGTTCACCAACGATTGGAGCCTATTTGATTCAGGCACAATGGGTGCAAGTAACCTTGTTGAAGGTGAGAATGCTCTTTCTTCATCCTATGGCACTGGCAACATGACTTTCCCTGTAAGCGGCAATGTAATTCTTACCATAAGCGACGTCACTGCATCTTCATGCACACTCAAGATTGAATTGCAACAGGTAATTCAACCCGATCCAGCCATGTACATCATAGGCTCATTCAACGAGTGGAACACTGAAACCCAAGAAGCCATGACTGCAGGTGAAAACAACACTTGGACAATCACCAAGACTCTTGAAGCAGGTGCATCTTTCAAGCTTCGCAACGAAATGGGTACATGGATTGGCGCTGAGAGTGAAGGCACATTCATTATGACTGAAGAATTGCTTGGCACTCAAATAACAATGGGTGAAGGCAACGCTTATCAAGACATTCAGATTCCCGTTGCCGGCGAATGGACACTTGCTTTCGACCGCGAAAACATGAAGCTTGTCATCAGCGGTACGTGGAATGATCCCACCCCAATTGTTGGTGACGTAACAGGTGAGGGCGACGTTGATGTATCAGACGTAAATGCCGTGATTAACATCATCCTGAACAAGAGCACACAAGATGACTACCCAGGCAATGCCGACGTTACCGGTGAGGGAACAATCGATGTGAGCGACGTGAACACCATTATCAATATCATTCTTAATAAGATCTGATTTCACTTTTCAGCACAGCTGAATCACATAAAGAGTGGACGCGTTTAGAATGTGTCCACTCTTTTTTCATAGGGTGATTTCATAGGTTTTTTCCTAATTACCGTGAATCGCACGTTCACACATAACCTCTGAACTGCAAACGATTGCACGCATTTTCTAAAATTATTAACTTTTCCATTCACAACTATTAAAAAGATAATTAATATATTTGCGTGTTGAAAACTGTTTTTATAAATAACCACTTTATTAACTAATTTCATTAACTATGAAGAAATTCTTTACTACACTGCTCATGCTCACTGCACTGGTAAGCATGAATGCACAAGAAGAGAATGTTTACATTCTCGGTAATGTGGGCGACCAACAATGGGATCCCAGCGTTGGTACACTGATGGAGTATAATGACGGCATGTATGAGTATGAAGGTCACTTCAATGCTGCATCAT
>JAGCCU010000070.1 GCA_017651515.1 Muribaculaceae bacterium | reverse complement strand
TATCCACGAAGTTCACATCACTCTTCTTCGGGATGGTCAGCGTACATTTACGGACATGCAAGGTACTGTCGGCAATGATATACAGTTCACCGCGGAAACCGAAGTCTTGCTGGTTATTGGGCATGAATTGCAGATGATAACACTTGTCGCGGTCAACAAACGTTGTATCCTCAATATAATAACGGTAGAAACTGATCGCGTTGTCAGCGATCGGACTGGTAAACGGATACTGAAGCAGTCGCATCTGGTTATCATACAGATCCACATCAGTAAACACATCCTTCAATACGGTATTGAGGATATCACCCGTTTCAAACAAATCGTTCAGTCCTGAAGTGTTCTGTCCCATGATGATATCCTTCTCGCTCTTGGGATCTTTCCGATAGATCTTGCGCGTCACAGTCTCATCGACACTCACCGGGAGGATCAATTTGTTATTATACGGACATAGTTCCATCTGATCGAGCGCCCACTGCTTCTTACCAAAGATGCCACTTTCCATGTCCTGAGGACTCAAATCATTAAAGGCCAGCGTCAGCTTCTGGTATTTATTATACTGGTAGAAGTCGTGGTTGTTCAGATTCGTCTTCTTCTTGGCGGCAATCACCCGTCGCATCAGTTCCACTGCGGGATTATCCTTTCTTGAATAACGGTTACGTCTTCCCCTGACCGTCACGTTCTGCAACTGCGTCTTCTCTGGTTTCAAGGAGATGCGCATGGGCGATTTCGTGTTCGCACTGATCTCGACTGTCAGCGGCTGATAGCCCACAGCACTGAACGTCAGCTTCCAACCGTTATGGCGGTCGATGGAGAACTCACCTTCCCCGTTACTACTTACCATCACATGGTTTCCACGATATACTGCACTGGCATACGGGATACATTCACCGTCATCATCGTCAACGATTACACCGGTTAGTTTTTGTGCTACCATCGGCATTGTCATGAATACCGACAACAATAATACAATATACTTTTTCAATTCCATCTATCTCTTAATTTTCAATTATAACTTCGTTGACTTTTGTCACGACTCGGCAAAACTCAAGCAAACTTGGTTTTACACTCGCTGTTCCAAAAGTTCAATTTTCCTAGCATGTTTTTGCTTAATTGTTCATGACGACTGTGCATATGGACATACAACATCGTCAGCACAAGAATCTCAAACAACAGATATACCCACGGACAATTCAACAGACTGGTGATATAGAGGCATATAGCCCTGGAGTTGAATGTCAGTAGGTTGGTGTATTTCATCAAGGGACGACTCCCCTCTACAAATTCTGCTCGGATCGCGGAGAGCTCCGACGGTTCATTTCCCGATTCCGCATCCCCTCCACTGATATTCTGATAGGCTTTGAAGAACGACTGGAAGTTCGGGGTGCGCTTCTCCTGACTCTTGCAATACTTTGCATAGTTCCAATAGAACAGCCGGGCAAACCACTGACGTTTCGGCAGCGAGTCATAGATAGCCCGCTGCTGGTTGGAACGATCCAGCTCACTGCCCGACTTCCCTTTCAGGAAGAACAGATGGATCTGTCGGTAGTAGTCGGCCAGACTTGCTTGCGGTGAGTGACAGAACACGCCTGCCACGACGGCCAGCGCCCAGATGCCCAAGCCCCAATGCACTGTCGTACCTGGAATATACTGATTCATCATTCGCAAGCACAGGGCAACATAGATTGCAAAGAACCACACATCGCCCGAGAAGCCGTCGAGAACGCGTCCCACCAACGTCTTCTTCCCAGTCAGACGTGCCATCTGTCCATCTGTACTGTCGCAGAAATTGGCAAACATCAGTAACACGACACCTGCCACATTGTGCCACAAATCAGTATGGTAGAACATATAGGCAGCCCCTATACCCAGGAAGTTGGAGAGTATCGTAATGACGTTGGGATGAACCCCCAACTTATTCCAGAACAGCGCAAATACAAGTCCTATAGGACGCGTAAAGTGCACGTCCAACCATTCTTCCGTATCATTCGACTTAAAAGATGCCTGTAGCATCTCTTTAAAAGTGCTCATATCTTATCTCCTATTAACTGTCAACTATCAACTGTCAACTATCAACTATCAACTATCAACTTACTTACAATCGCCTCTGCCGCCTCTTCCCTACAGCGGGAGAAACTCGGCCAGTCGTTGAAGTCGATGATGACAAACGATCCGTCCTCACGAACAATGCAATCACCGCCATAGACAACCACATTACCGGCGAGTTTCACCATGTCGCCAATAGCATAAGCGGATTGATCATAGTTTGTGTTGTAGTAATACACATAGCCCGTACCATCGCCAACGATGAAGCCTCTTTGGCTCATGGCCACGATGGTGCCTTGCACGGCATAAGCGCCTGTGGCTGTAATGTCGGAGATGTTATCAAGGGCATTGGGGTTGCCGGCTTGGGTCACGGTCACAGCCTGGTTGATGGCATGTTCGCCATAAGTGTAAGTGAGGGTGACGACAGCTTCGCGGGCAGCGCCATCTTCGTTCACCGTGCAGGTGAAAGGAACGGTCTCGCCAACCGTGCCAATGGTGAGCCATTCGGCTTCAGTGGCTGCGGTCAGTTCACCACCGTCAACGGGATTGTTGATGGTGTATGCGATAGCACCTTCCGTGGCATCGTAAGCGATTTCAACATTGCTGGCTTCGATGGAAGGAGGCGTAACGCCGCTGCCTTCACCCCAAGTGATGCTGACTTCGTCGAGATACAAAGCACCGCTAGCAGAACGGATACCGATGAAAGCATACTCGTCATCAATGTCAAGTTCGGTGCTTTCACCTTCATTGCAAACGATAGTGCCAATCAAAGTACCAGCATTGTTGCCGTACAAATCCGAAGCAGCACTGTAAGCTGCATTCTTACCGTAGACATTCAATGTGCGGCCAGCAGTAGTGTTTTCGTTCCAAACAACAGTAATGTTGGTCACCACACCACCAGAAGCGGTAGTGATGATACCAGAATTACTGTTATTGCTTCTCATCTGGATGGCGTTATTGCCACCAGCGGTGTTACCTGCATAAACAGCATCAGAATTGCTGGTTATGCCAGTCCAAGTTGAATACGTTGTACCATTCACGCCAATAACGTCGTGATTCAGCACATCCGTTGTTTGCGCCCACGAGAGGCCGCAAGCCAGCAGCAAAGCTGCCAATAGACATGTAACTTTTTTCATAGTTTAATTGATTTAATTGATACTTAATTATTTAGAATTTCATTATATTCAAAAATCCCATTTTGGAACTTGCAAAGATACATTTTTTCTCGCGTATGTGCGCGCAATACCTATAAAAAAGCGAAAAAAAACGGAAAATTTTTCAACGGCTGAGGCGGTCTTGTCCGTCACAAAACGATTGCTTCTGTCATCTCGGCGTAATCGGGAAGATGGTCCAAGGCTTCGACGTTGCCGCCCTCCACCTTGAGGCAATAGGTGGACGCGCCGTT
>JAGCCU010000069.1 GCA_017651515.1 Muribaculaceae bacterium | reverse complement strand
TGTCCATGAATCCCGCATTCAGATATATAGGAAGGAAGAACCGTCATCAGATCCTCATTTCGGTTCTGTAAGTTGAGCCCATAGGCATGTGTGATGCGGAATAGGTCAGTTTGAACAACCTTGGGATAGACACTTTTTGCTTCAGTGATGTAATGCTCGACACTGTCGCCCTCTTCAGCCATGAGATGGATTTGAGCGAGTAAAAGGAGCGTCTGAGCTCTGAAATCCAATGTGTCCTTCGGTGCTAATTGATAGGCCTGATGGGCTTCAATTGAAGCACTGTCCAAAATTCCTTCTACCATATAAGCGGTTGCCAATTGCTGTAGAGCTTCAGCCATGAGTATATGACCATATACCTTATTATTATTGCTGATCACTTCGGCTTCGCTCAGCATCTTCTTTTGGTATTGCTTTTGCAACTCGGTTAAGTTCTTCTTTTCATATTCAGCAGCGATCTGCGAATACAATTTGAAGCACTGCTCATGATCCCCGGTATTCTGGCATTTGTCCAATTCGTTGAGCAAAGCTACCAGTTCGCCATCTTCTTCGTCAAGGGGAGCATTGTTTACCTTGACGCAACTGACAAACAAACCGATTAATATGACTAAAAACAGCTTCTTCATATTGTTTTGTTTTTCTGCAAAATTACTCAAAAAATGACTACAATTCAATGTGCTAGTCCTAAATGTATATGTGTGTATATTGCAGAATGTGTTTTATTTTATTGATATTCATAGCGATAATATTATCGAAGATGTATATCGCACAAACTTCACCAAACCATCTGAATGGCGTTATTAACGCAATCTCAAGCGCATCGTTTCCTTTGTCTTTTGACGTAGATACCCCATCCGTTACCTTTGCGACAGAAATTTCACTAAACTTTAACCACTAAACTCTAAACTGCGCCAACGGCGCATAAAAGATATGTCAGTCACATTGAACACCCAGTTGGAGGACCTGATGTTCTCCTCACAGATTCCCGATCTCGACCTCTCGACGGACGATGACAACGAGGCCATCGTGTCGATCGTGTCTGGAGGCACCACGGTTTTCTCGGCAACGCGCATCCCATATCAGAGGACCATCGTCGTCCACGACATCCGCTCGGTCATCGAATACTACATGCGCCAGGGCAACCATGCCCTGCGCAGTTTCGAGATCCGGGGCCGCCACAAAGAAATCGGCATCCGCAAGGTGTCTGGCGCCAAAACGGGTGAGATTGTCGGAATGCTGTGCCGACAATACATTCCACTGCTCCTTTGCAGCTTTGTGCTTGCCGCACCTCTGGCTTGGTTTTTCGGGAATAAAACATTGCAATACTTCAGCCAGCAAACGTTAATTAAGTGGTGGATATTTCCCCTGGCTCTGCTCGTTGTTGGCATCATTATGTTGGGTGCCGTCGCCGTGCAAAGTTGGCGCACAGCCCGTGAGAACCCTGTAAACAGTATTAAATCAGAATAATCGCTAACTACCTATGATACAGATTTCCAATTTGAAGAAAGTGTTCCACTATGGCAACGTCTATACAGTAGCGCTTGGTGGTATCAATATGCAAATCGATGAAGGCGAGTTTGTCGCCGTGATGGGCCCGTCAGGTTGTGGTAAGACCACGTTGCTAAACATTTTGGGATTGCTTGATAACCCAAGTGAAGGCAGTTATCTGCTTGACGGCGAGGAGGTGGCACGCCTCAAGGAAAGTCAGCTCACTGCCTTGAGGAAGGGTAAGATAAGCTTTGTGTTCCAGAGTTTTAACCTTATTGACGAACTCACCGTGGAGCAGAATGTGGAACTTCCCCTCAAGTATATGGGGGTACCAGCCGCGGAACGGCACCAAAAGGTGAACGAAACGCTGCGCCGACTGGCGATTTCCCACCGTTCCCAGCATTATCCTAACCAGCTCTCGGGAGGCCAGCAACAACGTGTGGCGATTGCGCGTGCTGTAGTGTGTAACCCGCGTCTCATCCTTGCCGATGAGCCCACCGGTAATCTAGACTCCAAGAACGGCAAGGAAGTTATGGATATGCTGGCTGAACTGAACGATGACGGTATGACTATTGTGATGGTTACCCACTCGGTGCGAGATGCGGCCTATGCTCACCGCACTATAAACATGCTTGACGGATTTCTCGTTGATAATACAGAACTGTAAGCCACTCTGCCATCCCAGTGCCTTAGTCTCGTGGTGGCTGCTATACTCTTATTCTATTTCGTTGACAGGTGAATTATAATTGAACCGCGGTTGATTTGGTGATGTCAATCGCGGTTCAATGATGCTGTTTCAGAAGGGGATGTTGGGGTCGTTGGGATCTCGTGTCCAGTCGGTGGGTGCTTGGCCGCTGGTGTCGTAGGGCTGTGGTGGCGGAGGCGTGGGATAGCTTGGACTGCCGCTGCCCAACTGGTTCATCTTGGACTCGACGGTTTTCTCGGATGTGATGTTGACACTGTCTTCCTCGTTCTCGAAGCGTGCATATCGGCTGATAAAACGCAGGTTGATGGTGTCGGTTGCACCGCTGCGGTGCTTGGCGACGATGAACTCTGCCTTGCCTCGTAT
>JAGCCU010000068.1 GCA_017651515.1 Muribaculaceae bacterium | reverse complement strand
TCAATAATAATGTAGTCATCAATTACACACTGGAGAAATCAATTATTGATGGCGTCAATGTGGATTGCCGTATTTATCGCATTAAGACGCGTGAAACAGAAGATGGTGGCGCAATTCGTGAGGGCCAAAATGTTAAGCAGATAACTCGCTACACGGGCAAGGTGGAAAGTATCAGTAACCGTGAAGCTCGTAACTATACACGGGAAGAATTGAACCGCAGTATCGTCAATCCTGCGCAAATCAAGTTGATTTTAGAAACCTATCGCGATGCGGTTTATACCGAAATGTTTAATGACCCGCAACGTGAGCCCAATATGGACTATTTGCCCAAAACGCTCATTTTTGCGCTGAATGATGCTCATGCAACAAACATCGTCCGAATAGCAAAAGATGTTTTCAAAAGACCAGAAGATGACAATACGTTTGTCCAGAAGATCACGTATTCGGCAGGTGACAGCAACCAGCTGATCCGAGAGTTCCGTAACGATAAAAACTTCCGTATTGCCGTCACTGTTACACTGGTGGCTACCGGTACCGACATCAAGCCCCTTGAAGTGGTGATGTTCATGCGTGATGTTCGCTCTGAACAACTCTACACGCAGATGAAAGGCCGTGGTGTAAGGACAATCGGTGATGAACAACTGCGCAACGTCACACCAAATGCCTTCAGCAAAGACTTGTTCTATCTGGTGGATGCCGTGGGCGTGACAGAACATGAACACGTGGTCACAACTCCAGGAGAGCCATCAGACCCGACCATTTCGCTCGAAACTCTTCTTGAGCGTATCGCTCACGGAAACGTAAGTGATGATTATCTGAGGACACTCGCAGGTCGATTGGCTCGCATACACAACAAATGCAGCAATGAGCAACGGGAGAAATTCTTTGCTCTTGCCCACACTTCCATGGCAGATATTGCCAAGGGCATATATGATGCCATGGAAAAGGGCATCTTGCCTCCATATACAAATATCAATGAGCCGAACTTGGAACGTAAGGCTCTTGTGTCGGTAATCGCCAATTATCCTGAGGTACGTAAGTATATCCTTGTTCTTGCGGCTGGATTTGTGACCATTCTTCAACCAGGTGAGGACGAATTGATTACTAAAGGATTCACTACCGAAGAAGCCGCTTCTACAACTGAAGCTTTTGAAAAATATATCGCTGAGCACAAAGATGAGATTGAAGCTTTGCGCATCATCTATAACAACGCTGGAGAGCCGTTGACATACACCATGCTCAAAGACTTGCAGAATCAGCTCTTGCTCGCTAACAGCAAATTCCGCATCAATCAGTTGTGGAATAACTACGCATTACTGAAACCCGAGGAGGTTACAAAGTTTGGAACCAAAGAGGAAGGTGAAGCGATCACCAATATCATCCAGCTTGTGCGCTATGGCTATCACATGACTTCTAACCTTGTCGGTCTGCAAGCCACTGCAAAGCAGTATTTCAACCTGTGGTGTGGCCAGCTGCAGCGCACTATCACTGATGCCCAAAAAGAACTGCTGACCCAGATTGTGGACTATATCGTCACCAATGGCTCTTGTGAAGTTCAGGACATCATTGACAATGACCGCCCGTATGCAGCTCAGATTATCACTTCGTTTGGTGGCAGGTCACAAGCCGATGATGCCATTTCCTCTCTATCACAATTCTTGTTATACCGTAAAACAGCATAATAATGGCAACACAACAAACCGTAACAGAGCAATCGTTGATTAAAAAAGTGTGGCAACTTGCTGATGTCCTCGCTGGCGTGGGCATCGGTTACACCGACTATATCACCCAACTCACGTACCTTCTTTTCCTTAAAATGGATGACGAAAGCACCAATACCTTTGGTGAGACCTCAGCCATCCCGGATGGGTATCGTTGGGCGGACCTCATAGACCTCGATGGCTATGATTTGACCGAACAGTACGAGCGAACACTTTCAAAACTGAGTGAACAGGAGAACCTGATAGGCACTATATACACGAAAGCGCAAAACAAGATAGACAAGCCGGTTTATCTGAAGAAGGTGATTTCAATGATCAATGAAGAGAACTGGCTTATCATGGATGGTGACGTGAAAGGTGCCATCTATGAGAATATTCTTGAAAAGAATGGCTCCGATAAGAAAAGTGGTGCGGGACAGTATTTCACTCCGCGCTCACTAATCCAGGCCATGGTAGATGTCACACGTCCGCAAATCACCGAAACGGTGTGCGACCCCGCTTGCGGTACTGGCGGCTTCCTGCTCGCTGCATACGATTACATGAAGGGCCAATCGCAAGATAAGACCAAGCGCAAGTTCCTGCGCGAAGAAGCCTTGCATGGCATTGACAATACGGCTCTGGTTGTTACACTTGCCTCAATGAATTTGTATCTTCACGGCATCGGGACCGACCGTAGCCCAATTCTGTGCCAAGATTCTTTGGAAAAGGCTCCCGACAAACTGGTGGACGTGGTGCTTGCCAATCCTCCTTTCGGAACCCGTCCTGCTGGATCTGTGGATATCAACCGTGATGACTTCTATACCGAAACGAGCAACAACCAGCTGAACTTCCTGCAACATATTATGTCGTTGCTCAAGGACGGTGGCCGTGCAGCTGTCGTCTTGCCGGACAATGTGCTCTTTGAAGGCGGTTCGGGTGAAATCATTCGCAAGAAATTGCTGGAAGATTTCAACCTGCACACCATTTTGCGTCTGCCTACAGGTATTTTCTATGCCAATGGTGTGAAAGCCAATGTACTGTTCTTTGTCAAGGGTGGTAAGACTGAGAGTATTTGGTACTATGATTACCGTACTAACATCAAGCATACCCTTGTCACCAAGAAGATGACCAGGGCCAACCTCGATGACTTCGTGGCATGCTACAATGCCGACAACATCGATGCACGTCAAGAAACCTTTGATGCAGAAAGCAATCCTAACGGTCGATGGCGCAAGTACGATGTTGATGACATTCTGCGTCGTGACAAGACCAGTCTTGACATCACTTGGATTAAGCAAACAAGTGACGATGCTGATTACACGCTGCCTGAGTTGATGGAAATCATTCAGGAAAAGAGCGAGAACATCAAGACAGCAGTTGATGAGTTGGTAAGCCTCTTGTCAAATATCAAAGAATAAACACATGGATACCAAACAACTGCGCCAAAAGATATTAGATCTGGCTATTCGTGGGAAACTTGTGCCACAAGATCCCAACGATGAGCCAGCAAGCGTATTGCTTGAGCGTGTCAAAGCTGAAAAAGAACGCCTTATCGCTGAGGGTAAAATCAAACGCTCTAAAAAGTCGGTCACCTCTTCCGATAAGCCGCATTATGCGGACTGGGATCTTCCAAGAGGTTGGGAATGGTGCAAAGTTGATGATTTTGCTTATGTCGCAGCAGGCAGTACACCGAGCAAAGAGTCCTTTGTAAATAAAGGTATACCTTTTATAAAGATGTACAATCTTCGAAATCAAAAAATCGATTTTGAATTTAGACCACAGTACATTACCGAAGAAGTACATAACAGCAAACTTATGCGCTCCAGAACTGAAGTAGGAGATTTGATTATGAACATTGTCGGTCCACCTCTAGGGAAAATGGCTATTATGCCAAGTTCATTGCCACAAGCAAATTTCAATCAAGCTGCAGTTCTTATTAGACCACTGGCGCATAAAGAGATAATAGTTAAATATTTATTTTACTATTTGTCGCAAATGTCAGAAATTAATTCTATTGCGACTCGTGGCTCTGCTGGCCAGGTTAATATTTCGTTAACCCAATCTCAAAATATGAGAATCGCTCTACCACCTTTAAATGAACAAATTC
>JAGCCU010000067.1 GCA_017651515.1 Muribaculaceae bacterium | reverse complement strand
CTCAGAGAGAGTTTTTCGCCGATGGATTGCAGAGACTTGCCCTGCATGCGCATTTCGGCAGCTTCTTCGCACTTTCTTTGTCTTAATCTCTTGTCCATTTCTTGACTCTTTTTATGAGTCAACTTTTTTCAGGCAAAGACACACTTTAAGGCGGCCCCACTGCTACGTGCGTCAGCCCACATTGGGCCCGGCGGCCCGCCGGTGTCAGCCCCACTGAAAACTGATTACTGAAAACTGAAAACTCCTAATGCGCCAGCCAATATGTATCTTATAGTCTTAATCTGTGTGTGGGACTCACCGGTCGGTATAAAAAATTATAAAACTTAGTATTACATTTTATTATACTCTTGCATAATTGTAATTTTGCAAAAAATCTAGACTATAATATTATGAGGCGATTATATTCAGTATCAATATTGTTATTATTTGCGGTTGCCATGACGGCTCAGCATCGTGTCGTGGCTGACGCCAAGAAAAGCATCAACCAGCTGTCGATGTCGGTAACAAGCTATCAGGCTGCAATCAATAAGATTAAGCCCGCACTGGTAAACGATGAGACTAAAAGCGACCCTGAGGCTTGGTATGTAGCTGGCAAGGCCTACTTCGGTCTGTATGACAAGTACAAAGACACGAAGATGATAGGCAAGAAAGTCGATACACATGCCATGTGCAACGCATTGCTGGCCGGCTATGACAGCTACTTGCACGCAATGAGTCTCGACACGATAAGAGAAGTTGATGGCAAAGGCAAGCCTCGCATCGATAAGAATACACGTCAACAGCGTGTTAAGACTCGTTTCTCTGGTGATATTGTAGATCAGATTTCAAAGCATGCCGAGGAGTTCAATGTTGCAGGTGGCGAACTCTACAACATCAAGGAGTGGAATGATGCCTATAAGGCTTGGCAGGTATATCTTGACATACTTCAAGACCGACGCATATCCACTGTAGCGGCAACCAACGAAGTGTTAGGGCAGACTCGTTACTATCAAGGCATTGCCTTGTGGCAGAAAGGCGATAACGCTCAGGCTGCCGAACATTTTGCCATGGCAAGAAACTCTGGCTATACTAAGAAGGAGGCCTTCGACTATGCTTTGGTATGTCTGTCGGCAATCAATGACGATCAGGGCATCGTAGCACTAGCCAGGGAAGCCTACGACCTGTATGGAACTGCCGACGTGCAGTATGCTCGAATACTGATTAACAATTATATTAATCTCAAGCAACTCGACAAAGCAGCACGGCTGATTGACGAAGTGATTGACATTGAACCGGATGATGCCGAACTGCAGAACCTCAAAGGGCTTGTAGTAGAGCAAAAGGACGGCCTTGATAAGGCATTTCTTTATTTCAAGAAGAGCGTTGAACTTGACGAAGATAACGCTTCGGGCCTTTTCAACCTGGGAAGATACTACTATAATGAGGCCACACGAGTGGCTGAAGCCAACTCCCGTATGAGCGCCAGAGCTTTGGCTAGAAAAGTCAACCCGCTTTATCAGCAGGCGTTACCTTATCTGGAAAAGTCATATAAATTAGACCCATCAAATGATGATGCCCGCAATGCTTTGCGAACTATCTATTATAAGTTGGGAGATGCCAAGAAACTTGATGCTCTGGAAGGCAAGTAGAAACTATTCTTCAGTCGATTCCGATAATTGCTGAGTGACCGCCTCTTCGTGAATTAGCTTCATGAGCTGTGTTATGAATCGGTCGCTCAAATGGAGTCCAGAGGCTTGGGATTTGCGTTTTTCAAGTATCTCGTTGAAACGACCATGCTGAACGACCTGCATCCCTGCCTTTCGTTTCAATTGACCGATTTGCCGGACCACATCCATGCGGTGAGCAAGAGCAGCAAGTATGTCGTCATCACATTGGTCGATTATCTGTCTCAGAACATTCAACTCATCGCCAGATGTCTTGCCTCGCCTCACAGTCATCGTGTTCAGGAAAGATTCAAGCATTATAGGCGTGATTTGCTGTTCGCTGTCGCTCAGTGCTGTTTCAGGCTTGTCGTGTACTTCTATCATCAATCCGTCGAACCCCATGTCGAGGGCTTGTTGGGCAACGGTTGTTACATGTGCCCTGTTTCCGGTAATGTGTGACGGATCAACAAGCACCGGCAAGGCCGGGAATCGGCGTTTGAGTTCGATGGGAAGTTGCCAGATGGGTGCATTTCGATAGGAAGTGTCGGCAGTGCTGACAAAACCTCGATGCACGGCCCCCAGACACTTTATTCCAGCGTTGTAGATGCGTTGAAGCGCACCAATCCACAGTTCCAAGTCAGGGCTGATAGGATTCTTTACCAGCACAATGACATCATTGTTACCTTCAAGGGCGTCAGCAATCTCCTGAACGGCAAAGGGGTTGGCTGCAGTGCGGGCTCCAATCCACAGTATGTCGATACCGGCATCAAGGCAAGCCTCGACATGACTTTTTGAAGCCACTTCGGTAGCAGTGAGCATACCTGTCTCATGCTTTGCTTGCACAAGCCAGTCAAGACCTGTAGCTCCCACTCCTTCGAAACAACCAGGTAGAGTGCGAGGTTTCCACAGACCCGCTCGCAACGCTCCTATTCCTAACAGTTTGAGCTTCTGGGCTATGGTAGAAACCTGTTGACAACTCTCAGCGCTGCAAGGCCCTGCAACGATAATGGTGCCGTTGCAATAGAATTGTTGGGGAAGTGGAAGTAAGTGGCTTAATCCTGACATGATATACTGAAATAGAGAAGGGACGGCATATCGTATCGAGTGCCGACCCTCCTTAAGGTCGTGATACTGTTATTCGATTCCTAGATCTTTGGCAATGCGCTGCATCTTGGCATCGCCCCATTCGTTCTTGGCATCGTATTGGTCGGCGCTGTCAAGAGTGTCATGAACCTCGATATAGAACTTGATCTTAGGCTCAGTGCCGCTAGGACGGATAGAAACCTTTGTTCCGTCGGCAGTGAAGTATTGCAACACATTGCTTGTAGCAGGCATGTCGAGCTTTGTGACCTGGCCTGTTGTCATGTCCTTCTGCTCGAGTGAAAGGAAGTCCTTGATGAGAACAACGGGGCTGCCGTCGATTTCCTTCTGAGGATTCTCACGGAAGTTCTTCATCATGTTGACAATCTCTTCTGCACCCGACTTTCCAGGCCTAACAACCGATATGCCGCGCTCCTTAGAGTAACCGTAAGTCATGTAGAGATCAATGAGCATGTCATTCATCGACTGTCCGCGATCCTTGGCCCAAGCAGCGATTTCACACATCAGAGGGATTGATGAAACAGAGTCTTTGTCACGCACAAAGTCTTGTGGCAAGAACCCATAGCTCTCTTCTCCACCACCTAGGTAGCGAGCGCTGGTTCCCTCAAGTTCACGCATTACCGAAGCAATCCACTTAAAGCCAGTGTAGCAGTCATAAAGCTTTATGCCTTGCTTTTTGGCAATCTTGGCAATGCTCTCACTGGTGACTATGGTCTTGACGATGTAGTCGTTTTCACGGTCAAGCTTGCCCAGTTCAGCATTTCTAGTAATAAGGTAATAGTGGAAGATGAGCTGAATCTGGTTGCCGTTTACAAGGTCGTATTCACCTTTGTTGTTCTTGAACACAACGCTAATGCGGTCTGCATCGGGATCGCTGGCAAGAGCGATGTCGGCTTGAACCTCTTCGGCCTTGGCAATGGCCATTTCCATTGCACTGCGATTCTCTGGGTTGGGTGAGTCAACGGTTGGGAAGTCACCACTCATAACGTCCTGTTCTGGCACATGGATGATATTGTCGAAACCCCAGCGCATAATGGAACGAGGAATGATGTGGCATCCTACGCCGTGAATTGGAGTATAGACGATTTTCAGGTCGTGCTGACGTTTGTCGATATCAGGACTGAGTGAAAGTGTGTGAATCTGTTCGATATATTGGCTGTCGATGTTCTCGCCGATGATTTCAATAAGATCGGGATTGCCCTCAAACTTTATTTCACGCACATCCTTTATCATGTTGACGTATTTGATGATATTGACATCGTGAGGTGAAACCACCTGTGCGCCATCGTCCCAATAGGCTTTGTAGCCGTTATATTCCTTTGGATTGTGAGATGCGGTGATGTTTACGCCGCTCTGGCATCCGAGCAAACGGATAGCATAAGACACTTCAGGAGTTGGGCGCGGTCCTTCAAAGAGATAGACCTTGATGCCGTTTGCCGAGAATATATTAGCTACAGTTTCAGCAAACAGACGGCTGTTGTTACGTACATCATGGCCCACAACAACCTTAATCTGGTCAAGATCTTTGAAAGCCTCCTTCATATAGTTGGCTAGACCTTGTGTGGCCGAGCCTACTGTGTAGATGTTCATGCGGTTACTGCCGGCACCCATGATACCGCGAAGTCCGCCTGTACCAAATTCCAGGTCTTTGTAAAACGACTCAATAAGGTCAGTCTTGTCTTCATTCTCCAGCATGGCACGCACTTGCGCCTTTGTCTGTTCGTCATAACCTTCTCCGAGCCAGGTTTTAGCCTTTTCGGTTACTTGTTGCAATAATAATTGGTCTGTCATAGTGGTAATATTTTATAGGATTTTATTTATCAAAGAATTTCTTCATTACCTCAATCATTGCTATGTGATCGGCAACTGATGCTGTTTCGCGTGCCGAATGCATGGCGAGCAATGGATTACCAACGTCTACTCCTTCAATGTCCATTTGTCCAGTAAGGATGTTGCCTAGAGTTGATCCGCCGGCCACGTCGCTATGGTTGACGAAGTATTGGAACGGTTGCCCGGCAGCTTCGCACAGACTTCGGAAAATGGCTGCAGAATGAGCATCACTCATATACTTGCAATTGGCATTGATTTTGATGCAAGGTCCGTCGCCCAGAGCCGGGTGATTAGTTGGATCATACTTGGATGCATAGTTGGGGTGGAAAGCGTGTGCATTGTCGGCCGAAATCATGAACGATTTGGCTATTGCTCGACTGAATGCGTCATAATTGCCACCTGATGCCACGGTGAGCCGGAGCAGGATATTGGCAAGCACTGGAGAGCCGGCACCTTGCTTAGTGCCACTACCGGTTTCCTCATTATCAAAGATGGCTGTAACGCAGGTTGCCTTGTCGTCTTTAGCTTCTATAATGGCTGTTATGCCTGCATGTGCCATGCTCAGGTCATCGAGACGACCACATGATATAAACTCGTTGTTTAACCCAAACAGACAAGCCTTTTCGGTATCATAAAGCATCAAGTCGAAATCGAGAATCTCATCAATCTTGATTTTCAATTCACTGGCAACAAGCTTTAACAGCATATTCTCACTTTCAAGCTTGTCATTAACCTTAGCTATAATGGGAAGCATATCGGTTTGTTTCGACAGTTTGTTGCCATCATTCACTGCACGATTAAAATGAATAGCAAGGTGAGATATGCTCATCAGCGGCCTGTCGATCTTTATTAGCATAGTCTTGGGATGTAGTGCATCCTTACCCTTGATAATCACTCGGCCAGCAATTGACAGCGGCCTATCAAACCAAGTGTAGAGAATAGGACCACCATATACTTCGGTATTAAGGCGGACAATTCCCCCCTCACCGTGCATTTCGGCATGAGGTTTGATGCGGAAGCAAGGCGAGTCACTATGTGCAGCAATAATCTTGAAGCCAGTCTCGTCTGGTTTCTTCTTGCCTAATTTGAAAGCAAAGAGAGCCGAATCATTTTTGGTAATGAAAAACTTATCACCGACTTTCCACGCAAGTTTATCATCAAGGCGACGCTCAGTGAAACCGTTGGCAATAAGAATATCTTTCATGCTCTGTACAGCAAGAAAGTTGCACGGACTTGCATCCATGAATTGCATCAGTGATTTGACGTATGGGTGGGTCTTAATCATATATTTATTGTTTAGAGGTTAAAAGTCATTGTTATAGATTGCCGTATATCGCACATTGTGCAAGGCGCGCAGCACATTGACAAGAGTTTGGCCCCAGTAGTCAGTGAAATTCTCATAGCACAGTCCCAGCAGGTCGGACTGGTCGCTGGTGGTAGCATATTGTACGGCATTAACCAGATTGTAGAACTCTTGATATAAGTCGGCAAGGTTTTCAGAGATGCTTGCCGAAATAGGAGTGTCGCTGTACTTCATGTCATCGAGGAAAACTTCAAGATAGATGTCTTCATCGGCCATCACTTGTGAAATTGTATCTCGTATCTGTTCGTAGGCAGTCTCATCAAGAGCAGAGTCGATATAGACATTGGCCATGGGGTTCATATCAATGTCATTCGCACTAATGTAGATGCGTGGCAGCAGTTTCGTCATCGTTTTTACAAACGTGTCACGATCGATGCCTTCGGCGGCCTTTTCAATGGTTTGGCAATACTCATTAGTCAATGCAATGAATGCCAATTCATTCGGCTCAAGTTTGATGTCATTTTCACTCATTGTAACTATTATTGCTGAGTTGTGCAAAGTTAGTGATATTTTTGCAATAAAGCAAGAAACTTCACCATTGTGTGTAAATTAAATGATTGTTAATAATAATATGATGAAATAGTTTGTGTAATTGCTTTTCTATTATTACATTTGCAAATCAAATATCACTATTCTTACTTTTTTATGTCTATTTGGATAATACTTAAGTTACTGGGGTCTCTGGCTTTGCTCATGTTCGGTATGAAATCTATGAGTGATAGTTTGCAGAAGATGGCGGGTCCCCAGTTGCGTCATGTGCTTGGCGCAATGACCACCAACCGCTTTACTGGAGTACTTACCGGCATGCTTGTCACGGCATCTGTTCAGTCTAGTACTGCTACAACGGTGATGACTGTGTCGTTTGTCAATGCTGGATTATTGACGCTTGCACAGGCTATTTCTGTGATAATGGGTGCGAATATTGGTACGACGCTCACAGCATGGATTATGTCGGCCGGTTTCTCATTCGATATAACAAACTGTGTCTATCCTGCATTCCTGTTGGGTATAGTACTCATCTACCTGAAGAAATATCGTTTCATAGGCGATTTTCTATTTGGTTTGTCATTCTTACTTTTGGGATTGGGCACACTTCGCATGACTGGAGTGGAAATGCAGCTTGGGGAAAATCAGGCGGTGCTTAATTTCTTTTCATCGTTTAGTCCCGATTCGTTCCTGACTACCATAACGTTCCTGTTGCTTGGTGGTGTGCTAACATTCTGCGTTCAATCATCGGCAGCTGTTATGGCTATCACAATGATACTGTGTTCTACTGGCGTGTTACCTATCTATCAGGGTATAGCGTTGGTGCTTGGTGAGAACATTGGTACAACGGTTACGTCTAATCTTGCTGCACTCAGTGCCAACACTCAGGCACGCCGTGCAGCATTAGCTCACATGTTCTTTAACGTATTCGGCGTGGTGTGGGTTCTGATTATATTCAAACCATTCATCAATTTTGCATGTGGGCTTGTGGGTCTTGATCCTGCGGCTTCATCTCAGAGTCCGGCTCGACTTTCTTTTGCATTAGCGGCATTTCACACAGCTTTCAACGTGATCAATACTGCAATACTAATTGGGTTTATTCCGTTGATTGAGCGAGTCGTATGCTGGGTAATCAAGTCTAAAAATGAATCAGAAGAGGAAGACTTCACATTGCGCTATATACAAGGAGGTATTATACGTACACCTGAAATTGCCGTTCTTCAGGCACAGCGGGAAATCGGGCAATATGGAGAACGCACGCAGAACATGTTCGGATTGGTGCGCAATCTGCTTGATGAGACCGATAACGACAAGTTTGACAAGGCGTTTGAACACATCAAGAAACTAGAGGATCGTTCCGACAAGATGGAAATGGAAATCGCACGCTATCTGGAAGATGTAAGTAATTCTCACCTGAGCGATGACTCCAAGGCAAAGGTACGCTCTATGATGCGAATGATTAGCGAGATAGAGAGCGTTGGCGACTCATGTTACAATCTGGCACGTACAATAAAGCACCGTCATTCAGGAAAGGAAGACTTCACCGAAGAACAGTATGATAACGTGCGAAAAATGATGGCTCTTACTGATGATGCTCTAACCGAGATGAACTCGATGATGAATATAGAACGTGAAGATTTGACTATAGACCGTACTGCTGAAATCGAAACGCAAATCAACACGATGCGCAATAATCTGAAAGATAAGAATGTTTCAGATGTTGACAATAAGGTATATTCATATCGAATCAGCACTATGTATATAGACTTGATTAGTGAGTGTGAGAGACTTGCAGACTATGTTCTTAACGTTGTTGAGGCAAGGCTGATGATTCATAAAGATGTCTGAACACGATCGAATAATCGATTCGGGTTGAGAATCCATAGCATATAAGTTAAAAAGAGAGGAGATTGCCATTTCGGCAGTCTCCTCTCCATACAAACATTATTAACTCCCTAAATACTTAGTCAACGTTAAGATTTACACGCTTCAGGTCGATAGCCTTGAGTTCCTTGTCGCTCTTGGCGAGGAATTGAGCCACGGTCTCCTTGTTCTCACCAGCTTCGTAAACCTGCTCCATGAGCACGTTCTCCTGATAGAACTTGTTGAGACGACCTTGTGCGATGTTCTGAATCATCTGCTCGGGCATGTTAGCCTCTTTTGCAGCAGCTGTGTCAGCCATGATTTTCTTAGCCTCAGCGAGTTGCTCCTCGGTCATGTAACCCTTGCGAACAGCCTCTTCCTGGTGTTCTTCGGTAGCGCAATAGTAAGCATTGAAACCTGCCTTCTTGAGGGCAACTTCAACAGCCTTCTGAACCTGCTCAGCCTTGGTCTTGTCAATAGCCAGACGAAGCTCGTTGTCGATTGTCTCCTGTGGAATCTGGTCACGTGTAGCCTTGATCGGGTTCATCGAAGCCACTTGCATGGCGATACCCTTAGCTACTTCACCGTCGAGTTCCTTGTTGAAGGCAACGATAGCAGCCAGCATGCCGTTGAAGTGGTTGTAGCATACGGTGGCGGGAGCTTCGAGGCACTCATATGCACCAAGTTCCATCTTCTCACCGGTAATACCACTCAGAGCAGTGATAGCCTCAGGAACGTTCTTGCCGTCGATAGTAAGTGCATTTACTTCGTCCACATTCTTGGCACGTGCTGCCACAGCAGCTTCAAGAATGTTCTTTGCCAAAGTGACGAACTTCTCGTTCTTAGCAACGAAGTCGGTTTCGCACTTCAGTGCAACGATAGCAGCGAAGTCACCAACAGACTTACCGATAGAGATACCCTGTGCAGCATTACGGTCTTCACGCTTTGCAGCGATAGCCTGGCCACGCTTGCGGATAAGCTCCATTGCCTTGTCCATGTCGTTCTCGGCTTCGATAAGAGCCTTCTTGCAGTCGCTCAGACCTGCACCGGTCATGTCGCGCAGTTTCTTTATGTCATTAATTGTTACAGCCATTGTAATGATTGTTTTAATTGTTATTGTTTAAAAATTACCACAAATTTCGCGAATTCTCCATTCAGGACTTGATTTATAAGAGCCCCGCATTGCTGAAACTCGTGAAATTCGCGGTATGGTTTGAATCTCTTCGGCTTATTCAGCGGCGGGAGCCTCTTCTTCTGCAGGAGCCTCTGCAGGAGCCTCTTCTACTGGAGCTTCAGCAACAGGTGCCTCTTCAGCAGGAGCTTCTTCAGCTACGCGACGGCGTACACGAGCGCGGCGTGGCTTTTCTTCCTCAGCGGGAGCTTCCTCGTCCTTGTTGTCGATTCTCTCAATCTTACGTTCCTCAATGCCTTCGTTGATGGCCTCGCATACAGTTGCAAGAATCAGATCGATAGACTTTGAAGCATCGTCATTTGCAGGGATTACGAAGTCAATGTTGTCGGGATCACTGTTGGTATCAACGATACCGAACACAGGAATACCCAAACGGTTAGCTTCAGCTACGGCAATGTGCTCTTTCATCACGTCGATAACGAACAGTGCGCTGGGCAGACGATTGAGGTCGGCAATAGAACCAAGGTTCTTCTCCAACTTAGCACGTTGACGAGTGATTTGCAGTTTCTCACGCTTCGACATGTTGTCGAATGTGCCGTCCTTCTCCATCTTGTCGATGGAAGCCATCTTCTTCACAGCCTTACGGATAGTGGGGAAGTTAGTGAGCATACCGCCGGGCCAGCGTTCGATAACGTAAGGCATACCGACAGAAGTAGCGCGATCGGCAACGACCTGCTTGGCTTGCTTTTTAGTGGCAACGAAAAGCACTTTCTTACCGCTCTTCACGATGTTCTTCAGTGCGTTTGCAGCCTCTTCAAGTTTGGCCTGAGTCTTATATAAATCAATAATGTGGATACCGTTACGCTCCATGAAGATATAGGGAGCCATAGCAGGGTTCCATTTGCGCTTAAGGTGACCAAAGTGGCAGGTTGCCTCCAGCATCTGGTCGAAAGTTGGTGTTTGCATTTTAATTGTTTTGTTTTTTAGTTTACATTCAACTTAATCAATCTCATAGTAGCCACCGCAGTTCCCAGTGTGAGTCTATGAGATTTGGATACTAAACTCTTTATGCTGCTTGGTAACAGCTTAGAGCAAGACGTTTGTTGAAATCTATTATATAAATAATGTGTAAATAGATTAACGCTTGCTGAACTGGAAACGCTTGCGAGCCTTGGGCTGACCTGGTTTCTTGCGCTCTACGGCACGTGGGTCGCGAGTCATGAAACCTTCCTTGCGCAATGCGCTCTTGTCTTCGGGGTTGATCTTCACCAGTGCGCGGGCGATGGCAAGACGCAGAGCCTCGGCCTGTCCCTTGTAACCGCCACCCATCAGGTTGACCTTGATATCATACTTCTCAGTTGCTTCCAGCGTATTAAGCGGCTGCTTGACGATGTATTGCAGAATTGGATTGGGGAAGTACTCATCCAGTGTACGCTTGTTGATTGTGATCTGGCCGTTGCCTTCGGTGAAATAAACACGGGCAACTGCGGCTTTACGACGACCTACTGCATTAATTCTTTCCATAATTCCAATTATTTGAGAGTGTTGATATCAATTAATTTTGGATTCTGTGCCTCATGTGGATGCTCGCAACCATTGTAGATGCGAACATTCTTCAGCAATTGAGCGCCCAGACGGTTCTTGGGAAGCATACCCTTGATAGTCTGGATAAACAGTGGGTGCATACCTTGCTTGAGGTCCTTCTTGAGAGACTTCTGCTTAAGCACCAATGGGGTAGCAAAGCGCTGTCCACCGGGATAGCCTGTGTAACGCACATACTGCTTGTCAGTCCACTTGTTGCCGGTGAGCACGACTTTGTCAGCATTGATTATGATCACGTTGTCGCCACAGTCCACGTGAGGAGTGTAGCATGGTTTGTACTTGCCTCGCAAGATTTTCGCAACCTTCGAGCACAAGCGGCCAAGAACCTGGTCGGTGGCATCAACCACGACCCATTCTTTTTGTACTGTTTCGGCTTTAGCCGAGATGGTTTTGTAACTTAAAGTATCCACTTTTAATTCTCTGATTAATAATTAACTAAATAGCCTTTGCGCTTGCATGACGATATGGCCAAATACCGCTTTTGCACTGCTCTGGCTGATTGTCTGGATATAATCGGCGTGCAAAAGTACTGCTTTTAGTTGGATTGACCAAACTTGCTTTGTCCTCAAATATTGATAAATAGCCATTAAAGCATCGTTTTAATAAAGTTTAACATCTGCTGTCAACATGGCTAGCACCAAATAAACACAATTCCGCAAGTTATGGGCAGTGTCATAGAAACAAAAATGTAAAAAACAAAGTAACCTTGCTTTTGTATTCGGTTTGCACAGATTTTCTCTGTATTTGCTGCTCAAAATTTTGTATTTCGCTCAACTTGCACTAATTTCGCAATGTGAAGCAAGAAATCAGAGAAATTGAGTTATTGGCTCCTGCACGTGATGCTCATGTAGCAATTGAAGCAATCAATCATGGCGCAGATGCCGTGTATATGGGTGCGACAAGTTTTGGAGCACGTGCACAAGCGGGCAACAGCATTGACGATGTAGCTCGAGTGTGCGACTATGCCCACCAATATAATGCCCACATCTATGCCACCGTAAACACCATAGTTTATGATAATGAGCTGAAACAGGTTGAAAGACTTGTGCATAGCTTGTATCGAGTCGGAGTTGATGCACTGATTATCCAAGACATGGGATTGCTGCGTCTTGACCTACCACCCATAGCACTTCATGCCAGTACTCAATGTGACATACGCACTCCTAAAAAAGCCAGATTTCTTGAAGCTGCAGGGTGTTCGCAATTGGTGCTTGCACGCGAACTATCACTAGATGAAATCAATGCAATACATTCTGCTGTGAAAGTGCCTCTAGAGGCATTTGTTCATGGCGCACTGTGCGTGTGCTATAGTGGCCGTTGCCAGGCAAGTTATGCGTTCAAAGGCCGAAGTGCCAACCGTGGTGAGTGCGCCCAATTATGTCGCTTGCCGTATGATTTAGAAGATTCAAATGGCCACAAAATCATTTCAAATAAACACCTGCTCTCTCTGCGAGACCTGAACCAGAGCGACCGTGTGAAGGCAATGATTGATGCCGGCGTCAGTTCGTTCAAAATTGAAGGCCGTCTGAAGGACGTAGGGTATGTGAAAAACGTGGTGGCATACTATCGGCAAGTGCTCGACGGCATTATTGCCGGTAGTGGCAGAAATTTAAAGCGCTCATCCTTTGGCATGTCTTCGTTCACTTTTGAGCCAAGGCTGGAACGTAGTTTTAATCGTTCGTTCACCAATTACTTTTTAGATGGTCATCCTGCGCCACAGTCGTTGACCATGGCTTCGCTCGACACTCCAAAGTCACTTGGTGAGCCTTTAGGGCGCGTTCGCGAAGTGCGTGGAACGATATTGAGGCTTGAGAGCGGATTAGCAATCTCCAATGGTGACGGATTGAGTTTCATGGGCGCCGATGGATTATTTTCGGGTGTACGCATAAACGAGGTACACGGCAACGACATTGTTCTTAACTCCTCCACCCCCATCAAGCGTGGGACGATGGTATATCGCACCTTTGACAAGCAATTTAACGATGTGCTATCTAAACCATCAGCGCATAGGCGCATCGGGGTAGATGTGTCATTGCGCATCGTTGGAAATCTGCTATGCATAGATGCTATTGATGAACGCGGATGCCAAGTAACTCATAGCATGGAAGTACCGACATTAGAAAAATCACGTTCACCACAGACAGAGCGTCAGCGAGCCGAATTGGCAAAACTAGGCAATACCATTTATATTTTAAATGAGGCTAAATTGCTGGGCGAATATTTCATCCCTGCATCGGTATTGTCTCAGCTACGGCATGAGATGGTAGAGTATCTAGACCGCGCATGGCGCATCATACGCCCTGTCGAAATGCGCAGGCCAGAGCTTCACGATGTCAAGTATTTTACAAATGTTCTGACAAGTGCCGACAACGTAGCGAACCACCTTGCTTGCGAGTTTTATAAAAGTCATGGGGTAGAAAAAATAGAGTCTGCTATTGAGGTGCGACCTAGAAACGACGGAGTAGTTATGACCACACGCTACTGCCTTCGCCGTGAATTGGGTGCATGTCGCCGTGCTGCTGATGCACGGAAATTGCCAGAATCGCTGTTCTTGCATTCCGGCAATGTGCTGATGCGTGTGGAATGTGACTGTGCTAAATGCGAGATGCGACTCAGTCTCGTTTAACCAAGGCTAAGAATCAGAATCAGTTTAATCATCGTAAGTGCCGTAGAGTTCCTCCTCTTGCCTGCTACGCAGTCGGTCACGTTTTCGAAGCACCAAATACAATAAAACTATAATTACTAATGACCCCCCTATTACACCGAAGTAATAGAGGTATTCGCCACTGTAGAAACGTCCCCTTGATATCCATGCCAACACGGCAAGGTAGATGAGCAGTGCCAGTGGCAGTACGGCGGTGCGTGTAAATCTATTCTTCATCTAAAATTTCAGTTTTATAAGGAGACAAATCGGGATTGAAAATTGATCCAGAAAGACATTCAAAAATCTTTATGCATGCCCAAGCATCGGTGGCAGCATATCGCTGCTGAGCATCGGTCAATGTAGGAGCTTCCCAGTTTGACAGTTGCTGACTCTTGCTGATCTTCTGCTGGAAAAGTATTGCAAACAGTTTCTGCAAACTAGTATCGGCGATATGGAATTGGCTAACCATTGTCTGGACATCGATAAACCCTTCGGGATGGACATCATGCTGCCTATGCAACACGTTCCAATCATCGTGCAGCGAAAGACCTACTTTCAAGCAAGAGGGGTCTTCGAGATATTGTTTCAACTTGACTGGCAGACCTATTTTATTGAGTCTGAAAAGGAAGCATATGTCTGGAGCAGATATTTGCATCAAAGCCATTTTATGAAGAACGCCACGTCGGAAAGACGGGCGTGTCTCGGTATCAAATCCAACTATGGGATAACGGCGCAAGGTTGAGACGGCAGCATTAACAGTAGCCATGGAATCTACCACAATAATCTGTCCGTCGAACGAAACGACCGGCAGTTGGTTGATTTGTTCCTTCTCAATCGATATCTTATACATAACTTCCCATGTTATGACGAGTCGGTTTTGCTAATTCGTTGCAAAATTAATAATAATTAATGGATTAGGAGTTATATGCAGTTGAGAATATTTTGTAATTTTGCCAATGATAAGATATTAAATAATTTATATATGAAAAAGACGATGAAAAAATTATTAATGCTTATGGCAGGAATTACTATGTATGCATGCAGTGCAACGGCTCAGCCCGAAGGCGAAGGTGTTGCCCTCACGCCTGAACAGCAGGCCGCTTACCAGAACATCATGACCCGTACAAGTATCCGTTCGTGGAAAGACAAGGCAGTTGAACAAGACAAAGTTGAAATGCTCGTACGCGCTGGCATGGCAGCTCCCACAGCTGTCAACCGTCAGCCATGGCACTTCGTTGTTCTTATCAAGCGTGAGAGCATTGACCTGCTCGCCACTGGCCGTGGCGGAGGCATGGTTCGCAAGGCTCCTCTTGCCATCGTAGTGTGCGGCGACATGAACAAGGCTCTTGAAGGACCCGCTCAAGAGTTTTGGGTACAGGATGCTTCGGCTGCCACCGAAAACATTTTGCTCGCTGCCAATGCACTTGGATTGGGCGCCGTATGGACAGGAGCATATCCCATCACAGAGCGTGTGAATGGCATCAAGGAAGCTTTGGGTTTGAGCGAAAACCTTGTGCCACTTTGTGTAATTCTTATAGGTTATCCAAATGAAAACCCCGAACCGAAGGACAAATGGAAACCTGAGAATGTCACCTACAAATGATTTTGAGTCCATTACTCACTACATGAGGGTGTGTCATAATGACTCACCCTTTTTTGTTTATATATAACAGCAATGTAATATCCGCGTTTGAAAAAATCCCTAAAAGTAGGGATTGTCTGGTTGTTATGACGTAAATAATTTTGCAGGCAGAAAGAAACTAAAAATCAAGATGAAGTTATCTGAACTTAAAACCGGCGAAAAGGGCGTCATTGTCAAGGTGACAGGCCATGGAGGCTTCCGCAAGCGCATCGTGGAGATGGGCTTTATTCGAGGCAAGGTGGTGGAGGTGCTTTTGAACGCGCCCCTTCAAGATCCTGTAAAATACAAGCTGATGGGCTACGAGGTGTCGTTGCGACACGATGAGGCCGAGATGATTGAAATAGTGTCGGTTAACGAGATAAAGAGTCTTGAGACAGATGCTGCAGACTACTCTCAACAATCGGAGGTGGAAGAAGTCACTATCACCAACGAACGTCTGCGCGAGGCAGCTCGCAAGCGCCGCCGCGTGATCAATGTGGCTCTGGTAGGTAACCCCAACTGCGGTAAGACATCGTTGTTCAACTTCGCCAGTGGTGCTCATGCGCGCGTGGGTAATTATAGTGGTGTAACGGTTGATGCAACCGAAGCAAAGGCACACTTCGAGGGATATGAGTTCAACCTTGTAGACTTACCTGGAACATATTCGTTGTCGGCGTACAGTCCTGAAGAGCTGTACGTGCGAAAGCAGATAATCGAGAAGACACCAGATATCATCATCAACGTGATTGATTCCAGCAACCTAGAAAGGAATCTTTACTTGACCACGCAACTCATCGATATGAACCTGCGCATGGTATGTGCTCTGAACTTCTGGGATGAGTTCGAGAAACGCGGCGACAAACTGGACCTTGACACATTGAGCACTCTGTTTGGAGTGCCAATGGTGCCGGCATCGTTCAAAACGGGCATGGGCGTTGACCTGCTGTTTCATGTAATAATCAACATGTATGAGGGCGTTGATTTCCTTGACGAAAAAGGCCGTATGCGCCCCGAGGTTGCCCGCGACATCAAACAGTGGCACGACAATTACGCAAAAAGCACACCTGAGCATCATCAAGAAGACTTTGCTACCGGCGACAAACCCGTGAAGAATTACTTCCGCCATATTCACGTCAATCATGGCCAATATGTGGAAGCTGGCATTGACGCCGTAAAAGAAGCAATCCAGCAAGAAGGCGACATCCGCCATAAATACTCCACTCGCTACCTTGCCATCAAAGTGCTTGAGAACGACAAGGACGCACTAGATCTTGTACATTCACTACCTCATGCCGAAGAAATTGAGGAAACAGCGAAACGTGCAGCAAAGCGCATCAATGCCGACACCCAGGAAGACAGCGAGACTGCTATCATGAATGCGAAGTATGCATTTATCAATGGTGCACTTCAGGAATCTGGATTCACACTTGGCGAGGATCACGACATTTATCGCACTACTCACATCCTTGACCGCATTCTGTCGAACCGTTTTTTAGGATTCCCAATCTTCTTTCTGGTGCTGTTCGTAATGTTTGAAGTAACCTTTAAACTTGGCCAGTACCCCATGGACTGGATTGACGCCGGTGTAGCATGGCTAGGTGATTGGGTGGGTTCCACGATGCCAGGAGGTCCGCTTAAAGATATGATAGTAGATGGAATTATAGGTGGTGTAGGAGCAGTGATTGTATTTCTTCCACAAATCCTCATCCTCTACTTCTTTATATCATTTATGGAAGACAGCGGTTACATGGCTCGTGCAGCTTTCATCATGGACAAGCTCATGCACCGAATGGGGCTTCACGGTAAGTCGTTCATTCCTCTCATCATGGGTTTCGGCTGTAACGTGCCAGCCGTTATGGCTACACGCACCATCGAGAGTCGTCGCAGTCGTCTAATAACCATGCTTATTCTGCCTTTCATGAGCTGTACAGCCCGCCTACCCATTTATATAATGATTACTGGCACGTTCTTTGCCTTGCAGTACCGCAGCATTGTAATGTTATCGCTCTATGTGGTAGGAGTAATCATGGCCGTGATTGTTAGTAAATTGCTCTCATCAGTTTTTCTGAAAGGTGAGGACACGCCATTCGTAATGGAGCTTCCACCATACCGTATGCCTACCGGCAAAGCCATAGGCCGCCACACATGGGAGAAAGGCAAGGAATACCTTAAGAAAATGGGGGGTATCATTTTGGTCGCAAGTATAATAGTCTGGGCATTGGGATACTTTCCCCATAATGACTCACTCACTCGTCAGCAACAACAGGAGCAAAGTTATATTGGTCGTATAGGAAAGACAATAGAGCCTGTATTCAAACCACAAGGTTTTAACTGGAAACTTGATGTGAGCTTGATAGCTGGTGTTGGCGCCAAAGAAATCGTAGCATCAACTATAGGCGTGCTCTACAGTGACGATGACAGCTTTGCCGATGACGACAGCTACAGCGAAGACACCGATAAATACACTCGTCTAAACCAGCAGATGCAGTCTGAAGGCATTACGCCTCTATCGTCCTACTGTTACTTAATGTTTATATTGCTTTACTTCCCTTGTATTGCGACGATTGTAGCCATAAAGAACGAGACAGGGAGATGGCGATGGGCTCTGATTGCAGCAATATATACCACAGCCGTAGCATGGTGCGTGTCGGCACTGGTATACCAAATTGGAAGTCTATTTCTCTAAGCCGTAGTTGTTGCGGCGGTCTACCTGACGTAGTAGTATTGCCACAATTATTGATGCGACACCAATAGCGGTGAAAATCCACATTGCCGAAGTGTAATCAACCGATCCATCGGTCGCAGTATTGCGTTGAAGTACGCTTCCAATAAGTATAGGAATGACCATCAAGCCAATATTTTGTATATAGTAGATTATAGAATAAGCAGTACCCAATTGCTTCATGGGTACGATGCGCGGTACAGCAGGCCACAACACTGCAGGTAGCAATGAGAAAGCGATGCCCAGCACCAACATTGCCGCCACGGCTATCCAACTTGAATTAAGCGGCAAGGCAAAAACCATAAGCACCAAAGTAAGCATTATCGTGCCGGCAATCATGATTGTGGCTCCACGCCCCACACGGTCAAACATCCCACCGAATAGCGGAGTCAGAATGATGCTTGTAAATGGCAGTATGGCCGGTATTGTGCCAGCCAAATCAGGTTGTACATGATATTTCGCAATCATTAGCTTGGTAGCAAAATCCAGGAACGGATACAATGCCGAGTAATATAGCATACAAAGCAGCGTGATGAGCCAAAAACCTGGATTCTTTATTGTCTCCTTCATATCGGAAAAATGGAATTTCTCATCTTCAGAACTTCCATTGTCGGTAGTGCCCAATTCACGGTCAAGACGCACGTCCATCACGCAGTAGCACAGATAGGATATCAGACCTATGCCCACCGAGAGCAACCCAACCAAGATAGGGATTGATATTCCGAAGTGCTGTGCAATGGCCGGGCTGCCAGCAAGTGCCAGCGCAGTACCCAATCGAGCCAAAGCCACCTGGATACCCATGGCAAGTGCCATTTCATGGCCTGTAAACCACTTGACAATTACCTTGGAAACTGTTATACCACACAATTCATATCCAATCCCAAAAAGGGCAAATCCAAAGGCAGCCAGCAGTACCTGATTCTTAATCGGGGCGCCATTGAGTCCTAATAGCGGAAAATATACGTTCGAAGTAGCAAGAGGAGACGCAAAGGCTATGGCATAGTAATCAATGGCCGTACCGGCAAGCATTAGCACACAAGACAATGTTCCGGCAAAACGCACACCGGTTTTATCTAGGATTATTCCTCCCACGAAGAGCATCAATAAGAACACATTGAAGAAGCCTCGCGAACCAGCAAAAAGTCCGAACTCACTACTTGTCCATCCCATTCCACCACTTGAAGTGGGCAACTCTAGCAGGTACTGTAGAGGAGACATTTCCTTGGCGACAACATAACCAGTCATCATTGTAAACGCCACAATCATCAACACAATCCATCGTGCTGCAGCTGATTCGTTGAGTTTTCTTACAATAGTCTCTTTCATTTTGCTTTTTCGTTATTCAGATTAGCTTCGTCTTCAGCGGTCCAAAGTGGATTGGTATCGTCATCCCAGTCAAAATCGTCGTCAAATCCGAAGAATGCATCATCGGTGAATTCCTTCATCTCACGCCCTTCTTTCTTGGTGGGACGACCTTGTCCTTTCTGCCGGTTGACAAAACCGTCAATCTTCACCATCTCCAACAGTTCGAGTTGGTCACGAGTGGTAATGTTGCGCAGATAATTTGGTACAAGCTTTGCGCCAACACGGTTCTGCAACACGTTGAGAACCTCAAAAGTATAAGTAACTGGCGGCTTCTTCACTGATATAACGTCACCGGCCTTGATTAGCCGCGATGGCTTCACATTCATGCCATTCATTGTTACTCTGCCCAACTTACATGCATCGGTGGCTATGGTACGCGTCTTGAAAATACGCGTAGCCCATAGCCACTTGTCAATTCTAACTTCAGTCATGCCTATCTGGATAACAATCAACTAAAAACCAAATGCTTGAAACTTATCTTTTATTGGTGATTGGGTTCCATGCTCTTTCCTTAATCTCGCCTTCTCGATATGCAAGGAGCAGAAGCTTGAGATCATCTATCTGTTGTCGCAACTCCTCACCCATATCAGTATCTTTTACAAGCATGCGATGGTCGGCTAATTCCACAAGTTGATGTGTCGATTTGATGTCTTGTCCCTCTTCGATAGCCTTGGTAATCGATTCGAACGGCTCGTGCTGTACCAGCTGGAAGCCACGAGAGTGATAAACCAGCGTATAGCCTGCTATACCCGTCTCAGGCTGGTACGCCTTGCTGAAGCCTCCGTCAATCACCATAAGCCGTCCGCCAGCTTTCACTGGATTCTCACCCTTTATGGTCTTCACGGGAACGTGTCCGTTTATAATGTGACGGAACTGACCTTTAACGCCGAATTCATCGAGTATCATTTCACATACCTGAGGATCATCGCGCATCGCATAATAATTGCCTTTTTTCTCTTTGTGCGTAGCCTTGTCAGCAATAAAGTAACGCTCGAAGGTTGCCATCTTATCTTTATCAAAAGCAGGCGAATCGGGCCCGCACCACAAATACCACACATAGTCGAGAGCAAACTCATACTGCTCTGGTGTCTCGGCACCAAAGTAGGCTTCACGTATCAGCGCACCAGCTCTCTTCAGGAGTGCCTCGCCATGATACTTCTTCCCTTGGATTTTCACGTCTTTAAGGGTTCCGTCATCATTCAGAGGTATAGATGCATGGTATAGCAGATTGCCGTTCGTTACGCTATAGATACAGCCGTTGCGGAACATGCAGGAAATGTGCTTGCGCAGTTTTTCAGATCCCACAAACGAATCATGAAGCCTGTTAACTACCATTTCCTCTTCTGGAGAAAGGGCATATGGATCGGCAGGATTAACAGTTGGCATGTTGGCATCGGTCATCTCATATTCAACACCGTCGATTGTGATTACCTTACGATCAAAATCTACACAGTGTAACAAAAGACGGTCATCCATTTCAAAGTCTGGACGGCGCTTTATGGTCGCGGCCTCGAGTTTGAATTGAATAATACTGATAGCCTTGTGCATCTGTGCTATGAGATGCGCTTCGCGCTCTTCATCGGGATTGTTTGGCACAAGACCTTTAGGCATGAACATTTTGCATTCATCATCGGCATAGACATTCATGGCCATTGTTGCCAATGGCAGAAGGTTGATGCCATAACCGTTCTCAAGCACACTCTGGTTGCCATAGCGCAAAGCAATACGCAACACGTTGGCTATACTGCAGTCGTTGCCGGCAGCAGCTCCCATCCACAGTATGTCATGATTGCCCCATTGTATGTCAAAGTTATGATAGTTGCACAAGATATCCATAATTTTATCGGGGCTAGGACCACGATCAAACACATCGCCCAGAATGTGCAAAACGTCAATAGTGAGTTGCTGTATAAGATTGCACATGGCTATGATAAACTCGTCGGCTCTTCCTGTACCTATGATTGAATGGACGATACCATCCACGTAAGCCTGTTTGTTTGGGTCGGACGAACTTTCATGCAGCAGCTCTTGAATTATATAGGAGAAATCATTTGGCAACGCTTTATGGACTTTTGAGCGGGTGTATTTAGACGACACGTTACGGCACACACGCACCAGTCGGTTGATAGTAATAAAATAGCGGTCGTTCAGTTCCTCTTCATCATTATATTTTGCTTTGACTAGTTCAAGTTTCTCACGAGGGTAATAAATCAGAGTACACAGCTCTTTTATCTCTCTGATGCTCAGTGTCTCGTTGAATATTTCATTAACCTTACGCTTGATAGTACCTGATGCATTTCTTAGCACATGCTGGAATGCCTCATACTCTCCATGGAGGTCGGCAAGAAAGTGTTCCGTTCCTTTAGGAAGATTAAGAATAGCTTCGAGGTTAATGATTTCGGTGCTTGCTGTGGCCACGTTGGGAAAGCTGCGCGACAATAGACGCAAGAAGTGAATCTCATCAGTGGTGAAGCGATGCTTTTGGTTTTTCTTTGTCGTCATAATATTAGTTTTGTAGAATATTTCGATATGTGCTACAAAAGTACGGCATTTTTCTTATAACGCAAAAAATAACTTGAAATCTTTGAGAAATGACAATCGTAGCAAACAAGTTAATTCAAATAAAAGATGGGATACCACATAATTGGCACCCCACCCTCTTTATAAGTTAATACTAAAGGCAATTATTTGCCGCCAAGCTTGTTGGCAAGATCCTTGGCTGCATCAGCAGCTTTGTCCTTAGCCTTGTCAACGCCTTCGTTAACCTTCTCGGCAGCTTTGTCAACTACCTCGTTGGCTTTCTTCTCAACCTCTGCCTTTGCAGCGTCAACTACTTCGTTAGCCTTGTCAGCAACAGCAGCCTTTGTACTGTCGACAGCAGCCTCGGCAACCTCCTTAAGGCTTTCGGGCAACTTGATTGCATCGTTAGCAAGAGTTGCGAAACTTGGAGCGATGGCAGCAAGCTTTTCCTTATTGGTGTTGATAACCTCTTTAATTTTCTCAATGAGTGTCTGGGCAGCAACGGTGTCACCCTTCTCAAAGAGAGCCTGAACTTCGGCGTTAGCCTGATCCATAAGACCTACAACAGCTGCGCTATCATTAACGTTAGCAAGTTGTTCGGTAAAGTTCTCAATGCTGAAAGCAGTACTATCGGCATTTTCCTGAGTCTTGTTAGCATTAGGATCGCACGAAACGAAAGCCATAACTGCTACTGCAGCAAACAAAAACAATAACTTTTTCATAATTAAAACATTTAAGTAGTTAATAAAACATTTGTTATCGATCCGAAAATCGCGGCAAATTTATCGGTGATTTTTGAATGTGCAAAATTTTTTTGCCCTATTCACAATTTTTAATCAAAAATGATGCTTATAGTACCACATCTATGGGTGTTTTCATGAAAAATTCTCTCAATTCCACTTCTCGCAATACTTGCGATTATACCAGATTTTCTTTTTTGCCATTCTACTTATTCGCGACGTTAACATTCAGTCAAAATTATTCAATTTCTACATTAAAAAATAAAAAACTTCGTTTTTCTTTTTGTCCTGTTCTCACTTATTCGTAACTTTGCAGGCTCAAATTGATTTTAGACCGATGAAGAAAATCCTCACATTGCTTGCTCTCGTTGTTGTAGTCACCAGTTGCGGCGAGTATAACAAGGTACTGAAGAGCAGCGATTACAATTATAAGTTCGAGTATGCCAAGAAGGCTTTTGAGGCTGGTCAATACAATCAGGCTGCTACGCTTCTTGAGAATGTGGTGACTGTCTTCAAGGGTACGGACAAAGCTGAGGAGTCGCTATACCTGTTAGGTTTGAGCTACTATGAGAATAAAGACTACTTGACTGCTGGTACATACTTCAAGAATTACTATCAGCACTATCCTCGCGGACAGTATGCTGAGCTGGCACGTTACTATGCGGGCTATGGCTACTATCTTGACTCTCCTGACTCTCAGCTTGACCAGACCGAGACTCGAAAGGCCATTGAGGAGTTGCAGGGATTCCTGGATTACTTCCCTACAAGCGACAAGGTTGCGATAGCCCAGAATTGCATTTTCGAGCTACAAGACAAACTGGTACAGAAAGAACTTGAGAATGCCCAGCTCTACTATAACCTTGGCAATTACATGGGCAACAACTACGAGAGTGCCGTCATCACCGCCAAGAACGCAATCAAGGAATATCCTTACAGCAAGTACAAAGAAGAACTTGAGATGCTAGTACTCAAGGCCCGCTACCGCGAAGCCTCGGAAAGCGTCGACGAGAAAAAGGAAGAACGATTCCGCACAGTGATTGACGAGTATTATGCATTCATCAACGACTATCCCAATAGCAGCCACCGAAAGGAAGCTGACGGCATCTTTAAGGTAGCGAATAAGTTTATAAATGGTAATTAATTTCGTTAAAAATCAAATCAATTATAATACAATGGATTACAAAAAGTCAAACGCACCCCAGACAACCACCGTTCATGACTTGGTGGAACTGGCTGAACCTACGGGCAACATCTACGAAACGGTGTGCATCATCGGCAAGCGAGCTAATCAAATCTCTGCCGAGATGAAGAACGACCTTGAGAAGAAACTTCAAGAGTTTGCCACTATGACCGATAACCTTGAGGAAATTTCGGAAAACCGCGAGCAGATTGAGATTTCGCGCTACTACGAAAAGTTGCCAAAGCCAACGCTTATTGCAACTCAGGAATACACCGAAAACAAGCTTGCTTACCGCAACCTTAGCAAGGAACGCGACGAGCTCTAATGATCTCATCAAAATGAGAAGCTTGTAACCTACAATAGAGAGTATGTCAGCATACTCTCTATATTTTTTTCCTAAAGCAAATACTTTTTCTTATAGACTCATTCACCACAACCCATTTCTCACAATGAAACAATTACTCTATGCTACAATAATAGTCGTAATATCCAATTTAAGTGTTTGTGGTGAGACTTATATACGCATCAATCAATTGGGCTATCTACCACAATCGACCAAGGTTGCGGTATTCATGTCGAACGACAAAGTACAATTGAATGAATTCCAACTGATTGATGCCTTTACCGGCAAGACAGTCTATCGTAGCAGCAACATTACCTCAACACGGCCGCTGCAATTTATGCCATCCACCTATCGACTAAATTTCAGCGACTTCACCACAACAGGCGCATACCGCATAAAGGTTGGTGATACGGAGTCGCCAACCTTCCCGATCAACTGCCACGTCTATGACGGCACGGCCGATTTCCTGCTCAATTACATGAGACAGCAGCAGTGCGGCTTTAATCCGTTCCAGAACGACAGTTGCCACACACTCGATGCCTTTGTGCGATACCACCCTACTCTTGAAGGGCAGCATATCGACGTGCGAGGAGTATGGCACGATGCTGCCGACCTGCTGCAGTATACCACTACGAGCGCTAACGCCATCTATCAGCTCATGTTTGCCTATAAACAATATCCACAAGTATTTGGCGACAGATTTCAAGCAAATGGTTTGAAGGAAAGCAATGGAATCCCCGATATCGTTGACCAAATCAAGTGGGGGCTTGACTGGCTCGACAAGATGAACCCACGCAAGGGCGAACTTTATAACCAGATTGCTGACGACCGAGATCACATAGGCATGAAAATGCCGAAAGACGACCCTGCTGACTATGGACGCGGCCCTGGCGGCGGACGACCAGTATATTTCATCAACGGCAAGCCACAACAACGCAGCAAATTCCTCAACGCCACGATGGGCGCAGCCAGTACTGCTGGGAAATTTGCAAGTGACTTTGCTATGGGTAGCCATGTGCTCGCTCCTTTTTATCCCGACTTTGCAGCCCACATTGGCAATAAGGCCGCCGACGCCTATCAAGTAGGTATCGATATGCCAGGCAATGCGCAAACAGTATCGGTAGTATCTCCATATATCTATGAAGAAGACAACTGGGTGGATGACATGGAACTTGGTGCTATCGAGCTTTATCGTATGACAGGTGACGAGCGTTACCTAACCCAAGCGATTGAATACGGTCGTCGCGAGCCAGTCACGCCATGGATGGGAGCCGATAGTGCCCGCCACTATCAGTGGTATCCATTCATGAACATGGGGCACTACC
This sequence comes from Muribaculaceae bacterium, assembly GCA_017651515.1. Taxonomy (GTDB): domain Bacteria; phylum Bacteroidota; class Bacteroidia; order Bacteroidales; family Muribaculaceae; genus Sodaliphilus. The sequence continues at coordinate 64,517 of JAGCCU010000067.1, read as the reverse complement.
GCGTAGCACAAGAAGGCAACACTAGGGTGCGTAACGAGTTTATTCGCAATTTGCGCGCCGGTATCAGTCGTGTGCGTGAGCGTGCAGCTGATCACCCATTCATGTGGGGTGTGCCAGGTATTTGGTGCAGCAACAATCTCACCACAGCACTGCTCACTCAGTGCATCCCATACCGACAACTTACCAACGACAACACCTACGAAGAGATGGAAGCCTCTTTGCGCGACTGGCTCTTCGGCTGCAACCCTTGGGGAACGAGCATGGTTGTGGAACTGCCAATAGGCGGTAACTATCCTCGTGCAACACATAGCAACTGGGTGTTTGAAAAAGTGGGATTCCCGACAGGAGGACTTGTTGATGGCCCGGTTTACTCATCCATATTCAGCAGCTTGAAAGGAGTAAATATAACCGACGACATGCCTCATGTGACAAGCAATGCCTATCACGAAGTTCAGCCCGGTGACGTGGTATATCACGACAACACTCACGACTATAGCACCAATGAGCCAACAATGGACGGAACTGCCTCGCTCACCTTCCCGCTCGCCGCCTACGAGGCCGAAGGACGGTCGCAGACACACAGCCATTGCAACTCGGTGGTTTACGACCACGGCGGCATAGTGAGAGGCGACACCACCAAGAAACAAATAACACTTGTTTTCACCGCTCACGACCAGGCCGACGGTGCCCAAAGCATCATCGCTACTCTCAAGAAACATGGCATTAAAGGAGCGTTTTTCTTCACCGGAAAGTTTCTCGAAATGTACCCCAACGTGGTGCGTCAACTCATTGCCGATGGTCATTACGTGAGTACCCACAGCAATGGTCACCTGCTTTATGCACCATGGGAAAACCGCGACTCTTGTATAGTAAATAAAGAAGAATTCACAGCCGATCTAATACAGGCCTATGAGAAACTGGCAACTTTTGGCATCACACCTCAGAATGCACCATTCTTCATTCCTCCATATGAATGGTATAATGACTACAATGCTTCGTGGGCAAAGCAACTTGGATTACAGATCGTCAATTTCACACCAGGAACAGCCAGTAGCGACGATTACACATGGCCAGGTATAGAACAGGAAACCGGTGCCATCTATCGCAGCAACCAATGGCTCTTCGACCGCATAATGCAATGCGAGAAAGCCAAAGGACTGAACGGACACCTGCTGATGGTTCACCTAGGCACCGACCCACGACGCACAGAGAAATTTTACAATCTACTGCCTAAGCTCATCACCACACTTCAAAAACGCGGCTACAAGTTTGTCTCTCTCACAGAGCTCCTTTAATCAAACACTTCAAACAGATTAGTTTGGCCCTATTTTCAAGTTTGACTCTGTTTTTCACAAAGTTTATACCGAAAACATGGGGCTAAAATGATTATTTTTAGTATCTTTGCACGATATTTTGACTTCGTCTTAATTATTTCGCGACTCAGCAAAGAAAATGAAATTTTCTCTGCTTTCGCTGTTCAAAATTTTGAATACAATTTTCAATCAATAAATAACTCTAAATTTTCTACAATTATGCAGATTTCACACATCGAACATGTGGGCATAGCCGTTACAAGTCTTGAAGAGGCTATCCCATTCTACGAGAATTTACTGGGTTTCAAGTGCTTCGCTATAGAAGAAGTTGAAGATCAGCACGTAAAGACCGCATTTTTCCGTGTAGGACAAACCAAGATTGAGCTCCTCGAGGCTACAAGTCCTGACAGCGCTATCGCTAAGTTCATCGAGAAGAACGGCGGTCGTGGCGGCATCCAGCACATCGCATTTGCTGTTGAAGACGGTGTTGCAAACGCTCTTGCAGAAGTACAAGAGAAGGGCGGTCGCGTAGTTGACAAGGAACCACGCAAGGGTGCCGAAGGCCTGAACATCGCATTCCTTCACCCAAAGACCACTTGCGGCGCTCTAGTTGAACTCTGTGAAGACCCCAACAAATAATTTTTCTCACACACCAACAACTCAAACACTATGAGCAAACAACTCGAAAGAATACAGGAGCTTATCGCACTGCGTGCCGAGGCTCGTCTTGGTGGTGGCGAAAAGGCTATTGCCAAGCATCATGAGAAAGGTAAGTTCACTGCACGCGAGCGCATCAACATGCTCCTTGACGAAGGCAGTTTTGAAGAACTCGATATGTTTGTACGCCATCGCTGTACCAACTTCGGCCAAGAGAAGAAATCCTTCATGGGCGACGGTGTGGTAACCGGCTACGGTACAATCAACGGCCGCCTGGTTTATATCTTTGCACAGGACAGCACAGTGTTCGGTGGCTCACTGAGTGAGACCATGGCACTCAAGATGTGTAAGGTTATGGATCTGGCTATGAAGCAGGGCGCACCTTGCATCGGCCTTAACGACTCTGGTGGTGCACGTATCCAGGAAGGCATTAACGCTCTGGCTGGCTACTCCGAAATTTTCCAGCGCAACATCGACGCTTCGGGTGTAGTGCCTCAGATTTCTGCTATACTAGGTCCTTGCGCAGGTGGAGCAGTTTACTCTCCTGCCCTCACCGACTTCATCATCATGGCAAAGGGCATCTCGTTCATGTTCCTTACCGGTCCTAACGTTGTGAAGACTGTTACCGGCGAAGATGTAACCCAGGAGCAACTTGGTGGTGCAACAGTTCATGCAACCAAGTCGGGTGTGGCACACTTTGCTGCCGAGACCGAAGAAGATGCAATGCTTATCATCAAGCAACTGTTGAGCTACATGCCCCAGAACAACATGGAAGAAGCACCTCGCGTAGAGTGCAATGACCCTGTTGACCGAATGGAAGACTCGCTGAACGAAATCATCCCCGAAAGTCCCAACGATCCTTACGATATGTATGAGGCTATCGGTGCAATCGTTGATAACGGAGAGTTCCTCGAGGTACACAAAGACTTTGCCAAGAACATCATCGTAGGCTTCGCCCGCTTCAACGGACAGAGCGTTGGTATCATCGCCAACCAGCCTCAGTATATGGCCGGTGTGCTCGACTGCAACGCTTCGCGTAAGGGTGCTCGTTTCGTACGCTTCTGCGATGCCTTCAATATTCCTCTGGTTACTCTGGTTGACGTTCCTGGCTTCCTGCCTGGCACAGGACAAGAGTATAATGCCGTGATTTGGCATGGTGCCAAGTTGCTTTACGCCTATGGAGAAGCCACAGTGCCCAAGGTGACCGTCACTCTGCGCAAGAGTTACGGCGGTAGCCACATCGTGATGAGCTGCAAGCAGCTGCGTGGCGATATGAACTATGCTTGGCCAAGCGCTGAAATCGCCGTGATGGGTGCCGCTGGTGCTGCCAGCATCCTCTATGCCAAGGACGGCAAGACTGCTAAGACCGAAGCCGCTGCTGCCAAGGAAGCAGGCGACGAGGCAAAGGCAAAGGAAATCATGGACAATTACAAGGAGTATATCAAGGAGAAAGAAGAAGAATACAACAAACTCTTCTGCACTCCGTTCAACGCTGCTAAGTATGGCTATATTGACGACGTGATTGAGCCTCGAAACACTCGTTTCCGCATCATCCGCGCACTTGAGCAGCTAAAGACCAAGAAATATACCAATCCTGCCAATAAACATGGCAATATACCTCTGTAAAGACCTCTGCACAATGAAAAAAAGAATATTTATCATTCTGCTGACTGCGTTGACTGTTACCACCATCTTCGCTCAGGGACGTAAGGAACTGAGATTCAACGAGGTGATGATGGTGAACGACAGCAGCTATATTGACCAGTGTGGACAACGCTTGCCATGGGTAGAGATATTCAACCGTTCTTATGGAACGGTGGGCATGGAGCAGATGTTCATCTCCAACCAGCCTATCGACATTCCTGATAATGGGATGAAACCCAAGGATTTTCTCAATGACTTCTCAAAGAAAAATCCCAATATCTGCTATGAAATACCACGTGGCGACCGTGCAACAAAAGTTGCTCCACGCACACACATCGTATTTTATGCCGATGGCAACCCGGCCGCAGGTGCTTTGCACCTGTCATACAAACTTAACCCGGCCGTTGTCAACAAGCTCTATCTCTACGACGTGAACGGAGACCTCGTTGACGTGTTGGAAATCCCAGCAGGCATGAAAGCCAACAACACTTTCGCCCTCAAGGTCGATGGTTCCAGCGAGCAGGCCGTGTTCAATGCTAATGACTGGAGTATGCGTGACGGAACTGACGTTGAACAGGCCATTACTCCGGGCAAGTTCAACCTTGCTGACCAGAACGACAACATCGAAGCCTTCCACGTGCGTGACCCTTACGGTGTCATCATCGCTCTGATGGCAATGAGCGTTGTGTTCAGCGCACTGCTCATCCTCTTCCTCTGCTTTAAACTCTTTGGAAAATTCTTTGGACGCAAGCAGGAAGCCGAAAATGCTGCAGTGGTCTCTGATGAGCCTACGCCAGCAATTGCTGCTGGCAACGGCGACGATGAAGCTATAGCTGCCATCGGCATGGCGCTGTTCCAGCACCTCAATGCCCATGACCAGGAAAGCGGCATCATCACTATCGATCACGCTCATGAAGCAAACAGCGCATGGATCTCAAAGCTGAATGCTATGGGTCGCATGCCCATTCACAAGGAACAATAACCGTTTAACCAACAATTAGATCAATGAAAGAATATAAATACAAGATCAATGGCATCGACTACACGGTTGGCATTGGTAACATTGAGAATAATATCGCTCAGGTAGAAGTGAATGGCGTGGCCTACAGCGTTGAGCTTCCCGAAGTGAAACACGCTGCTCCTGTAATCAAGCGCGCCGTAACGTCGAGTGCTGCTCCCGTGGCTGCTGCCGCTCCTGCTGCAAAGCCCGTTGTTAAGGCTGCTGCCGGCGATCTCGTCATTGCTTCGCCACTACCTGGCGTAATCAAGGAAATCAACGTTAAGGAAGGCCAGCAAGTCAAGGCTTCCGATGTGGTGTGCATTCTCGAAGCCATGAAGATGGGCAACGAGATTCATGCCGGCAAGGACGGTGTGGTAAAATCCATCAACGTCGCTAAGGAAGACTCAGTGCTTGAAGGTACTACAATCATGGTAATCGCTTAACTGATGCAATATGTCACAGACTGAATTCCTACTCAGCAAGTTGAACGAATTCTGGCAGTTTACCGGATTCGCCAACGTTGAGATTACTAACGTAATCATGTTGTGCGTAGGCCTTTTCTTCATCTATCTGGCCATCAAGCACGACTTTGAGCCCATGCTGCTCGTGCCCATCGGCTTCGGTATTCTGATTGGTAACATTCCTTTCCAGCCAGGTAACGAAATCGGTATCTACGAGGAAGGCTCGGTGCTGAACATCTTGTATCAAGGTGTGCGACAAGGGTGGTATCCACCACTCATCTTCTTGGGCATCGGTGCAATGACCGACTTCTCGTCGCTGCTCGCTAACCCCAAACTCATGCTTGTGGGCGCAGCAGCACAGTTCGGTATCTTCGGTGCCTATATCATTGCCCTTGCTTTAGGTTTCATGCCCGACCAGGCAGGTGCTATTGCAATCATCGGTGGTGCCGATGGTCCAACGGCAATCTTCCTTTCGGGTAAGCTGGCACCTAACCTGATGGGTGCTATCGCGGTATGCGCCTATAGCTACATGGCACTGGTGCCTGTCATACAGCCACCAGTGATGAGACTGCTTACTACTAAGAAAGAACGGTTGATACGCATGAAGCCGGCACGCAAGGTGTCGCAGACCGAGAAGATTCTCTTCCCAATCTTCGGTCTTTTGCTCACTTGCTTCGTTGTTCCCAGTGGTCTGCCTCTGTTGGGTATGTTGTTCTTCGGCAATCTGCTGCGTGAGAGCGGTGTAACCACCCGCCTTGCAAAGACTGCCAGCAACGCCATGACCGACATTGTGACCATCATTCTAGGTATGACAGTAGGTGCATCGACACAGGCATCCGAATTTCTCACCAAGGAGACTATCTTCATCTTCTTCCTGGGATTCTGTGCTTTCGTTATCGCCACTTGCTCGGGCGTGCTCTTCGTTAAGATTTTCAATCTTTTGTTACCCAAGCACAAGAAGTTGAACCCGCTTATCGGCAATGCAGGTGTGAGCGCCGTGCCTATGGCTGCCCGTATCAGCAACGACCAAGGTTTGAAGTACGACCCCACCAACTATCTGCTTATGCACGCCATGGGCCCGAACGTGGCTGGCGTGATTGGCTCGGCAGTGGCTGCAGGTGTACTGCTCGGCTTCCTCGGATAACAAATTCTAGCATATAGTTACAAAGACGCGATTTCTTTTAATTAAGTCGCGTCTTTTTTTGCACCTATATTGGATATTTGATTATAAATGCGTAACTTTGCCATATAAACCTAAACATTGGAATTATGTATACACAAGAACACGGGCTATATGTAGCGCATGGCCCCAAAGGCGCAATTAGTATAAATGGCAATATGGCAAACCGACATGGTCTTGTTGCCGGAGCAACGGGAACCGGAAAAACGGTGAGTCTTCAAGTTCTTGCAGAGAGTTTCTGCCAAGTGGGTGTTCCGTGCTTCATGGCCGACATGAAAGGTGACCTAAGCGGCATCAGTCAACCCGGCAAACTGAGCGGATTCATTGAAAAACGCCTTCCTGAGTTCGGTATTACCGATCCGCAGTTTCAAGCATGTCCCGTTAGATTCTACGATGTATATGGAGAGCAAGGACATCCCATGCGTGCAACAATATCTCAGATGGGACCAGACCTGCTTGGACGCATCCTTGAGCTCAACGATACTCAGATAGGAGTGCTGAACATCCTGTTCCGCATTGCTGATGAACGTGGCCTGCTCATTGATGACATCAAAGACCTACGTTCGATGCTTGACTACATATCTAAGCATGCCAAAGAATATACTACCACCTACGGAAACATCTCCAGTGCCAGCATCGGCGCTATTCAACGCTCTTTGCTTCAACTGGAGAATCAGGGTGGCGACAAATTCTTCGGCAATCCATCGTTCGACATTCACGATCTTATGCAGCAAGAAGGCGGAAAAGGCGTAATGAGCGTACTTGCAGCCGACAAGCTAATGCTGCAGCCAAAACTCTATTCTACCTTCCTGTTATGGCTTATCACCGAACTTTACTCTTCACTGCCTGAAGTTGGCGACATGGAACTTCCAAAGCTGGTATTTTTCTTCGATGAAGCCCACATGCTTTTCGACGGTACTAGCAAAGCCATGGTAGACAAGATAGAGCAAGTAATAAGACTCATCCGCAGTAAAGGCGTAGGTATATACTTCGTAACCCAGAGTCCTACCGACATACCTGAAATCATCCTAGGGCAACTTGGCAACCGCGTGCAACATGCTTTGCGAGCCTACACGCCCAAAGACCAGAAAGCAGTAAGGACCGCCGCCGATACATTCAGACCAAATCCAGAGTTCAAGACTGATGAAGCAATCATGAATCTAGAGACTGGTGAAGCTCTCGTATCATTCCTTGATGAAAAGGGAGCTCCAACAATCGTTGAACGTGCTAAGATGCTCTTCCCACTCAGCCAGATAGGCGCTATCACTGAAGGCCAACGTCTGGATCTTATTAAGCAGTCTCGCATCTATGGTAAATATGACACACTTCAAGAGCGCGAATCGGCCTTTGAGAAATTGCTTATAGAAACAGAAAAAGAACGTGCTGAAGCCGAAAGAGCCGAACAGGAAGCCCTTGCAGAAAAAGAGAAAGAAAAACTCGAGAAAGAAAAAGCCAAGAAGCCCAGCCTCTTCAGAAAAATTCTTAAGGCTGTCGTCACGGCTGTTACAGGTGCCTTGGCTACAATTGTCGGAACAAGCATCTCTAACAAGATTACTGGAAAGAAAACCAAGTCAAAGACCAGTGTAACTGAAAAAATCACCAAGAATACAACCAGTGCCGTTACCCGCACCATTACGCGAGATATTTTGGGCAATTTGATTAAGTAATTCTGGTTTTATCAGAATCATTTAGGGGGCTTTTAGGATTATGTGAGTGAAACTACTCACCTTGAACCTAAAAGCCCACTATTCAACCTCACCTAGCCTGGCTATAAATATATCCAATAATCACAAAACATCGCACATGAAGTTCAGTGACATACTCGGAAACGAACAAGCAATTAACAGAATAAGAAGGCTCATTGACACCAATCGTCTGCCGCATGCCATTCTGCTCCACGGACAACCAGGTGTGCCAAAACTTGCCATGGCTCGCGTCATGGCTCAATACATACATTGCACCAACCGCCATAATGGGGAGCCATGCGGAGAATGTCCATCATGCAGGCAGCATCAGAGTCACAACAATACTGACCTTTTCTTCTCTTTCCCATATATTAAGAAAGATAAATTGCTCGTGTGCGATGACTATATTGACGAATGGCGTGAATTACTTGATGACTGTCCCATTGTTGAAGATTACAATCACTGGCTGAGACTACTAAAGAACGACAATTCCCAGCCCAAAATCTACGTCAATGAGAGCGATGCCATTATTCACAAGATGAGCCTCACATCAATGGCAAAACGCTACAAGATACTCATCATGTGGCTGCCTGAGAAAATGAACGAAGACTGCGCCAATAAGCTTCTTAAACTTATAGAGGAGCCTTACGATGACTGCAAGTTCATTCTTGTGAGCGATAACTCTCAAGACATTCTTACAACCATATATTCACGCACACAGCAAGTAGAACTTAAGCGACTCTCTACTGAAGATGTAGCTAATTATCTAGTATCAAAATACCAACTTGATCACCAAGACGCCGTAGCAATGGCAGCACCATTTGACGGCAATGTGATGGAAGCCGAACGTACACTGAAAGAAAACAATGAGAATGCAGAATTCCACAAGTACTTCATGGAACTTATGCGTCTGGCATACTCACGCAACATACCAGCTCTCAAGCAATGGAGCGAAAACATAGCCGACATGAAACGCGAAAAATCAAGACGATTTCTCGCCTACTCTGCTAGGCAGATAAGAGAAAATTTCTTCTACAATCTGCACATTCCAGAACTCAACTACCTCACTCGTGACGAAGAAAAATTCAGTTCACGTTTCTCTCCATTCATCAATGAACTTAATGTTGAACGCATCTACAACGAATTGAACCAAGCCGAAACAGACATTCAAGGAAACGGAAATGCCAGAATAATCCTTTTCGACATGGCAATCCAAATTACCATACTTATCAAGGTTTAACTTCACATGAATAAAATCTCAAGCCATGAAATCATTTCTCCGAAAAGTAGCCAGTTATTATAAAGATATCAATGACATTGAAGACTACTGCTTTGTATTTCCCAACCGTCGCAGCGGACAATTTTTCGAAAAAGAGCTTGCCGAATGCTTCACATCACCTAGAATGATGCCTAGCATCAGCACGCTGACTGAACTGTTACAAGAACTGACACCAAAAGTAGCCACAGACCAGATAGATGCCATTTTCATACTATATCAAGCTTATTCCGATGTCTTTGCTGACAAAGCGAGCAGCATGGATAGTTTTATCTATTGGGCTAATATCATTCTTAACGATTTCAATGACATAGACATGGCACTTGCCGATCCTGTAAAGGTCTATGCCAACGTAAGTGACCTACGAAACATTTCCACCGACTACATAGACAATGACTTAAAGAAGGAAATACAACGAATATTTAACATTCAGTTTTCAGAGAACAACAGCTTCTGGAGACACGATGTTCGCAATGACAATAAAGAATCTGCCGAGAATATATATTTTACTCTGTGGGAACGACTTGCCGACATATACAATAGATACCATGAACTGCTCAATGCAAAAAACCTCACGACACAGGGGCAGCTTTATCGCAATGCGGCATTAAACCCCAGCGCTATGAAATGGCGTTACAAACGCCTCGTTATGGTAGGCTTTGCCGGGCTTACTAATAGCGAAGACCGCATTTTCAAAGCAATAAAGGAAATGGATGGTCACTTTTGGTGGGATTGTTGCTCAAAGGCCTTCAGTTCAAGAGGCAACAGCGGAATAAATCTAGTGGAATACTTCAACAAACGTTTCCCTTCACCTGTGCATCCTGAAGAAGAAGAGATCCAAAGACAACCGCAGGTTTTCACTTTCTCAGTGCCATCAGCGGTCGGACAGGCAAAATGGGCAATGTACATGGTCAAGACCATTGGGCAGTATTCCCATATCTTCAGTGCGCTCTCAATGCTGCTTGACAAAGCAGACTTTCAATTTCCTGTCATCAACCTTAACAATGCCATCAATTCAGCTATTGTCATTCCCGATGAAAAACTATTTGTACCAATTGTCAACTCGGTACCACAAGAAATAAAGCGCATGAATGTAACCATGGGCTATTCCATGCGTAATGCCAGCATAGTTTCACTCATGCATCTGGTAGCGCGTGCACAACAACAGGCCACGTTGTCGCATGGACACATTATGTATTTTCGCGACATCGTGCTCGATATCCTGTCACATCCCATGGTGAAATCAACATTCACTAGTCATGTAATCAAGCTCCAGCAAGCCATAGAATCCAACAATGAATTCAATGTGAGTGAGGAATTGTTCCAAGACACTCCTCTTGAAATGATTTTCACCTCAGTTCAAAACACAAACGACAAGAGCGGAATAATAGCATATCTGGACAGACTCATAGCATTCACTAAGATAATTGATGCCCATACTCGTAAAAGCGATAATGCCACTTTGCCCGAAGATGCCGATCAGAACCTTCTTCCGCTGCAAAGTGCATTCAACATGCATTACGTCGACTCACTCAAACAAATACGTACGGTAATTGAAAACAGTTCTCATCTTCCCTCTGTAGATTCCTCCATCTATTATCTTATTGACCGTGCCACAAGCAACATAACAATACCTTTCACCGGTGAACCGCTGGAAGGATTGCAGGTGATGGGAATGCTTGAAACGCGAAGTCTTGATTTTGACAACATCATCATGCTGTCGATGAACGAAAGGGTGTTCCCTTCAAGGCGGTCAATAAGCTCATTTATTCCAGAGATGATTAGAAACGCACATTCCATGCCTACAAACTCGTTCAACGATGCTGCTACAACTTATTATTTCTATCGGCTGCTGAGCCACTCTAAATATGCCTTTTTAATCTACAACAGCAACACACAGAGTTTCGGCACAAGCGAAGCTTCACGTTACATTGGTCAGCTTGAAAAGATCTACAACATACCTGTAAACAAGATAAATATTAAAACTTCAATTACTCCGGCAACAGAACTGGATTTCGAAGTCAAGAAATCCACCGAAATGGTTGAACGATATATTTCAGACAGTGAAAACAAAAAATATTTGTCGGCAAGTGCCATTAACGGCTTTATCGACTGCCCGATGCGGTTCTATTTCCAACGCATACAAGGTTTTAGCAATGACTCCAATACAAGCGACTTCATGGACGCTGCTACTTTCGGCACTATAGTCCACAACTCACTTCAAGCATTCTATTATCCCGAACAAATCAAAGACGATAATCCCAGGATTATTACCAGTCAGATGATAGACGACTTCAAAAAGAACAACCTCAACAAAGTTGTAATAAGGGAGATAAACAAAGAATACAATCATCTTCCAGAAGAACAAATCGATCGGCCACTCACTGGTGATGCCTACATACTGCAAGAAAGCATCAACACTTACGTTGAAAATGCGCTCAACTACGACAAAGCCTTAATAGCTGAACATGGCAACATCACAATTCTGGAATGCGAAAAACCACACGAAACAGACCTTGATATAATGGGTACTAAATTCCATTTTTTCTTCAAGATTGACCGGCTCGACAAAGTGGGAAACACGCTTCGTGTGGTAGATTATAAAACCGGTTCTGACAAAACCATATTCGGTAATGTCGAACAACTGTTCAATTCCCAAAAAGGTTTTGAACGACCACATGCCATACTTCAACTTTTGCTTTACTGTAACGCGTGGCGAGCCATAGATGAGGATGCAGACTGCATTCAACCTGTAATCTACAAGCTGTCGGACATGAAAAGCACTGGTGTAAAGATTGGCACAGAAAAAAACAACAAAACCTATATATATCATCCTGACGATGACGTTAACAAGGAGTTCCTGCAACAAATAAAAGCTTCAATCGATAAGTTGCTGAGTGTTGATGAGCCGTTCAAGCAGACACCATATAAAGAGAACTGCACCTACTGTCGTTTCAATGACTTCTGTCGCAGGAAAATTGACAAAAAGATTTGATTCTGAAAAATCATACCATCACTTTACACGACCCGAGGCTGCATAATGCTCACGCCAATACTTGTCCTGTAGGTCGCTCACCATCACTCCTCGCGACGAGGACGCATGGACAAACTTACCTTCTTTCAGATATATGCCAACATGGCTTATGCGCCCCGATTTCCCCGTGATAAAAAACACAAGATCTCCCTCACGGAGATTCTCTCGGTCTATTGTCTTGCAATTATTCTCATAAATCATTGCCGAATTGCGCTCCAGCTGCTTATTGTAAACCTTTTTGTAGACCTCCATCACCATTCCAGAGCAATCGGCACCCTTACCTTTGGTATTTCCAGCATACTGGTAAGGTGTGCCTAGCCATGAACGCAATTCTTCGTATAGCATCTTATTGTCATGGCGAGACAATTTAATTGTCAGTGTCTTCCATGCATCATCTTCGCTCTTGGAAATATCTTTATCGGATTTCTTATCACGTCCGTGTCGAGACTCCCGCTTGTAGTCACGACGATTCTTCACACTTCCATCCTTATGACATGAGGTATTACCCATCACTATCATTAGCGACAGGCACGCCACCATCAATAATTGCAAAAGACGCCTCACCCGATTCTATAAAAGACATGCAGCAACCCAAGTATTTAGCTTGCATTGCTGCATGTTATATATGTTTAAATTATTTTTCTTCGACTGATTCCTCTTCGGCTTTCTCTTCTTCAAAAAACTTGGTAAATCCAGCTTCGACAAGGATGTTATACCAGTTAATCACCTTCTTTATATCGGCACGATAAACACGGTCAACGTCATAGTCTGGAAGAACCTTCGCGAAGAATGCATCTATCTGTTCGTTGGTCTTATAGTCATCGGCAACCAATGTCTTGCCTTCTTGCTGAACGAAGATGATGTCGAATACCTTTCCCAGAGGGACTTCTTCGTTAGTTGTATAGATTGCGATATCTCCCAACGAAATAATCTTGTCACGAGAATAAGCCGGTGAACGCTTATGGTCTTTCAGACTCTCAACAATCACCATATTCTTACCATAAGACTTCAGTTCATATAATCCCGAACGACCCGAGATGCATAGAATTTTCTTCAACATAATCAATTCAAAAATCTAATATTAATAATTGTTCTTTATTTAATTGCAGATGCAAAATTAGGCAATTTTTCTGAATACGACTCTCTATCAGTCAAAAAATCACATCTTGTTACTTTCATTGAGCAAAGCAGTAATCTGCTCAATGAGCGAATTTACATTGTCATTTAAGATGTGAACTGCGTCAGGAAAATTAAACTGCGCTGCCTGGGAAGCAATGCGTGCGCTCACTTGCTCGCGATTGAGTGCGCTACGCTGCATCACTCGCTCAATGCGCAGTTCCATCGGGGCATCCACCACCCATATTCTCTGAGCTTCCTCTCCTAACCCGCTTTCTTCGAGCAAAGCCGTTTCGGCGAATGCAATGGGTGCAGCAGATTCAGCAAGCCAATTCTTGAGATCTTCACGCACGGCAGGATGTACGATTGCATTCATCTGCTGCAAGAGGTTCTTATCACTGAAAATACGTGATGCCACATATGATCTGTTCAGTTTTCCTTTATCGTCATATGTCTCATGCCCCAGCAATTCACGCAATTGTGCCTTGAGAATCGGCGACTCGTTCATAAGTCGTTTTGCCTCACTGTCACAGTCATAAGTGGGATACCCCATAACGCCTACAAGTCGCGACACCACGCTTTTCCCACTCCCTATGCCTCCGGTGATGATTATGAGTTTCATCAGTGTTTTTCAATGATGTATTCCACACTATCCATAGCCAGACGCACGTCTTCGTAAACGCCTGGCACCTCACCAGCCTGTATGGGGACTTTATTGCCTGGGGTAGTTAAATTGATATTGTTGTAATCTACGACAACAGTAAGCACACCTTCTTTGTGAATCTCACTCATTGGTGCACGATAAGTAACATCAACATTTGATGGAAACAACACCACATTGATATTATTTGGGGCATTTCGTACCGATATGGGCACACGTTGAGAGCGTGTAACTAGCTTTTCAATTGGGATAGTAATCTCAATACTGCGTGGCTCCATGACTGCCCCCCTAATGGGAGAAATAGCCACACGCCGCCGCAAGGTATCGGTAAGCCCTGTCTCTTTAACATGATAAGTATAAACTTCAGTTATATCTTTCAGTGTTTTATAGTCAGCAAAGACAAGTACCGAGTCATGGTCACGTTCAATCACCCCATTGCGAGTATGCAGCAAGGCGGGTTCCACTTCCACATCAAGAACAACCGGCACGCGCTTTCCGGGCTGGTCGGTATAACGCACATTTATGTTCTCTGGAAGAATTGTCTGAAATGTAGCAGTTCTTCCAAATTGGCGTGCTATAAGACGACGCAACTGGGCAGCGTCTACCTTGAACGTATTTTCACCATCGGTATATTCATCAAAACGCAATTCAAGCTTAGGGTTTGGCATGAGTATGCGTTTTACCAACGATGACCCCTTATCGGTCACTGTGACAGTGATAGTATCAGGCAGTTCACTAAGGAATCTCACGTTTGCCGGCTTGATTATCTTTACCGGCAGTTCATATTCCACGGTGATGCTGTTGTTCAACGTCAGAAAGCACCAAAGAATAGTAGAAATCAGCACAAAAACCGAATAGAGCAAGATGGAACGCGTCCTGCTCGATTCAATTCTGAATAGCTTCAACTGCCTGATCTTATCGGCTATAAATCCCATTGCAATTGAACAGCATCAGGAAAACGACTACCTAAGAATAGGAGTTGTATTTTTTCTAAATTTATTTGTTAGCCTGAGGATCGTTACCCGTATCAGCTACATCCTGCATCGACTCGTAAATAGAACCCTTGTCGATTGTAATGCGGACACCATCAGCAATTTCCAAAACCACGGTTTTTTCCTTTATTTCACGGATCTTTCCGTAAATACCACCGGCTGTCATCACTTTGTCACCTTTCGACAATCCAGCACGGAAATTGTTGATTTTCTTCTGTTTCTGCGATTGTGGACGAATCATGAAGAAATAGAAGATGGCTATAAGGGCCACAATCATCAATATACTGCTCATGCCGCTTCCTGCGGCTGCTCCTGCTTGTAATAAAATCATAAATTAATATTTTAAAGTTTTTATTCCGTAATGAATCAACATAGCCATAGTAGTTAGACAAACTATTATCTGTTTACTCTTATCTATGTAAACTTTTGATAGCTGCATTGAGAATGCCGTTGACAAACGCACTGCTATTGGGTGAACTGAACACCTTTGCCAGTTCAATGTATTCGTTCATCGTGACATTAGCGGGAATCTGCACAAAGCTCTTAAACTCACTTATTGCCATGCACATTATGAGCCTATCCATAAGAGCAATGCGTTCGGCGTCCCACTTGTCGCTTCGCACAAACTTATCTATCAATTCATTATTTTCATCCATCTGCTCGACTGAATACCTGAATAGCAATTCTCCAAATTCCTGGTCATCATCGTTGTGGAACATGGGCAGTATGGGCGAACCATACTTTTCTCCCTCATAGTTTTCCTGAAAGCGACGTGTTGTCTTGATGGCAAACTGTCCCATAATGTCGATATCCTCTACGCTCCAGTGTACAGACATGGATTCAATCTTCTCCTCGAAATCGGCATCTTCAAGGATTACATTCTTGAGCAGCTTACGCCACACTTCACAATCATCCTCGATTGTTCCCATGTCGCCATTCATATATTCTTTATATATATCGCTCTGGAGAACCTTCTCAAGCATCATGCGCAGGAAAATGGCATCATCTTGCCAACTGACATTGTGATCTCTACAGAACTTGTTAAAAGTTTCGTCTTCACGCAAAGCCTGAGCCAGCCTGTTGTAGATGAAACGAGGATTGGGATGCAAATCCTCCTCGGTAGGTAGAAACTTGTGCTTCGCATCATCCAATCTACGTTCTTGAAGATCGGTAAGCTCAACAATGAGCTTAAGTATATAGAAATATAGTTCATAAGACTTTTCAAAACTCTTGTCAAGTTCTTTAAGAGCCTGTGAGAACGTACGTTCGGGACGTGTCAGCACATAGCTGTAGAGATTCTGCAGCACCTTAACCCTTATCAGTATTCTGTTAATCATTATCTTTCTAATATTTTCAGTGCAAAATTAGTGAAAGGCAAACACAAAAGCAAGATTTATTATGATTTTGTTAAGCCGCAATCATATTTCGAAATATCCAGGATTCAACAATAATGTAAACTTAACACAAATCAAACCACTTCCTGGTTGTCATTTCTACGCTGACGCACAACTTCATATATCATTACACCTGCGGCAACCGATACATTCAGCGAACGTATGTTACCATATTCAGGAATCACTACTCTATCGTCGCACAACTTCATCATCGGCTCCGAAATGCCGCTGTCCTCAGCGCCCATAATAAGTGCTACTGGGCCAGTATAATCAACGCTTGTATAATCGCTAGCATTATGATCACTTGTGCCAACCACCTTGAATCCACTGTTACGCAAATATTTTACAGCACTCACCAGATTACTCTCGCGACACACTGGCAGGTAATTCAATGCTCCAGCCGAGGTTTTAACGGCATCGGCATTTACACTCACACTTCCTCGCTCGGGAATAACTATAGCGCTTACACCAGCACATTCGCAAGTACGAGAAATTGCTCCGAAGTTGCGCACGTCGGTCACGCCATCAAGCACAACTACAAAAGGATTCTCACCATTTTCATAAAACATCGGCACTAATTGCTCAAGTTTATAGTATTCAACAGCCGATAGTGTGGCCAGCACACCCTGATGGTTTTTGCGAGTTATTCTGTCAATGCGTTCAACGGGCACACGTTGTACAGGTACCTCAGCTGCACGAGCTGCCTCCAGAAGTTCTCCAATCAACTCACCTTTTAGAGTCTTACTGACAAACAGCCTGTCTATTGTCTTGCCGGCTTGAATTGCCTCGATAATTGGGCGAATACCGAATATGTATTGTCGGTCGTCGGTTTTCATATTATTTATTTTGATTTATCAGCGATTTTGCGTTCTCAATGGCTGCATCATTTAGCTCACGTCCACTGAGCATGCGAGCAATCTCCATGATGCGCTCTTCTGCATCAAGACACTTCACGCCAGTGATTGTGGCATCTGCCGTATCGGTCTTGTATACCTTGAAATGAATATTTCCATGCGCTGCAACCTGGGGAAGATGAGTGATAGCAATAACTTGAATTGTACGTGAAATATCATTCATCAACTCTCCCACCATACTTGCAGTATCGCCAGAGACACCAGTATCCACCTCATCAAAAATCATGGTTGGTAGATTCATATTCTGTGCCACAATAGCTTTTATACACAACATCAGGCGAGAAATCTCACCACCAGAAGCCGTATCTCGAACGAGCATCGGCAATTGGTTCTTATTGAACGAAACAAGGAACGCCACATGGTCGCATCCCGATGTATTCAGATCTATCGTCTTGAAATTGACTATGAAATTGAGATTCTTTAGACTTAATTTTATAGCCAGATTCTTTAGTTGACTCTCGAAAGCAACTGCAGCCTTACGGCGTAATTGAGAAAGCTTATTGGCAATATCGAGAGCTTCGTCACGATACTCACGAAGTCTTAACTCGATTTCCTGTAACTTCACATCACTATTGTCAATGGCTGATAGTTTCTGAGCATACTCATCTCGTAATTCCATCAGTGCATTAACTGAATCCACGTTATGCTTTCTCTCAAGAGTATATATAGCATTCAGACGGTTTTCAACACGCTCCAACTCTTGGGGATCATCATTGAGAGCATCAGTTAACTGAGCCACTGTGCTGGAAATATCTTTAAGTTCAATAATCGAAGTGTTCAAGCGGTCACCAACTCCTTCAAGTTCGGACAAAGACTGCTCAACTGCCTCGATATGGTGTGCTGCTTGTTTCAAAGACTCTATTACCGGGGCATTCTCTCCATCAAGCAACGACTGCACCTTCCACAGATGTTCCTTTAAGCTAGATGCATTAGCCAATCGACTCTGCTTCTTTTCAAGCTCTTCATCCTCACCTTCCACAAGGTTTAGTTCATTAAGCTGATTGTACTGAAAACGGAGGTAGTCTTCGTCGGAACGTGATTGAGCCAGTGACTTTTGCAATTCAGCAAATTCGTTTTCTGTGATACGCAATTCACGATATTTGACCTCGTATTGTTCCAACAGTTGTTGATTTCCAGCAATATTGTCTAGAATGGCGAGTTGAAACGGCTCGCTTGAAAGTAGCATATTGCTGTGCTGTGAATGGATATCAATCAGTCTGGTAGCAAGTTCTTTCAGCAATGACAACTGCACTGGCGAGTCGTTGACAAAAGCCCTGGAACGTCCATTAGCATTCACTTCACGACGCAATATACACTCGTTGCCATTGTCATCTATTTCATTTTCGGTGAAGAACTTTTCCAAATTATAACCTTTAAGGTCAAATACCGCCTCTACTATTGTCTTACGCTTTTCATCGCGCATTGCCTGCAAGTTAGCACGTTCTCCTAAAATTAGAGACAACGCTCCCAGTATTATCGACTTTCCAGCACCTGTCTCTCCCGTAATAATATTCAAGCCCTTGTCGAAGTTGATTTCAAGTTCATCGATAAGGGCGTAATTTGATATGAACAGTGATTTCAGCATGCACTCATCAGAAAGATATCTCTTCCTCCTTTTTAATTTTGTTCAGGCGGTCTAGTTCTGTGGGATAAATAGGATAAAGAAGGTCAAAAACATTTTCTTTTTCAGTTGTTCCTGCCTTGCTGTAGATATTGACCAACTCATCCATCTTGGCATCCTTGAACATCGATAGGCAGACGCTCATTGAGTTTACATCGTATATCTGCTTCAATATTTCCAAATTCTTAGTAATTGTTGCACGGCCTTTATCAACACTCACCACCATCTGGTCTAGCCCTTGACGATGGTAATTGTATATAAGTTCCCTTATTCCTGATGTCTGCTTGTCAGTATAAGCACTCAGAACGGCACTACGGTTTTTTGAATCCTCAAAAGCCTTCCAGCCCGTCTCGCCAGTACTTTGCGCCATTCTCACTACATTTGCAGCCTTTTCATAATAAGGATCTCCGCCATTAGGAGCAAATGAATCGAAATCGATAGCAATTATCAAAAACGCATAGAAGTTGAGAATCGCGGTGAGATTGTTCTGCATTTCAGTCTCGTTATATACCAATGGGTCATTCGGCATATAATAGAAATCAATCTTGGTGTCTTTAAAGTTAATCAATGTAGTCAAGTAGTTGCTGTTATATACAGGACGCTGCGATTGTATCTGGAGATCTCCCTTCATCTGGCCAGTTGCATCGTCATATTCAGATATTGTAAAGAACAGCTTGCACACGATGCGCTCGTTGTAGCCAAACTGTGCATCGGTCCACTTGGTGGTGTTCATATACTCGTTAAGTGCTTCTTGAAGGGTTTTGAATACCTCCTTATTGGCATTTGACACCTTACCGGCATTTACCTCAACGGTGCAGTTCAATTCCTGAGCTTCTTCCTGGGCCCAGGAAACTATTGACATCGTCGCTAGTATGAATGCTAATAATATTCTCTTAATCATGTTTTTCACTTATTGTTGAATAATTCAACTATTTCGTTGACGATATCTACAGCCACCTCACTTTTAGGTTTGCAGTCATATTCATCAACTTTCCCATTGCGTTTTATGATTGTGACTTTATTGGTATCGACGGCGAAACCTGCATTCGGATCACGCAACGAATTAAGAACAATCATGTCCAAGTTCTTTTTCCCAAGTTTTTCCTGAGCATTCACCTGCTCATTATCGGTCTCAAGAGCAAACCCTACGGTAATTTGACCATCACGCTTTGCTTCACCTGTAGCCTTTGCGATATCTGGATTCTTCTCAAGTTCAATAGTAGGCACATCGGTGTGTTCACGCTTAATCTTCTTATCTGCAATATTTTTAGCACGATAATCGGCAACTGCAGCGCAGAGTATTGCAACATCGGTATCAGGAAAACGTGACATCACAGCATCATGCATCTGCACGGCACTTTCTACGTCAATACGTTCAATTGACGGATGTGTCACCTTTAGATTCACCGGTCCGGCAACAAGAGTCACCTGAGCACCACGACATGCACATTCCCGAGCAAGGGCAAAGCCCATTTTACCACTGGAAAAATTGCTGATGAAACGCACGGGGTCAATACGCTCGATAGTAGGGCCAGCTGTGATTAATACTTTCTTGCCTGAAAGATCTTGTGCCTGTTCGAAGAAGCGGTCAAGAACCTTGAAAATATTCTCCGGTTCCTCCATTCTACCCTTGCCTATCAAGTGACTGGCAAGTTCGCCGGCCGCTGGCTCAATAATGTGGTTTCCATAGCTGCGCAGCAACTCTATATTGCGTACCGTGCTTGGATGACGCATCATATCAAGATCCATAGCTGGAGCAACAAATACAGGAGCCTTAGCCGAAAGATAGGTAGTGACGAGCATATTGTCAGCAACGCCAGTTGCCATCTTAGCTATCGTTGAGGCTGTAGCTGGCGCAACCACCATCGCATCAGCCCAAAGGCCTAAATCCACATGACTGTTCCATTGTCCAGTATTGGCAGTAAAAAACTCGCTTATTACGGGCTTGCCACTGAGAGTGGAAAGAGTAACTGGAGTGATGAATTCACGAGCATTAGGTGTCATGATGACCTGCACTTCGGCGCCCGCTTTCACAAAAAGCCTTACAAGCGATGCAGTCTTATAGGCAGCTATTCCACCAGTAATGCCCACAATTATATGTTTCCCTTTAAGCATGAATACAGAAGTTACGTCACTATTACAAGAATAAAATATCTAAGAACTTAAAACCAATAGCAAAAAACAGACTGTTACTTGCCATTGAACTTGTCCTTGAGGTTCTCAAGCTTGGCATTCATCTTACGACGTTCATCAACACGTTGCTTTGCTTCGCGGAATACCTGCTTGGTATCCTCCGAGAAATCACTGTTCAACACCCATCCGGCATATCCCCAGTCTCTCTCCAACACATCGTCAAGTACCTGACCCTTGTATTTGCCAAAGTTCACCGTAGGTTTTCCCTCGTCATTAAGCACTACCCTGCCTGCCAAATCCACATTTCGCGAATAAGACGAATAGTTTGACAAGAAATCGACATTGTTCTCAAGATCGGGATAACGGTCAAGCTGAGCCTTGAGGACGTTAAGCGTTGTGCGGGTATCGGCGACAGCGGCATGATGGTTTTCCATCTCAACGCCACAATAGAACAGGCATGCAGCGGCAAGGTCGCGTTTTTCCTTCTTGTGGTAGATGGTCTGCACATCTATGAACTTACAACTCTTGACATCAAATTTCACGTTGGCATTTGCCATCTCCTGCGCCAATATTGGAATATCAAAGTGATTGCTGTTGAAGCCTGCAATGTCACAACCCTCAAACAATGCCGCGATTTCCGGAGCCATTTGTTGGAACGTGGGACAATCGCGCACATCATCATCGGTAATGTGATGAACCGCAATAGCCTGCTCAGGAATTGGCATACCTGGATTAAAACGATAGGTATGCTCCTGCTCATGACCATCGGGAAAGACCTTTATATAGCTCAACTCAATAATTCGGTCTTTCGTAATATTCAAACCCGTAGACTCCACATCGAAGATGATGATTGGGCGCGTCAGGTTTAGTTCCATTTATGCTGTGTTTTGAATTGAAATATTAAATCATCATTGGCATCTGCAGGATAAGCAATTCCTCACCTTCAACTTGAGTGCTTGGCAAGAATACACCAGCACGAGCTGAATCCTTCAGCTTGATATTCACTGAGTCAGATTCGATGTTATTCAGCACCTCAATCACGTCGCTGTGCTTGAAGCCCATTGTCAACAGGCTGGCCTTCTTGTCTTCAACGCCCATGAATGACTGTGGCTCTGTAGAGAAATTGCCTTCCAGTTCGCACTGTATGCGCTCCTCGGCACGGGTTGAGTGATCAAGGTCCTGAGCATTGAGCAGGATTTCGTTTGGATTGATGTCAAGTTTTACCAGCCCACCAACATTGGCGAAAATTGCCACGCGACGCAGAGCATTGAGCAATGTCAAACGATCGACTACTACCACCTTGTCATTGTCGGGTGGAATAACACTGTTATAGTTAGGATAGCGGCCATTGATAAATCGGCATGTGAGCTGATAAGCACCCGACTCGAAAGTTGCGCTCGTATCTTCGATGGTTATCACCACTTCGTCCTTGCCGGCCTTGTCGAGTACGTTGCTAAGAATGGATGCAGGCTTCGCTGGCAAAATGAAAGTGCGCTCCATGTTTGGTGTAACATTATTCTTCTGATAGCGTACCAACTTGTGCGAATCACTAGCAACAAACGTGATTCCATCGGCCTTGATGTCCCAAAAAATACCCATAAACTGTGGGTGCATCTCATCGGTACCGACTGCAAACAACGTGTGAAGTATTCCGTCGCAGACATCCTTAGACGACAACTTCAAAACCTGAGTCTCGCCGTCAGACTGAGCCTTCAGTGGATAGTCATCACCATTGAGTGCAACGATGTTGAAACTACCGTTTAGATAGGTAATGGACACGTCGAGGGTTGATTCATCTACTTCGATTGTCAAGCCTGCATCAGGCAATTCCTTGAGCAGGTTGAGCATACGCTTTACATCGATAGCAAAACGACCACTGCCTTCAGCTCCAGGCACATCGATGGTCGTAGTCATGCGAGTCTCCATATCACTGCCTGTCACAACCAGACGCTCGCCCTCGAGCTCGAACAAGAAATTGTCAAGAATAGCGTAGGCATTCTTGTTACTGATAACCTTACTCACAGCTGTCAGATGCGACAGAAGCAATTTACTTTGAATGTTGAATTTCATATCTTTAGAGTTTAAATTATTTTTGTCTTGCTATAATAATTCCCTATTATTCCTATTTAACCTACAAATTTAGAAAATTATTTCCACATAAACGCAAAAAAATGTCGGCGGATTACTCCACCGACAAATTTTTAAGTAATTTTTACGAACGGTTTATCTTGCCGCATTAAAGCGAGCTCACCAAATCTCCACTCTATCAGCTGGCTCGCGGTACATCTTATCACCGCTCTTAATATCAAATGCCTTGAAGAATGGCTCCAAGTTGCGGATAGCAACGTTCACACGATTAATGCCCAGCGAGTGCGGATCAACCTTGGTGCGGCGTAGGATTTCCTCCTTGGTGATGTTGTTTGCCCAAACATTGGCATAGCTCAGGAAGAAACGCTGGTCAGGCGTAAAACCGTCAATGAGTTCGTTGCCTTTGCCTTGATCGGTTTTCTTGAAAGCGCTGTAAGACACGCGCAGTCCACCGTGGTCGGCAATGTTCTCACCCATAGTGAATTTGCCATTGGCATGGACATCGTCAGCAACGATTTCGGCGCTGTACTGTTCACCCAACTTGTCGGCAAGTTCTTGGAAACGGTCAGCGTCTTCCTTTGTCCACCAGTCCTCCATGTTGCCAGTATGGTCGAAGTTACGGCCCTGATCATCAAAACCGTGAGTCATCTCGTGACCGATAACAACGCCGATTGCCCCGTAGTTGCAAGCCTCGTCAGCAGTCGGGTCAAAGTATGGCGGTTGCAGGATGGCTGCCGGGAAGCAAATCTCGTTAGTTGATGGGTCATAGTATGCATTAACCGTCTGAGGAGTCATCTGCCAACGATCTTTATCTACCGGCTTACCGAGCTGACCATATTCGTAAGCAGCCTCAAACTGACGTGCAGCTTTCACGTTATCCCAATACGATTTTGACGTATCAATGTCAATGCCGCTGTAGTCGCGCCATTTATCGGGATAACCGATTTTCACAGTGAAACTGTTGAGTTTCACCAGTGCATTAACCTTGGTCTTTGGACTCATCCACGTCAGACCTTGAATATGCTCACCCAAAGCAACTTTCAGGTTGTCTACCAACTTCTGCATTTTCTTCTTGGAATCAGCTGGGAAATATTTCTCTACATATAGTTGTCCTACAGCCTCACCCAACAAGTAGTTAGGTACATTCAGAGCGCGTTTCCAGCGTGGTTGCATCACCTGCTTGCCACTCATGGCACGGCTGTACATATCGAAATTTGCCTGAACGAAATCGTCGCTCAGAAATTCGGACGCTGCATCAACATACTTGAACGTTAGATACTGCTTGATCTGCTCTTCCTTCAGCTTGCCCAGCAGTTCGTTTACCTTGGCCAGAGAGTTAGGCTGGAACAAGCACACTTTCTCAACATTGTGCAAGTTCAGTTCTCCGAAGTATTCATCCCAGTTGATATTTGGATAGTCGTTTCGAATCTGTTCGATGGTGCGCATATTGTACAGGCGAGAATAGTCGCGGGTTTCCTCACGTGACATTGCCACACGTGCAAGCTCAGTCTCGATTGCCATCACATTCTTTGCTGCCTTAGTGGCATTTCCCTTCTTGTAACCCAGCAGCTGGAATATCTTGGCTATATAAGCAGTATATGCCGCGCGAACCTTGACAGTATTTGCGTCACTCTCCAGATAGTAATCACGGTCGCCCATACCAAGTCCGCCTTGCATAAGGTAGAACAGGTTGTTGTTAGAGTCTTTTAGGTCCGACATCACTGCGCTATTAAAGAACGGCGCTGCTATGCCGTTGTGCATCCAGGCTATCAGCTTCACAAAATCTTTTTTACTGCTCTTAGCAATCATATCCAGGTCTGCAATCAACGGATTAAAACCATCATTGTTCAGGCGTACTGAGTCTAAACCCATATTATACAAATCACCCACCTTCTGCTCAATAGAGCCATGGCGATGGCCAGTACCCAACGAAGTGACGATGTCCTTCAACTGTTCTCGGCTGTTCTCGGCAAGCTGGTCGAATGTACCGAAACGGGCATACTGCGGATCAAGCGGATTTGCCTTCATCCAGCCTCCGCACGCATACTGATAGAAATTCTCACCAGGCGAAACCGAAGGGTCGAGGTTTGAACGATCCACGCCCTTGAGGTTACCTGCATTCATAGTCATGGTCACCAAAAGTGACATAAGCAAAAATTTACGCATCATTATAGTATTTTGGTTAATAGTTATTTCAATATTTAAAGTTTCAAGATGATATTAATAATTGAGTTCACGTCTTCAACATCGATAATCCCATTGCCATCCATGTCGCCGTTGCCAGGATAGTCACTTACGGTTTTCAGTTTCAAAATGACATTAATAGCAGCATTCACATCCTCCACATCGACAATGCTGTTGCCGTCCAGGTCGCCGTCACCGATGTTCCGCACTGTCACCTCGCAGGTGGCCGGCTCAGCATTACCGTCAGCACTCGCCACGGTGATGGTGGCTGTGCCAAGATTAACACCAACTACCTGCACTTTCTTCACGTCGTCAATTGTCACCACGCGAGCAATCGCCACATGGGTGTCGCTCGATGTAGCCACGATATCGGTTACTGCCAAGTCATATCTTGGCGTAAGGGTAATAATCTTGTTGGGTGCAACTACAGCTTCGGTCTTGTCTAGTGTGATACCTGAATGTGAGCAGATAAGACATGATGCATATACGGCTGGTATCGATGACAGGTAGGCAAATATGTCACATTCTCCCGTACCTACCAACGTAACCTTTCCATTCTCGTCAACCTTTGCCACGGCAGGATTTGTCGAGCACCACAGCACATCGTCAGCCATGCTTGCAGGACTGACAGTTGAATTCAGTTGTACTTCACTAAAGACTTTCAGGTCAACCGATGTCTTGTCGAGCGACACCTTCTCGTTGATATCATTAACTAGATTGCTGAAGTTCTGCCAATAGGGAGTAGTGAAATAAGCTACTGTAGAGGCCGATGGAATATGCAATGGTGCATTGTAGGTGGCAAAGGTGTTTTCTGCGCATGTGGGCGGTGTCTCGGCATAACTTTTCACTACATCGGGATTGAATCCGAAATCACCCAACTCAGTCACTTTGCTGCCAACGTTCAGCGTCTTTATTTGTGCTGCCGAAATTCTATTTAGTTTCCATTCATTCCAACTGCCGCTACCGGTTAGAGTCACACTAGTCAGGACGCCGCAGTCAATGAATGAACTATTGCCTATTGATGTGACAGAATTCGGGATAGTAATGCTCGTTAGGCCGTAGCAGCCACCAAATGCATAGTCGCCGATGGTAATGACAGAGTTAGGGATGGTCACGCTCGTCAGGCCTTTGCAGAATAAGAACGCATAGTCGCCAATGGTAATGACAGAGTTAGGGATGGTGACGCTCGTCAGACCAGTGCAGCCAGAGAACGCACAGTAGCCAATAGCAGTAACAGAGTTCGGAATGGCAGTATTCATACAACCATCAATCAACGTATTTGTTTCAGTTTCAATAATGGCATTGCAATTATCCCGTGAATCATATTTAATGTTATCGGCATCTATAGTAATTGTCGTTAGACCCGAGCAGCCAGAAAATGCATTATTGCCGATTGTCGAGACGGATTTCGGGATGCATACGTTCGTCAAACCGCTGCAATAATAGAACGCATATTCGCCTATTGATGTGACGGAGTTCGGGATGATGGTATTCATACAACCAGCAATTAACGTATTTGTCTCAGTCTCAATAATGGCATTGCAATTATTCCGTGAATCATATTTTGTGTTATTGGTATCTACAGTAATTGTCGTCAGGTTAGTGCAGCTACGAAACGCAGCACTTCCGATTGAGGTTACAGAATTTGGGATGGTTACGCTCGTCAAGCATTTGCAATCCCGGAACGCCCCGTTGCCGATTGAATTGACAGAATTCGGGATTGTCACGCTCGTCAGACTTTTGCATTCAAAGAATGCATAGTTGCCGATTGAAGTGACGGAGTTAGGGATGGTGACGCTCGTCAACATGCCGCAGCCTGAAAAGGCATAGCGGTCGATTGATATGACGGAGTAAGTCTGACCATTGAAAGTCACCGTTTCCGGTATATTGGCTTCACTTAAGCCAGAATAATTCGAAGAATAATTGTAATAGTATTCAGTATAAGTTAAAGTAACACTAGTGCCATCGCTATTGATATTGTAAGCCAAGCTATCAACCATAAAGTCGTAAGCGGAGACTTGCATTAGTAATGATGCTATCAACAGTGTAAATAACGAGATAAATGATTTATTCATTTTCAGCGGTTTATGTGGGTTATTCAAAGATGTTTCTAAAATACTCACCAAAACATTTTACAAGTATAATGTTTATAAGTATCTGCAAATTTACACAGGATTATAATAAAAAGCAAATAATTCCAGTAATGAGTTGGCAGTATCGTTTCTTGGATTTCAATTAGCATTCATCTATATCGTGCAGCGTATTAAAAACCAAGCCACCCTGATATCTCATCAGAGTGGCTCCCGCAAGTTGTTACTATATAATATTATTAAGGATTAGATTTAATTCATCATTTTTTATAATCAACGAATAACCTTGGCAGTAGATACCTTGCCATCGTTATAATGCGTAACAACAATATTAACACCATCGAACGGTTTGTCGCTACTGTGACCTGACACATCATAGTATGTGATGCTCTCCACGTTTCCTTCTGCATTGAGAGTATTTACATTCGTATTAATACCTACTGAGACTGCAAGTTTAACATATTGAGTCTGACCCTTCTGAGTGGCTGACACTATCACGGCTTGATCGCCATCATCTTCTATAGCGTTCACATTAATAGTGCCCTCATCAGTCAAGGTCAACACTAAATTAGTCCCTACTGAAGTGTCTCGTCCATTTCCTTCGGCAACCTCCTCCATATCGTAAATGATTGTGCTGCCATCATTAACGAGAGTGAAGAAATCGCTAAGATTAATGGTCGATTCACCCATCGGTACTGTTACTG
The DNA here is from genome assembly GCA_017651515.1 of Muribaculaceae bacterium. Taxonomy (GTDB): domain Bacteria; phylum Bacteroidota; class Bacteroidia; order Bacteroidales; family Muribaculaceae; genus Sodaliphilus. Next base: position 36,370 of record JAGCCU010000067.1, on the reverse strand, counting down.
ATTCCTCGGTCATGTCACGTTCGCAGTTGAAGTCGTCCATGACAAAGTAAGCAGCGGTATTCAAGCCGTAGTCCCCCTTGTCGCTGCCATCGAGCGTGAAACGCACCTTGGTAACCTTGCCCAACGGGCGGAGATCCATCCACTGCCAAGTGTCAAGGATGTAGTGGTCGAGAGCGTTCTGGCTTTGGTAATCTGCAAGATACTTCGACACTGTCCCTGTCTGCTCGTTGCCGTTGAAGCCCACAGCGGTGAGCTTGAACCATGAGCCTTGAGTAAAGGCTGTAGCAAAGCCGTCACCGTTTGCCATTCCATTGTAAGCATAGGCGTTGTTGCTAACATAAACACCTCGGAGCACGTCACCATCTTCGCTATTGGTTATTTCCACAAACTGGCCTTCGGGGAAAGCAACCACAAAGTTGGATGAACCATTATGCCCCTCGCCTACTGCGCTGTGCCATTGGTCAACAAGGCTTGCATAGGTTGTTGCTGTCTCATTGCTGAATGAATAGCCGTACCAATAATTGTAGCTTGGCCATGCATCTGTATTAAAGTAATAAGAACCACTGTAGAAACCATCTTCAACCATTGCTTCGGTGGTCGGGTCGTATGCCCAGTGACTTTCTTCTGCGAGGTAGTTGTCATCAATCGAAGCAGTGACTGCATCACCAATTACGCGCACACCAGTCTTGGCCGTCACGGTCTGTCCATCGGCACTTGTCACAGTCAAGCGATAGCCATAAGAATATTCAGGTGACACCTCGAGTACGGCCTCGCTGCCCACTACCTCATTCATTTGGTCACGCCACTCATAGGTGTAAGGCTCATCTCCGCCAGCGATTACCGGAGCAATTGTTGCGCTCTCACCGGCATTGACAGTAGCTGCCACCTTGTTGACGGTAACGATTAGAGGCTCAATATGACGTAAAGTGGTGAAGGGTTCGGTCTCAATAACGTCACTCTCAACCTCCAGAGCACTCACTGCAAGCATATAAACCTTGTAGGTGGTATTTGGTGTCAAATCAGAAATAGTTGTCGAAAGCTCAGTATCGGCATTGATGTCCTGACCAGTGGTAGCCAACAATTCCTCGACAGAAGGAGCAACGTCTTCACGGGTCGGTTCACTAAGCTTAGCCAATGTGTAAAGTTTGCCACTCGTACTCCACTTGCTCTTTACGACAGCGGTAGTCTCAGTTATATCGGTGACCGTTGGATAGCCCTCGGCAATCTCAGGTTTTTCAACAACAACCTCGGCATACTCATAAGCACCAACTGTAGGTGTTTCAGCATTACGTTCAACACCATCGGCATCGGTGGTGATGAAGTCAACAGGCAGACCCATATTCAGGTTCCCTGCTTCCAACAAGTGCAGGTCGGTATCACTCAGGAACTGTGCCTGCTCGACAATGTTGCCGTTGTTACCTTCCATCTCATTAAGAGCAGCAACAGAAGTACCGTCAAACACGTTCTCACCCCAGAATGCGTTGTTGGTGAACTTTGCCATTCCGCTAAAGTTGCTGTGGATGAACATTACAGGGCTTGACGTCAAGTTCTGGAACAAGTTATTCTGCAGGCTGATGCCATTGTAGGTTCTCGGGTTGCGAGTAGCAGTATAGTAGCAGTAACCCCCATTGCCAGCCAAGCGTACAGTATTGTTGTAGAGGGCTATATAAGAATTGTCGCCGTCAATCTCAATACCCGCACTGCTTGCACTTGGTGAATTGGTTATGTTCACCACGTTATTGTAAACAAGGATAGGTTGCTCAGCAGTGCCATAGCTCTCGCCACGCAACTGAATACCGCCACTATAATAAGTCGTGGCACTTGTCACCTTATTGCCAGCAACAACTACGTTGCCACGTACTCGAGCAAGGTCAATACCCCAATAACCTGTCTTTTGAAGAGTGGACTGATAGATAGTATTATTCTCTATCACCATATCATCCTCGTCATAGACATAGATACCCTTAGAACCTTCATTGACTGTATTGCCACGCACCACGAGGCCTTTTTCACGGGTAAGAGCCACATAGTTGGTGCCGCCAAGTGCAAAGCCCATGTAACCGCCCTCGAGAATGTTGTTCTCAAATGTTGCATAGTCATTGTTGGTCTTGTCTTCGCTACCAGCAGAAGTCTTCACCAAGTAAATGCCGCTATAACCACTGGTCACAGGAGTGGCCTTAACATAGCAGTCACGCAAAGTAAAGTGACGACTGCGGTCATAGATTTGTACCACATAGTTATACTCACTCTCACGTGCGGGGATGAAGTTCATCTTCTCGATAGTGACGTATGGAGTGTTCTCAATGAATACCACGCCCTTTTTATATGCCGAAGAACCTGGCATATATTCTGAACTGCCAGATCCTGCAACTGTCACATTGCCACGGTTGCCGCTGAGACTAGTGAATGTGATTGTGTTCTGCTCGCCTGCACCTGGAATTGAAGAGAACCAAATATTTTCGGCATAGGTGCCGTCCTCGACCTGGAAGGTCACTGCACCCTCAACACCACCTTGCAGGGCAGCAATAGCCTCGGCAAAGCTGTGATAGTTTGCATTATCGCTGTCACCAATGATAAAGTTACCCTTAATACCACCCTTGATATTGCGTGAAGCAACATCACCAGTAACGGCAATATCCTCACCATTGTTGAAAGATACAGTCTGAGCGGCAACAGCATTGCCCAGAACAGCATCCTCGGCGATATCGTAAGTGAGCCACAAGTAATAGTCGCCATTGTCAGCAATCTGCAATGGCTCATCAAGAGTTATGACATTCTCACCATCGGCAATAGTGGTTGTAGCAAGCAAGTGCTCGTTGTTGAAGATGTCACTATGCTCGGTATAGTAGAGTTTAGCAGCGGTGATGTCGCTTATGCTGGAAGTACCGACAGTGTTGAACTTCACGCTGTTGACAGTGATAGGATCCTTGTCACCGCTAACCTCCAGTTTGAGTTTCTGCATCACGTTGTCCGTAGAATTGCGCATTACATCATCTGTAGTGTTGGTTGCTGTAACCGACTCAATGGTATAAGGAGTCTTCTCATGCAAACTAACTTCAATAGCCCAACCATCGAGAGTAGCGGCCGAGTTACCCTTGAACTCGATGGTAATCGCACCATCCTCGGCCTTGCTTATCAACCCCACAGGGCCATTGGTAGTTGAATAGCCAGTAACGGTTCCAAGTATGTTGTTGGCATCAACCCCTTGTCCACTATAAATCATCATTTTGCCCGAGCCAATCGAGAAAGTTCCCTTGGTATCAATCTGGACAGCCGAGTTCTCGACTCCTGGAACAAAGATTACAACGCCACTGAGATTGGCCGACAATTTGCCTTCAGCACCGCCATCGTCATAGAACATAAGCGGGTTGGTGATGGTAATGACGGTTGTGTCGGGTTGCATCAAGAAGATGTATTTAACCACACGCGCGCCATCGGGATCGCCATTCTCAACGGTAGTGACAACTCCATTAGCATCGGTAACACTGAGGAGCTTGGCATCAACCTGTGCCTCGGCTGCGGCATCACCCTTCACATCAACAGTCACCCAGAAGTAGTTGGCATCCTCGGCAAGAGCCTGCTCGCCAGTGATTTCTACCTCGCTCGCGGCAGGGTTCTCTACACTGCCAAAAGCTATTGCACTGGCAAACTCATTCACATTATTATAAAGGATATTTACTTTGCTTACCGAGGCCTCGCTGCCCTTGAGGTCGATGTTAACCTTATTGAGCACCTTAGTGGTGAGAGTTCCTTCGGTCTTAACAACGAAGTCGATGAGTTGCGCATTGGTTGAACCAGGAGCAAGTTCAGCAGTGCTTGTCTGATTGACAGTAATGTCCTTAATCTCCATATCATGATTCTTGAATGGAGTCACTGTTGCCATCCATCCAGCAAGAGCATAGTAGCTGCTTGTTGTCTTGGGATTGAATCTTATTGTCAACGAGCCATCGGCAGCAGTAGAACGAATCTTATGGCCGGGGCCCACATCCTGCTCACTATTGTCCTTGAGATTCCATAACAAGTTAGCACTATTCACCTCGGTGCCACTGTAAATTTCAAAGACAGCGTGTGTACCATTGCTTGAACTTGCATAGTAAACGTGAAAACTCGAGAAGTCAATTTCGGCCATATAGCCCGACTCAACAGGAGTGAATGTCACGATGTAGTCGGTATCGACAGTCTCATACTTGCCGTTGTAGCCTTCAGTGTTAGTGAACGCCCAAGCACTCTTGATATTATGGCCATGACTGCCCTGAGTGGCTCGGCACAGATTGTAAATAGTGCGATTAGCAGTCATCGTGACTATAGGCGCATGTGCCGTCTCTCCAAGGATGACACCATTGAGCGACAGACTTACGATTTCATCATTGACACCTTCTTCATTCAGATCCAATACCACCGCTACATAGTTATGGCCCTCAATGAGTTCCTTATCACATGAAATGGCAATGCTTAATCCATTGACCTGAGTCTCACCCAATGGATTGGTGGTCACGAAATCACTCTTATTGCCTAAGTAATAGGCACGGACCTTGGCAATATTCTTCGTGTCGAGAGTGCTCAGATTAATGCCATTGAGATGAAGAGGATTGGCGGTATTATCGGTCTGGATATCTATCAGAAGCATCTGGGCATCTGTGTCGCCTGCCGAGACAGTCTCGGTAGATGCTGCAGTCACTTCCAAGCCGCTGAATGTCATGTCACCAGGCAGGAACTGACTCACAACGGCTTCCCAACCACTCTTAGGATAACCGGCTGTGCTCTTTAGGTAAACAGTCATTGAACCATCTTCGGCAGTCGATTTCACTATTTCTGGTTCATCAAGCAAAGTAGTGATTAGGTTTGCCTCATTTACCTCGCGACCATTATAGAACTTAAATACGTCGTTATACCCAACTGTCGATGTATTGAACAGGTCAAGTATGGAGAAATCCACCTTGATTGCCATACCCTCAGTTGCCGGTACGAATGTTATCTGTCCTTCGAAGCCTTGCGTGATGTTACCATCATTTCCACCATCATCGTAGAAGTTGTATGGCACATCACCCACAGTGATGACTTGAGGGATAGTAGAAATCAATGCAATGGCAGGTTTTGCCACCTCAACAGGAGTGCCAGCGGTAAAAGGCGTAACGCCGTCAGGCATACCTGTCGTTGCAATCTTAGTGATTGCGATGGCAGCTTTGGTTCCAGGAACAGCGTCACCAAGGAATTCGCCAGCAATTGAGAATTGATTGAGACCTTCACTCAACGGCTGGTTGAGGCTGAACGTATAGCCGTCACCATCAGCAGCCACTATGGCATCAAGAGCCGTTGCTCCCTTGAACGAAGGTTGCGATCCAGCATAGAGCCGCATCTGTAATGGATCAATTGCATTCTCATTGGTAGTTGTTTTAAAGGTAATGCCAGTCACATTATCAGCATTCATTACCCCAGTGGATGTAATTTGTGCCGTGGCGAAATTGATAGCCTCGGTGGATGTGGTAGCAGCTTCTACATTTTCGTAATTACTTGCCGCCCCTGTCACAACCATATCTTCGAGAGTGATGCACTTCACCGTCGCATTCCACCCTTGAATAGCCTTTGCATAACGGTACAAGTAGCCTACCGAGATGATACCACTAGCATCGGTGGCCGTGTAAGTCAGGTTCTCATAAGTACCATCAAGTTTCTCAAGCACATTGCCTTCAGGCAGCGTGGAGGAAGCTGTGACACCACTTGTTGAGGGAGCATAGGCAAAGGTCCCATCGGGATCGGGGTCACCTGCATACACATTAACGTAAGCAGGCCAGTTGGTGCCGTCATTACGCACGTCAAGGTTGGCAAAAGTAATTTGTATCGCCATACCCTCGGCGGGCTTGAACACCGTGAGCGATTGAGAGTTGTTGCTGCTCGACGAAGATATTCCTGTATATCCGTTCATATCCTGGAACGTAATTACTTCGTCTGCACCTACTTCAATCGTCTGCTTACCGAATTGCAACTGCTTCACCACGCGGTCGGCGTGAGCCGGCACGGCAAGCACGATGAATGCCATGAGCAGTACAATTGATTTGAAGAACAATCTTAAGTGTTTCATTTGTTAGTAATTATAGGTTAATTAATAAATAATATCCATTCCTGGCTCACGCTGGAATGGACGAAACACAATATATATTGTTCCCCTACAAATGCAATATACCCAACTCCACTTTGCACAGAGTTACCACTGCATTATTCGTGTCGCAATAACGGCAGAAAACATGTCGTGTTCCGGCTCTAATTCCACGAGAGCGCGAAAATCTTTCGATAACGCGGCAGGTCTTCTGGCTTAATCCGGTTGTTTGCCTTAGCCTTCCCATCGGTAGTCCCGACAGTGACCGTTTAAACGGCAAACGACAAAAATGGATAATACAGCAGCGGGTTCTGCCCAGGATTCTCACCTGGTTCCCTTTTCAGCCGTCAGTGGAGCGAATACTCATGACGACCACCTCATTATCACGATGCAAAATTACAGATTTATTCTTTCTCGACAAAAATATCTTCGACTTTTTTGACCGGCTCAAGGTGCAAAGTAATGTGGGTTGCAGCTCCGAAACGATTGCGCAGATCGCGCTCAATAGCCGATGCACGCTTATGCGCAGATGCCAACGAAATTGCACCGTCCATGCGCAGATGAAGCTCGATGGCAAAACTGTTGCCGATGCGACGCGTACGCAAATTATGAGGATTACTCACGTCAGGATATTGCATCACGATGTCGAGTATTTCTTTTTCGGTCGAGTCTGGAAGACTATGCTCTGTCAAGTCGTCTAAGCCACACTTGATTATTCTGAAAGCAACAAAGGCAATCACAACGCCCACTATGACAGATGCTATCGGGTCGAGTACCGTCCAGCGACGTCCAAGCAAAATGGCACCTCCGATACCGATGGTAGTACCCACCGATGACAATGCATCGCTGCGATGATGCCATGCATTGGCCTCCAGAGCCGATGAATCGCATTGCCGAGCCTTTCGCAACGTGTACCAGTAAGTAATTTCCTTAAGAGCTATTGACAACAATGCCACCCACAGGGCTATCATACCTGGTGCGGCCAGTTCCTCTCCGTGCCACCATGACACGATGCGCTCAACACCCGACCATATGATGCCCAACGCCACTACAAGCAATGCTACTCCAATAATCGTCGCTGCCACTGTCTCATATTTGCCGTGACCATAGTCATGCGACGAGTCCTGAGGCTTGTTGCTGATACGTACAAATGCGAGCACCACTACATCAGAAACAAAGTCAGACAGCGAATGCATGGCATCGGCAACCATTGCGGCACTGTGACCAAGAACGCCGGCTGCAAATTTCGCGACAAGCAGCACGGCATTCACCAAGCCACCTATCACAGTCACGCGATATATTTCACGCTCACGGTTAATCATTACTTACGACACATAGCTTTCTGAAATGCAAAATTAGAGCAAGCCGAGTGAAAAAACAAACTTGTTTAAGTATTTTCTTGAGTCAAAGTTTATTTTTGAAGACGACATGACTCAACATAGAAACATTTTTCATTAATTCAATCAAAGCATTTTTTCAATCGTCTTTTTATTTTACATTGCCTAAAAAACATCCTGTATGAAAATTCGTCGATATTTTAATGACTTTGGTCTATTAAGTATTCGCGACTGCTAAACATTTTTATTCAACATAGGTCAAATGCGATGAAAAAACTATAAATGCATATCACTATGAAAAAGATTTTCACATTGGCTATTTGTGCAATTGTCGCACTTAGCGGAATGGCACAGATGTATGGAGGACGTCCACGTACCCGCGTAGTCGTGCGGCAACCGGGACTTAACTTCCGTGGTAACCCACATGATTACTATTCGTGGCACAACACCTATTACGGCCTGCGTCTGGGACTCAATGCAGGCAGCGTTCGCAGCGATGCACCGGCACTTGACGGCAGCAGCTTGAAAACCGGTCTCAACATTGGCGTTGCCGTTGGCACACAACTTAGTCGATATACCCCCATCTTTCTGGAAAGCGGACTATATTTTTCACAAAAGGGCGGAAAAAGCAACAACATTGCTGAAAATGGAGGCAAGTTCACCTATGACCTTGGCTATATGGAACTACCCATTCTGCTCAAATACAAACACTTCACACGGACAGGATTGTCAATAGAACCTTTTGCCGGCCCGTTCCTGGCTTGCGGCATTTCGGGTGATATTAAAGATTACGGCGAGCGTCAAGCATTTAGCAGCTACAGCAATGGTTACTTTAACAGGTTCGATGCAGGCATAAAGCTTGGATGCGGTGTTAGCTACGGCATCGGCTATGCCGAGGTGGCATATGATATCGGACTTGCCAACGTGGGACAAGATACTTTCGATGACACCCACACAGGATGCCTGACAATAAATATCGGAGTAAACTTCTGACGGCCTTTCTATAATTGCAAAAAATATTTTAGACCTTTAGTCATAACTCTTCATAACACACCCAAATTATTATTACTACGATTTGCATGCGAAATTAATTGCCAACGTGCCTTGTTATTTGCCATAAATTTAGTAATTTTGCCGCGAATTTTAAAACAAGGCTTGGTTCCGTAGCTCAGTTGGATAGAGCAACAGCCTTCTAAGCTGTGGGTCTTGGGTTCGAATCCCAACGGAATCACTGGGGGCGGCAGGGATGCCGTCTTTTTTTGTGCTGATAGTCAGGGGTATAGGGTTGATTTATACTTCAATCTTCGTAGACTGAGATACATTCGTTGTTTGAAAGTGTACTTGATGCCAGTGAGAGATTCATAATTTGTTGTGGCAGCAATATATTTCCCTTTCTCAGTTGCCATCCGTTTGGGATCAGGAATTATGCCACATCGCCATAGGCCAAGCCTATCGGCATCAAAACATGCGTCAATGGTGGGATTACCCGTTTTGTGTGCAATAGTATGCAGTCGGCAAGCCTCTTTCAATAAGTTGAATTCATCATCGTTTAAACTTCTCAACAGCGAATCTCTGAGAGAATTCAACCATTCTGACGCTCTTGCGCCATGATCGATGTCTTCACTGTCATCATATCGGCAAGAATCATGAAGATATGCGAATAGTCCTACGACTGTTTTGTTGACCTCCGGAGTTATAAGCATTAGGCCATTTTCATATACTCTATCCCAATGCGCGATGCCATGCAATTCTCCAAAAATCCACCTTGATTTTGCATATTCTCTAATGTCTGCTATAATCTTCTCCATCTTATTGTTTTGATTTATCCGATGTTGATGTCCTCATAGCTAGTTTAGATTATTAGTTGTTTACTTGGCATTTCTTCCATACTTAATACATCGTTTGTGTTTCGCAATCGCCAACTGGCGGTAATGGGATGCCTCGTCCGCTAACCATTGTTAGCGGAGTGTAGCTATCACTAAGCGCATTGGTGTATTCATCAAAAGCGTATATGTAATGACCTTTTCGGCATTCATCAAGAACGAGCTTGAACCATTCAACATATTCTGGATCTCTACCGAGCGCGAAGCGTGAGAGTTCCCGATACTCCTCAATGATACGCAGAGCGTTTTCATGTGGTGTCATGTCGGAATAGTCCCACGGCAGGTTGCAGTTGTGTGTCAAAATTGCCAACTCGTGGTCTTCTATGTCGCAGAACAAACCACATTTGTTCCATGTGTTTTGCCTTACGGTAAGCCAACAGCGATAGCCCAAACCATTTGGGCTGATGTATGCACAAACACGAAAGCGCTCATAGCCGAGCCTGTGAAATTCGGCTATAGTTTCAAAATAATTCACAAACTGCTCATTCATAATTTACGCTTTAGTTCAAGAATACGAAAAAAGTGAGGAAATTTGTATCTTTTTTTGACCTTAATGTTTGGATTTGGAAAAACTCTCACTAAATTTGCAAATACTATTAAGGTCCTACCGATGCGTACAGACTCAGCGGGATTAGTCCGTAGACTGTCGATAAGGCTCAGGACCTTTCTTTTGTGTCTATACGAATGTAATACCAGCATTGATTTTATTGTTGTTTACTCGGCTTTTCTTCCATCTCACTGCAAAGTTATAAAAATTATTTGATTATACACGCTCCGAGAAATCGTCTACTCTAAACTGGATATTATACTCTTTTACCTTAGGAACTCAAGATCCTGCTCCTTTTCTACTTCCCTGAGTTTCACCACGTTCACTTCCGCATCTGTCATCTTGTCTAAGAGGTCCATGATCCCCTTGGCTTTCGTATCCTCCACTTCGGTTTTCTGCTTCTCTTTCTTTTCTGATTTCTCCTTTTCTAACTCATCAGCTTCATCTTGCCTAATTAATTCTCTTATCTCTCGACCAAACTCTGCTGAGTCCGAGATTAGAACTCCAAATTTTTTCTTGTTGTCCTTTTCCATAGTTTAGATTATTATTGATACTTAAACAACATTATTTCCATCTCATCACATTGTTTAACTAAACAAAGTGCCTATAATATTGGGGTTAGTTACAATGTTTGCTAGAATACTTGCAGCTACATCAGAGCCAAAAGATTTTATCTTTTCAAGGATTGATTTCTTTTTTGACTCTACGTCGGTATCACTTTCTATTATCTCCTTCAGATCCTTTCGTTGGCTAGTTGTTAATACATCATTAATGATGTCAACGACTAATTGCATAGATTGGGTTTGAAATTGTGATTGTGAATTTATGACTTGTATAACCGGATTATTATCTTGTTTATGAGATGGAACAATTTTAGGTATAGTATTAAATGATTCTAGTATTCCTAATATTTGACTAAATTCGTCAGGACTACGTAAATGGCTCTCAAATTGTTTAAAGGCATCTTCTAGTCTACTTATACCATTGTCATCGGGAAATAAACACTCGATAGCTCTAATAGTTGTATACTTCCATTTAGTGTATTTATCTTCATTTTGAAAAGAATACCAACCAATTATTTCTCCATTGAGCTTAAGTGATGATTTTAAGTCTCTCCCTTCATTGAGCAGTGAATCTATAGAAATTTCAGAACACATAAAAAAATTATATTTATTCTATAGGTAAAATTCATTGTTCATCAACAGTGTAACCAAAAGATTCAGCAAGCGCAATAATTCTCTTGAATGAATCATAAGTCCATTGAGTGTTAACAAAGAAAATAACGCCATCGGAAGAAACTAATCTTCGACCTGGTTTTGATGGTTGGTAACGTTTATCCTTAAGTTCACTTTCCCACGCATTATAAACGTCTTCGTTACAAAGAAAGCCTCTGAATTTGAAACCAGTTGCGCAAAGATCATCATTAAAAATTTTCTTTAGTTGTGCATATGTTAATGATGGATTGTCTTCAACGTATTTTTTTACAAAATAGGGAACAAAAGAAGACATAGAAACAAATGAGCCACCATTTAATGAGAATACTGGTTTATTTCTACGAGTATTAGAATTATGAGATGTCAAAACAAGCTCCTCATTTTCATGTGATTCCCATACCTGATTAATTTTATCTGCCAACCAATCTGCTCTATTCAAAATTTCCAATTCATCCCATTTATTTAAACCTAGGATAGTGTTAATTGTTTCTAGGCCAACAGCATGTTCTCTAAAGCCCTTGCCCTTTGAGTTTCCATTTAATTTTGTATGCCAATCAGCATTACTGATTGCCGTATTGAGTCGAGCATTTAATAGGCTATGGTTACCCAATGTCTTAATGTAATGGTCTCTTTTTCGTTCATCGTATTCTGATATGAGCTGCCAATTAGCAACCCATTTCTTCGGCATGATATGTTCTAAAGAATATGCGTCGTAGTTCAGTAGAGATGTAGAATGTGGGTTACCCTCTCTCAATCTTGATTCGAGCATATATAAAATAGCCAAAGAGCGCTTGTTGTTCTGTTCATTTTCACGAACAGCTTCATTGATAGCGGCATTTGTAGGCATCGCTAAAGACTGTTCATCATCTTTAGACATTAAATACTCTTTTAATCTTTGCGCCGTTAGAATATTTCCACCAATTAAGTTTTCAGCAAATAAGTCACTATAATTCTTGTTGCTACTTTTTGCAATGACTCGTCTAGTTATGTATGATTCAAGTACTTCATATATTCTATTTCTTTCCGTTTCTTCTTCTACGTTTTTAAGTATATAAAGAATGTATGGAACAAGCGTTGAGCAATCAAAGTATTCAATCATGAAATTGATGCGTTCTATGCTAGGCGACCCAGAAAGAACGATTTTATTTACATCGATAGACAGATTGTCTTTATACAAAATCGCATAGTCTATAATCTCATTTACCAATTCTTTTTTATCTAAATCAAAATCAGATATTAATGCTTTGAAATTATGGAATAGTCTTTCGTTACGTTTTATTCGGAGTTTATATTCAGATGTAATACCCGGTATAGATTTGTTGTGAATCTTAATTTGAATCATAGCATTAAAGAAGGCATCAATATTTGTTTTGAATTGTCTTCCTTGAGTTACAATTTGATTCCAAAAATCCACAGTCTCTGTATCTGCTTCAAAAACTGGTAACCATGTTTCTTCATATTCTTCTCTAGTCTCTTTCTTAAAGAAATAGTTTTTTAAAAGTTCCCCAGTAGTTAATGGTTCACTCAAAGAGTTTATTGTATCAAAAATCGCTTGTTCATCTTCTCCATCATTAAGATTAATCACTATCATTGATAAATTACCTAAAACCGAATCATAATCGATTTTTGAAATGTCTATATTACTCTGAAAAAAATTATATGCTTGAATGATTTTAGTCGGTTTCTCACGTTCAATTGGTTTGTCTTCAGTCAATGACATAACTTCAGTAAAGTCGGCAATATCATTCATACTATGTAATAACGCAACTTGTCGCTGTACTCCTCTTAAGAAAAAATCGTCATTGAATTTAGACATAAACTCTGCTTTTTTCAAACTTAATGATTTGAAAAAAAGTATTATCGTTGTCAATCGTTGCTGTCCATCGATAATAGTACATTCTTTGGAAGAACCAGATGAAGCTTGTGCAAATTTCAAGATAATTGTCCCCAAAAAATAACTTTTTTGAGTTTCGGAAACAAAGCACATATCTTCTAAAAAACGGCTCCATTTGTCTTCTTCCCAAACATAACTTCTTTGATAGAAGGGCACTTTATGAAGTGTGTATCTATCAAATATTGAGGGTATTGATAAATAATTTGCTTGCATATTATTATCCTTTGAAAACTGATTCACGATGAAAAGCCAAATAATCTTTTCTCCTATCGTCTATAGGTAGCATTTGAATAAATCGACCTTCAGTAATGCCAATTCGACGGATATTTTGAGGAGAGAGCCAATTTGAAATGTGCACACAACGATCATCTGTAAAGGTTATGAATCCTCTATCAAATAACTTGTCATATAAAGGTGATAACATAAAGCCATTTTTGGGGTCAAGTCTTTCCTTATCAGTTGAAACTGCCCAGGGCTTTATATGACTTGCAATAAGCAATCTTTCATCATTAATCATTGTGATTGGGCAGAATGGGCACTCCTCTAATAATTTTTCTCTGTATAGACCTTGCCCAATTCGTGCATATCGTAGTTGTTCATCACGCTTATTTGGCTTCTCGATAATTTCTTTCTTTTCCGTTTCAGTCTCTTTCTTCCCATATGTATAGACCAAAGCAGAGTGTAAATCACCTATTGCGTCAAAATCAGCAAATAATTTCCAATAAAAAATGATTGAGCCTTTGCTATCTGCAAGACGTAAGGCAGAAATGTAAGTAAGATTAGGCAGTGAAATTTCACGAATCAGCCTGTAAGCATCATCGCTAGAATTGACATAACCTCGTGGGCCCACAATTTGCGTTTGATCTTGTATATTAAATTCAATAACTTCGGGCAATTTTTGAATACGATTTACACGCTCAAGCCACAGCGATGACATTTTTTCTTTACCTCGATAAGTTTGAGATGGATTCAAATATTCTTGTTTCATTGCTTGCATATAGGCAAGTAAATCAGAACGCAAAACAAAACAACGTGCATTAAAACCAGCATTTCCGTAGAACTCCCTCATTCGTTCTTTTGTGGAAATGTAAAATTTTTTCTCACCATGACCACCGCCAATTTTGCTGTCACCGAGAACAAAACAATCTGGTACGGTTTGAGCCGTATCAAATGTTTCTTTGACATCAAATTTTTGTCCGTCTATTATCATACGCCGTATTTTGTTATATCAAGTTGTTTTAATATTGCAATAAGCACATCCACAACAATGCTGTTACCTGCTTGTTGATATGAAGCTGTATCTGAAACAACAATTTTGAATGTGTCACGGAAACCCATTAGACGCAAACATTCGCGTGGGGTCAGTTTCCTAATTCTACCCTTATGTGTAACGTAGTTGTCAACCCCAGCGCGGTGCATTTTGTGCATAGATTGTAATAGTGGTCGAGCAATGTCTAAATCAGTTTCTGTTGAAGTTCTAAAACCTTTTGTACCACCGGCAAGCACGTATCTTGCTACTTTTTCCGAAAGATAATACTTTTCTTCAACATCCCGTACATCAAAAATAAATTCGTCAAATGCAGGGTCAGATGGTGTTAATTCTGAATCTGGGTGAAAAACAAAATCCCCATGCCAGTTAAATTGTTGGTTTCGCTTTTGGCAAAGTTGTACGTCTCCATTTATTTGGGTATAACACTTTGCCCTGTTCTTGTGACTTGTGACGAACTTAATGCCCTTTTCTCGAAGAAAATATTTTGTATCAATATAATCTTCAAGAAAATCATACATTTTATATTCTAATTCTATCGGTGCAGGGAATCTAAAATCCGTTTCTTGTTTGAATCCCAAACAGAAGATACGTTCTCTGTGTTGTGGTATTCCATAATCACAACTATTCAGAACGCGGAATTTCACATCATAGCCCAGTTCTTCAAAAATATCATGGATTATCCTCCAAGTTCTGCCTTTATCGTGGTTAATAAGTCCTCTCACATTCTCGAAAAGGAATAATTTGGGTTGTGTTTCTTTAACCACTCTTGCGAACTCATAGAATAAAGTCCCTCGCGCATCTTCAAATCCTAGACGACGACCGACCATTGAAAATGCTTGACATGGAGCACCACCCACAATAAAATCAACTTGACCCAAATATTTTGATGCGTCAAATTCCCTAATATCGCTAAACCAGTTCTCCTCGGTTATGTTATAATTGGCAAAATAACTTTTCTTGCATTTATCGTCTATGTCACCAGCAAAAACAATTTTGTGGTTTAACCCTAATCTTTGAAAAGCGTGCTCAATAGCACCAATACCGCTAAATACAGTTCCAAGACGGACACATTTCTCTGGGTGTGAAAACTCCAAATCTCTCCAATTAGGCCCATCAGAAATGGCAGTTGGTGTTACAATTATATCATCAACTCTGTAAGCCTTACTTTTAATAACCTTTTGAACTTCAGTTAGATTTTCAAAATCGCAAGTTGGCTCAAGCTCAAACAATGAACGCTGATAAGCAATGGCTTCTTCTTCTGCCATTCCCATATTCATAAGTTCCTCTATGCTATATAATTTAATCTCACTCATCTATTTGGGCTTGAAAAATCGGGTGATAGTTGTAGGCTATTTCGTAAAAATCTACATTTTCCCTCTTACAGATGGAAAAACAAGAATCAACGAGGTTGTTGTAAAGGTCTGCATCAGCCTCGTAAAAAGATTTTTTGCCAGTCTCATAATTGATTATATCGTGAAAATCATCATCAGGGTGAAAGTTTATACCTAAATCGTAGATGTGTTTGACAAACTGCTCAACATCCTCAATTGTCTTAATTTGGGTATGACTGTAGTACTCCATGTTGCTATATATCTAAAAAACCAAACTCCTAAGTAGTGCCAGAAAGCCGACCAAAGCCTATATATCTGCGAAGGAGTTTGTATATCGTTAATTACTATGGTCTTTTGCTGGGTAAGAGCTACTCTTACACGGAATTGCAAAGATAGTTATTTTTCTTGATATCTTGCCATTTGCGTAGCAAAAATGTACGGAAAACTTTTTGCGGCAATTTCACCGACAATTTAAACTTGACTTTGCAATCACGCTGCAAAGTTAATACGTGAATGTGCTGTATTCAGGCACACAAAAACCAAATAAACTTAATGGAATTTATTACGGCAGGAGCATAGGTAAACCATCACATTGTTTCTGCACTTCCTCATTATTAAAATAGTTGTTTTTGGGGTGCGTTTTTACCTTTTGGGGATTAATACGCATCTATATTTCTTCCACTCTTTTTGTGCAATTTTAAAAACATATATTACTGATTATCAGCCATATGTATTTTAAATCATGCAATATTCATCCACTTTTCCAACTCACGAAAAAAAATGTTTTCATTATTCACTTAACTTTGCAAATGATGAAAAATGTCAAAAAATTTTCTCAAAAAAATTATTAACTATAAACAAAATGGTATGAAAAAATGCAGGTTTCTACTGTTGCTATTGGCGCTGATTGTGTCGACAGCAGCGAGTGCCCAAGGAATCTTGGGAACTGTGACCGACGAGAATGGAGAGCCAGTCATTGGAGCTTCGATCGTCGAGAAAGGCAACCCTAAAAACGGCACCATCACCGATGTTGATGGCCAGTTCACGTTGAAGGTGAACCCGGGCACGCCTATTGTGATTTCGTATATCGGCTATGTGACCCAAGAGTTGGCAGCCAGCAACGGCATGACTGTCACACTGAAGGAAGATCAACAATCGCTTCAGGAAGTAGTCGTAATCGGCTACGGTGTTCAGAAGAAGAGCGTCGTGACCGCCTCTATTGCTAAGGTAACTGCCGATGACCTTGCAGGCAAGACTCGTCTGCGCGCCGATGATGCCCTGAAGGGCTTGGCTGCCGGTGTTAACGTGACTTCGTCATCAGGTCAGCCTGGTTCCCAATCAATGATTCGTGTGCGTGGTGTTGGTACAATCAACGACTCCAATCCTCTCTACATTATTGACGGCATGCCCGCAGACCAGTATGGTCTGGAATCGGTCAACCCCTATGACATAGAGAGTATTGAAGTGCTGAAGGATGCCGCATCTGGCGCTATCTATGGTGCCCGCGCAGCCAACGGTGTCATATTGGTAACTACAAAGAAGGGTAAAAAAGGTAAGCCTCAGATTAACTACAACTTTTCTTATAGTTGGCAGAGCGCATGGAAACACCGCGATGTGACCGGTGCTACCGACTATGCTATCCTCCAGAATGAGAAATATGTGAATGGTGGCATGGCTCCCCTTTATAATGATCCTTACAACCTGATTGACGCCAACGGCAATGCAATCGAAGGTTTCGGAACCGATTGGCAAGAGTTGCTGTTTAACGACAACGCTCCTATGTCTCAGCATGACTTGAGCGTGAGCGGTGCTTCTGATAGAGTGAACTACTACCTCTCGCTTGGTTACTTCACACAGGATGGTATCGTGGGTGGAAATTACGGAAGGTCAAACTACGACCGCCTCACTATTCGTTCAAACAATATGTTCAACCTGCTTGATGAAAGTGATGAGCGCAACTTCCTGAACAAGATTGACGTTGGCGCGAACCTTTCTTATATGCGCGTGCATAGCACGGGCGTAGATGCCAACTCTACTTGGGGTTCTCCTCTGGGCTCGGCTCTCTACCTTGCTCCAACGCTGCCTGTAACCCTTACAGGTGACATTGCCCAGCAGATGATTAACCAGTATTCAGCCTACGACCTGTATCGTGACGAAAACGGCAATCCTTACACTATCCCCGGTTTCTTAGGTTCATATAATGAACAGAACAACCCCATCGCTTTGATGCAAGGCAATCCTTCTAAGGGTTGGTCGCATAAGTTTATGCCTAAGTTCTCCCTTGATGTCCAACTGTGGGATAACCTGAAGTACCACTTCACTTGGAGTGCCGAGCAATCATTCTGGGGCTCTGAAGCTGCAACAACCAGCAAATTCTACCTTTCCGGCAATAACAACTCCGACCACACTCAGGCTTCTTCGGAAAAGGCCAACAGCACTAACTGGCAGGTAGAAAACACCTTGACCTATGATAAGGTGTTCGGCAAGCACACCATCGGTGTCGTATTAGGTCAGAGTGCCATGAAGTACAAAGGAAGCTATCTGGGTGCATCGCATTGGAACTTGATTAACGTTGATAAGCCCTACGTGGACTATACTACCGGCGGTAGCGTTCAAACTACAACCGATGCCGACGGCCACATCACAGGTGTAACTTCGCTGGTTAGCGGATGGGCAGGTCCTTATGTCGAGCATCACCTGGCTTCACTCTTTGCCCGTCTCTCTTATAACTACGATGAGCGTTATATGTTACAGGCAACCATTCGTCGTGATGGTTCAAGCCGATTCGGTTCTAACCGCAAATATGGTGTGTTCCCATCCTTCTCGGTGGGTTGGAACATCATGAATGAAGCATTCATGGAGAACACCCGCGACTGGCTCAACAACATGAAGTTGCGTTTCAGCTGGGGTAAGAACGGTAATGAGAACATCGGTGACTTCCGCTATACAGTTCTCACCACCAGTGGTGGAACAAGCAACTACTATTTCGGTCGTCAAGCTGTAATGACCTACGGCTCAAAAGCAAATGGACTTGCCAACGAAGATCTGAGATGGGAAGAAAGCGAACAAACCAACATTGGTCTCGACCTGGGATTCTGGAACAACAAGCTGACATTCTCGATGGATTATTACATCAAGAAAACCAATGGCATGTTGATGGAAATGCCAATCCCATCTTATGTGGGTGAATCAAAGCCTATTGGTAACGTAGGTGACATGAGGAACTCTGGTGTTGAGTTTGAGCTTGGTTATAAGTGGAACATCAGTGACGCTCATTTCGCTATCAAGGGCAATGCTGCTTACTTGAAGAACGAACTTAAGAATCTGGGTAACGACACTGGCTTCCTGAACTATGGCATCAGCCAGTTCAGCGATGGTGGTACACGTGCCGAGAACGGCCAGCCATTCCCATTCTTCTATGGTTACAAGACTGCTGGCGTGTTGCAGAACATGGCAGAGGCTAATGAATATAATAGTAAGTATGGTGCCAGTTCAGCTCCCGGCGATCTGATTTTCGTTGACATGAATGGTGACGGTAAAATTACTTCTGATGACCGTACCAACATTGGTAAACCAACCCCTGACTGGACATTTGGTCTTAATTTCAATGCCGAATGGAAGGGATTCGATTTCGGCATCTTCTTCCAAGGTGTGAGCGGTGCTGATATATTTGATGCCACATGGCGCCAGGACATCGCTTCGGGTAACTATCCCACCTGGGTGCTTGACCGCTGGACAGGTGAAGGCACTTCCAACAAACTGCCTCTGCTGAAACTCGGCGACGCAAAGAACTGGGTATGCAGCGACATCTATGTGCAGGACGGTTCTTACTTGCGCTTGAAAGATATTACTTTGGGTTACACGTTGCCACACGAGCTCACCAGAAAGATACGCGTTGAACGCTTCCGCATGTATGTCCGTGCTGAAAATCTTGTCACTTGGACCAAGTATTGGGGCTTCGATCCTGAAATCGGTTCTGGAAGTACTTCAATGGGTGTAGATTACGGCGTGTATCCACAGGCCCGTACATTTACCGTAGGATTCAATCTCTCATTCTAATCTAACATTAAAAGAAAGGAAATCATTATGAAAAAATATATTTCAATCATAGCAGGTATCAGTGTGGCGGCTTTAGCCTTCACATCCTGTAGCGACGACTTCCTGGAGGTGACGAATCCTACCGGTGAACCTCTGGAGGAATACTACAATAATGACCAGCATCTGAACGAAGCCCTCACTTCGGCCTATGCTCCTCTGCACTGGCCCGACTGGGATGGTGTGGCCTATAACGACCTTACCATCGATGCCGAGATTATGGGCGATGACTTCTGGGTAGGAGGATCAAGCATCTCCGACAACCAGCACTGGCACAAACTCTTCAACTTCGAAGGCGACGGTAACAACACTTTGAGCACACTCTGGGGCGACTTCTACAGTGGCATCAAGCGTTGCAACGACGTGATTAAGTATTGTTCTTGGGGTGGAGGAACCGAAAGCAATCGCAAGTCTTTCGAAATGCAGGCCCGATTGCTTCGCGTGTACTATTATAATATTCTTTGGCACTACTATGGAAATGTGCCATTCTACCTGGAGAATCTTTCTGAGCCTTACACTGCTCCACAGTTGAAGACTGATGAGATTTATAATCTGCTTCTTCCAGAACTTGAGGAAATCATTGATTCAGGCATTCTCCCGATGCGTTGGAAGGCTGCCGAATCAGGTCGCGTATCACAGGCAATGGCTTATATGCTCTACGCCGAAATGGTGATGTATCAGAACGATTCAGCTCGTTTCCCTAAGGCGTTGAACTACATGAAGCAGATTATCGGCGATGCCGACTACTCGCTGAATCCTGACTTTGCCAATCTGTGGGCTGAGGCTGGTGAGTGGTGTGCCGAGTCGATTTTCGAAATCAATTATGATGATGATAACGGCCAGCGCGACTGGGCCTCTACTGCCAATCCTACGGCTCCGCTCAATGCAGGTGGCACAGTGTTCCCAACTCTCTGCTCTCCTAACACATGGCCTGGTGGCGAAGGATGGGATGGTGGCAACGACGGCTGGGGATTCTTGCCAATGCGCGTTGAAACCTATAACATGTATGCCGACAACGACAAACGTCGCGATGTTACTTGCTGGGATGTACGTGGCTACACCTACACCGAGCGTTATCAGGACACTCACATCTGGCACGGCAAATATCGCCCACAGAGTGCAAACAATCAGGATTGTCCTACATCTAAGAACTTGAACTACAACAACAATAAACGCATCTATCGCTATGCCGAGACGCTGCTCAATGCAGCAGAATTGTTGTTGCAGACTGGCGGCAGTGCCGGCGAAGCATTGGGTTATGTCAACGAGGTACGCGCCCGTGCTGGACTCGACAACCTTGCTTCCGTAAGCATTGACGATATCTATACAGAGCGTCATCTGGAATTCTGCGGCGAAGGCAAGCGTTACTTCGACCTAGTTCGTGCAGAGGGCATCAGCGGTGCTACCCAAAAGGCTTCGACAGTGCTTGTGCCTGACAGCTATGGCTATCGCACTCATACTTGGAGCCCAAGCAAGAAGCACATTCCACTGTCACAATCGGAGCTTGACGCTGATCCTTCGTTGGTTCAGAACAACTATTAAGATTCATTGATAATTAAGAATTCAGAAAATCTATCATTATGACAACTAAGATATATAAACTATTCTGTACCGCTATCGTGACCTTGGGAATGACGGCAACATTTGCCTCTTGCTCTCCCGATAGCTTTGAGGGCGCCGATCCCAATGGTCTCCCAACGGTTGATGGCGTTACCTTTGATATCAGCGTGGATCAGGAAACTAATCAGATGATTGCTAAATACACTCCACAACCTGGAACCTATCCTGTGTGGATTATTAATGGCACCACCTATTCAACCCTTCAGGAAGTGGGTTATCAGAATCCTGAGGCAGGCACTTATACCATTGGCTTGAAAATAGCTAACCGTAATGGCTTCAGTCAAGGCACTGTTACTCGTGAGTTTACTTTCAATGAGACCAAAATTGACTATTCTGCCGACTTCCGTCGCATTACAGGTAAGGAGTGGCGCTTCGCTAATAAGGAAGCTGCTCACTTGGGTTGTGGACCCGCTGGAACTACAGGTGTGCAATGGTGGGCTGCAGCTCCTAATGATAAGGCTGGCACTGGTATGTATGACGACCGTATGACCTTCACTGCTGATAATCGAAAAGGTGGTACATTCACCTATGATGCAGGTGAAGACGGACTCACATACGTAAACACTGGTACGACCAAGTGGGGTTCGGAAAGTGCCGACTTCGATGCTACTATTGGCAACCAGACTTCCACTTGGAGTTTCGAAGTATATGATTGGGAAGATGCAGATGGTAATGTGACTAAGGCCACTTATATCCAGCTGGCTCCCAATACTGCATTCCCCTATATTAGTAGTGACGCTCAGTATGAGAATCCCAAGTTCCGCATCGAGGAACTCACTGCAAAGAAGATGGTTCTCGTCTATGAAACCCCTGATCGTTCTATTGCATGGCACTTTATCTTCATTAACGGTGAAGATGAACCCGACAATCCAGAACCAGAAGCAGTAGTTGACTGGGATCCCAATTCTCCTGCCAACCTCTGGCTTCCTGTCGAGACTGGCGAAGCATTCGGTGCAGTAGGCTGCTGGTTCGCCGACAACGGCTGGGCACAAATTTCCGATCCAGAGTGGTCGCACAATGACGGTGTGTGGGAAATCCTTCTTCCAGAAGGCATGGGTGGTTCACAGTGGCAAGGACAGTTCCACATCGACACCAAGCTCACCGCCAGCGCAGCTAAGAAATACAACTTCTATCTTGTAATGGAGGCTGATAACGACTGTCCACAGGTGACCTTCAAGCTCACCGACTCAGGCGACTCTAACTTCTTCTTCGAAGTTCGTAAGGACGTGGAAGCCGATAAACCTTTCGTGTTCAAGCAAGAAAATGTGTCTCTGGCTCAAGGTCAAGACGCCGAAACACTTCGCATGTTCTTCGACTTTGGTGGCAGTCCTGCCGGTACTCATGTGAGAATCAGCAAGATTTACCTTGAGGAGGCAGTATCAATTGCTTATGACGATGCCGACAACCTCTGGAAGGCTGTAGACGACGGCTCAATGTTTGATGCGTTTGGCTACTATTTCGCCGACAATGGTTGGGCAGGCATTCCTTACTCCGAAGTAAATCATAGTGGTGATGCTTATGAGTTGACTCTTCCTGAGGGACTTGGAGGTTCTCAATGGCAAGGTCAGTTCCACATCGACACCAAGCTCACTGCTAGCGGAACAAAGGCTTATCATGTGCAGGTGCAGGTTGAAGCCGATGCCGATCTACCTCAAGTAACATTCAAGTTGACCGACTCCGGCGATTCAAACTTCTTCTTCGAAAACCGCTTAGATGTGACTGCTGACGAACCCAATGTCTTTACTTGGAAAAACGTCATGTTGGCTGAGGGTAAAGATGCCACTGCATTACGATTCTTCTTCGACTTTGGTGGATCTCCTGGTGGTTCCCATGTCAAGATTAGTAAAATTGTTCTTAAAGAAGCGCAATAAATGAGAATCAATAAACTTATCGCATTATTATTGTTGTCGCTCACCGTAGCCCTTTGGGGCTGCGGTGGGAGCGGCGACGAGCCCAAACCTGCTCCCAGCATAACAGCATCACTTGAGGCTATTAATGCGCCTGCCACAGGAGAGACATACGTCATAAATGTTTCTACCGGAGGTACAGAATGGGATGCCTATGCTACTGGTGATTTCTTTACTATCACCAAGAAAGGAACGGCGTCTAATTCGGGCAGTGTAACGGTTACGATTCCGGCCAATCCACTTACTGAGGTGCGCAGCGGCTCAGTAGTTTTGATGTCGGGTACAACCCGCAAGATGATTGCCGTCACTCAAGCTGCAGCCGAAGAGGCTGCCTACGATGCACCTGAAGGCTACAAGTTGGTGTGGAATGATGAGTTTGACACTGGTACAGATTTGAATGCCGACGACTGGACTCACGAGGTGAAAAATTCAGGCTGGGTGAATCATGAGCTTCAGAACTACGTTAACCGCCTTACTCCTAATGGCTCACGCGTTACTGAAGTGAAAGATGGCACCCTGCGCATCACCTGCTTGAAGGAGAACGGCAAGATTTATTCTGGCCGTGTCTATGCAAAGGTGAAAGAAGGTTGGAAATATGGCTATATTGAAGCAAGCATCAAATTACCTAAAGGCAAAGGTACTTGGCCTGCTTTCTGGATGATGCCTGTAAACTTCAAATCATGGCCCGCCGATGGCGAAATCGACATCATGGAGGAAGTGGGATATCATCCCGACTATGTCTCTTCCAGTCTGCATGCCACAGCCCATGTTCATTCCAATGGTACTCAAGTGACTCATGAGATGAGGTGTCCTGGTGCCGAAGGTGAGTTCCATAAGTATGCTATGTTGTGGACAGGACAGAACATCACCACCTATGTGGATGGCAAAGTTCAGCTTTCTTACGACAACCGTGGCTTAGGGTACGACGACTGGCCTTACGACAATCCATTCTACATCATCTTCAACCTTGCTTGGGGTGGAGACTGGGGTGGTGCCCAGGGAGTTGATGAAAATGTGCTTCCTGTCACTATGGAAGTTGACTACGTGCGCGTTTTCCAAAAGAAATAGACATAGATATTGTTTAGCTAACTGCAACGATGATTGTGGCCGTGGATAACGTGATTTTTCACGGCCACATTTTCAAAGAAATGAGCGACTTATGAACAGATTGATGTTTTTTATTGCGATGGCCTTTATGGTGATTGTGACAATCGATGCACAACCATCGAAATTCGTCAAGGTAGATGGTCCTAACTTGGTCAAGCCCGATGGAACGAAACTATATATTCAGGGTACAAATCTTGGCAACTGGCTCAATCCTGAAGGGTATATGTTCGGCTTGAGCCGTACCAACTCTCCGTGGATGATCGACTTGATGATCAAAGAGGCTGTAGGCCCTGATTTTGCTGCCGAGTTTTGGCGTAGTTTCAAGGATAATTACATCACCCGCAAGGACATTGAGTTCGTAGCCTCACAAGGTGCTAACACAATTCGACTGCCCTTTAATTACAAACTCTTCACCGATGAAGACTATATGGGGCTGACGAAAAACCAGGATGGTTTTGCCCGCATCGACTCGGTGGTGGAATGGTGCAGAAGCACTGGACTCTATTTGATACTAGACATGCACGATTGTCCGGGCGGACAGACTGGTGATAACATTGACGATGGACACGGCTATCCATGGCTCTTTGAGAGCGAGCTCAGTCAGGCGCTGTTTTGTGACATTTGGAAGCGCATTGCATGCCGATACAAAGACGAACCAGTCATTCTTGGCTATGAGCTTGCCAATGAACCCATTGCTCATTATTTTGAAAATAAAGATAAACTGAATCTGCTGTTAGAGCCTCTTTACAAGCGTGTGGTGAAAGAAATCCGCGAAGTGGATGTCAACCATGTGATTTTGCTTGGCGGCGCTCGGTGGAATTCCGACTTTTTCATGTTTACCGACTGGATATTTGACAATAACATCATGTACACTTGTCATCGCTATGGCGGCGAACCTACCGCTGAAGCCATACGAGATTATATTGATTTCCGCAACAAGACCAACTTACCCATGTATATGGGAGAGATTGGGCATAACACCGACGAATGGCAGGCAAAGTTTGTCAAAGTTATGAAAGAAAATAACATCGGTTACACATTCTGGCCTTACAAGAAGATTGACAATTCTTGCATGATGGGAATTCCGAGGCCGGAGAAGTGGGACGACATCGTGGTGAAGTTCTCAGAAGCGGAACGAGGCACTTATAAGGAGTGGCGCGAAGCCCGCCCGAATCAGGAGGCCTTCAAGAAACTTTTGCTTCAATATGTCGAGAACAGCCGATTTGAGAATTGCAAGCCTCAGAACGATTACATTCGCTCATTGGGGCTGAAACATGCCTATTAATTGCAGTAGTTATTTACGAAAATAGTAATTTTGCAACTGGAATTATAAACCCGGAAACAAATGAAAAAAATAGCATTGACCATCCTGACGCTGGTAGCAGCGATAATGATTCAGGCTCAGAACATACCAGTGTATCTCGACGAGACAAAACCACTGGAACAACGAGTGGAGGATGCGCTCAGCCGCATGACACTCGATGAAAAAATAGCCATTATTCACGCACAGTCCAAGTTTAGCAGTCCTGGCGTGAAACGCCTTGGCATTCCAGACTTGTGGACCGACGATGGCCCTCATGGTGTGCGCCCCGACGTGCTTTGGGACGAATGGGAGCAAGCTGGACAAACTAACGACTCTTGCGTGGCGTTTCCAGCCTTGACATGTCTTGCTGCCACATGGAATCCAGCCATGGCACGCATCTATGGCGAGAATCTGGGTGAGGAGGCGCTCTATCGAGGGAAAAACGTCATACTAGGGCCTGGAGTCAATATCTACCGCACTCCTCTTGGCGGCCGAAACTTCGAGTACATGGGAGAAGATCCCTGGCTTGCCTCACGCATCGTGGTGCCTTATGTGCAGGGATTGCAGTCGAAGGGTGTGGCAGCGTGCGTGAAGCACTATGCACTGAACAATGATGAAGAGTATCGTCATCAGGTAAACGTCATCGTCAGCGACCGCGCATTGCAAGAAATTTATCTGCCAGCCTTCAAGGCTGCTGTGCGCGAAGGAGGGGCTTGGGCCATCATGGGCGCCTATAATCTCTATAAGAACCAGCACAACTGCCATAACGAAATCATGCTGAACAAAATTTTGAAGCATGACTGGCAGTTCGATGGCGTTGTCATCTCTGACTGGGGTGGCGCTCACAATACCGAGCAAGCAGTCAAGAATGGACTTGATTTGGAATTTGGCACATGGACCGATGGACTTACCTTTGGCGCATCCAATGCCTACGACAACTATTACTTGGCTTTACCATATAAACAACTAATTCTTGACGGCAAGATGACCACAAAAGAGCTGGACGAAAAGGTGCGTCGTGTGCTTCGTTTGCATTTCCGTACAACGATGAATCGTAATCGTCCTTACGGATTCCTGTGTAGCGACAGCCACTATGCAGCTGCGCTAAAGATTGCTCAAGAAGGTATTGTATTGCTGAAGAACGATGCTCCTAAGGGTAAAGGCACAGCTCCAGTATTGCCTTTGGATGCAACTAAAAAGCAACGCATTCTTGTGGTGGGTGAAAATGCCATCAAGATGATGACCGTGGGCGGTGGCTCTTCTTCGCTCAAGGTACAGAAAGAAATATTGCCCCTTGATGGTATTAAGGAGCGTTTCAGCAATGCTGAAGTAGATTATGCCCGTGGTTATGTGGGCGACACTATACAGAGTTACAATGGCGTGACCGTGGGGCGCAGCCTTTATGAGATGCGTTCCAATGACGAACTGCTGCACGAAGCAGTTGAGAAAGCAAAGAATGCCGACGTGGTCATCTTTGTGGGTGGTCTGAACAAGAGCGATTATCAAGATGCCGAAGGTCATGACCGTAAGAGTTACGACCTTCCCTATGCCCAAAACGAGGTGATTGAAGCATTGGTAGCGGTAAATCCCCGCTTGGTGTTTGTTGGCATTTCAGGCACGGGCTTTGTGGTGCCTTGGTTGAATAAAGTGCCTGCTATTGTTCAGGGCTGGTTCGTAGGCTCTGAATCGGGAGAAGCTATCGCCAGCGTGCTTGCCGGTGATGTGAATCCCTCCGGTAAACTGCCTTTCACTTGGTATGCTGACCTCAATCAGTGTGGTGCTCATGCATTGAACGCCTATCCAGGTGTGTGGCGAGAGGGCAATAAGATTATCGACGAGGAATATAAGGAAGGCGTATATGTGGGATATCGCTGGATTGACAAGCAGAAGGTTAAACCCCTCTTCCCATTTGGTTATGGGTTGAGTTATACCACTTTCAAACTTGGCAAGGTTACTGCCGACAAAAACCAACTGACCGCTGATGAACAGATTTCGTTCTCCGTTAGTGTAACCAATACAGGTAATCGTGCTGGAGCCGAAACCATACAGCTCTATGTGAGCGACAAGAAAGCCAGCGTCGACCGTCCGGTTAAGGAGTTGAAGGCGTTCCAAAAGATATTCCTACAACCTGGAGAAACACGCAACGTGACACTCACTATTGGTCGTGATGCACTGAGCTTCTTTGATGAAACTACAGGGCAGTGGAAGGCCGAACCTGGTGCTTTCGAGGCGCTTATTGGCACTGCATCCGACAACCTTCCCTCCAAGTGTAGCTTTGAATTAAAATAGGACATACGCACTGTCACATATTTTCTTGAATTGAAAAGAGTCTGAGAAAAGTTCGCTTTGTCTCAGACTTTTTTTGTATCTTTGTCGCCACTAACTAACGATATATGAATAAATTATTTATATTTCTTACTATTTTGCTGCTGACGGGAACATCAACTTTAGTAGCACAGGATATCAATTTGCACGATTATTACTTGCAGATTGATGAGGCTATAAACCATTCGCCGGAATATGTGGCTAAGTATGAGATAAAAATTGGATTGAAGCGTCAGGCATTGAATCGTGCAACTACACCAAACGAAAAATTCCAGTGCAACTATGATCTCTATGAACTCTACAAGCCTTTCATAAGTGATTCGGCAATTTATTTTCTGCATCAGTGCATTGCCATCGCCAACCAGATTAATGACCAATCGGCCGCGGTGCGTTGTAAGTCGCTGCTCGCTATACGAAGTGCTAATATCGGCATGTATGACGAAGCTCTCTGCATTCTTGATTCCATAAACACCCAAGGAGCTGACACTCTTGCTTTGGGAACATACTATGAAGCATACAACAATGTATATAGCGAACTCTGTTATTATACGCACTTCGAAAATATGCGCCAAACATACTTAAATAAGGCTCACCATTATGAGCAATTGATGATGCAGTACTTGTCTCCAACAAGCGAAGCATGTTTTTTGCGGCGTGAGCTGAATGCACAAGCTGATGGTCGCTTGGACGATGCGATGAAAATTAACGATGAATGGCTTGCTACGGTAGAACCCGGCTCACACCCTTATGCCTTAGTGGCACTCTATCGATACATAGAATACAAACTGCAAGGTGACAGCCTAAAAATGATGCATTGGCTCGTTGAATCAGTATTGACCGATATCAAAAATGCCACTATGGATCAGGGGTCTATGTGGGAACTTGCCAATGAACTGATGATGCGAGGCGATATTGAGCGTGCATCGCGTTACATCAGTTTCACAAGTGACTGTGCCAATCGCTACGGTTCACGACAAAGAAACTGGCAAATAGCTCCATTGCTGACCTCCATTGCTAAAAACTACAAAGCAAAAAGTGAGCGTACCACAATGCAGTTGAGAGTCACCATAGCCATGATAAGTGTGTTAGCATTGTTGTTGCTTGGCGCACTGCTATTCCTACATCGCCGACACAAACAGCTGACTTCTGCCAGAAATGAGTTGCATCAAACCAACAGCCAACTGGCATCGCTCAACGAAGAACTGAAAACTGCCAACAGCCAGCTGTCAGAGAAGAATGCTCAGTTCTCGGTTCTCAATTCACAATTATCTGAGAGCAACCGAGTAAAGGAAGAATACATTGGACGCTTTATGAGTCTCTGCTCGCAGTATATTGATAAGCTTGATGCTTACCGTAAGATGGTGTACAAGAAGATGAAAAACAAGGAGCTCGATGAACTATTTCGCCTTTCGAAATCAACCGAGCTAAAGGAAACGGAACTTGAAGAGCTTTACGAAAACTTCGATAGTGTGTTTTTGAACCTATTTCCACATTTCGTTGAGGATTTCAATGCATTGCTCCAACCCGAAGCACAAGTGCACCCCAAAGAAGAGAATCGCCTGACCACCGAAATCCGCATTTTTGCCCTCATTCGTTTGGGTATTGAAGACTCGTCGAAGATTGCTGAATTCCTACATTATAGCGTCAACACTATTTACAACTACCGCGCCCGAATAAAAAATGGAGCAATCGCAAGTCGTGAGCAGTTTGAGCAAAACGTCAAAAAGCTCGGCCAAATTCAATAAGATTTAAAATACGGCATAACGATTATTGATATTTTAAAATAGACATCTGATAATCATACACATAGACGACAAAAAGAATCAAAAAGATATGAGAAATTTAATATTATGCGCTTTGCTACTGATATCTGTGGCAAGCTGCACCGAGCAAGAGGAAGAACAAACTAAAATGGTTAAGGTTGACCTGAACAGCATCACGGAAATCGATACTGTATGGATATGCACTGGTTCTGCCGCCAAGCGCTTCCATTCAAGTGACTCATGTCCCGGTGTCAATAGTTGTACAAAGGAAGTGAAAGGCATCACTCGTGGCGAGGCAGAGAAAAAGCGCCGTTCGGCCTGCAACATCTGCTATCGTTTGGAAGAAGAGGAGTAATAAACCCTATCAACTACACAAGAAATAAAATTGGACGATTTTTTAAATCGTCCAATTTATTTTTCACAAAAGGTATTCTGCTACTAAGACTTCTTTGGAATCCGTGCCGATGAAGTGATTGCGCCAGTGGGACATACTAGACGGCACAAATGGCATCCTACGCATTTGGAACCCAAAATGCGAGGCTTGCGTTCCTCGGCATCGAATGAAATTGCCTGATGCCCACCATCCTTGCATGAGATGTAGCAATGTCCGCAACCCACACACTTTTCACGGTCAATCATGGGATAGACGATTGTAGAACGGTCAAGGTCGCAAGGACGTACAAACCTAGGCAATTCCTCGCCCACCAACTGCGACAGTTCACCTATGCCTCGGTCAACCATATAAAGCTGCAAACCCAATTTCAAGTCATCGATGATGCGATAACCATACTGCATAACGGCTGTACACACCTGAACATTGGCACAACCCAACTGAATAAACTCCAATGCATCACGCCAAGTCTCTATGCCACCAATACCACTTAGTTGCAGGTTCTTCATCACTGGATTCTTGGCCATTTCCAAGATAAACTTCAACGCAATGGGTTTGACGGCACGGCCTGAAAGTCCCGATACAGTCTTCAGACCAGACACCGACGAACGATCATCCATCGTAACACTTTTGATAGTGTTGATGGCACTTATAGCATCAGCTCCGGCAAAATAGGCTCCCATCGCAGGATTAGTCATCATGGTAATATTGGGAGTCATCTTAGGTATAACAGGTATGGAAACCGACCGTTTGACGTATGCAGTGTAGAAAGTGACCAACTCTGGATCTTGTCCCACATCACTTCCCATCCCAGCAATTTTCATCTGAGGACAAGAGAAATTCAACTCTACCGCATCCACACCAGCTGCCTCTGCCATCTTGGCAAGCTCAATCCATTGTTCTTCAGTTGAACCCATGATTGAAGCCACAACAATCTTACTAGGATAGTTCTCTTTTAGGCGGTGTAATATTTCAAAATCTACTTCGGCTGGGTTCTCACTCAACTGCTCCATATTACGGAACGAGCTAAAATCGCCTTTGTCACCCTCGCGATGCACGGCATCAAAACGTGGTGATACCTCGTTGATCTCATCAAGGCATATCGTCTTATAATATACCCCAGCCCATCCAGCATCAAAGGCACGCGCAACCATCTCATAGTTAGTACAAATTGACGAAGATGCCAAGAAGAATGGATTTTCGCAATGTATTCCACAGAAATCAATTGAGAGACTCGGCAAATGCAGCGGAACAGATACTTCAGGCAACTTCGATGCAATCTCACGAATACGAATAGGCCGATCATAATGGATACACGCCTGTTCGGCAGCAGCCAGAGAAGTCTCATCGCAACCCGACAACCATTGTCGCGCAGCACTAAAATTGTCAAATCTCACTGCACGCAATGCACGTGCAACGTCTCCAGCACCACAAGCATGGCTACAAGGAGCATCCTCACACAACAGGCAACGCGATGCTTCTTCCTTAATGCTGATGTTTTTTGTTGTCATTTACTGAGAATTTATGCTTTCAGGCGCATGAAACTATAGCCAAAACGCTCGCATGCTGCACGCTCTAGTGCCTCTCGATCATCGGGATGAGCAATCGAAATCAGCAACTTGGCACGCTCGGCAAGCGATTTATTGCGCAAATACACGATTCCGTGTTCAGTAACCACATATTGCGTTTGGAAACGGGTCGTCACCACACCAGCACCTGGAGTGAGAGTAGGCACAATCTTACCTATTCCCTTGGCTGTTCGTGACGGAAGTGCGATGAATGTCTTGCCGCCTTCCGACAGCGCACCACCATACATGAAGTCATGCTGGCCGCCAACGCTAGAGAAAATGTACTGACCAATACTATCGGCACAAATCTGACCTGTCAGATCCACTTCAAGTGCCGAGTTGATAGCAATCACCTTGGGGTTTTGGCGAATTATCTGCGGGTCGTTGGTCCAACCAACATCGTAGAACTCAACATCTCGGTTATAATCCAAGAACTCATACATGTGAGTCGAGCCTAAAGCAAGGCTGGCAACACTCTTGCCTGGTTTGATTTTCTTGAGCGAGTTGTCAATTACCCCCTCCTCTATCAAACGCACCACCCCATCGGTCATCGCTTCAGTATGCAAGCCAAGATGCTTGTGGTGCTTAATACCGTTAAGCACGGCATTGGGAATGCCGCCAACACCAATCTGCAGTGTTGCTCCGTCGGGAATCTCATTGGCTATGAAACCGCCTATGGCAGCCTCTATGGAAGTAGGATCGCCAAATTGCAATGCCACTGGTGGATCATCACATTCAACAGCTGCAGTAATCTCCGATTCATGAATAAGAGCGCCACCACACAGATACGGCATGCTCTTGTTTATCTGAGCAATAATGATTCGTGACGACTCAACCGCCGACACTGCCAAGTCGGCCGACATTCCATAACTGCAATAGCCGTTCTCGTCGGGTGGTGAGCAATTGATGAAGGCTATGTCGAGCGGCAGTTGACGACTGCGGAACAAAAAAGGTATCTCGCCCAGAAAAGCAGGAATCATCGATCCATAACCTTCCTTCACCCAACGGCGCTGGTCAGCACATAGAAACAGGCTCTTGGTGATAAATGCATCCTTGTACTCTGGCTTACAGAACGGTGCTTCCTCCTTGGTAATGTTGAAAGCCGAATAGATGATTACGTCTTTCAATTCATTTCCACGGCGTGCCAGTGCCTGCTCAAGTACATTTGGCACAGAAGTACTTCCTTGAATGTATATTGAGTTACCACTGTTGACAAGACGCATGGCCTCATCGGCTGTCATGTAGTTCATAAATACTATATTTTGACTATTAATTACTCATTGGCAAGTGTTTCAAACAAAGCAAGGTTCTCGTCAAGCATGTCAAACAAATCAGGTGTTGACAGCGCCGACACACAAGCGCGGATGCCAGACTGGTCGCTACCTGCTGTATTGAGAGTGATAGCCGACACTCCACAGCGTAGCAGATTCGTGATTAGATCTTTGTTGCTCAAGCCCTTGTATCCCACTGTATAATAGAAGCCATCAGCAATAGGCATCTCGTTGTCGCGGTCATAAACGATGTTGAAACCGTGACGTTCGAATATTTCTTTCGTGATGGCAGCACGGCGGCCGTATTCCTTCACGTCATCAACGAAGTCAAGCTTGTCATCAACAGCGGCATTCAACATTGCTGCCATTGCATACTGTGCCGAGTGAGAAGTACCAGACGAAGCTGCATACAAATAAGTAAGTACGTAGTTGTCACCCATGCGGCCCATGCCGTACAACTCGCGCAGACGCGGATAGTCACGATGATACATCTTTGGTGAGAAGCATACCAGGCCCAGACGTTCGCCAGCATAACTGAATATCTTCGATGCCGAAATCATCATGATATAGTTGTCGGTATAACGCGACACACTCACCTGATAAGGTGGCTGGAACGGCTTCGACAGGTCACTGCGGAAGTCCATGCACAGATAAGCAAAATCTTCGAGGGCGATAACATCGTATTTGTTGCACATCTCTCCTATCGTTCTGAGTTCATCGTCAGTTAAGCACACCCAAGAAGGGTTGTTTGGATTGGAATAGATTATCGCACCTATATTGCCCTTGCTAAGATACTCTTCCAGCTTAGGACCGAGTTTCTCTGCACGGTAGTGATAAACGTCAAATGACACGCTGGGAACGCCCAGTACTTTAGCTTGCGACTTCTGTGCAGGGAAGCCTGGGTCAATGAACAAGACGCCAGGTTTATCGGGATTCATCTGCTTGATTTCCAAAAACAGGTTATAGCAACCTTGCATACTTCCCACTGTGGGGATGATGCATTCAGCTGGAACATCGGCATCGATAAAAGCCTTGATAAAACGCGATGCAGCCTCTTTGATAGGCCTTTCTCCTGCAATGTTTGGATAGATGGCAGCTACGTTATTGTCGAGCGCGGCTTTCTGAGCCTCTATTCCGATTGAGCTGGGACGAAGGCCCGGTACACCTATCTCCAGGTGTACGAATTTCTCTCCTGACACACGCTCAAGTTCATTGGTCACAGCTACGTTCTGGCGGATGGTCGCCAGCGACACATCGGCAATATCCATGCGCGACAGGATATCGTCCACGGTTTCTTTTGAAATAGGTTGTTTCATTATAGATAAGGTTAATCGTTAAGGTCGATTTTATAGTTTTTGCGAAATTAGCAATATTCTCTCACTTGAGCAAAAGTTTAACGAAAAATCACAATTGTAGGGGACAGACGACATAAATTAGACTATAAGATACAAAAGATACAAATTACGAGACGCAAGAGCCAAGAACCAAGAACCAAGCTTTTAGCTTTTAGCTATTAGCTTAGCTGACGCCTGATTAGGGGCACGCTTCGCGTGGAAATCAAACAAAATCTAATTCAAAATCATACAAAATAAGGATGTGTTCCAAAAAGTGATGGGTTTTGACAGGTAACTTGAAAATCCATAACTGCCTGAGTTGCAGTTCCAAATGTTGCAACTGTTGCAGCTGTTCCAGATGTTCCAAGACTTCACTTTTGTTAATAAATCAACATAATTCTTTACAATTTAATAAATCTCATGAACGAATATAATGTAATGGGCACTAAGATGGCATGGGCAATTTAAGAAGAATTGATAATTGATAATTGACAATTGATAATGGATAATTGCCGCGATGCGATGCCGGCGGGGTAAAGTTATACATCTATCGACGTATAACACACTACTGCATCCAATGCCCCACATAGCAGCCTAACGGCTGACAATGTGAGGTTAAAGATATCTTACGCCTTCGGCGTAATCGGCAGGGACACGCTCCTCCGGCCTGCAACCAAAATTATAACACACGCCCCTGCCGCTACGCGGCACCCGCTCTTTCAGCGTCAAGAGGCTTCGCCTTGGCATAGTGCGAACAAGTTCGCTCTCTGCTCTCGGCTCGCACTCTTGGTCTATCTTAGAGGGGGAACTGCTCATGAATTGAAAAACAGAAAAGTTTTTTCGTCGAACTCAGTTTAAATAATATAGGGATTTTGGTATGGTTTGTTGTAACTTTTAATGTCATCCCTAATATTCAGAGCTTTTCCCTAATATTTTTATTAAAAATACCATGCTTTTATAAAAAATTCATTATATTTGCAAGTGAAAACGTAAACATATCGCCATGAGTGCGAAAAACAGAATATTGCAAACCATGGCCAATGAGCATTACAACTCATTGGGTTTTAATGCGTTGTCGCCCCAATTTCTTGGCGGAACATTTTCAAAATCATAATTTTACGGCACATTCCTTCATCTGCGCGGAATGTGCTGTCGCATTTTAGGCTATACATTACAAGATAACAATTACTAATAAATATACATTTAAGATCATGAAGGGAAAAATACTAATTCTGCTGTTTGTTGTCATAGCATCACTAAGCATCAAGGCAGCCACGAAGTATGAAATCAACGTGGGTGGCGTGGAAGTCACCAGTGACAATGCCCACAACGTCATTGGTGGTGACATCACGAGCGGCACGGTGACTTACGACAACAGCACCAAGACCCTCACGCTCACCAATGTGACCATTACGCGCACCGGTGGCAGCAACTATGGTATCCACAACCGAGATTGTGCCGGACTGACAATGAAATTCGTGGGTACGTGCAACGTGTCGTCCAATACTGCCAACGCGCTCCACTTAGACAAAGAAACCACTGTCGAGATTACCAGCGGCAGTACCTTGAACGCTAAAATGACAGCCGGCGAAAATTATGGCCGAGGAGTCATCTACATCAATGGTGCGAGAACTACGTTCAAAGGACCTGGCTCGCTGAACGTGTCCGGCAAGATGAAAGACGGGGGCAGTCAGAGCAATTGCGCCACGTGCGGTATTGAAGGCACTGGAAAGACAAGTAACAGCTTACTATTATTAGATGGTGGTATCAACATTGATATGAACGTTACCTGTCATGGTATTTACAAGATTAAAGTGCTTTACTTTTTTGACCAAGACCCAGTTCATAACCCTGAGCATTTGAAGATCCATTTTAATTATGGTTTCAGAGCAATATATGATACTGGTGCCATCGGTTTAGGAGGAGTTCGTTGTGTCACCCCAGCTGATGCCACCTTTAACGAGAGCACCGGAAGTTTTGGCGGCAATGACTACTATACCCATTTCACCAACGATTACGGCGAGATAATCACTACCGAAAAATTCCCCGATGCCAACTTCCGCTCATCTTTACGCTCGTTGGTGAGCCCTGAGGAATACTTCACCAAAGCTCAACT
>JAGCCU010000066.1 GCA_017651515.1 Muribaculaceae bacterium | reverse complement strand
TTACCTATATATGTCTTAGATTATTATGGCGCAGAAGTGTTAAAAAGAAAAACTGATAAATTGTGAGAAAGGACATTAAAAGTTATGTAAATTAGAAAAGTATTGAAAACTGTTTAATTGGTTTTAATGAAGTAGAGATGTTTGGGGTGTTTGTTGTGGTCTTGGTGGGGAAAGATGGGAAATAGGGAGGAAATTTGTGGGGAAAAGAAAAATTTTTGCAAGAATCTTTGCAGATGTGGGGAAAATGTGGGGAAAACTGGAAAATAGAAAATCGCTAAAGCCTTGAAATTAAAGACTTTAGCGATCATTTTCGAGTCAAACTCGTACCCAGAGCCGGGGTCGAACCGGCACGGGTGTTACCCCATTGGTGTTTGAGACCAACGCGTCTACCGATTCCGCCATCTGGGCGAATAGCGGGTGCAAAAGTATATCATTTTTCTGTGCCGTGCAAATTTTTAACAAGATTCGGTTGCAAAATTAACAATTCTGGCAACAATTGACTCTGAAACCTATAATCCAAAATCGGTCATCAGGCATCAGATGGTTGATATTATAAAACATGAAACCAAATGGCCTAATAAGGATAATTGGCGTCAAAATATGGTCGCATTAAAAAAAAGTTGTAACTTTGGCGATGATTCTATGAAAAGGATACTCATAACAATTATAGCATTGTGCTTTATCACGACAGGATGGAGCCAAGAAATAATAGATATTGACAGCATTAATGTTGCCGATATAATAACGTATCAGGAATCCAACGCGATAGATGACACTATTGCCGCTCCAGTAAAAAAAGAAGGTTTCTTCAAAAAAATGGTGCGATATGTATGCGGAGACGAAAATGACACTATTGCAAAGCCTGCAACAACCAAGGCAAAATGGGTCATTCTTGGGGGGCCTCATTACTCAACCGATGCCAAGTTCGCTCTCATGCTTGCCGGCATGCTTTCACACCATCTCAAGGGGCGCCAACCTACCGACCAGCCGTCGAAAATTGACGTTTGGGTTGATATTTCCACAGCTGGCTTCTGGACTGTAGGTCTTTCTGGCACAACTCTGTTTCCTGGTGACAGGTATCGCCTTAATTCCGAATTGAAGTTCAACTACTCTCCACAAAAGTTCTGGGGTATAGGCTACGACCAAGCAATAATCGATGCCAATGAGTCAAAAATTCGCAAACAGGAAATCACTTTCTCTGGCGATTTCAATATCAAGGTCGTGCCGCACTTTTATACTGGATTTGCCACAGCCTGGAACTACATCACAGGCGGCAAGATAGAACGCCCCGAACTACTTGAAGGCCAAAATGAAACCGTGATGAACCTTGGGCTTGGTTATTCTCTTTATTTCGACACCCGAGATCAGATGACCAACACCACCAAGGGATTCTATTTCGCTTTCAAGCAACTGTTCCATCCTAAATTCTTGCTCAACGACGACATTTTCACTACCACAATTTTCACCATTTCGGGTTATCATCCTGCATGGAAAGGCGCCATACTGGCTGGTGAGTTGCGAGGCACGTTCAACGTGGGCAGTCCGTCTTGGGCAATGATGGCACAATTGGGCAGCAATTCCTCGATGCGAGGCTATTATGCCGGTCGTTTCCGCGACAAACACAGTATGACGGCACAGGTAGAACTTCGTCAACACATCTGGAAGCGCAGCGGGATAGTCGTGTGGGGTGGCGTGGGCAATGTATTCCACGACAGTCACTCATTCGGCCAACTGTTGCCGAACTTCGGCATTGGCTACCGCTTCCGTCTGCGCCCCAACGTTGTCCTTCGCCTTGACTATGGCTTCGGGCGTAAGGGTCAGAACGGCTTTGTCATGGCAGTAAACGAAGCATTCTAATTGCACCTAAAAGTTATATAAAATGTATTTATATATCACTTCATTCGCGAAAGAGAATTTTCAGTTCTTAAACCTGTTATTTGGAATTCTCGGTGTGATAGTCGCGCTCATAGCTTTAGCTTATGAGTTGAAAGCAAGAAAGCGCAAAAAGGAGCAAAAGGACAAAAACAAAAAAGAGAATTAACCCTTTAAAAGTAAAATGAAACGAATTGCACTATTCCTGTTGTTGATGGCTGCAGCCATTAGCGCATGGTCACAACTTAACGAGCTGACAATTGGCACATATAATATCCGCCTTTACGTTACCGATGACGAGGAACGTGGCGAGATATGGCCCATTCGCTGCAAGGTGATGTGCGACCAGATGAACTTTGAAGCACCTGATGCCTTCGGTGCCCAGGAAGTTACCTACAAGCAGCTTGTGGATATGCTTGCCCAGCTCGACGAATACAACTTTACCGGTCGAGGGCGCGACGACGGCAACAAAGAAGGCGAGTATTCCTGCATATTCTATAAAGAAAACCGTCTGGAATTGCTTGACGAAGGAACGTTCTGGCTGAGCGAGACCCCCGAGAAGGTAAGTTTTGGCTGGGACGCTGCCTGTCGCCGCGTGTGTTCCTGGGGTAAGTTCCAAGTCCGTAACACCAACTTTGTTTTCTATCACTTCAATCTGCACATGGATCACATCGGTGTTGTTGCCCGTAGAGAAGGCGCCAAGTTGGTGATGAACCGTATCCGCTCAATAGCCCAAGGAATGCCAGTAGTGCTCACCGGCGACTTCAACGTGGACCAAAACGATGAAATCTATACGATTTTCAGTCAGAGTGGGCTACTTAACGATAGTTACGTGAGTGCCAGGCTGCGGTTTGCCGAGAACGGCACCTATATTGCCTTCGATCCTAATGCGAAGACCGACAGCCGCATCGACCACATCTTCGTGAGCCCGCTGTTTACCGTCGACCGTTATGCCGTGCTTACCAACGGCTACTGGACGCCCGTACCCGATGCTATTTCCAGCAACCAGCACAACGGCCCTGCTGAGGTGCAAGTCACACAGTATCGTCACCACACACCCAGCGATCACTATCCCGTGATTGCCAAATTGTTGTGGTGACGCAATATGGGCTGCGGCAGAGCCGCAACACGGTGAACCATAAAAAAGTGCTCACTTTCGATGAGCACTTTTTTTGGTGTTAACTATTTGCGGGGGCTTCTGGTGCCGGAGTATCCTTCGGGCCTTCATGCTTGCGGACGATGCTTGCGAGATCTACGCCCACGGCATTTTTCACTGTATCATTGACCTGTGCAAGCACTACTGGCATGGTACCAGTAATCGAGCCTATCCCAGCGCCATTATCACCGCCAGTACTGTAGATGTTCACGCCCTTGATGGTTGCCACCTGCTGAGCGACATTGTTGGTAATCTCAGGCAGCTTGTCAACAATCATCTGTGCAACAGCGGCATCATTGTACTTCTTGAAAGCTTCAGCCTTCTTCTCCATGGCCTGTGCCTCGGCTTCACCTTTCTTCTGTACTGCATAAGCCTCAGCCTCACCACGGGCCTTAATACCTTCGGCTTCCTGCATCATGGCATACTTCTGTGCTTCTGCCTTTGCTCGGATTGCC
Source organism: Muribaculaceae bacterium (assembly GCA_017651515.1). GTDB lineage: Bacteria > Bacteroidota > Bacteroidia > Bacteroidales > Muribaculaceae > Sodaliphilus. The sequence goes on along the minus strand of JAGCCU010000066.1, from coordinate 5,328 downwards.
TCGGCTTCCTGTTCAGCTTCATAGCGCTGAGCTTCTGCCTCACGTTTGCGCTTTTCAAGGTCGGCTTCAGCGTTCTTCTGCACTTGGAATTTCTCGGCTTCTGCTTGGATCTGCACTGAATAGCGGTCGGCATCAGCCTGCTTGTTAACTTCAGCAAGCAGCTTGTTCTCGCGAATCTTGATTTGCTCAGTAGTAAGATCCTGCTCCTTACGAGTGCGAGCAATCTGAGCCTCCACTTCCTTTTCGTTCAACACCTTCTGCTGTTCCTGTTCTTGGATACGGTATGCGGCATCAGCCTGAGCCTGACGGGTGTCAGCTTCCTGCTTAAGGTCGGCACGTCGTATAGTAAGCTCATTCTGACGCTCGGCAATGGCGGTCTGCGAAGCTACAGTGGCATCGTTGGCGAGTTTCTCGTTCTCAGCCTTTGCCTGTGCGATGTCTTTTTCGGCCTGTGCCTTAGTGATAGCCGCATTCTTGCGGATGGTCCAGGTGTTATCGGCACCGAGGTTCTCAATCAAACCCAGCTCATCGGTAATGTTTTGCACATTAAAGGCAAGGATTGAGATTCCCAACTTTGCCATGTCGGGAGCAGCTTTATCCATCACCTGATTGGAGAATCCGTCGCGGTCGACGTTCAATTCCTTCAGACCCTGGCTACCTATCAGCTCACGCAAGTTACCCTGCAAGGTGTCTTGCAACTGACTTGAAATGGTTGCGGCATCCATATTCAGGAAGTTTCGCGCTGCCAGCCGTACGCCTTCGGGTGTCGGTGTGACTGCGACCTTAGCAACAGCATCTACGTTGACGTTGATGAAGTCATTGGTAGGCACGCTGCGCTCGGTGCGGATATCCACCGTGAGCTGTCCCAGATACACCTTGTCGAGACGCTCAAAAATAGGTATTTTCACGCCACCTGCACCAATCAAGATACGCGGCTCACGCTTGATACCCGAAATCACATATGCCGTGCTGGGGGGAGCCTTGACATAACAGGTGAACAACACGACCAGCAACAGCAGCACTATCAGTGCCACAATTATACTTATTTCATAAAGACCCATAAGATTAAGAATTTATAGTTTAACAATAGATTATTCGTTGCATAGGTGCAAGAGATGCATTTCTAGTTGTAAATATGCAAAAACCATGCCACTCCCCCACTACTTCAGAATTACTGTTGCAAAGTTAAGAAATTCTCAATATTTTGGATAATTTGGGCGCGCCTATGCAATAAAAATAATTCTTTTTATTTTGTATTGCTCTCGACTTGCACAATTTTTATGTAATTTTGCCATCGTAAAAATCATCCACAAAATGCAGGAAATCTTCAGCCGCACCGAAATGCTCTTAGGCCCGGAAGCCATGCAACGCTTAGCTGCGTGCCGCGTAGCGGTATTCGGTGTAGGCGGCGTGGGCGGCTACGTGGTGGAGACACTTGCGCGGAGCGGCGTGGGTGCCATCGACGTGGTTGATAACGACCTTATTGCCGAGAGCAATGTCAACCGCCAAATCATAGCACTAACGACCAACATCGGCCAGCCGAAGGTGGAAGTTGCCCGCGAACGCATCCTAGCCATCAATCCGTCATGCCATGTGACAATGCACAAGATGTTCTACCTGCCAGCCAATGCCCACGAACTGGACCTGAGTGTGTATGACTACGTAGTGGACTGCATCGATACCGTAGCAGCAAAGATGGAACTTGTCCGCCAGTGTAAACGTCTGGACGTGCCTATCATCTGCAGCATGGGTGCCGCCAACAAGCTTGACTCCACGGCGGTGAAAGTGGCCGACATCACCCATACCCGAATGGATCCTCTCGCCAAGACGCTGCGAAAGCGTCTGCGCCGCGAAGGCATTAACCATTTCAAATGCGTATATAGCCCCGAGGTGCCACGTGTGCCGACTTCAGACGAAGACGGCAAGCGCATCCCTGCAAGCGTGGCATGGGTTCCGGCGGCCTTTGGGCTAGCCTTGGGCAGCGAGGTGATCTCTGACCTTGTGGCTGACTGCAACGGCATAGCGCCACGACGCCACGAAGATAGACTATAAGCAACAAAAGTTACATATAGGCTGACGCCGGTAGTAAGGGAGCCGCTTCGCGGGAAATTAAACAAAATTTTGTTTTATCACTCTGCGACGTAACATAGAGTGCCACTATTTTTTGTGTCGCCACCTACGGGGCTACTTTTTTTCTTGTCGACATGTATCACAGGGGTTCCACTTCGTTCCACCCCTGCCTAAGCCCTTATCAGTCCTAACGGACTTTTATCAGACACCGAGAATTCATACTCCCCCCTAGCCCCCTCTATTCTTAGAGGGGGAACTGCCGAGAGACAAGTAACAAGAGCCGAGAACCGAGATTCATACTCCCCCTAGCCCCCTCTATCTTAGAGGGGGGAACTAATATCCTGAAAATCAATTAGCAATTTATTGTGCTCGCGTTATTTGTGGAAGGTGAGGCGGGTTGACTGCGGTGTGACGTCGAGGGTTACTCGGCAACCTTCAATCAGAGGGTAGTTCCAAGCCTCATCGTGACTGGCGGGGAAATCGTAACAGATTGGAATCTTATAATCGGCGAGATACTCGTTGAGCAACTTCGGCATATCGTCATAACCATAGGCGGGATGAGGATAGTCGGTAAAGCGGCCAATGACTATGCCCTTCACGCTGTCAAGTACGCCCTTGAGTTTGAGCAATGTGAGCATACTCATCACGCGGGGCATGCTCTCGCTCACATCTTCGAAAAAGAGGATTATGTCGTGCTTTGCCACGAAGTCGCGGTCAAGGAAGTCGTACTGTGCGCTGCCTGCCAGATTGCTGAACACCGCCATGTTGCCGCCGACCAGTATGCCCGAAGCCTTACCGTAATGGTTGAGCGGGTGTGCCGGCACATCATAGTCGGGGTACTTGCCCATCAACACGTCACGAAGCATGAGCGACAGCGGATCGCTGGCGCCGCGCTCCTTGAGTGCGCCGCACATATTGGCATGGAGGCTCATGTTGCCGGCGCGCACCTGTGCGCTGTGCATGCTGGTAATGTCGCTGTAACCGATAATCCACTTCGGGTAACGCTTGAGGGTGTCAAGCGGTATATAAGGAAGCAACAATGACGAGCCGTAACCACCGCGGGTGCTCAGGATGGCCTTCACGTTGGGGTTGCGCAGGGCTTCCATGAAGTCGGCGAGGCGTTCCTCGGTTGTTCCGGCATACATTCCGTGCTTGCTATATACGTGTTTTCCTGTCACCACGTTGAATCCCCACTGCCTCAAGGCGGCTGCGCCCGCCTCGGCCACGCCATCTTTTGGTGTGCTTGCGAGCGATAGAATAGCCACTGTGTCGCCTTTTTTGAGGAATGCCGGAGCCTTGGGAGTCTGCGCCATTGCTGCTCCAAGCGTAATCGTTGCTGCCATAAGTAATAATGCAATCTTTTTCATTTCTATTGTTTTTTAGTTTATGCTTAGGTGAGTTTCTAAAGTAGGCAAGTGTTTCGAAATCAACGCTGAAGTTCCTCTACGAGGCACGTCTTACTTGTCATTTGGGACCAAGCTGCGAACCCCAACGGGTTTCTTGCATGGTCTTTAACACAGAGTCGGTTCTTCGACCCGCCCGCATCTTCGATGCTTTTGTGTTCTATTCCATAGAAAATTGATTTTGCTAGTTAAGTTTCAAGATGATGTTTATTAGTGCATTTACATCTTCAACATCGATGATGCCATCATCGTTCATGTCGCCTTTGAGCGGTGTGGTGCCGCCACCGTCTTCAACGATATTCAAAAATGAGTTCCAAGGGGCAGTAAATTGATAAGATTCCAGTGTACCTTTGGGAACAAAAAGTTTGCAATAATTCGTACTTACACCTGAAAATATATTTATAACACCATTATATGTACCATAAGTAACATTTTGCGGCTCAAGTATTTCGGTCTTAATTGAGCGCAGGCCTGTGCAATTAAAGAACGCCCCGCTGCTGATTGAATTGACGGAGTTGCCGATAGTCACGCTTGTCAAACCACTGCAGCCTGAGAACGCCGATTGGCCGATTTTTGTGACGGAGTTGGGGATGGTGACGCTGGTCAGACCGCTGCAGTTATAGAACGCATAGCTCTTGATTTCCCTCACACTATCAGGAATGACCAAATTAGTAATTTCAGAATTATTAAGAAATAGATGATGAGCAAAAATTAAAGGATTACTATAAACATCTTTGTGAAAATCAATGTTGCACCAAGCTGCAAGATCTGTGATATTAACTTTTGTCAGTCCGCTGCAGCCACGGAACGCCCATTCGCCGATTGAGGTGACGGAGTTGCCGATGGTTACGCTCGTCAGGCTGCTACACCCACTGAACGCCTCGCTGCCGATTGAGGTGACGGAGTTGCCGATGGTGACGCTCGTCAGTCCACTGCAGCCAGAGAAGGCAGAGTTGCCGATAGTGGTGACTGAGTTGGGGATAGTCACGGTTGTCAAGCCGCTGCAGCCACGGAACGCATAGCTCTTAATTTCCCCCACACTATTAGGAATGACCAAATTAGTAATCTCAGAATTATTAAGAAATAGATGATGAGCAAAATTTAAAGGATTACTGTTACAATCTACAAAATCAATGTTGCACCAAGCTGCAAGATCTGTGATATTAACTTTTGTCAGTCCGGTGCAGCCATCGAACGCCGATCCGCCGATTAAAGTGACGGAGCTGGGGATGGTAATGCTCGTCAGTCCGGTGCAACCATCGAATGCATAGATGCCGATTGAAGTGACGGAGTAGGTCTTTTCATTGTAGGTAACAGTATCCGGAATATTGGCTACGGTCAAACCAGAATAGTTTGAAGAAGAATAATATTCAGTATATGTAACAGAGACGCTATTGCCGTCATCATTGACATTATACGCGAGTCCATCAACCATAAAGTCATAAGCAGTGGCGGTGAATGGCAACATCAGGGCTGCAATGGGCAGGAGTGTTAAGTAGAACTTTTTCATATTATGGTTTGGATTGTCGGTCAATTATATCGAGACAAAATTAGTAATAAAATTGATAATTGACAATGGATAATGGATAATTGTGGCTGACGGCAGAGGATAGACTATAAGGAACATAAGATAACATAAGGCTGGCCTGTGCTGAATCTCATGCAGATTTTGCAGATTATACAGATGGGCTGACGCGTGTGTCTTAGCCTGGGAAAAGTTGACTAAGTCTCCAATTGTTCCAGGGTTTCCAAGTGTTACAGCTGTCTTTGCCTGAAAAAAGTTGACTCATAAAAAGAGTCAAGAAATGGACAAGAGATTAAGACAAAGAAAGTGCGAAGAAGCTGCCGAAATGCG
>JAGCCU010000065.1 GCA_017651515.1 Muribaculaceae bacterium | reverse complement strand
GCTGGTATCTTTTGGGGTAGTGCCATCCAACATCTGTTGTTTGATATAACGCCAGTCAAAACCATTGTCAACACCGCGGAACTGAATGCCTTTAAAGTCGTTGTCGGTTTTGAGAATTGCAGGTTTGTCGGCTATCAGGGTCATGCTTTCTATCTTGTTCATTAGCATGCTGTCGCTAGTAAGTCCGGCAAAAGCTTCTCGTCCGTTTATTGTCGCGTAGTTGTCGTCAATTCCAAGTACTGCGTTGGAAATCTTGATGTGAGGATCGAGACTGTAGATTTTTTGGGTGATCTCATCGCGAAACCCCATCATTACCGTAATGGAAACAATCATGACAACAATGGCAAGAACCATTCCGGCGAGTGCAATGTTCAAGCTCAATGACCCACGATTCGATGTGCCGCTGAGCTTGAGATGCCTTGCTATGAATAGTTCGTATTTCATGTTTTCGGCTGCGAAATTACGAAATATTCTTTTACGATGCAATTTTGTCGTTGCACTCATGCTTGGTGCATGACGAAAAAGAGTTGAGCGGGTTTCATGGTGTAAAAGATGGATTTGTCGCCATATTATTAAGGCAACAGTCATTCTGATTTTCAAATGGTTACATTTTTAAGATTTCCGATTTTGCCCTATTAATATACTCATTACCGTCCCTATATCGACTGCAAGTACTCGTCTTTTCAGATTCGCTTGTAGTCTATGTTTTGGTCTTCTTCCATATAATCTTTGCTTTTACAATGCAAAAGTAATCAAAACCATCAATATTAAATCAACCCAGAATTAGTGGCGAGGGTGAGGGCTTCGGTGATGGAGCGTGTGCCGAGACGTTCAAACATCAAGCGTTTATAGGTCTTGATGGTATCAACTGATCGGCACATCTTGTCGGCAATTTGTGCCACGGTGTAGCCTTGCGCCGAGAGAATTAGCACTTGTTTTTCCTGCGAGCGTAGCGTAACAGCTTCCTTAGGAATCCATCGATGGTATTCGAGCGAGTATTCCCAGTATTTGGCATCGCCCTTCTTATGGAATTCAATATGGCCTGGCTCACTATGTGGCGAGAGTGAAACGACACACATCGCCAACCATGCCCTGCCGTCGTCGGCAAGAGCAAACGGTGTGATTTTATGATTCACCAAGAATGTGGAGTCGCCATCACTGATGTGAAAATCGTAGCTCATGAAGCAGCCTTTGCGCTCATCAAGCGACGTGTCGTTAAACTTCTGGAATCCGGCTTCGTTTATCTCGGTAAGCATTGCCTGCTCATCAATAGGCACATGCTCGATGTAGAAAGTATATCCCATCTGTTGCACTTCCTCTGATGTGTGACCGCACAGGAACAACGGGTTGCTTGCCACGTGAAGAAACTCGCGCTTGAAATAGTCAATCACATAGATGCTCTGATAAGTGGCGTTAGCCATTGCGTCGATGGCACGCTTGAGCAGTTCAAGGTGGGCATACCGCTCATCTTGGATGTCGCTGACTGAATTTATCGTAGAAAAGAAATCCTCAACTTTTGCCATAACAGTTTGATTTGTGAGTACAAAGTTACAGCAAATTTTCTAATTGTTAATATTTTTCACACCCTAAAGTGTGAAAAAGTAATTCTTCTTGAACGTGACTGCAACTTTTCACCCTTTAGTGTACGTCTAACGCATGAAAGGAGCAATAATTTTGCTGCCATAAAAGCAGATAATCACAAAACAGATACAACAATGAGACGTATTCAATTCATCATTCTTTCGCTGGCAGTGGCCATAACTGCAACTGCAGCGACATTCACCGGAACGATTATTGACGAGCAGGGTCAGCCTTTCGCTTTCGCCAACGTGGTGCTTCTCAATCCTTCGGACAGCGCATTTGTGTCAGGTACAATGACCGATGATGCAGGTGCGTTTTTGCTCACCTCCGAACAATCAAGCGTTATAGTCAAGATCTCATACATTGGCTATGAGACAAAGTGTATCAATGCAACTGCTGGGTATTTGGGTACTATACAGCTACAGCTCGAAGCTACAATGCTCGGAGAGGTTGTGGTGAAAGGTGTGCGACCCACCTACAAACTCACCACTGAGGGAATCAAGACTGATGTTGATGGAACGCTTTTGAGTAAAGTCGGTACTGCCACCGAGGTACTTAGCAACCTGCCAGGCGTGCAGAAGGCAGGTACAAGTGTGGAGGTTTTTGGCAAAGGTACACCACTCATCTACATCAACGGCCGTCAGATGCGTAACGAGAGCGAGCTTGCGCAACTCAGCAGCGAGAACATCCAAAGTGTGGAACTCGTGACGAACCCTGGCGCCAAGTACAAAGCCGACGTGGAAGCGGTAATCCTTATCAAGACCAAGCGTCCGCAGGGCGAAGGCTTCTCGTTCGACACACAGGCGAGCTATTGGGCGTGCAAGTATCCTGACCTGGCGTTAGGCTTAAACTGGAATTACCGCCACAAGGGGCTTGACGTGTTCGGCAGTGTGTGGTATAACGATGACCGCGACAAGAGTGAGGAGACCGTCACTTTCGACGTGGATGCCGACAAGCAGTGGCACATTGAAGACCTTGCCTTCAGCCGTCACCACGCTAACTCGCTCTACACGTCGTGTGGTGTCAACTACATCTTCAACGACCGCCACGCCATAGGTGCGCGCTACGAGACCAAGGCGCATTTCCTCGACCACACTACGGGATGGGTTGTCGCCGATGTGACCGCCGACGGAGCTTTCTACGACCATCTCGACAACGACCTGCTCAGAAAAGAGACATCCAATATGCCACACACGCTCAATGTCTATTACAACGGCCGTGTGGGCAAGACATCCATTGACTTCAACACCGACTATGTGTTCTTCAAAGACCGCACCAATTTCTTCAATAACGAAGTGAGCCAGGAGCAACAGAGCCGCACGGTGACTAGTCAAAGCGTGCAACGTAACCAACTGTGGGCCTCCAAGCTTGTGCTGTCATGGCAACTATGGGGTGGCAACCTGCAGGTGGGAGGCGAATATGACCACACTCGTCGCAACGACGACTATGTCAACCCCGAAAATATTGTGCCCACCACGTTCACCGAGCAACGTGAGCGCAATTACATCCTATTCACCGAGTATAGCCGTCCGTTGCCATTTGGACAATTGCGCCTGGGTCTACGCAACGAGAATGTTACCTCTGATTATTACGACAGCGGCGTGCGTGTCGCCGAGCAATGCCGCACCTACCATCACTTCTTCCCCAGCGTGGGGCTGATGGCTCGAGCCGGTAAGGTGCAACTCATGCTCAACTATGGCATGAAGATTATGCGACCCTACTACTTCATGCTCTCGGGCAATACCACCTACGCTAACCGCTTCACTTGGAACCGCGGCAACCCCATGCTGCAGCCATCGGTAGTAAACTCGCTGTCTGTGATGGCTATGTGGCGATGGATAAGTGTCATGCTTGACTACAAGCGTACCAACGATGTGATTGTCAATGTGGGCGAGGCAGTCCCCGGCAGCGAGGAAACCACAATTATCACCCGTGACAATGTTGACCACGCTGACGCTTTCCGAGCAATGGTATCGCTCAATCCGCAGTTTGGCATCTACCAACCGCGTCTCACGATGGGCTTGCTCAAGGATTGGGTGAAGATACCGTCGCCTGTTGGATTTATCAGTCCCAAGCGCCCCATTTTCCTCGTGCAGTGGAACAACAACTTCCAAATTATGCCCACGCTCACCGCCCAGGCTAACCTCGCCTTTACTTCGTGCGGCGACAAAGAGAATGTGAATATCAAACGCGCAAACTGGCAGTTATATTTGAGCGTGACCAAGACTTTCCTCAACGACCGCCTCTCGGTGCAGGTGGCAGGCCACAACCTGCTGGGTGCCTACGAGGACTTGAACATCAACTACGGTCTACGTTCTATGCGAATCATCACTAAAAACGACTCGCGGCAGTTAGAGGTAACCGTGCGCTACAAGTTCAACGCCACCCAGAGCAAATATAAGGGAACTGGCGCAGGTCAGGAAGAACGCTCACGACTCGAAAACTAAAGCCTGCATTAGGGTACTAAAATGCATTGCTTTTTTGAATATGACTACATTTTTATCGTCTCTATGTTTCACGATAATATGTCAAAGACGAAGATCTTCGTTTGGAAAAGAGAGGGATTCACTTCGTGCATCCCTGGCGCTCCCGCGGTGTCGCTATAAAAGCAACATAACTGGCACTGACGTGCTTGTCGCTTTTTTGTTGAGCACAATCACTCAAGCAAGCTTGGCGCCCATGCTCAACAAAAAAACCAGATGAGCAAGCTCATCCAGTTTCGTTGCTTTTGCGGAAAGAGAGGGATTCGAACCCCCGGTGCCTCTCAGCACGCCGGTTTTCAAGACCGGTGTAATCGACCACTCTACCATCTTTCCGAAGAATGTCGTGTTTTGGGACTGCAAAATTACTAACAAGTTTTCATTCTCACAAATTTTCATCAAAAAATCTAAATATTTGATGCAAATACTACTTTTTGGGTCGCGATAGGAGTGTGTGCCAGTATATAAAAAAGGAGAGCCTTGCGACTCTCCCTTTTCGGGTAGCGGGACTGAGATTTGAACTCAGGACCTCCGGGTTATGAATCCGACGCTCTAACCACCTGAGCTATCCCGCCATCTCTTTGCTGAAAAAATCGGCCTTGCCTTCACAATTCTAAATCGATAATTGTATTCGGTATGCTCAATTTTTCGTTTTGCGGCTGCAAAGTTACTACAATATTTCAAACTGTGCAACAAAATCACAACAAAAAACTTTACTATTATGTTATGTGGCTGATTTATAGGGTGTTTGTTGTAGGGCGTATAAGACTGAGGCTTATTTTTATCGCGTTATATGATTTTCAAAATATATTTGCGTGTTGGTCATGAAAAGAATATTGCAATAGATATCACAAAAACACAATTCTTATATGTTGTGAATTATCTCAATAATAATTAATTTTGCAGATTAAATTAATAATAGGATATGACGAACTTCATTGGAATAATACCGGCACGATATGCATCTACACGATTTCCAGCTAAGCCGTTGGCTCTCCTGGGTGGCAAGCCGGTAATACAGCATGTATGGGAACAAGTCAGCAAAGTATTGGACAACGTAGTCGTGGCTACCGATGATGACCGTATAGTAGCTGCCGTGACTGCTTTCGGTGGAAAGGCCGTGATGACATCCACATCGCATCGCAGCGGTACCGATCGTTGCTATGAGGCTTATGTCAACAATGGAGGCAGTGAGGATGTGGTTATTAATATTCAAGGTGATGAGCCGTTTATCGCTCAGAGTCAGCTTGAAGCAATCATGACCTGTTTTGATGACCCGGAAACAGATATTGCGACGCTTGTGCGGCCCTTCGACAGTTCATGCACATATTCGCAGTTGGAAAATCCCAATACTGCCAAAGTGGTGATTGATAACAAGATGAGAGCTCGTTATTTTTCAAGATCGGTAATTCCGTTTGTTAGGGGTGCGGAACGTAATCAATGGCCATCCTTGACGCAATATTTCATCCACATAGGGATGTATGCCTATCGGGTGAATGTTTTGAGACAAATCACACAGTTGCCTCAGTCGCCGTTGGAAATTGCAGAGTCTCTTGAGCAGTTACGTTGGATAGAAAACGGCTATACTATCAAGACGGCATTGTCCTCTGTCGAAACCATAGGAATAGACACTCCCGAAGATCTTGAACGTGCTGAACAGTTCCTTAAAAGACTCAATCGATGACTGATCGAACAAAAGCGCCTGCCATTAAACCGTTTGAAGGGGTTAGGCTGGATTTTCCTGATACTCGGTATCTTTCTAATGGGATTCCAATTCAAATAATAAATCAAGGAAGTGATGAGGTGAACCGCCTGTCGTTGTATGTGAGAGGTGGAATTGTTGATGAGGATTATCCTTTGCAGTCAATGCTGACATCTGCGATCCTTGTTGATGGAAGTTCTGATTATACTTCTTCTCAGATTGCTCAATGTCTGGACTTCAATGGTGCATGGAAAGCTGTTCAATCATATGATGACTGGACGGAAATCTCATTCTGGTCGCTTAACGAGCATTTTGATAAGACTCTCGACATATTGTCGAGTTGTTTGAAGTCGCCGACGTTTGATGCCGATGTTTTTGGATTGTTGCAGCGACGCCATGCCAGCAACAGCGCCACACAGCACAAACGTGGCAAGTATTTGGCATCAATGGCCCTGATGAATATGCTATATGGACCAAATCATCCTTTGTCGCGTGATGTCACTCCTGATGATATCATGAAGCAGACCCCATCGCAAGCACGCGATTTTTATTTGCGCTTCTTCAAGCCATGTGGCATGCGTATTGTGCTGGCTGGTTGTGTGACCGATGAAATGTTCTCAATGACCGACGCAGCTCTTGGGGCAATGCATATGGATGGAACGGTTCCGTCTCTCTACGATTGGTCGGCATATCGGCCTCCGGAATCATCTCAACTGGTAATTGTTGATAAACCCGATGCCGTGCAGGCATCTATAGCGATGGCAATTCCGGCGATAAAACGCCAACACCCCGACTACATAAAGTTGCGTGTGCTTATCACTCTTTTGGGAGGATATTTCGGCAGCAGATTGATGTCTAACGTACGCGAGGATAAAGGTTATACTTATGGGATATCAGCTATGCTTGCCGGTCGAAAACAAAGCGGGTATATAGGAATCTCTACGGAATGTGAACTGGTTCATACAAAGCCACTGATAGATGAGGTGAAGCACGAAATGCGTCGTCTGCGTGAAGAGTTGGTATCCGAGGCAGAGTTGGGGATCGTGCGTCAGAACATGATCAGCGATTTGGTAAAAACTCTCGACACTCCATTTAATGTGGCGACTTACGTGGCTTCGACAATTACATTCGGAGTTTATCCAGAGTATTTCAACGAGCAGGTGGAGCAAATAATGGCCATAACACCAGTCGATGTGCAACTTATGGCGCAGCGTTATCTCAATGATGACAAGTTATTGACGGCTATTGCAGCTCCCAAAGATTCAATTAACCTCGAATAATTGTGGCCGTCACGCCTATTTTGACTAATTTTGCATGTTTTTTTATTATACCTGATATGAACACTTCAATTTGGAATGGTCTTGCTACAATTGGCCTGTTGCTTTGCTCAAACGTATTGATGACGTTGGCTTGGTATGGCCACCTTAAACTTCAGCAGATGGGGGTAACAACCGGGTGGCCTCTCATCTTGGTGATATTATTCTCGTGGGGAATAGCATTTTTCGAGTATTCGTTCATGGTGCCTGCCAATCGTATAGGATTCGTTGAGAATGGTGGCCCGTTTTCACTTTTGCAGCTCAAGGTCCTTCAAGAGTGTATTACATTGCTGATCTTCACGGTTTTCGTGATAGTATTTTTCAAGAACGAACACTTGCATTGGAACCATTTTGTGTCGTTCCTCCTTCTCATTATGGCTGTGTTCTTTGCTTTTCTTAAAACTGACTAACCAAAACCTGCCGATATGGATTTATTCCGTCAACGAATCGACGAGCTTCGCAAGATGCTCAACGAGCACAACTACAACTACTATGTGCTTAATCACCCCACAATCAGTGATCAGGATTTTGATGCCTTGATGCGTGAATTGCAAGAACTGGAGCAGGCTTATCCTCAGTATTCAGATCCGCTTTCGCCCACACAGCGTGTGGGAAGCGACATCAACAAAGCCTTTAAACAAGTGACACACCAACGACCTATGATGTCGCTTGCCAACAGTTACAACATTGATGAAGTGCAGGATTTCCTGCGCCGTGCTCAGGACGGTCTTGGCGGTGAAGAATGTGAAATAGTGGGGGAGATGAAATATGATGGTACGAGCATCTCGGTCACATATGAGCATGGGCGGCTAGTCCGTGCTGTGACAAGGGGTGACGGAGTTCAGGGTGATGATGTGACTTCCAATGTCATTACTATCAAGACCGTGCCGCTTGAACTTCCTCAAGGTATGGATTACCCTGACAGCTTCGAGGTCCGTGGTGAAATCCTCTTGCCTTGGGCTAGTTTTGAACGCTTGAACAAAGAACGCGAGTTCAATGAAGAACCTCTATTTGCCAATCCACGCAATGCTGCAGCAGGAACACTGAAGCTGCAGAACAGTGCCGAGGTGGCACGGCGTGGACTGGATGCCTATTTTTATTTCTTGTTAGGCGATAATCTTCCGTTTTCCACTCATTCACAGTCCATAGAAGCTCTCAGACAGTGGGGATTCAAGACAGGTGAATTGAGTATTTTGAAGTCTATAGACTCGGTGAGAGAATTCATTGACTACTGGGATGCCCAGCGTAAGCATTTACCAGTGGCTACCGATGGCTTGGTGTTCAAGATTAACTCTCTGCGCCAGCAACTCAACCTTGGCAGCACTGCCAAGTCGCCTCGTTGGGCAATAGCCTATAAGTTCGCACCCGAACGCGAGGCTACGCGGCTGAAGAGCGTATCTTTTGAGGTGGGACGCTCAGGAGTGATTACTCCAGTTGCCAATCTTGACCCAGTGCTTCTTTCAGGCACAATAGTCAAGCGGGCATCACTGCATAATGAGGACGTCATTCGCCAACTCGATATTCATGATGGTGACATGGTGTATGTAGAGAAAGGTGGCGAGATAATTCCCAAGATAGTTGGTGTTGACATCAAGCAGCGGCAGCCAGAAGCTAAGCCTCTGGCTTTCGTGCGCGAGTGTCCAGTGTGTGGAACACCGTTGGTGCGCGTCGAGGGCGAAGCGGCATGGGTTTGTCCGAACAAATGGAGTTGTGAACCTCAGATTACAGGTCGAATAGAACATTTTGTGGGACGCCATATGATGAACATCGATGGAATAGGCGAAGAAGTGGCGGTGATGCTTTACCAAAGCGGACTTGTGAACGATGTCGCCGACCTCTACGATCTCACTCACGACAAACTCGTAGCACTTGATCGTTTCCAAGACCGTAGTGCACAACGCATACTGCGTGGTATTGAAGAGTCTAGGAAAGTGCCATTTGCTCGGGTGATTTTTGCATTGTCAATTCCTTTTGTAGGTGAGACGACTGGCAAGGTCCTTGCGCGAAACGTCCACGACATCGACCGGTTGATGACGATGTCGGTTGATGAGTTGTCAGCAATCCCAGAAATCGGTCCGAAGATAGCCCAGTCGATAGTTGATTTCTTTGCTGTTGACAAGAACCGTGAGATTGTGGAACGTTTGCGCGCTGCAGGCCTCCAGATGTCACTCTCCGAAGAAGAAATGGCGGGACGGAGCGATAAGCTTGCAGGACTTAAAATCGTTATAAGTGGAACCTTTGCTCGGCATTCGCGCGAAGAATACAAGGCTATGATTGAGCAGAATGGCGGCAAGAACGTCAGCTCGATAAGCAAGGCAACTACCCATGTTTTGGCAGGAGAGAACATGGGTCCGGCAAAACTCGAGAAGGCGCAGAAGCTTGGAGTTCCCATAATTGATGAAAATCAGTTTTTGGCAATGATTGAATAATAGCCATGATTGACCGGTTTTGGTTAAAAAATCTATAGTTTTAGCTTGGTTGTTTATAAATGACTAACTTTGTAAATTTGTAATATCTGCCGAAATGTCTTTCCGCATTAAAAAACTGTATTTGTTCATGGTCAAGACTTTCTTGCCTTTGTTCATGATGACTTTCATGATATGTCTGTTCATCGTGATGATGCAGTTCTTGTGGAGATACATTGACGACTTGGTTGGAAAAGGGTTGAGCATTGACCTTGTAGCTGAACTATTCTTCTATGCGGCCCTTACACTTGTGCCGTTGGCACTGCCTCTGGCAATTCTGTTGGCTTCACTGATGACCTTTGGCAATCTTGGCGAGCATGTTGAGCTGACGGCCATGAAGTCGAGCGGTATTTCTCTCGTTACCGTAATGAAACCGCTTGTTGTGTTGCTTGTCGGAGTGGCTATCGGTGCTTTTTTCTTCCAGAATGATGTCTTGCCAAAGTCGCAGGTGAAGATGTGGACATTGCTATTCTCGATGCGACAGAAGTCACCGTCGCTAGATATTCCAGAAGGATCGGTCTACACCCAGATACCAAGCTATAACCTATATGTGAAGCATAAGAATAAAGAGAATGACATGCTTTACAACCTGCTCATCTACGATGTGTCGTCGGGAGTGGGAAGTCCGCGCATCGTTTCGGCTGATTCCGGTCGCTTGAGCCTCACTGAAGACAAGCAACATCTTGTCCTCAATCTATTTCAAGGTAACTGGTACGAGGAAATGCATTCTGGCGGTTCCACGCAGATGGGCAACAACCTCTATCGTCGTGAGGCGTTTCATGACAAGGAAATCCTGATTGCTTACGATGACAATTTCACCCGAATGGACGACGAGATGATGCGTCAGCAGTATGTTGGAAAGAATATTTCCGAACTCCGTAAGACCATCGACTCTGTTCAGCAAAAGGTAGATAGTGTAGGTCTTTCGATAGCAAATGAACTTCGGGCGCAGCCTGTGGTGGGAGTACCTACGAGGCGCATGGTGATGCGCGATGGTGGGCGGCCACAAACCGAGATTGTACGACCAGTTAAGATGACGCGCCCCATCGACTTTGATTCGCTGATGGCGGCAATGTCCTCTACTTCGAGGTCGGCTGTAATGGATTGTGCAGTACAGAATGCTACCAGTATCCAGCAGGATAATGCATTCCGAAGCCTTACCATTGGAGATGATCAGTTCATTATCCGCCGACATGCCATAGAGTTGCACCGCAAGTTCACATTGTCACTGGCTTGTCTCATCTTCTTCTTTATCGGAGCACCACTAGGTGCCATAATCCGCAAGGGAGGATTAGGAATGCCGGTTGTGATATCGGTGTTGCTGTTCATTTTCTATTATATGATTGATAACATGGGCTATAAACTCGCTCGAGACGGACGTTGGCACGTATGGCAGGGTATATGGCTCAGTTCGGCAGTGCTGCTGCCATTGGGCGTGTTCCTGACAAAGAAGGCAGTGAACGACTCGGCTGTGTTCAACCCCGATGCATGGCTCAATGCGATTCGTCGCTTCATGGGACTCCATCAGACACGCAAGTTAGAGATGAAAGAGGTGGTGATTAATGAGATGAACGTTGATAAGGCTTTGGAAATGACCAATGCACTCAGTCAGTCATGCAGCGATTTCCTTGCTGATTGCAAGCGGCGACAAGGCTATTTAGAATATCTACAGCATGGTTATGATGCTGACCATATCAGGAATTTGTCCCGCCAAACCGACGAACTGGTGGAATACTTATCCAACTCACGTGACCAGATGGTGCTTGGAAAGGCTATGGACTTCCCCGTAATTCGCAGCCTCGCAACTTATCAACCCACTACCGACCGTAGGGTGGGCATGGCGCTTGCTGTGCTGTTCCCTGTAGGACTTCCGCTTTATCTAATTGGCTCACGCCATCAGCGCAACCTCAGGCGCGACCTTTCCTCAATAGTGACTGTGTGTACTCAACTTACAGCCATCCTTCAGGGCAATTATACCCGCGACAAGGAATATACTGTTTAAAATATTGCTAAACCACTAACCGACCGACCAATACCGTAACTATGGAATTTTTCGATAAACTGAGCTCTTTCCTCTGGGGATGGCCCATGATTGTGATGCTTATTGGCACTCACCTCTATCTCACTGTGCGACTGCGTTTCCCTCAACGTTACCTTTTCAAGGCGATTCGATTGTCGGTAACTCCCGACAAGGGTACATCTGGCGATGTGTCGCAGTTTGGCGCCCTCGCAACGGCTTTGGCTGCTACCATAGGCACGGGTAACATTGTCGGCGTGGCTACTGCCGTTGCAATGGGTGGTCCTGGAGCAGTGCTCTGGTGCTGGCTCACCGGTGTACTGGGCATGGCTACAAAGTATTCCGAAGGGCTTCTTGCCATCAAATTTCGTGTTCGCCAGTCTGACGGTTCGATGCTCGGAGGACCCATGTATGCTCTTGAACGTGGATTGGGGCTGAAATGGTTGGCAGTATTGTTTGCCGTGTTCACTATGTGTGCATCGTTGGGCATAGGTGCATCTGTGCAAGCTAATTCTATCAGCACCATATGCTTTGATTCTTATAACATTCCCACCGTGTTGGTTGGCTCGATAGTTGCACTGCTTGCTGCTTTGGTGGTCATCGGCGGAGTGAAGAGCATTGCACGCGTATGTGGTGCATTGGTGCCGTTCATGGCTCTGTTTTATGTAGTGGGGTGTATTTACATAATTGGTATAAATTTCACACATGTGTGGCCGGCAATTAAGTTGATATGCGAATCGGCATTCAATCCTGCGGCTGCTGGAGGTGGATTTGTAGGTGGTTCGGTAATCATAGCAGCTCGTTATGGCATTGCTCGAGGGTTGTTCAGCAATGAATCAGGACTTGGTTCTGCTCCCATTGTTGCCGCAGCAGCACAGACACGCAACCCCGTTCGCCAGGCTCTCGTTTCTTCAACAGGTACATTCTGGGATACTGTTGTGATCTGCGCCTTGACAGGCATTGTGATTGTGAGCAGCGTGCTGGCACATCCCGACATAAGTTTCTCCGATGGCGCCGCACTCACTAGGGTGGCATTCAGCAAGATACCCGTAGTGGGAACGCCGTTCCTAGTCATCGGTTTGGTGACTTTTGCCTTCACAACCATTCTCGGTTGGTGTTACTATGGTGAGATGGCGGTGGAGTACCTCAAAGGCAAGAGGTGGACCATTGTCTATAGGATAATTTACATCCTTGTTGTCTTTGCCGGCAGCGTTGTCAACCTCGTCATCGTGTGGAACGTCGCCGACTGCATGAATGCACTCATGGCAATACCAAACCTCATCTCGCTGATCCTCCTGAGCGGAGTACTCGTAAAAGAAACCCGTCACTACCTCTGGGAGCATCGTCTCGAAGACTCCATGCCTGACAATAGTTAAAGAGGTCATTTTTCTGAGAATTTAATAATTAAAGTGGATTTTTTTGTCAGTAAAAAATATTATAAACTGACAAAATGTCACATATAGTGATTAGGCGCATTTTGATAATGTGTTGATAATCAATTCGGTGTAGAGAGAATTCATAATCTTCCTCTTTTGGGCACAAAGATTGCCTTTTAGTGGCTAAAAGAAAGGAGAAACACACTATGAATTTTAACAACTTTACAATCAAAAGTCAGGAAGTGATCCAGAAGTCCATCCAGATCGCTCAGGGTATGGGGCATCAGGCTATTGAGCCTGAGCATTTGCTTAAAGGCATACTCAGCCAGGGCGAGGGAGTGGTGAACTTCATCTTCCAAAAGCTCGACATCGCACCGACGATGATCGAGCGTCCGCTTGACGCCGCACTTTCCGCGCTGCCACGAGTATCGGGAGGCGATCCGTACCTGAGCGGTTCGTCAAGCAAAGTAATGGAGAAAGCCAACGAGATTGCACAACGTCAAGGTGACCAATATGTGACTGTCGAGGCGCTGCTGCTGGCACTGTTTGAGGTAAAATCAACAGCATCGTCAATACTTAAAGATGCTGGTGTGACGCAGAAGGAACTCACCGCTGCCATACAGGAACTGCGAAAGGGCAAGACGGCGACTGGACAAGAGGCCGAAGAGCAGTATCAAGCCTTGAGCAAGTATGCCGTGAACCTTAACGAACGGGCACGGCAGGGCAAGCTCGACCCAGTCATCGGCCGAGACGACGAGATTAGGCGTGTCTTGCAGATTCTGAGCCGACGTACCAAGAACAATCCTATATTAATAGGTGAGCCTGGTACTGGTAAGACAGCTATCGTCGAAGGACTTGCACAACGTATCGTACGCGGCGACGTTCCGGAAAACCTGAAAATGAAACAGGTCTATTCGCTGGATATGGGAGCACTGATTGCTGGTGCAAAGTATCAGGGCGAGTTTGAGGAACGATTAAAAGCCGTGATCAACGAGATTACGCAGGCGCAAGGTGAGATAATCCTTTTCATCGACGAGATACACACACTTGTGGGTGCTGGCAAGAGCAGTGGTGCAATGGATGCTGCAAACATCCTGAAACCGGCTCTGGCTCGAGGAGATCTGCGTAGCATTGGTGCAACAACACTCGATGAATACCAGAAGTACTTCGAGAAGGACAAAGCGCTCGAGCGGCGTTTCCAGGTGGTGATGGTCGATGAGCCTGACGAGGAAAGCGCAATAGCTATCTTGCGAGGCTTGAAGGAGAAGTATGAGAACCACCACAAGGTACGTATCAAGGACGATGCCATCATTGCTGCCGTGCAACTCAGTCAACGCTATATCAGTGACCGATTCTTGCCCGATAAGGCAATCGACTTAGTCGATGAGGCTGCGGCAAAGCTACGTATCGAGATGGACAGTGTGCCGGAGGAACTCGATGAAATTTCTCGTAAGATTTCACAGCTCGAGATTGAGCGTGCCGCAATCAAGCGTGACGGTGACAAGCAACGCATCGCACAGCTTGACAAGCAACTTGCTGAGATGCGCGATCGTGAGAGTGAATACAATGCCCGCTGGAAGAGTGAGAAGGAGCTGATCAACAAAATTCAGCAGAACAAGATTGACATTGAACAGCTCAATTTCGAGGCAGAGCGTGCAGAGCGCAACGGCGACTACGGCCGTGTGGCAGAAATCCGTTATTCACTCATCGGACAGAAGCAGGATGAGAACCGTAAGTATCAGGAGCAATTGAAGCAAATGCAAGGTGACAACTCTCTCATTAAGGAGGAAGTCGATAGCGATGACATTGCCGAGGTGGTGAGCCGTTGGACTGGTATTCCTGTAACCAAGATGCTCCAGAGCGAGATGGAAAAACTGC
>JAGCCU010000064.1 GCA_017651515.1 Muribaculaceae bacterium | reverse complement strand
TTTAACGACAACTCAAACAACATAAACAACTGGCATCCGCATTGTAGGGCCTCGCCTTGGCGTGGCCGTAATCCCCTCACCATTAATCCACTAAGGGTTTTAACGACAACTCAAACAACACAAACAACTGGCATCCGCAATCAGGTCAATATGATTGCGGATGCTCAGATGGTTCAGATGAATCTGTTGTTGCTTTTTTACGGCACGACAGTTTTGAGTGTCGGTTAACGGATAACGAGTTTCTTGCCCTGGTGGATGTAGATGCCCGGTTCGGTCGGCACCTCGGTGCCCACGGCACGGCCCATCAGGTCGTAGTAACGCGCGTCGATCGGGCGGCTGGTCTTGTCGGTCACTGCCTCGTCGATGCCCACATGGATATCGGGATCATAGAAGTGTCCTTTGTAAATGATTCTATTGCCCTCAATCACGTGACTGAAATTGAATGTGGCGCAAGAAGGTGCCCATCCCTTCATAAAGAAACATAGCGGTGTTCCATATCTCCAAGAATCCAGACCAATTCCTTCAACAGTATAGAACTCATCTACCCCAGCTAACATGCCAGTGTGTCGTTTTGCCTTGTGATTGCCAATCGTGATGAAGTCAAAGCCCAGATTCTCATACAAGTCGCCATACATGTCCATATCCTCGTCCAGCCTGTTCAAGACAGCGTTCCAGAAAGCATCGGGGTCTTTGAAGTCATATAGAACATATTCCTCGCCGCTGTATGGATCAACGCGTGAAAAAAACTTGTTTCCAAGCGGACAGTCCAAGTACCGCCTGCCATCAGGAACGATGGCATAGACTACCTTGTCTTCCTCACGCAAGAAAATGGGTATCGTGTCATTATCACCGTTGATTGATTCACCATAATACTTGTGCATCGCCTTGTAGGTCTTGCCATTGATCACAGTGTCACCTTTCAACTCGAGAGTATACCAAGTTTTACCCTCTGGAAAATTCGCGTCTGGTGGGTACAGGTCTCCATAATTGTTGATATAGTAAATCCACTTCACGCCCTCACGAACAAACGGGACGTACTCATATTCCTGGGCCACAGCCTGGGTCATGCCCAACAGCGCCATGGCGATAATCAAAAACGTCTTTTTCATAATCATTCGGTTAACGGACAACGATTTTCTTGCCCTGGTGGATGTAGATGCCGGGCGCGGTCGGCACCTCGGTGCCAACGGAACGGCCCATCAGGTCGTAGTAGTGCGGATCAAGCGGGCGGAGCGTCTTGTCGGCCACCACCTCGTCGATGCCCGTGAAAGCTCCGTGGCGGTAGCGCATGCCCTTGTAGATGATCTGTCCGTCCTTCACCACATGGCTCAAGCCGCACCACTCCTGATAATCGGCGTCGGGGTCGGGCCGGCGGGTGAACGGCGTGAGCAGGTCACCCATGTCGCGGCTGTCAAAGCCGATGCCCTCAACCACATAGGCCAAAGGCTCGCCCTGCTCATCCAAATAAGCTATGCGGCTACAATTGACTCCCTCAATTGTCAAAGGCTCAATTTCAATCAAATTTTCTTCAGTCACTTCTTCCTCAAATCCACCATATAAACACCAATAGTATTCACACATAAGATAATAATGAATACATCCTCCACCAGATGAACGAAAGTCATAAAGCTTTCTTGATCCTCCATCAAGGTAAAGGAATAAATCAAATAATTGCCTGTTTTCAGAACGCACCTTGTTGTACGCATCATTTCTCAAGCACACTGTCGCCCCTAAGCCTAAGTAATAATCTCTTAAACCGGCAATCAAGCTATCTTGCTCCACATTTAAATCATTTCCAAGGAAATAATAGCATGCATCATAAACTTCGTTCATTGTGTTTGTATAGACACTGTCCTTACCTGAAAACTCATAGTTATAATAATAACAGGTCGTGTCTCCGTTATTTACGATGACTTTCTCGTTAACCCACCTCACACCCTCGCGAGGAATTGGCAAGTAGCCATAACCATCAGCTTCTGGCTCCTTGTAATTCATGCCTTTGTAGATAATCTGGCCGTCTTCAACCACATGGCTCAGTCTGAACAGAGCATCTGTGCCGGCTATGGTTAGCGGAAGATTCGGGAACAATGTGTAGCCAGTACATTTCTGGGAATCAAATCCTATAGCTTCAATGATACTGAATTCTTTTCCTGGTATACGCTCATAAACATGTTTTTTTAGCAAATGACTACCAGCTATTATTGTATCGGTATATAATGCCTTAAACTCATCTTCTTCTCCATTTGTGAACCGGGCATTCCAGGAGGCTATCGGGGCATTGAAATCATATAACACGAATTCATTACCTTCGTGTATCTGCTCAAACACATCCCAAAATCCACAAACGCCAATTGGGCAGTCGGCATAAGTCTGATCATGAAGTACAATACCATAAACCACATGGTTCTCTTCGCGCAAATATACCGGGATAGTGTCATTCTCCCAATTAATGACATCACCATGATATTTGTGCATAGCTTTAAAAGCTTTGCCGTTTATAATTGTATCCCCCTTAAGCTCTAATGTATAGGAGCTGGTCCCTTGTGGCACGTCATAATTAGGATAAAATTCATTGGGTTCATTTTGGATGGTATACACCCACTTCACGCCCTCGCGCACGAAGGGCACGTACTC